>CALAGQ010000001.1 GCA_937891765.1 uncultured Nitrospina sp.
GTTTCCTTTAAAGGATTGCAGCTCAATGAATAAACCCGTGACCATTGACCGAGAAGGCTTGAATCAACTTATTACCAGCTTAGCTGGCATGGGGTTTCAGGTTGTTGGGCCTACGGTTCGTGAGGAGGCCATTGTTTATGAAAAGTTGGAGTCAATAAAAGATCTTCCTGAAGGGTTCACCGATGAGCAGGATGGTGGTGTTTACCGATTGAAAAGGCGTTCGGATAAGTCTCTGTTTGGTTATGCGGTGGGGCCGCACTCCTGGAAAAAATTTCTACATCCCCCGGAAAGACGTTTGTGGAGTGCCGATGCAGAAGGAAATGATTTTGAGATAAAACCTGAAAAACTTGAATCCCCAAAATTTGCTTTTATTGGAGTCCGTTCCTGTGAGATGCATGCAATTGCTATACAAGACAAAGTTTTTCTCAATGATAAATATATCGACCCGGTTTATCAGGTTCGCAGAGAAAATGCTTTTTTTGTTGCGGTCAACTGCGGTCAGGCCGGTGGAACTTGTTTTTGTGTTTCCATGAATACAGGGCCGAAAGTTGAATTTGGATTTGATTTAGCGCTCACTGAAATTCTGGATAATGACCGCCACTATTTTGTGGTTGAAGTGGGAAGTGATCGGGGAGCCGCTTGTTTGCAACAGGTCACCCATCGGCAGGCGCAGAATGAGGAGGTAAAGCAGGCGGAAGATGTAGTTGAGAAAACTTCCGGGCAAATGGGTCGGACTTTGGACACTACCCGCATTAAAGAATTGCTTTACGAAAATTTAGAACACCCACGCTGGGATGATATCGCGGAGCGCTGTTTATCATGCGCCAACTGCACAATGGTGTGCCCAACTTGTTTTTGTTCTACAGTAGAAGATGTGACGGACATTACCGGTACTCATGCTGAGCGTTGGCAAAAATGGGATTCCTGTTTCACCATGGACTTCACCTATATGCATGGCGGCGAGGTTCGAGCTTCAACGAAATCCCGGTATCGGCAGTGGTTGACACATAAACTCGCCAGTTGGCAGGATCAGTTCGACTCATCAGGTTGTGTCGGTTGCGGTCGATGTATCACCTGGTGCCCGGTTGCCATCGATTTGACGGAGGAAATTCCACAGATACGCGATTCAGAAACTCAAACTTCAAAACCAATTTAAGGCAAAGAGGAACATCATGAAATCTCTTGAGTCGATTCTTGCCCATCATCCTTTCTTCGAGGGTCTCGAAGCCGAATATCTTGCCCTGATAACCGGGTGTGCTTCCAATGTCAGGTTTGAAGCCGGTCAGTTTATTTATCGACAGGATGAGGAAGCGAATATGTTTTATATCATCAGGGAGGGGAAGGTGGCCTTGGAAGTTTGCCCTCCGGGGAAACAACCGATTACGGTACAAACCGTCAGTGATGGTGAGATCCTCGGCTGGGCCTGGCTGGTTCCGCCCTACCATTGGCAGTTTGACGCGCAAGCAGTGGAGTTGACGCGCGCGATTGTTCTGGATGGAAGGTGTCTCAGAACAAAATGTGGGGAAGATCATACCTTGGGCTATGAGCTTCTCAGTCGATTGCTCCCGGTTATCGGGCAAACTATGGAAGCGACGCGGTTACAGCTACTGGATATTTACGGCAATAACGATTGATGGGGCCTCTTATGCAAAGTCCGATGACGCCATGGCCCTATCGCATCCAAAAGATCATCCGGGAAACTCATGATACGTTCAGTCTGGATGTTGCGCCTAAAGACGGTTCCGCTCCTGTGACTTTTCAGCCGGGTCAGTTTAATATGTTGTATGCGTTTGGTGTCGGTGAAGTACCTATTTCTATCAGCGGTCCGAAACCCGGCAGCCAAGGCATGATTCATACTATCCGGGATGTGGGTACGGTAACGCATGCCCTGCATCGATTGAAAAAAGACCAGATCGTAGGACTGCGTGGCCCCTTTGGAAGTGCATGGCCGATTGAGGAGTCAAAGGGACAAGATATTATCATCATGGCAGGAGGTATTGGATTGGCGCCGTTACGTTCGGCTCTTTATGCGTTATTAGAACAACGCGACCAATTCGGGGAAATTGTTCTTCTTTATGGTGCCCGCAAACCGGAAGACTTGCTGTTCACGAAAGAATTTGAAGTCTGGCGGGGGAAATACGGTGTTCAGGTCAAATTGACGGTCGATACGGCAGATCGCGAATGGCATGGAAACGTGGGAGTGGTTAACACATTGGTTCAGAGAGCTACTTTTGATCCCATGAACACTGTTGCGATGATCTGCGGACCGGAGGTGATGATGCGGTTTGCTGTGCTTGAATTAAAACGCCGGGAAGTGCCGGAAGAGCAGATTTTTATGACCATGGAACGCAATATGAAATGTGCGGTCGGGTTTTGCGGGCATTGTCAATTTGGTCCGGTTTTTATATGTAAAGACGGCCCGGTATTTCGTTACGACCGGGTCAAACAATTTTTTGGTGTTCGGGAGATATAGGGATGGCCCGGAAATTAAAACCCAAAGTCGCCGTTTGGAAATTTGCATCCTGCGATGGGTGCCAACTCAGTTTGTTGGATTGCGAAGACGAACTGTTAGCGGTGAGCCAGGAAATTGAAATTGCCCACTTTCCAGAGGCATCCCGGGCGGTGGTCAAAGGCCCCTATGATCTGTCTTTGGTTGAAGGGTCTATCACTACACCTCATGACGCGGAGCGCATTCATAAAATCCGCCGCTCCTCTAAATTTCTGATTACCATCGGTGCGTGTGCCACCGCAGGAGGTATTCAAGCTCTGCGTAATTTCAAGGACGTGAAGGAATTTGTTTCAATTGTTTATGCGACTCCCGCTTATATCGATACCCTGCAAAAGTCTACCCCAATTTCTGAGCATATCAAGGTCGACTTTGAATTACGTGGATGCCCCATCGATAAAATGCAGTTAATCGAAGTGATCAGCGCATTTATAAATGGACGTAAGCCCAATACGCCTGCTCACAGCACTTGTATTGAATGCAAACGCCGTGGCACAGTTTGTGTGATGGTGGCTCAAGGGAAGATGTGTATGGGCCCTGTCACCCATGCCGGATGTGGAGCACTCTGCCCCTCTTACGACCGCGGGTGTTATGGGTGCTTCGGTCCTCAAGAAACAACCAATACCGGTTCGTTAAGTTCCCAGTTGAAAAAGTTGGGTGCTGATAATGAAGAAATCGTGCGGACGTTTCGAGGATTTAACGCCTACGCCGAACCGTTCCGCAAAGAAAGCGAATTGCATGACAAAGAAAACCATTAAAGTCGATTACCTGGCTCGGGTCGAAGGTGAAGGTGGCCTTTATATCAAAATGAAAGACGATGCTGTCGTCGACGTGAAACTCAAGATCTTCGAACCGCCTCGATTTTTTGAAGCGCTCCTGAGGGGGCGCGATTTTAAAGAAGCCCCGGATATCACCGCGCGGATTTGTGGAATCTGTCCGGTGGCGTATCAGATGAGTGCGGTGCATGCCATGGAAAACGCCTTGGGTGTTAAGGTGAAGGGTCCTCTGCGTGATTTGCGCCGATTGCTTTATTGTGGTGAGTGGATCGAAAGCCACACACTACATATTTATATGTTGCACGCTCCGGATTTTCTGGGTTATCCGGATGCTATTAAGATGGCCAAAGATCATAAGGAAATCGTTGAACGCGGATTGAAATTAAAGAAAGCCGGAAACCAGATTGTTTCATTGCTGGGAGGTCGGGAAATTCATCCCATCAATGTCCGAGTCGGTGGATTCTATAAAGTATTTCCAAAAAAGGATTTTGAGTCGCTCATCGAAACCCTTAAGTGGGCGCGTGAAGCGGCATTGGAAACGGTACGTTGGACGGCTCAATTGCCGTTTCCTGAATTTGAGCAAGATTATGAGTTTGTTGCTTTACATAATCCGGAAGAATATCCTTTCAATGAGGGCCGCATCATTTCCAACAGGGGATTGGATATCGATTGTTCCGAGTACGAAGATCACTTTCAGGAATCCCACGTTGAACATTCCAACGCCTTGCATTCAGTTTTAAAGAAACGCGGAGCTTATTTTGTCGGGCCGATGGCACGGTATAGTTTGAATTTTGATCAACTATCTCCCATGGTCCGGGAAGCCGCGCTGGAGGCAGGTTTGCAGAAGGAGTGTCGGAATCCTTTTAAGAGTATCGTCATTCGAAGTGTCGAGGTGCTTTATGCGTGTGATGAGGCGTTGAGAATTCTGGGATCTTATGAAAAACCGGAGCGGCCCTATATACCGGTTGAGCCCAAGGAGGGGGTCGGGTTTTCTTGTACCGAGGCGCCACGCGGAATTTTATATCATCACTATCGATTGGACGAGCAGGGGAAAATTCTAGACGCGAAGATTGTCCCGCCGACCTCTCAAAATCAAAAAACTATTGAGAATGATTTGTGGAAATTTGTCCCTCAACATATTCATTTGCCGCAAGAGGAATTGACCTGGCAATGCGAACAAGCCATTCGCAACTATGACCCGTGCATTTCCTGTGCGACACATTTTTTGAAATTAGACATTGAGCGAACCTGAGAGCACATTTTTAATCATCGGCGTTGGTAATTTATATCGAAGCGATGATGCGGTAGGAATTTTGATCGCCCGAAAGTTAAAAGGTATGGTGTTAGATCGTGTCAGCGTTAAAGAGCAGAGCGGGGAGGGCACTTCCCTCATGGAGGCCTGGAAAGGTTTTGGCCGGGTTTTGATTGTCGATGCGGCGTCTTCCGGAGCATCTCCCGGAAGCGTTCACTGCTTGGATGCTTCCAGGGAGCCCATCCCATCCAAATTCTTTTCTTGCTCCACGCATAATTTTGGAGTAGCAGAAGCGATTGAGCTGGCGCGAACCTTGAATCAACTTCCCGGCCACCTTCAATTGTTTGGTATTGAAGGAAAAAACTTTCAACCCGGTGAGATGTTGTCCGCTGAAGTTGAACAGGCGATGGAATTGGTCGTGGGCGAAATTTTACAAACTATTTCTTCTTTATCTTGACGAGGCTTTATGCACGAACAATCGTTGATGGCGGATTTGATGCGGAAGATCAATGCAATTGGAGAGGAGCAACAGGCCAAAAAGATCACCCGTGTTAAAGTCAAGCTCGGCGCGCTTTCACATATCTCTGCCGACCATTTTAGAGAACACTTTGTTTTGGCGGCACGAGGAGGCTGCGCCGAAAAAGCACATTTGGATATCGAAATCTTAACGGATTTGGACGACCCATATGCCCAGGACATAATGCTGGACAGTGTAGAGGTGGAAGAATAAATGTTATGACCGCGACCCTTCATCGAGTGAAGCTGTCCCTGCATGGATTATTACAAGGCGTTGGCTTCCGCCCTTTCGTTTACCAGCTCGCTCATGAAGTTGGATTGAAAGGCTGGGTTCAAAATTCACCTCAGGGCGTATCCATCGAAGCGGAAGGAAGTCGTGAAGCTCTTGATGAATTTATGGTGCGTTTGGAAAAGGAAAGCCCTCCTAATACGGTTTTCCACGATATGCAGTCTTCTCACCTTGAACCTTTAGGTTGTGAACATTTTAAAATAAAGGCCAGTGAAAACTCGGGCGATCAATCGACGCTGATTTTG
The DNA here is from genome assembly GCA_937891765.1 of uncultured Nitrospina sp. Classification (GTDB taxonomy): domain Bacteria; phylum Nitrospinota; class Nitrospinia; order Nitrospinales; family VA-1; genus LS-NOB. The sequence continues at coordinate 5,585 of CALAGQ010000001.1, forward strand.
CCGGATATCGCTACTTGCGCTGAGTGTCTTCAGGAAATATTTGATCCATCGAACCGAAGATACCTGTATCCATTCAGCAATTGCACTCATTGTGGACCCCGATTCAGTATTATCGAATCCTTGCCCTACGATCGCCCGCATACCTCGATGAAGCAGTTTCAAATGTGCCGAGCCTGTCAACGGGAATATGAGAATCCTCGAGACCGAAGATTTCATGCCCAACCCAATGCTTGCCCTGACTGCGGGCCTCATCTTGAGTTTTGGGGTCCTAATGGAATTTGTTTGTCCGAAAGGGACGGTGCGTTGGAGAGAACGGTAAGTGCATTGAGAGATGGTGCTATCGTAGCTGTTAAAGGTTTGGGAGGGTTTCATTTAATGGTCAACGCTTGCGACGATCAGGCCGTTCGTCGGCTCCGCATTCGAAAACATCGAAAGGAAAAACCTTTTGCTTTAATGTTCCCTGATTTGCCAAGCGTCAAGAAGGCCTGCGAATTGTCTTCGCTGGAAGAGCAGATATTGCTTTCTCCTGAAGCACCAATTGTTTTACTGCAACGCAAGCTGGATACGGACTCCAATAGGGAAGGGTCTATGATTTCTTGCGAAGTGGCGCCGTCGAATCCCTATTGGGGAGTGATGCTGCCTTCCACTCCATTGCACCACATCCTGATGGATAGGCTGGGTTTTCCGATTATAGCGACTAGTGGAAATATCTCCGAAGAAACGATTTGCACTCAAGAGGGAGAAGCATTAACTCGTCTACAAGGAGTTGTAGATTTTTTTCTTGTTCACAACCGGCCCATCGTTAGACATGTGGACGACTCGGTGGTTCGAGTGGTTTTGGGCCTTCGGCAAGTGTTGCGTCGCGCTCGAGGATACGCGCCTTTACCGATAACTGTTAAAGATAAAATCCCTTCTTGCGTGGGTGTAGGTGGATACCTCAAGAACACCATTGCGCTTGCGAAGGGCAACAATATCTTTGTCAGCCAACATATAGGGGATTTGGGAAACGCCCAGACCGCATCCACTTTTGAGAGAACTTTTAAATCATGGGCTAAACTTTACGATATTGAACCTGGCCCGGTTGCTCGTGATTTTCATCCAGATTATCCATCGACTCAATGGGCCGAAAAGAATCAGAGCGCTAACATCCCGGTTCAACATCATGTTGCGCATGTATTTTCATGTATGGCGGAGCATGACTTGGAAGGGCCACTATTGGGGATAGCTTGGGACGGCTCGGGATACGGTTTGGATGGGACAGTTTGGGGAGGAGAATTCTTTCATGTTACATCGGAGTCGATTCATCGAGTCGCTCGTTGGCGTCCGTTTCCGTTGCCGGGTGGTGATGCGGCAGTTCACGAACCTCGACGAAGTGCCCTCGGGCTTCTTTATGAGGTATTAGGAGAAACAGTTTTTGAGCGACCCGAACTCCTGAAATCTTATTCTCCTGAAGATGTTGCTATTTTAGCAACCATGCTTGATAAGAAAATTAATTGTCCCATGACTTCCAGCTGTGGCAGGTTGTTCGATGCCGTGGCTTCCATGATCTGTGTTCGGCAAACCAATTCATTTGAAGGGCAAGCGGCTATGGAGCTTGAGTTTGCAATGCAGGGGACTCTCACTGAAAGCTGCTATCCGGTAGACTTAACCGAAGTTGGGTTTGAAGTCCCCGTTCTTGAGGGAAATAAGAGCGGTTATTATGATTTAAACTTGAAGTATCAACTGGATTACGCTCCCTTGGTCTATGAGTTATTAGAGGATATTTTTGAAAAACACAGCTTAAATCTCATGGCGACCAAATTTCATAATGCGCTTGTGGAATCTATTGTATCTGTAGCAATGCTTGTCGGTGAAGAGAGGGTGGTTTTATCAGGGGGTTGTTTCCAAAATAAATATTTAACCGAGCAGACGATCCATCGGTTGCGCCGAGAAGGTTTTCGGCCCTATTGGCATCAGAGAATCCCACCGAACGATGGCGGTCTTTCCTTGGGGCAAATTTTCGCAGCATCCTGGCTTGAAAAAAGAAAGGGGGTATCCAATGTGTTTAGCGATACCCGGTAAAATAACAAGTATTTCCGGGGACGATCCTTTAATGCGAACCGGTCAAGTCAGTTTTGGAGGAATTCTTAAAGAAGTCAACCTGGCATATGTTCCTGAAGCAAAAGTTGATAATTATGTGATCGTTCATGTCGGGTTTGCCATCAGTGTTCTTAATGAAGAAGAAGCTCATCGGGTTTTTGATACGCTGAATCAATTGAATGCTTTGGACAACCCTGACGGCGACCTCCCATGAAATATGTAGACGAGTATCGAAATTCCAGAGAAGCCGATCTGTTTGCCAATGCCATTAGGCAATCCACTACCCAATCATGGACGCTTATGGAAATCTGCGGCGGCCAAACTCACTCCATAGCGAAATACAGTTTGCAGGATTTATTGCCGAAAGAAATATCTTTATTGCATGGCCCTGGATGTCCTGTTTGTGTTACCCCGATTTCTTTGATTGATAAAGCCGTTCATATAGCAGCGCAGCCCGATGTGATTTTCTGTTCGTTTGGCGATATGCTCCGTGTTCCCGGTTCCAGGGAGGATTTATTAACGGTTAAATCCAAAGGCGGCGATCTTCGAATCGTATACTCTCCTATGGATGCGCTTAAAATCGCTCAGGATAATCCTCAGAAGGAAGTGGTTTTTTTCGCGATCGGATTTGAAACGACAGCTCCTGCCAATGCCATGGCCATTTACAAAGCCAAATTAGATGATATAAAAAATATATCATTTTTAGTTTCTCAGGTCATTGTCCCACCGGCCATTCGAACCATTTTGGATTCTCCAGAAAACCGCGTCCAGGGTTTTTTAGCGGCCGGGCATGTTTGTACGGTGATGGGATACCGGGAATATGAGCCCATTTCGAAGGATTATCGTATTCCTATTGTTGTTACCGGGTTTGAGCCTTTAGATATTCTGCAAGGCATATATCTATGTGTGAAACAATTAGAAGAAGGGCGCGCCGAAGTGGAAAATCAATATTCCCGTTCTGTTTTGAAAGAGGGCAATCTGTCCGCTCAAAAAATCATTCAAGAAGTGTTTCAAATTGTTCCCAGACAATGGCGCGGTATCGGTGAGATCGCGCAAAGTGGACTGGGTTTGAGAGAGGCCTATGCCCGGTTCGATGCGGAAAATAAATTTTCGTGCGAAATTCATAGTCAGGAAAGATCATCGGAATGTATCAGCGGTCTCATATTACAGGGAATAAAAAAACCCAATGAATGTCAAGCCTTTGGGAAGTCCTGCACACCAGAATTTCCCCTCGGAGCCACCATGGTTTCGACGGAAGGGGCTTGCGCAGCTTATTATCGTTATCAATCGGTTCAGTCATGAATGAGAATGAAGGAATGCTTTCTATTGATGGCTTGAACTGTCCCCTTCCAATCAACTTGTCTTCTTTCATTACCTTGGCGCATGGCGGCGGTGGAAAACTGACGCACCAGCTGATTGAAAAGTTATTCCGGCCAGCCTTTAATAACTCCGAACTTGAAACGCAACATGACGGTGCCGTGTTTGACATCCCATCTGAGAGACTTGCTTTCACTACCGATAGTTATGTTGTTCGCCCCCTCATCTTTCCCGGTGGGAATATTGGTAGCCTTGCGGTGAATGGAACCGTAAATGATCTTGCTATGTGTGGCGCTCGACCACTTTATCTCACTGCCGCTTTTATTTTAGAAGAAGGTCTCCCTATGGAAATACTCTGGACTATCGTTCAGTCCATGAAAACTGCTGCCGACCACGCAGGTGTTAAAATTATAACGGGGGATACCAAGGTGGTAGATAAGGGAAAAGGAGACGGGATTTTTATCAATACATCTGGTGTGGGAGTTATAGAACATAGCTTAAAGATTCATCCAAAGAGTATTCAACCGGGTGATGTGGTTTTGATCAGTGGCGATATTGGGAGGCATGGAATAGCCATCATGGCGGCTCGCGAAGGACTGGGGTTCCAAAATCAAATTGAGAGCGATTGTGCGGCAGTTTCAAACCTTGTCCAGAGCTTATTCGATGCCGATATTGAAATTCATTGTATGCGGGACCTGACGCGCGGGGGATTAGCGACAGCTTTAATCGAAATGGCACAAACTTCCAGAGTTTCCATAAATATCACCGAACTTGAGATACCTGTCCGGGAAGATGTGAAAGGTGCTTGTGAAATTTTAGGATTGGATCCTCTTTATGTCGCGAATGAAGGTCGGTTTGTGGTCCTGGTTAAAGCTGAGGATGCGGCACGCACATTGGAACTTCTACAAAAGGATGAATTAGGAAATCAAGCCAGAATTATTGGAACCGTTAAGGAGGTGCCTCAAGAAACGGTGATCCTTAAAACAAAAGTTGGAACCTCCCGAATGCTCGATATGTTGAGTGGAGAACAATTACCTAGAATTTGTTAGAAATCTCAGGTGAAATCGACTGATAAAAAAATAAAAAAACTGCCGGACACTTGGGGGAAACAGCTCGTTTTGAAGTCGAAATTAAGGTCTTCTACAGCCTAATCAGTAGGTCCTTGGTTCGGTCCCGAGGCGGCTCACCACTTCTCGCCGGAGGGGCAGCAAAAGGATCAAGATGTCATGTTTTTAAGGCGTGGATTTTTCTGGGAGGGGGATGCTTGTTGATCCCCTCTTCTTCCTAAAAATAGTCTCTGCGCCAGCGGTTGATTCTTTCCCCCCAGGCCAAAGTGCTTTCTGAAACCTGATTCTTTTTCCAGTTACCGGCGGCGTATTTATTCGCTTCAGCCAAAGTGGGATAGATATGAATCGTCCCGAGAATTTTTTCCATGCCAAATCCGTTTTTCATCGCGGCAACATACTCTGAGATGATATCGCCAGCGTGAAGCCCGGCAATGGTGACGCCGATGATTTTGTCTTTTCCGGGAACTGTCAACACTTTAACAATTCCATGCGCCGCTTCATCGGCAATCGCGCGATCCAGGTCATCAATTCCATAAGTGGTGACGTCATAGGGGATTCCCTGTTCCTTGGCTTCCTGTTCGTTCAGTCCGGACCGGGCCACCTCCGGGTCTGTGAAGGTTGACCAAGGAACAGTGCTGTAGTCGACTTTAAAACTGTAGAAGGGACTTATCATCGAATTGACGGCGCAATACCAAGCCTGGTGGGCCGCAATATGTGTGAACTGATAGGGCCCTGCAACGTCTCCACAGGCATAGATGTTAGGAATATTGGTTTTCATGTAGGCATCAACCTTGATCGTTTTCTGCGGGGTTAACTCAATGCCCAGTTCTTCCAACCCGAATCCTGTTGTATTGGCCCTTCTTCCTAACGCGACCAGAAGAGTATCAAACTCGACTTCGACGGAGTTTCCACTATTCTCACACTCAAGAAAATCTTTTCCATCGCGTTTGAAAAATCTTTTTGGGGTGTGTCCTACCAAGACATTGATTCCTTCACTCTGGAAACTTTCCAGAACCATTTGCGATATCTCAGGGTCTTCTTTGGGGATCAGTCGCTTGTTACGTTGGACCTGGGTCACGGAGCATCCCAGCCGGGCAAACGCCTGGGTCAGTTCAGAACCAATGGGACCACCACCCAGCACAAGTAAATTGTCCGGTTGTTTGCGAATATTCCAAATGGTATCAGAAGTCAGATAGTCGACATTTTCAATGCCTTCAATTGGGGGGATGGAGGGGCGGGCTCCGGTGCCAACGATAATATTCCTTGTGGTGAGAGTTTTCCCATTCACCGATACTTCGTAAGGAGATAATATTTTGGCTTCGCCGGTGTGGCATTCCACTCCGAGAGAAGTATATCGTTCGATGGAGTCATGCGGTGCAACGGTTCTGATGACCCGTTGGACCCGCTCCATGACATCTGCAAAATCAAAATCAATCTGGGCACTTTTAAATCCGAGTTTCTGGCATTTCTTGGCATCGGCCATGAACTTGGCTGACCGAATGAGTGCTTTACTTGGGACGCACCCGGTGTTCAAGCAGTCTCCACCCATTTTATGTTTTTCTATTAATGCGACTTTCCCTTTGGTTGCTGCCCCAATATAGCTGGTCACCAAACCGGCTGACCCAGCTCCGATCACCACCATGTTGTAATCGAAGGATTTTGGTTTTTTGAACCTTTTTATGACTTTTCTTCCTTTGTAGAAACCTGCAATTTTTTTGGCCAGCAACGGGAATATCCCTAACAAGACAAAAGAAAAGATAATTTCTGCCGAGAGAATACCCCTTAACGATTCGATTTGAGCCAGTTGTGTTCCGGCATTTACAAAAACGATGGTGCCGGCCAGCATTCCTATCTGGCTCACCAGAAAAAATGATAGCGTCTTCATGGAAGTCAGGCCCATGACCAGATTGATGACGAAGAAGGGAACAGCAGGAATCAATCGGAGCGTAAACAGATAAAAAGTTCCGTCTTTTTCGATGCCCTCATTAAATGACTTCAGGTAACTTCCAAATTTGCCTTGAACCCAGTCACGGAGCAACAAACGTGAAACAAGAAAAGCAAGAGTTGCGCCGATGGTGCTGGAAAAGGAAACCAGAATCGTTCCGGTAACCAGGCCAAACAATGCGCCGCCCAGCAATGTCATGAGGGCGGCACCTGGCAGGGAAAGAGCCGTGGTCACAATATAAAGGGCAATGTAGGCGCCAATCGCTATTAGAGTATTTTCCTTATAGAAGGCTGCAAAATTTGCTTGTTGCCCCTTCATGTATTCAAGGGTCAGGTAATGCCCGAGATCATAGCGGGAAAAGGCCCATAAGAAACCGCCAATGAGCCCCAGTATAATTATTTTTTTCATATTCTCTTCCCCGGCTAATAGAGTTTTCTAAAGCCAGCTAATTGTTAGACAGCGACTTGCTGATGAATATGCTTCATTCAGTCGCATAAAGGTAGCAAAACATTACAAATAAAAGAAGAGTTAAGAAAGTTTAAGACGGAGCCTTTTTTTCAGGCACGAATCGCGGTCAGTAATCCCTTGAATTTTTGCGAGGGCTGTACTGCATGGGGAATGCTGGCGGGCATAGTGACCAGTTCTGGTTTTTTGAGGCGGTAGGTTATTTCAAGTTTCTCACGGCGCGAACGCCACCATTATTGCATTGATCCAGATTGCGAACGTGTATGAATCCTTTCACAAAATAAAGAGTCTTGGCGCAACATCTTTTTCCTTCCACAATGCTGCAGTCGCTACTCCACAGCCAGTAGGCTGCTCCATCGGAAAATTTTTCGTCCAGCGCGAGTGGGTATTCTGGATGGTGATCCCATGCCATATTGTTTTCTTTGGAAGGATCATAAAGAGTGGAAAGTTCTTGGATAGTAGGCATTCTCCAGTCAGAAAAATTGGCCGTGTCCAATTTCTCCACGTAATCCATAGACTCCTGCCACGTAAGGCACTTTCCCAGATCGGCGTAACTGTCTTTTTGGGTCCAAAGCAGACCGGAGTCCGGATCGGTAATGGTTCCATCTTTGTTGTCGATCAGCTGTAGTTTGGAAACTTCAGGTTCATTTATCGGTTCTACATACTGCGGGGCATTGTAGGGTGGTTCGGGCGTGCAACTGATAGGCTTGTCGGCCCAGGAAGGATTTGGCAATATGCTGAATAGAAATAGCGCCCAGAATAAAACCGCAAACAAAACCTCCGTTCCAAATTTAGCTTTATAGTGGGGCCAGTTCATAATAAAGAATAAAATTCCCTACCGAGGTTCGCAAAAAGATTTATTGCCGGAAAGTGGCATGGCATTGGACGCAATATCCCATTGTCGTGTGCAGTGCGTCAAGAGATTTAGTGATATCTTTTGTTTTTAATGCCTCCCCCAGAGTGTCGCCACTTTTATGAAAAGCCAACCCTAAATCTTTGAAGTCTTTATTTTCAAACATATTGCACATTTTTTTCATTTCCTCAGTCAATCCCAGCTTGGAATGGGCGATATGCGATGCTTTGTCAAATGAACCCTCAGATATTAATCCTACAATCGAACGCACTGCTTCTACATGTGCTCTCATGTTCGCTAATTGATGTTGCTTCATTGCCGGAGGAAGACCCAGAGATATCCTGCCATCATCAGCAGAATGCATCTTGTTATGATGCATCCTATGCTCCGTTACGTTGCCATTGTCTTTGGCTATGGAGTCAAAAGCTACCCCGGAAAAAAGCAGTATGGTTGATAACAGTATTATTGTTCTTATTCTATGAACTCCTTTAAAGGTGAACTTGATGCCCTTCATCATTTGACATCAATAATAATGATGTCTGAGATTGGCGGGCCATGAGGAATATGATTGTGGTGGTATTCATTCTTCCCAATGGATTAAAAAAGACCTCCTCCCTTATATTTTTCAAGGTATGGCAAGCCTGGATTTCAAGGTTTAAAAGATAATTGCCTCTCTTTGAGAGATAGTTTCCCGGAGCCAATTATTTCTTCGAGTGGGTCAGTTCCTATATGCTGCTCAGTCCCCAGGACAGAATAGGGTGCAATTAAATAAATTGGAGAGGGGTCAAGAACTTGGCCTATTGATTTATTCAGGAGTGCTTACAGGTGGCTTCAGTCGGAAGGAATAATTTAAGGAGTGGTCACTAAAATAGTATTGTCCGATACTGACCCCTAAACCCGGGGCCAGTGGATCGCAGTGGTGGCCATTTTACTCACCTTTGGTATTGTTCATTTAGGTCGAGAGCAGCAGATAACCAAATCGCCTTAGCGTTCAGGGGGATAGTCTTTGCTGAGGTGCAAGACATAGTCGCCTTCATCTTTGGTCAATAAAGGAGGTTTTGCAGTTTCGGGTTGTGCATTTGGTGTGGTGGTTCGGGATTTGGCAATGACGGATACGCGGTCTCCGGCTTTCCAGGGGTCGGGTGCTCCGGCTTTGCGTTCGAGTGCGATGACGAGAATGTGATGATTGTCAGGATCTTCAGCGTATTTGCGATTATTTCTTTGACGCCGTTCCTGTTCCGGTGACTCAGGTGGGGAAAGATGTTTGCGCCGTTCCATCAGCCGGGTATCTCTCACTCTTAAGATGACGCCTTCGCTGGAATGGGATGGATTGAATTTTTGCGAAGTACCCGGCCCAACATTGCTGGGCAGGGTCCAGTAAGGAGAATTGATCCTGCTTATATGTTTCTCCGGGTCTGGTTCTTTATTGTGGTCTATCGGGGCAATCAGCATGGCACACCTCTATATCGGGACGGAACAGAATCCTCTCTATAATTAGGATAACCCCTTGGGACAAAATATTCCACTCCCAGTCAGGAGGGTACGCGTTTCAGGGTGTTTTTATCGGTGTGGTGGAATGGTTTGTCCTGGCCCTTGATCTGAAGTTGTGTGTCTTCATCATAACTGAAGCTGTTGGCATCGTGGACGGTGATCTTCAGGTCATAACGAATGGTTTTGAATTCCCGATCAAGAAACTGGTTGGAGCAAATGCCGTATGTTGCTGATCCCACCTCGGCGGATAATTGGAATTCTTTCGCATCCGGTTCCACCGTACCGCCTGCGATCACAGTCACTCCACGCGGTACGATGAAACATCGCAGTACCTGTTTTTCTGCCGGGTCCCAAAGCCAGTATCCCAACTCTTCGTGAAAAGGATTTTCCCCATCCAACCGCCATGCCGTGGTCGAATACCTGAGTCCGTATAGAGTCTGCGAGTGGTTATTGACCGGATCAAAAGGTTCCAGCACCAGCCGTTCGCGATATTTATTGTTCTCGATTTCCCGAGGGTTTTCGTCGGGGGCGATATCGTCCCCCTTGTCGCCTTCCCAAATACCTGCCAGTGGGGCCAGAGGCCCAAGGTTTGCTATCAGTTCTTCACTCATGATGGTTCCTCTATTTTAGCGGGGTTGATTTAAATGTGATTAATAATCACAATTTTTGCTGATGAAATCAATGCAAGAATCCTGATTTGAAATAAGGGAATAAAGGATGATAGGTTATAGTCCCGCTAATTCGAAACTGGAGAAAGTGAAATGAAAAAGGTAGTGATTGCCGACTGGAGTAGTCTGAAAGATCGTGAACCTTCTTATGCTTTGGTGGCGAACGTGGACTTGGTCGTTGTTCGTTACGATGACGAGGTGTCGGTTTTATACGGGCGATGTCTTCATCGTGGCGCGTTGTTGGCGGATGGACATATCCAGGGCCAAAATATCATGTGCGGCGTTCATTCCTGGGATTTTAAATACGAAACCGGTGTCAGTGAATATGACAATAAGGAAAGACTCGCCAAGTTTTCAGCTTGGGTCGAGGATGGCCATGTGCTGGTGGATGAAACGGAAATTTTTGAATGGGAGAAAGAACACCCGCAGCCCTATCAACGCGACAATTATCTGGGACTGTATGCAGACACACATGGGACAGATGATGAGCCTTATACCGGTTATATTCAGAAACTGGCAAGAGAGGGTTTGGCGAAACTAGGACATCACGGCCGTATTGGTGCGATGGGCGTTCCCCGGCACGAGCTTCCAAAATGGGAGGACATCCAGTTCGTCACGGCACAACTGGCGACCATGCCTTTGTTGGATGATGAACCGGTCGGCACAGAAACTGTGATCGGTCCCGGCGCACAAAAACCGCTAAAACTGGATATTCCTTTATTTGTTTCTGATATGAGTTTCGGGGCGCTTTCCGAAGAATCCAAAATCGCCTTGGCAATGGGTGCGGAAATGGCGGGAACCGGTATCTGCAGCGGGGAAGGTGGAATGCTCCCCGAAGAGCAAGCGGCCAACAGCAGATATTTCTACGAACTTGCCTCCGGTCGATTCGGATATTCGATGGATAAAGTCAAACAATGTCAGGCGTTTCATTTTAAAGGGGGGCAGGGTGCCAAGACCGGCACCGGCGGTCACTTGCCCGGACAGAAAGTGAAGGGCAAAATCGCTGAGGTGCGTGGATTGAAAGAAGGGCAAGACTCAATTTCTCCACCGCGTTTTCCCGACTGGACAGATATCAAACCGATTAAGGAATTTGCCGACCAGGTTCGCGAGGCAACGGGCGGAATTCCTATCGGATACAAACTCTCCGCTCAACATATCGAAAAAGATATTGACGCGGCATTGGAGGTGGGAGTCGATTACATCATCCTCGATGGACGTGGTGGCGGAACGGGAGCTGCGCCGCTTCTTTTTCGCGACAATATTTCCGTGCCCACCATTCCGGCTCTGGCGAGAGCAAGGCGGCATCTCGATAGTCTGGATCGAAAAGACGTGACTTTAATCATCACGGGTGGATTAAGAATCCCCGCCGACTTCGCCAAGGCTCTTGCTTTAGGAGCAGACGCGATTGCCCTGTCCAACTCGGCCTTGCAGGCCATCGGTTGTATTGGAATGCGAGCCTGCAATACTAATAACTGTCCCGTTGGTATCGCCACCCAGAAAGATCATTTGAGGCAAAGGTTGGTCGTTGAAGAATCTGCCAAGCGTCTCAAAAACTTTTTTCAGGCGTCCGTTGAATTGGTAGAAGTGATGGCGAGAGCTTGTGGTCATAGACATATCAATGAACTTGAACTCAATGACCTGACGACCTGGAACCGGAGTATGGCCGACCTGTCGGGGGTTTCTTATGGTGGTGTGAGCAATACCTGATCGTGCGACGGTGCTATTTGCGGCTAGTGGATTTTTCATTTCCAACGGGCGCGACAATGATCACCCCGCGCATGATGGCCGGGTGCAGTGCACAGAAATAATCGTAGAAACCTGCCTTGTCGAAGGTGAACTCAAACTCTTTTTTGACAAACGGGGCGTTGAACTTGTCATCCGGCATGGGAGCTTTTCCACTCGTCACCGCATGCAGAAGTTCTTCCGTGTTGACCCACCGTGCCGTATCGCCTTTCCTGATTTCCAGTACCGCAGGAATGAACGTCGATTTGATGATTTTCACTTCCACCATTTCCGCCTAGCCTTGTTGCGTCCCGAGAAGAAGAGATAAAATAATGCCAGTGAAGCGCAGAACTTTTTTCATTGCGGACCTCCGGTATCGGGCGGATTGGCGGCGCAACGAAATCCAATATTATAGTGTTTCAACGTTGGCGGGTACCAGTAGCGCGAGGCGGATTGTAGAAAAAAAGCTTCATCTTCAAAAGAGCCGCCGCGAAGAATGAAAAATTGCCCAGTCGTCGGTCCTAACGGATTGTCCTCCGGTTCCTCGACGATGAATTCTTCGCTCCCCATAATGAAGCAGTTGGCTTCGATCCGTATCATATCCGCGATGCTTGAAGTTTGTGCTTGCATCGGAGTCGAAACGGCAAGGAAGAATAAAATGGAAAACCATCCCATGCGCTTTTTGAAGATGTGATTTTGAAGTGAGGCCAGTTTCATAATGTCTTTTTCAAGTGTGACAATCCGCGCTGCCTGTTCGCCCGTAGAAATTACACTGAAATTGGTTTAGTAATCAGTGGGTAAGAAAATTTTTAACAACTTCTTTAGCACCCTTTAAAATTGATACCCCATCTCCAACTAGCAAGGCCTCAAATTCATAATCCATCAGTTGATTCAAGCCGGCCTTGGCTTTCGCGGGGTCCTGATATTTGTCAGGAGGCAACATATTTACCGTGCCTGGAACCTTGCCGATTAAAGCATCTCCGAGAATCATAATTTGTTGATCTTTTATATAAAAAGCCGTTTCGCCTGGGGACTTTTGATGTTCTAATTGAATCGCCTGAATGCCGCAGAACAAAACATCCCCTCCTTTAAAGGTTCTGTCTGTAGGTGTCTCTAACCCTTCCTTGTCCCGCGCATTCACCCAAACTGGGACAGAGAATCGATTTTTTAATAAATTGCTGGTTCTTTCATGGTGAACATTGGTCAACAATATTCCTTTTATGGGGCAGGATAAATGGCTATCAATTAGGTTCATTAATTCTGCCTCACCATCTTTCCCTAAGCTAGGAGGGTCTATAATAACGGACTCGCCATTTCCAATTATCAGGAAACCATTAAAATCCAGTTGTTTTTCTTCGGAGTATTCGCTCCAGCTATATAAATCAGGCAGAATTTCTTTGATCATAATGCCAATGCCAGTTCGAGGGCTCGTGTCTTGAGTTTAGCGTTAGAGCCAAACCAAGCCTGCCGCAGGCGGGAGTCCTGACTATTTCCGAGATGATGGTCGATAGTGTGGGTCACAGCGTTTAGCAAGCTCCATGCTGTCATATTGGCGGGTTGCTGCTCCGATGCATGGGAGAGGGTCTCTATCGCCCGCTTGGTGTTCTTCTCCGCGAGTTCTTCCACTTCTTTCTCCCCAATGGTGGAAACATTCTTAATGGTTTCCGGCTGGAAGACATTAAACATAAATCTCCATGCTGTCGGTTCATCCACATTTTTATCTGTCAGGCGTTGAGCATCTGCGGCAAAAGCAGAAATCGCTTCGCGCCCCATACCGGTGATGGCGATGGTTTTTTTTATCATGTCATCGTCAAATTTTTGTGGCTTCTGGTTTATGAATGGGAAGGCGGGGTTAAACGTTCGTCTGAAAATATTTTTAATATGAGATTTCGCTTTCGAGGCGATTTGTAGCATATTGCAACCATTCTCCCGTACGGCGATGAACTGGATCTCAATTTTTTCCCGACTTTCATCGCGAGATGCCAGCAGGACATAGCTTGTCACCTTGTCCTCTCCTCCCAAAATAAAGTCTTCGTTTAATCGAGCTAGAGCCCAAAGAATTCTCGCGCCATCGAGACTGCCGATGGTTTCGATGTCGGCCTCACCCGCTTCGAAAAATCCCTTAAAGAATCTTAGGGTCTCTTGATTGCCATAAGACTTGGGCCGTTGAGAAGGAATTTTAGAAACCTCCCAATCGAGTTTGGCCTTGTATAACATTTCCCGGCTGGAGAAATTAGCTTCGACTGCCACGCCAATTCCGTGCCAGGGTTTTTGGTTTATTGTGTTCATTTTAATAGTTCAGAAAAATATGCGTGAATATTGATAAATGTGGATTCCAATGATATCAGCTTTACTTGCTTAAAACACTTTTTCGGGCTCTTTGAATCAATGCGTCAACGATCAAATTATGATGGCTGAGGCAGGGGGCTTTGAGAAATTCGGTATCCGGGTATTTTTTCTGAAAAGTGTCGGCAAGGGCATGCACGCGTTTGACCCAGACTCCGGTAAACAAAAAAAAGGGAAATAGTATGACACGGCGAAATTCTTGTGGCTTGAATTTTTCGTCTTCCAGTGAATATTGCGAGGTCCCGGCAAAGCAGATAACAGTTTTGCTGAATCCCAGCTCTTCCCCCAGCCATGAAAGTTTTTTTTCGACTTGTGCGTTGAAGTCTTTGTCGCGGCTTCCATGGCCAACGATCATTAGCAAGGTCTCTGCCCGGGGAATGGATTTTGAGGAAAGTTTTTCGCCTTCCTCGATGCGTCCTTGGCAGACTTCCATGACCTCAGGTTGCATTGCCAGAGGCTCTGAAAAAATCAGATTGATCTCCGGATGATCCCGGAATGCTTCGCCGATAGTCTTCGGGATATCTTTTTGCGTATGTTCGCCGGAAAATAAAATGCCAGGTATTACAATAATGTTCTTAATGCTGTTTTGATGGCAAGCGGACAAAGCTTCGGTGGCTGTGGGTTTGGCAAAATCCAAAAAACCGCCCTCGGTGATGTGGCAGAAGTTTCTTTCGCGCAGTTTTTGCCACAAGGTCAGGAACTGCTGATTGCCTTCCGGGTCCCGACTGCCATGCCCTAGAAGGCAGAGGGCGTAGGAGTCGGGGAGTTTATCATCCGTAAAAATAGCCATGCGAGATTGCTTATCCGGTAGAATAAAGGTTCTTTATATAATAACCGAGCCCATGAATAAAAAGTGAAAGGAATCTCATGACTCCATTCTGGCCTTTGCCTGAAAATGACCCTTGGTCCACCCCTTTTGCACAATTGTTGATGCATAAACTGCAGTTGCAACCGGGAGACTCGGTGCTGGACATCGCCGCCGGGGGAGGGGTCCCGGCATTTCATCTGGCGGAACAGGTGGGGCCTGAAGGAAGCGTTCTGGCTATTGACATCCATCAGGCTCAGGTACTTCGTTCTCGATCGATTCAAGGCCAGCATTTGCCTTGGTTGCAGTTTGAGGTGGGGGATATGCGTTTTTTGCCACCGACGCTCCCCAGTTTTGATCGCATTACCGGCAACCTTTCTTTCATGTTTTTTCGCCCGAATCGTTTTGAAGCCCTCAGCAATCTGATCCGATTCTTAAAACCGGGTGGACAAATTGTGCTGACGTTTCCCTCGCTGGGAACGTTCGACTCTTTATGGGACCTCGTCGACGCGGAGATGAAGCGAAGAAACCTGATAAAAGAACGAAAGGCATTGATTGAGTATCTGGAGGAACGTCCTTCCGCCAATCAGGCAAAGCAGTGGCTGGAGGAACTGGATCTGGAACAGGTCGAGGTGACAGAATGGCCGTTGGAAATTTTTACCCGCTCGGGTCGGGATTTCCTTGAGCATCCGCTTTTGCGCGGTGGATTTCTGGATGATGTTTACGAATGTTTTGAAGATCAGAGTCTGGCGCATGAATTTATGGATGATATCTCTCGAGATACCAGTAGTTTCACTCCCTTGTTGGCGCAAAGATGTGCGATGTCCGGTTTTGTTCCTGCCCAAAAATAACGCAGTCCAAAAAGAGCCCGATTTTTTACGCATTAATGGTAGGATCGTGTATGGATGATGAAGGTAGAGCGAAACTTAAAAAGAAAATCGTTGACGAGATTGAGGTGCAAAAGCACTTGATAGAAACTTTCACCACAACCTCCAAGCCGGTTGCTCCAGACAATGCCATAGGCCGTCTCACCCGAATGGAGGCGATCAGCAGTCAGGGCATTAGTGAGGCTTCGTTGGCTTCGTCGAAGGCGAAACTGTACAAGCTTGAAAAAGCCCTGAGCAAGGTGGACTTGCCGGATTTTGGAATCTGCGCCCGTTGTGCCAACCCGATTCCAGAAGGCCGCATCATGCTCATGCCGGAAAATGTTCTGTGCGTATCCTGCGCGGAAAAAAATTAGCCACCCATCATTGCGAACAGGATCACTGTATTGACTCAACAGGCCCATGAAAATTTTCAGCAGGAGGATTTCCAGATAGGCAGGGTAAGAGAGTTGGTGAAAGATCTCTTTCTGCCTAACCCCATTATTTACTGGTTGGATTTTTTATCTAGCGCCATTCTGGGGTGGGGCGCTTTTGTTCTTGCCCTCATGGCTCCGGTTTTTTCTTCCCGGCAAATATTTTTTGTGGCTCTTTCATGTCTGGCTTTGTATCGCGCGGTTTTATTCATCCATGAAATTGTTCATTTCAAAAAGGGCGCCTTCAAGGTATTTCGTTGGGTCTGGAATATATTTTGCGGTTTTCCTCTTATGGTTCCCGTTTTTCTTTATCAGTCCGTTCATTTCGATCACCATAAACAGAATTTTTATGGAACCGAAAAAGATGGGGAATATTTCCCCTTCGCTTTAAAGGGGAGGAAATGGATTGTCATCCATATTCTTTTTTCTTTTTTGGTCCCGATTATATTTTTGGTGCGATTTTCTGTTTTGACCCCACTGTCTCTGGTCAATAAAAGGCTGAGATCATTTCTGATGGCGAGGATGTCGGCGCTGATCATCGACATGGATTATCGGCGTCCAGAGTCTTCCTGGAAGAACACGGAAGATTGGAAAATTCAGGAGTTTTTGGTGTGTCTTTTTGCTTGGGCATTTCTGGGGGCCATTCTGGCGAAAACTATTCCTGCGATGACCCTGTTCCTGTGGTATTGTGTTGGGGCGTTGATTTTTATGGTTAATTCCATTCGAACCCTGGGGGCTCACCGCTATCAAAACCCCAAGGAAAATGCGATGAGCTACCCCAGCCAAATGCTGGACTCGGTCAATATCCCTGGCAATAGATGGATGACTCCTTTATGGGCGCCGGTGGGTCTTCGCTTTCATGCGACGCATCACCTGTTTCCCGATCTGCCTTATCACGCATTAGGAGAGGCGCATCGACGACTGATTCGGGATCAGGGCGAGAACTCCTTATACGGTCAAACCGTTTGCTCGGGATTGCTTCCAACTCTGGGCCAGTTGTGGAAGCATGCTGCCGCTGGCTAAAACTATAGATCCTGGTTTAAATTTCTTATAAATTTCTGGTGAGAAACTTATGACAAAACCTTTTACCCTGCTCGATGAACTTGAAAGTGACGATGGAGAACCTTCTCATTTAAAGAAAAGTAAAATCACCTCTTTATTGAAGAAGAAGTTTGATTTTGAAAATTCCCACCTGCGCCCCCCCAATAGTAAAGACAAAGGGATACTGGCAAAATGTTTTGGCTATTTTGCCCCAGAGCAGGCCAAGGAACTGGGGATTTATCCGTACTTCAGGGCAATCGAGGAAATTGATGGCTGCCATGTTGTCATTGACGGCAAGCCCGCCATTTCCATTTCCACCAATAACTATCTCGGATTGGCCCAGGACCCTCGCGTGGTTTCCACGGCTCGAGATGCATTGGAAAAATTTGGTATTGGTTGTACCGGCAGCCGTTTTCTTAACGGTACTTTCAATCTGCATAAGACCTTGGAAAGTGAGCTTTCCTCTTTCTTGGGCCGAGAAGATACCATTGTCATGTCCACTGGGTTCCAGGCCAATCAAGGAACTATTGCCTGTTTGTTGGGAAGAAAGGATGTGGCATTTTCGGATCGTGAAAACCATGCCAGTATTTACGAAGGGTGTGGCGTGGCACCGGGGAAGACCGTTCGCTATCAGCATAATGATATGGATCATCTGGAATATTATTTGAAAAAATATTCAGATGTTGAAGGCAAGATAATTATTACCGACAGTATATTCAGTATGAGCGGCGATATTGCCAACCTTCCGGCTATTGTGAAACTCGCGAAAGACTACGGAGCCAACGTCATGGTTGATGAAGCTCACGGCCTGGGTGTCATGGGTGAAAGTGGCAGGGGCGTTGCCAGTTACTACAATCTGGAAGACGAAATAGATATTTATATGGGAACGTTTTCCAAAAGTCTGGGCTCCATCGGCGGATTTATTTCTGCAAAGTCCAAGATCACAGAGTTCATTCGCCATAAAGCCTCGGCATTTATTTTTACTGCGGCCCTGCCGCCGGCATCGGTTGCCGGGGTCATTGCGGGTTTGGATATCATGATCAATGAGCCGGAACGCATCGAAAAGTTGCGGGAAAATACTGCTTATATAAAAAGAGGGTTTTTTGATATGGGCTTTCAGGTGAATAACAATTCTATTCCTATCGTCCCCATAAAAATAGGGGAAGAAGCCCTCACGCTTTATTTGAACAGACTCCTTTTTGATGACGGTATTTTTGCCGGGGTTGCGGTTTCTCCAGTTGTTCCACCTCTCAATGCCATGATACGGACCAGCTATACCTCTGTCCACGACCAAAAGGATCTTGATAAAGTTCTTAGTTCTTTCAGGAAACTGGGAACAAAGCTCGGCATCATCCCCAGATAATAATGGGTTTTAAACTCGTAAAGGTTGAAACCCATCAGGATCTGAACCGGTTCGTCCGCCTTCCCTGGAAAATTTATAAAGACCAGCCCTGCTGGGTTCCTCCCCTTATTCAGGAACGTAAAAAGTTTCTGAATCCCGACATCAATCCGTTTTTCGAACATGCGGAAGCCGATCTTTTTCTAGCGGTGGATGACAATGGGTCACCGGTAGGAAGGATCGCTCTGGTTCATGATCGGAGCTACCAAGACCTTCATTCAGAATCGGTCGCTATGTTCGGGTTGTTTGAAGCGGTGGATGACCCAATCCTCTCCCGTCTTTTACTGGACAAGGCTTATCAATGGTGTGAGGAAAGAGGGCATGCCCGGCTTATGGGGCCGATGAACTTGTCGACCAACCATGAGTGCGGCTTGATGATAGAGGGGTTTGACTCTTCCCCCATGTTCGGCATCCCTTATAACCCGGAATATTATGGCGAACATTTTGAGGCGTGGGGCTTACAAAAAGCTAAAGACCTCGTGTCTTTCAGGTTGGATTTGGTTAAGGTTCCTGATTATCTGGAGCGTGCCGCGACAAAATTAAAAAAAAGGAATCACTTCAACGTCAGGCCTTTGGATCTGGGCCAATTTGAAAAGGAAATTTCTGTTCTTTGGGATGTCTATAACTCGGCATGGGGGCTAAACTGGGGATTCGTTCCCATGACTCAAAAAGAGTTTAAGTTTTCTGCAAGGGAAATGAAATCCTTCATACATCCTGAGTTTTGCTTGATTGCTGAAGTCAACGGTGAGCCGGCGGGTTTTTCTCTGGCTCTTCCCGATGTTAATCAGGTGCTTAAGAAAATGGACGGCAGTCTGTTCCCCTTTGGCTGGGCCAAGTTCTTATTGAATAAAAAGAAAATTGACACTTACCGGGTGCTGACTCTCGGGGTGAAGAAAAAATACCGCAGGCTGGGCATTGATGCCTGGTTCTATTATGAAACCATCAGGTTGTTTATAGAAAAAAATATAAAATGGATTGAGATGTCCTGGTTGCTGGAGGATAACAAAGGCATTATCGAACCGATGCACCGAATAGGGGGAACTATTTATAAAAGACATCGCATCTATGAACGCTTTATCACACCTTAAAGGTACCACGGCGCTGGTTACTGGCGCTAATGGTTTCATTGGTAGCCATCTGGTGGATCAGCTGTTGGCTTTGGGTTGCAAGGTTCATGGACTGGTGAGGGAATCCTCTGACCTCAAATGGTTGGATGCTTCGAAGGTTCATCTTCACAAGGTGGATCTGGCACGGCCGGATTTCATCGTCCCTGCTTTGGAGGAGTTGGACTACATTTTTCATTGCGCAGGATTGACCAAGGCAAAATCCCGTTCTGGTTATTTTCAGGTCAATGCCACTGCCTGTTCAAACTTGTATGAGCAATGCCAGAAACGTGGAGGCCGGATCAAAGGCATTGTTCATCTTAGCAGTCTGGCGGCAACCGGTCCCAGTCCACACGGCGGCCTCGTTGATGAGACCACCCCTTGCAGACCCGTGACTTTTTACGGGCAGTCCAAACTTGCGGGAGAAGAAATTGCCGTTTCTCAGTCACTCCCTGTCACCGTTATTCGTCCCCCTGTAGTGTATGGTCCTCGGGAAGAAAACTTTTTTAATTTCATCAAATTGATCCAGAAAGGTTGGGGACTGCAAATTGGCAAGGCGGGTAAAGAGCTTTCCCTGATTTATATTGCTGATCTGGTGCAGGCGATGCTTCGGGCTTGCCACCCTTCCAAACAGGCCAGTTATTTTGTTACAGACGGTCGTGTGTATGCTTGGGAGCAGGTCGCAAAAGAGTGCGCCCGCATTATGAATGTCAGGATGAAAACGCTGAAAGTTCCTGAGGGGGCACTGATTCCTGTAGCTCTGTTCTTTGAGATGTTGGCTCGCTTCAGTTCCAAACCGGTGCTGTTTGACCGGCAGAGGATGATTGATATCCGGGAAAGCTCATGGTCCGCGTCACCGGCAAAGTTTTTCAAGGCGTTTGACTTTGAACCTCAGTATGAGCTGAGTCGAGGGCTGGCCGAGACGATCAACTGGTACCAACAAGAAAAATGGTTATAGTAGAATGAGTAATACTTCAGGGCGAGCACCCATAGATCTGGTGGAGCCGGTCAATCGTTATATTCAGGACCCGATTGCGAAACAGATTGTAGGTTTTTTGATAAACACTCCGGTGACTCCCAATCAGGTGACCTATTTTTCTGTTCTGGTGGGTTTTGCATCCGGTTACGCGTTCAGCTTTGCCAACCCGCTATCTCTGATTATTGGGGGGATATTGCTGGAAGTCACTTTGGTGCTGGATTGCGTAGACGGGCAACTGGCCCGGGCCAAGGGCATGGCCAGTGATTGGGGCCGGTTGATTGATGGCATCGCCGGTTACTTTGCCTACCTTGCGGTGGTGGTTGGACTCATCAAGGGTTTTCCGGAATACGGACAAGTCCTGAAAATCATTGCGGGACTGATTATAGTGAGGGCCATCTCTTATGATTATTGCAAGCAAAGTCTGGTCACCTTGCTATTGCAAGGCTATGATGGTGTGGAACGAGAAATTCAAAACACCCGCCAAAAGCTTCGGACAAAAATGTCAGGCGTGTTGGTGCTTTATTTTTATTATATGCAAGTGCAGCAATTATTTTTTCGTGGTCAATGGAGTTTTTTACGCCTTGCGGAAACGGAGAGTCGAGACCTGCAACAGGACTTGACCTTTGAGGAACGCAAAGCTTGCTATGAGAAAATAAAAATTTTATTGTTGCTTTGGCGTTGGAATGGACTCGACCTGCCACTTTTTTTATTGGCCCTGTTTGCTGTTCTTGGAATCCTTTCAGCCAACCTGATCCCCTTTGCCTGTGTTATGGCAGCTCAATATTTTTTGACTTTAATGGTGCACCATTATTTTGTCCGGAAAATTTGAATTTCAATAAGCGGGCCTGTTTATTTCACGCCTTTTCTCCTGAACGATCCTTTTATCATGCGGTAAGTCCCCCCTTCATGAGCCAGTCCTATCCGGTTGCCACATTCCATGCAGGACAATGCGGGAAGCTCTGATTTTCTAGTGATGGATTTTAATCGCGCAAGGGAATTGGGTTCGGTGATACGGTCGAGATAAAGTTTTGTCAATTGTCCCGACCCTTTTTTCTGGTATCGAAGCATAAAAGCCCCGCACTGACCACATAGAATATCGATGGTCTGACTTGCCATTCACTCATCCTCTCAGGTTTCTCAGAAAAATATAACCAGCATACATGCGCGATATGTTGGCGTAAAGCCAGATCAGGTATTCACCTTGGTGCGGGGTTGACAAGAAAGCCAGAGCATTTTATTTTGTAACGGAGATTAGTCATCTGTTTGGGGGTTGTCGTGAAAGCGATCTATGAGAAAGGCTTGGTGGAATATAAGAAAGCGGTGAAGAAAAATCCGCAGGATGCCAACGCCTATTTTAATATGAGCAAGGCTTTTGACGGTCTGAATGAAGGGCGCAAGGCAATTCTGGCGGCCCGTAAGGCGCAACAGATTTGGGAGGAGAAAAAGGATTCTGAAAACAGCATCAAAGTTCGCAAGCGCTTGCGTGACCTCTATAAAAATTACAACTTGAACCCGCAGGAATTTGACCTTCCCCGGTAGCCCCTTGACTCATTGGCCCTACGCCTAGTAGTTGCCAGGGGAGGCAGATAGCAATGACCCGTCAAGCCGAGACAACTTCTTGTTAGCCAGAAATAGTTATTGCCAGTTGCCACCGGTCGCTGGCCGGCTAGCAACAGGCGCCGTTGCCGTTGGTGGCGGAGATGCCTTCCTGGGCTTGGGGTGTGCTGCAGTCAAAAGGTCCGTAGTGAGTTGAGAAATCTCCAGTGACATTAAAATGCTCGCCGAACCGGGTTTCACTCAGCATCTTGCTAGTATTGCCACAAACCGGTACGGGAATTCCAGTCTGGAAATAATGATGGTTATCCAGAGTAAACCCGTGCGGGAATTCAGGGATGCTACCTTTGTAATAGGCGACATGGCCGAAGTTCTCGCAAATATCTTCGAACTCACACTTGAAGCTACGCACGGTCATGGAATAAAAGTCGATCATGCCGGCCTTGCGTTGGATGTCCTCGTTATTGAGAGTGAGCGGGTTTTTGGAAACCACCCGGTAATCGTGAGAACCTGCGTTTCTCAGCATACGCCTGAAGTCCTCTATGTAGAGGGCACCACCCAGGCATTCGCCGAGCAAGATCGGGTCGGTGGTCAGGGGCTCTGGCACCCGTCGTCCGGTAAAAACATCTGAGAGATACAGTTCTCCACCGGGTTTGAGAACCCGGAAAATTTCACGAAATACACTTTCCTTGTCGGGAGACAGGTTGATCACGCAGTTGGAGATAATTACATCTACGGAATTGTCTTCAAGGTTAGCCGAAGTCAGGTCTTCAATCCAGCCTTTACGAAAATCGACGTTAGGTTTTTCCAGGTTAAAATTTTGCGTATGAAAATCGATATGCTTTCTCGCAACCGCTAGTTGCTCATCGGTCATGTCGATGCCTATGACCATGCCATCAGGGCCTACCACTTGAGCCAGGAGGTAGCAATCGCGTCCGGAACCGCAACCGAGGTCCACCACAGTTTTTCCGTGAAGACTTGAAGGGAATGTGGAGGCGCAACCATAAAATCTGGACTGCACTTCCTCATGTATGTTTTTCAAGTATGGGCGCAGATAAGCAGGCATGGTGTCTGCCGCACAACAAGCACTGGTCTGAAGGTCATTTTTGGTTTTAAGAATTTTTCCGTAATAATTTTGAACGTCTTGAAGAATTTTGGAACGGGTATTCACTCTCTATCTCCTGGAAATTGCTAAGCAACAGTCCGGGTTTTCGCGGCTCTGCTGTCTTGAATCGAGCGTAGTTAAGCTATTCTATATAAAATTCGTTATATATTAAAACTTTTGTCGGGTTTCATGAAAAACCCTTACAGAGAGCCCGACTTTTTTAAAGAAGGCTGATTGTGTAACACATTGATATAAAAGATTTTGCCTGACAACTTATTCTATGTGGCCGTTGCAGCGGATTTTTAACTAGAAGGGGGAACGTGTGAAGGTTGCCGAAGTTACCAAGGCCTTATATTCTGCCACAAGCAGGCATCAAAACTCTTGTATCAGCACAGCAAGATGAAAGGTTTCGTCCTTGATTTTAAATGGAACGTGAAATTTAGGCATTCCATTGATCTTTATGTCCAGAGAATGGTTTTCTCCCATGCAAGCTGTCAACTAACTTCATCTTCTTCGAGAAGGTTTTCTGCGATTCCACGTTCTATAATTTCATCAGCGAGATCCCCATATCCTCCGTCATAGTCATCTACATTTTGTTCGTCAAAATCATCAAAATAGATGCCATGATCACCTTCGCACCATTCCCTTATAGGATGGCTGAATCGCAACACTTTTTGCACAGCTTCCAGTTTTTCCATTTTCAGATATCAGCTAGGTTTGTGGGTCTGTAAAAGAATTCAGTTTAAGGCCAGTAGAATTTTTTCATTATTCGCGGTTTTTAGTATCTGGTAGGGCTGGGTTCTGGGGCGTTCCATTCCGTCTCTTAAGCGGAGCACCTCTTTAAGGGTGAGGGGCCGGGCTCTCATTCTGGAACGCCCATCAGGGTAAAAAGAGAGGGTTTTCATTTTTTTTGCGGTCCATTGTTTATAGATACCATTTTTAGATGCAAAATATCCCTCGAAGTCTTAAAAAATTAGAGAAGAATAATAAAATAATTTGAAAAAATTAAGGGGGTTAATCGAGAGAGGAGATGTCATTTTGTGAATAAGGGCAGGTATCGGTTTTCACCCGGCCATTTTTCGCTAAAACAGAGCAGATATACGATTTTCCGCTACCTACCGTCC
The DNA here is from genome assembly GCA_937891765.1 of uncultured Nitrospina sp. Taxonomy (GTDB): domain Bacteria; phylum Nitrospinota; class Nitrospinia; order Nitrospinales; family VA-1; genus LS-NOB. The sequence continues at coordinate 29,945 of CALAGQ010000001.1, forward strand.
ACTTTTTCTGATTATGGCGGACAGCCCAGACATAGATTTCCTTTTCGGTGGCTATGGCCGCTCGTCTTGCAGCTTTCCGGTTAGTGTGGGGGAATTGGCGAGGGATGCCTTTCCACCCTATGACGAGGGTCCTTCCATCTACCCGATACCATTCTACTTCTGGGATATCACCGAGAAACTTTACGCCCTCAATCACAGCGCTTTCGATGGAATTGGCGTAAGCAAAATTGAGAGGCATTGAAAGAAATAAACTGGCTAACAGAATGGATTTGAGCATGGTTTCTTGTCTGGTTTACAATAAAGCGGCTAATGGAACGTATTATCTAGAAATAAACGATTTGCGATTAAGAGTCAAAGCTAATTGTGCCAATAATCGATATAAAATTTAACAACATACGGGGGTTATAAAAAAAATATTGGCAAGTCGGAGTGTTTTTTGGCTGGGGGTTAGGCTTTAAACCCGATCGCTCCCTGAAACTGGGTGTCCGTGGTGTCGGCAGAGTCCATTGTGGCTCCTGTCAGGTCGGCACCTATGAACAGGCTATCACTCATTTTAGCTCCTGTAAAATTCGCCGAGTCCAGCTTTGCATTGGAAAAGTCAGCATGTTCCAAGTCAGCCCGCCGCAAATCCACCTGTTTCAAGTTGGCGTTCTGCAAATTGGCGTTTCTCAATTTTGTTCCTGCCATATCCGCACCTTCCAGGTTGACCTTTTCCAGATGCGCTTTTTGAAGATTGGCTCCAGTCAGGAAAGCATTTTTCAAGTTGGCATCTGTCAAAATGGCTTCGGTCAGGTTGGCCCGGCTGAGGTCAGCCCCTTCCAGAATGGCTTCATTTAATTCTGCTCCGGTCAAGTTGGCCCCGCTCAAATCTGCTCCGGTCAAATCAACTTGCGTTAATTTGGCCTTGGTCATCCGCGCTCCACTCAATTGGGCGCCATTTAATTTAGCCTGGTTCAGTTTGATGCGATCTAAATTGGCACCGGTCAATTTCGTCCCAACTAGATTAGCGTCGGTCAGGTCTGCGATATTTAAATCCGCTTCGGACAAATCGGAATCCCTAAGGTCCGCTCTCCTTAGTATGGCACCGTTTAATTTAGCACGTCTCAAATCTGCGTTGTGAAAGCTGGCACCAGTGAGATCCGCTCCGGTGATGTCGGCGCGGGTGAGTTGGGCACCGGCAAAATTTCCTCCTGCGAGTTTTGCTCCTTTGATCAAGGCGCGGGTGAGGTTTGCGGATTTAAAGTTTGCCTCAAAAAAGACTCCCATACTCAACCGGGAATCAGTGAAATCAGTACCCTCAAAGTCAGCACCATTGAACCGGGCCCGACTCAGGTCGCTATCGGTTATTTTGGCGCCCTTCAGGTTTGCCCGCGAAAAATCAGAGTTGCTGAAATCGGTATCCTTGAGATTGCATTTGACTAGCTTGGTTTCCATGGACTTGGACCTTCTGAAATTTGCCCTTTCCATATTGGATTCGCTGAAATCGGTTCCCAAAAGTTTGGCGCCTTGAAGGTTTGCAGCCTCCATATTGGCATGGGTCATCACGCCTTCCAGACAACTTATATTTTCCATATCCGCGTCACTGAGGTTAGCCTGATCCAGATTGGCTTGATCCAGATTCGAATCCGTGAGCGTGCAATTGGACAGATTAGTATTTTTTAAGCTGGTTTTTTGCAGGCTGATGCCGAGAAAATTAAGTCCCGAAAGATCCAGTCCTGAGAGGTCTTTTCCCTCAAAAACACTTTCCAGGCCGGGTTCTTCATCTTCTACAACTTCTTCCTCTGCAGCTTCATCAGTTTCAGCAGCTTCATCAGTTTCAGCAGCTTCACCTTCCTGAGCGTCGTCAGGGTTTTCCTCTTCCTCGCTGACAGCTTCTTCAATTTGGGGCGCATCATCTATGAATTCGTCTTCCTCTTCCCGGGATGCGAGCAGCGCAGCGTATTCTTCCAACTTCTCTTCAATTTCTTCGCGTGTGAAATCAGCCATTGAGTCCTTCCTGAACGATCAAAGATGTTTTAAAGGGTGTCTCTAATAATTCGACACCCTATGTCTGGCAATGAGTAAAGTAGAGAAACTATCCCAGCTTGGCCCGGAACGCAAGCCAGAACCGCCTATTTGCGAAAATTCTTTCAGGAAAACAAAGGGATGCGGGGCTCATGGGCTGTTTTGTGGAGAAAAGGGGCTTGGGATAAGGGCTATAATATAAAGAGACCCTTTGGTAAAGGGAAATTTTATGAGCCAGCCCGAAAGCAGGGCTTGCCTCTGGAAGCACCTATGGAAAGTACAAACGACAAGCCGGTCTTGATCTATGACGGGGATTGTGGGTTTTGCCGTTTATCGGTAGCGCACTGGAGTCCTCTTACAGAAGACGCAGTGGTTTACCGATCTTCTCAGGAGGCAGGCGACAATTACCCGCAGATTTCTCCCGAACATTTTGCATCCTCTGTCTATTTTGTCGATCCTGATGGGAGTTTTTGTTCAGGAGCCCAGGCCGTTTTCAAGACCCTGGCTTATGCCCCTAACGGGAAGTGGTTTCTCAGGGCTTATGAAAAGGTGCCGGGATTCGCCTCGGTTTCAGAATGGGGTTACAGGCAGGTTGCCGAAAAGCGAAATTTTTTCAGCACTCTCACTCGCTGGGTTTGGGGGAGCTGCATAGAGGCACCAACTTGGTTTCTGGCCCGGCGTGTGTTTCTCTTTCTACTCGGCCTGATTTATTTGCTGGCCTTTTTATCTCTTTGGACTCAAATCGAAGGACTGGTCGGACAAAAAGGCATTCTTCCGGTCGAGGCGTATTTAAAAAATGCGGCGACAGATTGGGGGACGGAACGTTTTTGGCAAACACCCACCTTGTTCTGGCTCCATGCAGGGGATGGGTTTTTGCAGGCAGTCTGCCTGCTTGGTGCGGGTGCTGGTTTGTTGGTCATGGTAAACCGCGCAGTGGGCTGGTCTCTACTGATCGCATGGGGATGTTACCTTTCGCTTTTCCATGTGGCGCAACCTTTTTTAGGGTTTCAATGGGATACCCTGCTTCTTGAAACGGGGCTCCTGGTGCTCTTTCTGGTTCCCTGGGCTGGCGAGGCATCCCCGCCGTCACGGTTAATTCTTTTTCTCTTTCGGTTTTTGTTGTTCCGCGTCGTTTTTTCTTCCGGGCTGGTCAAGATAATCAGTCAGGATTCAACCTGGAACGATTTCACCGCACTCTATTACCATTATGAAACTCAGCCGCTTCCAACATGGATAGGTTGGTACGCGCACCAGTTGCCGCACGGGTTCCAGGAGTTTTCAGTCGCCTGTATTTTTGCCATTCAGCTTGGGGTGGTGTTTTTGATATTTGCTCCCCGGCGCGTTCGTTACCTGGGTTGTGCCATCCTAGTTTTTCATCAGGTTCTAATTTTCCTGACTGGCAATTATTGTTTCTTTAATATATTGACCCTGGCCTTATGCTTGCTTTTGCTGGATGACTCGGTTTATTCCAAGTGGCTTCCGGTGAAGGTTACGGGCCTGAACATTACAAAATCAGTTCCTGTCTGGAAGAAAAGAATTTTTACGGGAGTGGGGGCAGGGGCAGTGGCGATTTCCCTCATGCTCTATACGGTTCCCTTGCTTGTCACCTCCGGTAATTACCCTACTATTTATACTTCCATTGCCAATGCAATACGTCCCATGCACCTGTTCAATTCTTATGGCCTGTTTGCAGTGATGACAACATCAAGGCCGGAAATCATTATTCTGGGAAGTGATGACCGCGAGAACTGGTTCCCTTATGAATTCAAATGGAAGCCGGGTGATGTGACGAAAAAGCCGGAATTTGTCGCCCCGCACCAGCCCCGGCTGGATTGGCAAATGTGGTTCGCCGCTCTCAGCAATTATGAGAGGAACCCCTGGTTGATCCAGTTCATGATCCGCCTTTTGCAGGGCTCGCCTTCTGTGACCACTTTGCTGGAGAAAAACCCTTTCCCAAATAATCCTCCAAAATACACGCAGGCGGTGGTCTACGATTACCGGTTTACGGACTCTGAAACCCGCAACCGGGATGGCTCCTGGTGGACTCGAAAACTTCTTCGCCCCTACACCCCCATATTGCAGTTGCCAGAATAAACAGCATTTTTGGTCATTTTAAAATGACTCATTATCAGGCAGAGGCTATCTGCTTGGATTGCTTGGGAAAAAGATGCGCCGCGGCACTGAAGTGATTGATACGGGGGGAAATCCGGAGGCGATCATAAAGAAAGCCAAAGAGCTGAAACTCCAACCGGGAAAAATCCTTTTAACTCACGCCCACTTTGATCATGCTGGCGGATTAGAACTTCTGGATCAGGCTTATAACTGTCCCGCATGGATCGATGAAAAAGAACCTCGCCCCTCAGGCAGTCGTGATTTGAAGTTTTTGCAGGATGGCGAATCTATAAAACTGGGCAATTTAAATATAGAAGTTCTGTTCACGCCGGGTCACACTTCCGGCGGAGTGTCTTATAAAATCCACGACTCGGTTTTTTCCGGTGATGCTATCTTCGCCGGTTCCATGGGACGCGCCAACTCTTCGTGGTCCGAATTGCACGACTCCATCACCCAAAGACTTTTGACCCTGCCAGACCACACACGCCTTTTCCCCGGCCATGGTCCCGCCACCACCGTTGGCGAAGAAAAACACCACAACCCCTTCTTCTCCACTCGGCGTGGGGCCAACTAGCAATAGCTCTTTCTGCTGGCAACAGTTTGTCTCGGCTTAACGAGCCCTTTCTATTTGCTACCCTCGCCACTCGGCGTGGGGCCGATAAAAACACAGTCCATCAAACACCTGGATTGCTTCGTCGCCTTCGGCTTCTCGCAAAGACGACCATAGGATGCGGGTTTTTACTGAGTCCAGCGTCACGCTGGCGCCGAGTGGAGGCTTGCGATTCGGCGGGTTGGGGGTATATTTCAGGTATGGATCCTGAAAAAGTCAACTACCACTATTGTGACGATCTTTCCACTTCTCCCTGGCCTGAGGGAACACGGGTTCTTGTCACCGGGGCAACCGGGTATGTGGCGCATCGGTTGATTCCTGAACTGGTATCAAGAGGTTATATCGTCCGCTGTATGTACAGGAATAATAGTTGCCCATCGCTTTTGACGCATCCTCGCGTCGAACATGTTTATGCGGATTGTTTGAACCGAGAAGAACTGTTACCCACCTTGAAGGATGTTGACTACGCCTATTACCTGATTCACAGCATGAGGTCGAAGAAAGAAGAGTTCATAGAAAAAGATCAGATAGCCGCGAAAAACTTCCGGGACTCAGCGGAACATCATGGCGTGAAGCGGATTATTTATCTGGGTGGGTTGGGAGAAAAAAATGATCGCATGTCTCCGCATCTCAGAAGCCGGAGAGAGGTTGGCATTATATTGTCACAAGGTTCCATCCCGGCTATCCGGGTTCGGGCGGCCATTATCATTGGTGCCGGAAGCGCGTCTTATGAATTGATGAAGTCACTGGTCATGAACAACCGCTTCATTCCATTTTTACCGGAGTTCAATTCCTTGTGCCAGCCTGTCGCGATTCGAGATGTTATTAAGTATCTGGTGGGTGTGATGGAGACTCCAGATTTGGGTTCACGTGTTTTCCCGATCGGCGGTAAAGATGTGTTGCCCTACAAGGAATTGATTTTGCGCTTCGCCAAAATCTTGAATCGTCGCATTCGTTTTATTGATGTTTCATGGGTTCCTATACCCGTTGACTGGATGTGCCGAATTTATGCTTACTGGCTTCATTGCTTTATTTCTATCCCGGTAAATATTACTTCGCTTTTACTGAGCAGCCTTAAAACCGATGTGGTGTGCGGGAATGACGAAATCTCAACAATCCTTCCCTTTGAACCGCTGGACTTTGTGACAGCCGTGCAATGGGCTCAAGAGAAGGAAAAAAGTTCGAGGGTATTTTCGCATTGGAGTGATGTTCCGCCTGAAAATATGAGTGACCTTTTGCCCCTGTGCGAGTTTGAGTCATCCGAGTTCATTATTGAAGAGCATGAAATAGATATTCCAGTTGCTCCTGAACATGTTTTCCCAGTAGTTTGCCAGATCGGCGGCAAGTATGGCTGGAACCATGCCAACATCCTTTGGGAAATTCGCGGTCTCATTGACCGCCTCTTGGGGGGGGTGGGGTTGCAACGGGGCCGGCGCGATCCGACAGATCTTCGCGTTGGGGACTCGGTAGACTTCTGGAGAGTGGAAAGGCTGGAACCCAACCGCGAACTGCTGCTGAGGGCGGAAATGATCACTCCCGGCTTGTCCTGGCTCGAGTTCCAGCTCAACCCGGATCAGAACGGGGGAACCCGTTTGACGTTGAAGGCACATTTCATTCCCAAACCTTTTTGGGGGAATCTTTATTGGACGGTTTTATCAACCTTCCACGCCTATATTTTCAAGGGAATGCTGGAGTTTTTTAAGAAAAAAAGTCTGCAAACAACCGCGAATTAAAACAGGATAAAGACCTAATGTTCATTAATGATGGCGATACAGTTTGTGTTGTGGGTGGAGGCCCCGGCGGGTCGGCCTGTGCCATGACGCTCTTAAAAGAGGCTCGGCGGTTTGGCAGAACGATAAATGTGGTGGTGCTGGAGCATAAAATTTTTTCCGAAGACCGTCACCATAACCAGTGCATCGGCGTGCTTTCTCCGCCTTTCGAAGATATTCTGAAAAATGAATTGGATCTGACTTTGCCGGAGAGCCTGGTGGTCAATGAGATTGCGGGCTATCGCCTGCATTCTGATTTGCTGAGTCTGGATTTGATCGGAGAAGAATATGGCCGGTCGGCTTCTGTGAGACGTTCCAGGTTTGACGCCTTCATGCTCGAAGAGGCTAAGAAGGCAGGCGCTCAGGTGATTCATAACCGTGTGACAGCGATTGAAGTCAATCCTGATGAGGTGTTGATTTATACGGATGGCGAAAACATCAAGAGCGCCATCGTGGTCGGGGCTTTTGGCCTGGATGATGGAACTTGCAGAGTCTTTGAGCAGGGCACTCCTTACCGGCAACCGGACTTTTTGAATACTGTGATCACGCGTCTTTATCCTGGTAAGGAATTCATGCAAAGCATGGACTGCACCATCCAGGCTTTTCTGCTTTCCCATCCGGGTTTGGAGTTTGGCGCGGTCACTCCCAAGGGCGATCATATTTCCATCAATATCGCGGGCCGTAAGGTGACATCAAATATTATGATGGAGTTTTTGCGCTCGGCTCCGGTGCAACGTTTTCTTCCGCCCCATCAAAGGCGCGAAAAACCGCTCAACTATTATAAGGGCAGGTTTCCCATCGCCCCGGCGCGAAACTTATTTGGCGACCGTTATGTCACGATCGGCGACTCTGCCGGACTCATGCGGCCTTTCAAAGGCAAGGGCATTAACTCGGCCATCAATACCGGCATTTATGCCGCCCGTTCCATCATGCAGCATGGCGTCTCTAAAAAAGCATTTGCTGAAAACTATTACCGGGACTGCCGGGTGTTGACCGAAGACCTTCCCTATGGACGCGCCGTACGGGTTTTGACCAATCTGGCGACACGGTTCAAGTTCATGGATCACATGATTGCGGTGGCCGCAGAAAGACCCGACTTCATGAAAGCCATGTTCAGCAGTGTTTCCGGTCATGACCCGTATAAAAAGATCATCATGGAAACGGCGAGCCTGTCATTATCGCTCACTTTCGCGCAAAAGATTTTGGGGCATTTTGTATTTCGTCAACAGGCCCATCTTCCTGTAAAAAGTGCCAGTCCGGCTGTGTGACATTGTTTCCCAAGAGTTCCTGTGATACGCTCCTTTTTTCTCAATGGAGCTTCATGAAAAGACATCACGCAATAATTATATTCCTGATGGTTTTTGTCCTGCTCGGGTGCCCGCCGCCGCCCAAGGCCCGGAAAAAAATGCCGCGCATTTTTGCCCTGAGCTATTCCATGGAGGCGAGACGAGAACCTTCCTACCTCATTACTGATGATTTTAACCGCGACAAAGTTCCAGATTTGGTTGTGGCCAACAGCGGCGATCATTCCTTTTCATTTTTTAAGGGAGTCGGTGACGGGACTTTCCTGGATCAGCGTGTTTTTCAGACCGGTAGAGATCCCATTTGTCTGGATTCGGGAGATTACAATGATGACGGTTACACAGATGTCGCGGTGCTCAATTATGCCGACCAAACTATTGAAATATTTTTGAACACCCGACTGGGAAGCTTTCAGAAAACAGCCCAGCTTCTTAAGCCCGGCAAAATTCCCATCAACATGGCGTCCGGCGATTTTAATGGGGACGGAAAAATCGATCTGGTTGTCACCCTGCGTTTTTCAAATGTGGCGATCATAATCGGAAAAGGCAATGGATTTTTTGACAAACCTTCTTCCATGGATGTTAAGGGTTCACCCACTGCAGTTGTGGTTGGCGATTACGATAAGGATGGAAAAGCAGATGTCGCGGTGGCTTTGGCGGGTAACGGCAATAAAGGCGTTCAGGTTCTCTGGGGCAAAGGCGATGGAACATTTGAAGGTTCAAAAGCTTTTAAAGGCGGGAAGCAAGCGCTCTCTCTGGTCAGCTTGGATGTGAATAATGACGGGTTACTGGATTTTGTGACCTCCAGCAACTCTTTGCATTCCTTGACCACGCTTATAAATAATGGCGACAAAACCTTTAAGTCCTTAAAGGATTTTGCCTCGGGGAATTTCCCAAAATTTGTCGTGGCGGCCGATTTTACCGGCGATGGCTTGCAGGATATAGCCGTCTCCAATTCCACCGATGACATGATCAGTGTCTCTCTAGGCCGGGGAGACGGGACCTTCACCTATCCTCCTATCTACCACCGGGTCGATGAACATCCGCAGGGCATGGCGGTGGCAGATTTTAATGGTGATGGTTTTCCGGACATTGCCGTCTCCAGCCGGGATAAAAATCTCATCGACATCCTCAGTAAGAAAAACATGATCAACCCAAAACCCGACCTTCCAGAACCCAAATCCCCTTAACCCCTGTGGTATCTTTTCGCTTTCCTTTACCCGTGCTGGGCATGAAATTTATGGTTGGAGATAGCAGGCATTCCCCGAAGGGGTAGATCCAGGGTTCTGGATTTATGCCTTTTTAAAAACGATGCTGATTGCTGAAAACTCTCTGACCAGATTCATTTGACGACATACAGATCTCGCAATTCATCTTCCGCAAAATCCAGCAACCTCACATAGTATCCCTTGTGGCATATTTCCTTGCGGGGATTTTTTGTGATGTTGGCTTTGATCCCGGTTTTTTCAAGGTTATTACTTTCGATTAGAAGCTTTCGTCGATTACTGTTCCCGTAGGCTTCTGTTTATGGAAACTCAAGTAAGGTAGATCTGTTTCGAATTCAGACCGAACCCACACACCTGAAATTCAAATCTCCTGTTGATTATGATCGAATAATTTTTGCATAAAAATAACGTACTTGTTGGCAGCTTCCAGAGCTGTGTCCATTTCCTCTATATTTTGAATCTGAACAAGCATGCTCATGAGCGAACTCCTTAATAATCTGTTGACTCCTGAAATATATGTCGTGTATTCTGCTTCTTCTATTTGCCGGTGCGCAAGTTGAAATTTTAAATTTATTGCATTTCCCCATTAGGATTGAGAATGAGCACAAGAAAAATGGCTACCACGTCATGGACTTTTTTGACGAATCATGCACATGTCTTGTTGTGCCTGGCCCAAAATCCATCTGAACGGATTCGAGATATAGCTGCGGAGGTTGGAATTACGGAACGCGCGGTTCAGCGTATTATCGTTGAGCTTGAAGCTGACAGGTATTTGGAGCACATTCGTGATGGGAGGAGGAATGTGTACAAGGTTCTTAGTCGCAAGCCTCTGCGGCATAGTGTTGAGAAGCATCGACAAGTACATGACCTGATTAAGCTAATTAAAAAATGATTTGAATCAGGTTGTAGTGCTGGTATATGACCATCCTCGATGAAGCTTGAAACAAACTTAACCAATTAATTAATCTTACAAAATAAGAGATACTTTTAATATGGAAAACAATGATTCGGATAATAAAAGCGAACTTAGCGAAGTGTTCTCATTTATGAGGAGTACGCTGAAGAACTCGATGCGATAGGTAAATCCTTCTATATGAATACTATTTCAGTGAAGCCTCTTTCCCCAGAAGATCGTGATCGGATTCGGCAAATTGTATTGAACGCCAGTGAGCCAATTGCGCCGTTTTGGCCCATGCGGACTATGGTCGCGCAGAATCCCCTTCATGGATTGGAATATCTGCCGTTTGATCAGGCTGTTCGAAAAGGCAAGGACCTCCTTGGTGGAAATGGGTATCTTGCGAATGAGGAGTATCGTCAACTTTACCGAAATGGTCGTATTACCAAAGAAAGTTTTAAGCGAGCTTTTTCCAGGGTTGGGCCTCGCCCAGAGGGGCAGGTTCCTATTGAAGTTGGAAGTCGAAAGATTATCCCCAAAGATGTTTGGCAATTATACTTACTTTTTGGCTTCGAGGGATTGCCATTATCCCTCTTGGAATGGGAGTTGAGCGGTGGTGGAGCTATAAAACAGTTTCGGCAAGATCTCTCCGAGGAATCCCGAAAAAAAATTATTGAACAAACCATCAAAGAAGGTGAACAGTTTCGGGAAAATCCAGAAGAGGCCTACCTGATAAATTTATGGGAGAGTGTGTTAACCACCTTCGGGCTATCTGATTTTCATGCTTCATCTCAAATACCTGAGGATTCGCATTCGCAAACTTCTGCACCCATTTCCTTGTCGCCTCAACGGACCATTAGCGATTGGGTTGATGGTTTAACTGAGGGTGGGGTGGTCGACCAAATCAATAATCAACTCATCAAATGGGTGACGGCGTTTCTCGATGAAGGATTAGCCGGCTGGGAAATGCCTGGCCGAGAAGAAGGTTTCTACCATGTATGGCGGAACCTGGCGCAGAAAGATTTTTCGGGGCGGCTTCTCGGGATTACAGATTTCGCCCAAAAAGTTCATAGCCTTCCTGCAACTCCAGAGGAGACGATCCGTTCCAGCTTGTACCAACTCGAAATTCCTCAAGAACAATGGGAAAATTATCTCTCAAGGCAACTATCATTATTACCAGGCTGGACACGATACATACGGTGGCTCGGGGAACACCCAACATACCATGCGCAACAAAAACATCCCATTGACACCACACAATATCTGGCCGTCCGTTTATTTTATGAAGTGGAGTTGACCAACATTAAGTGCCATCAAGAATGGGGAATTGATGGGACCGTTTCTACCCTGACGGCATATTGGAATGATCGACCCGAAGAATACCACCAACAAATTGGGCATGGAGGTCAATCTGGGGATCCAACCAAACAGATGAAATGTCGACATGCTTGGCGATTATTCCACTTGGCACAGTTTCTTGAATTATCTCCAGGAGAAGTTCATGATCTCTCGCTTACTGATGCCCAGATGTTGTTGCAATGGTTAGATCACTTTCCTGCTGATCAACATGGGCAGGTATGGATTGAGGCGTACGAAGATTCCTTTCGAGAGGAGATGCTAAGAAATATTTCAGCGCATCGCGGAACGGTACCAGAATTGGAAACTCATCCCCATGCACAACTAGTCTTTTGTATCGACGTACGTTCTGAATCATTTCGTCGCCATATTGAAGCCCAGGGTTCCTATGAAACGTTTGGGTTTGCAGGGTTTTTTGGCATTCCCATTAGCCATCAAGCTTTTGATAGTGATCAACGTGGCGATTTATGTCCGGTGTTATTGACTCCTAACCATGCGGTGACGGAAACACCTCGGTCGGGAGAAGGAGCGGCCTTAGAAAAATATTTTTCTGGTACTCGCTGGCACCAACTGGGGCACCATCTTTTTCACGATCTGAAGCATCATCCTATTGGGTCGATGATGATGATTGATGTATTGGGGTTCTTTTTTAGTCTGGGGTTGGTGGGCAAAACCTTGTTCCAAAAAATATTTCGTGCAATGACCTCTACTATCCAGAGTGGGTTGACACATAGGGTTCCAACCCAGATTTCAATTTCGACGCCGCCTGATCCTCAAAATCCCAAAATCGGAGAAGTGAATGCAGAAGGGATTCCTGACGGGCTTGCTCAAGGATTTTCTCTTTCTGAGCGGGCGACATTTATTGAAAATAGTTTGCGTACTATGGGGCTCACCAAAAATTTTGCGCGGTTGGTGTGCCTCTGTGGCCATGGAAGTGAGACGGACAACAATCCCTATTATGGGGCGTTAGATTGCGGGGCTTGCGGGGGAGCGCCGGGAGATGCAAATGCGCGAGTTTTTGCCACGATGGCCAATGAACCTGAAGTTCGTCGCATTCTCAAGGAAAAAGGATTGCCGATTCCTGATGACACCTGGTTTCTTCCGGGGAAACATAACACGACGACTGATCGGGTCGAGTTTTATGATCTAGAGGAATTGCCTGATTCGCACAAAAAAGATTTGCAGGCGTTGAACAAGGGCCTTGAAGAAGCTGGTGCGAAGCAGGCTCTTGAGCGATGCCATCGTATTCCCAGTGCTCCGACTGAAATTTCTCCAGAGCAGGCTTTTGTTCATGTAGATGAACGCAGTTGCGATTGGGCGAGTACTCGACCGGAATGGGGATTAGCGGGCAATGGAGCGTTTCTCATTGGAAGACGAAAACTAAGCAAAGGATTAGATTTAGGCGGTCGGTCTTTTTTGCATTCTTATGATCCTGTTGATGATCCCCAGGGAGCCATCCTCGAAAAAATCATGACGGCGCCATTAATTGTCGGCGAGTGGATTAGCACAGGCTATTATTTTTCTGCGGTTGATCCGTGGGCGTATGGAAGTGGAAGTAAGGTGTTACACAATGTCGTTGGAGGAGTTGGGATGATGCTCGGGACCCAAAGTGATCTGCAAATGGGATTCCCCCTGCAGACGATCAATAACGGGGACACTCACTATCATGAGCCCATGAGACTCTTAGCTATCATCGAACAGACGCCAAGTGTAATCTCATCTATCATTCAAAAACACTCGATTCTTCAACAGTTGTTTCATAATCAATGGCTTAATCTTGTGGCCTTGGATCCCCATACATTTGAGTTTCATCGGTATAATTCGAATGCTACGTGGGAAACGGTTCTTGTCCCTTAATTAGACATACAATGGAAGATAGGCGCTTGGACTACTACAAGAATACGGATGCTTCATTCCAAGTTTCCGGCTGGTTTTTTTTATAGGAAAAGTCGAGTAAACTGATGCTTTTCGGTCAAACCCGTATCTAATAATTTTATGGCAACTCGATCTAGACCCATTTCTTCAAGATTCCTGTTTTTAAAAGCCATGGCACTGTTTGTGTTTTGGGTTTTGATTTCTGCAAGCTTTGAATGGATTCATCTTGGTTTGGGGCTTGTTTTTTCCTTCGCCGTGGCCTGGATCAACTCTGGCCATTCACTTTTTGTTCCGAAATTTCGTTTGTGGCTCAGAATCCTCCTTTACCTTCCATGGCTTTTTTATAAGATCATTGAAAGCAGCCTTTATTTGTCCAAGCTTATTTTGCATCCTGCGCTTCCCATTGATCCTCAGTTGGTTTCTGTGGATTCAAAACTGCGTCACCACGCAGCCGTTGTTCTTCTCGGTAACTCCATTACGTTAACCCCTGGAACGATTACCGTAGAGGTTGACAGTAATAAACTCATTGTTCACGCAATGGATAAGGTTTTAAGCGAAGATATTGAAAGTAAGCAGATCGAATCTAAAATTGCTGATATATTTAAGGACGAGGAACCGGATCTATGACAACTTTCTTTTTCTACGTTATGGTGCTGTTGGCTATTCTCATTGGTGCTTATCTGTACCGTGTCTTGCAGGGTCCCACAATTTTTGATCGTGTGTTGGGTCTCAATGGTATTTCCACCAAGGCAATTATTTTGTTTATTGTCATAGGAACTTATTCTGAACGAGTCAATATGTTTATTGACATCTCGACCGGGTATGCCCTGATAAATTTAGTCGGAGCGCTTGCCGTGGCCAAATATTTGGAACAAAAGGGACTTCCTTAGCATGGACATACTTTCCATCATTTTTATAGTAGCGGGCTTATTTTTTATGATTGTTGCTGCGATTGGTGTGGTTCGATTACCTGATGTGTTTAGCCGTTCTCATGCCGTATCATTAACAGACTCCTTAGGTGCCTTTTTGATGTTAGTTGGAATCGCCTTCCATGAGGGGCTGGGTAAAAATACACTGAAAATTCTAGTGGTGTTGGCCTTGTTGTATATTCTAAATCCAGTCATTGCACATGCCACGATTCGCGCGGCTTTCCGGTCTGGTGTAAAACCTTGGCAAAAGAAATCCTCATGATCTTTCCATTTGAAATTCCTTTACTCCTTCTCCTGCTTGTTACCGCCGCCGGTGCCATCCTGGTTAAGGATTTGATGAGTGCCGTTCTACTCTTGGGCACTTACAGTTTTTTCCTGTCGTTGGTATGGGGATGGTTTGGAGCAGTAGATGTCGCCTTCGTGGAAGCCGTCGTAGGAGCAGGATTAGGTACGGTTTTGTTTCTATTAACTCTATTTGGTACTGCTCCCAAAGACACTCGGCTTCATCGTCCTCCTCCTTCTCTGTTAACGTTAATTGTTTTTCCCCTCTTGGGGTTTCTTTTGCTCTATGCCGCGAGCGATCTTCCTGAATTTAGGGACCCGAGTTCTCCAGCAAGTGTTCATATTTCGCCGACCTATCTTGAGCAGAGTTATCAGGATACCCACACTCCGAATGTTGTCACTGCGGTACTGATGGACTATCGATCGCTTGATACGATGGTCGAAACCGTAGTGATTTTTGCGGCGGGCATTGCTTGTATTTTACTGCTTAGGAGGCAAGTAAAATGATACGCCAACACGACAGTATTATCGTACATACCTTAGGGCGCTTTGTTATCCCGGTGGTCCAAATTTTTGGTTTATATGTGTTGTTTTTTGGGCAATACGGACCAGGCGGAGGCTTTGTGGGTGGGGTGATTCTAGGTTCGAGTATGATTTTATCGGTCTTGATTTTTGGTCATGACGCTTCCCGGAGTCAAATTGTCAAAAAGGCTTTGCATGCTGATGGGGTAGGGCTGCTGATCTTCGCGGGTGTAGGTGGCTTGTGTATGATTGGAGGAGGAGAGTTTCTCAATTATGCAAATTTGGAAATTCCAGGTTTGGAAACTGCTTCTCGAAGATCTTTGGGGATCGTACTCACGCAAATCGGTGTGGCAGTAGATGTTGCGGTAACAGCCATTTCTATTGTGTTCAGTTTGTCTGCTGAAGAAATTATCGAGGATTCAATAAATGGTTGATGCATTTTTAGCAGTTTTTCATCGACCCAATTTTTTGACATTTGTCATCCTTTTTCTGTGGGGCTTTTATGTCATGGTTACGCGATACAATCTCGTAAAGAAACTCATCGGGATGTATTTGGTGCAAACCAGCGTGATTTTTTTCCTAGTATCTATTAGCGTGAAGAAGGGCGCGACTGTTCCCGTGCTCTTGTCAATCACGGAGCCGGTGCAAGCGGCCAGCTATGCGAATCCGTTACCTCATGCACTGACGCTGACTGCTATTGTGGTTGGCGTGGCGACCACCGGCGTGGGTTTAGCCCTGTGCGGGGCAATCTATCGAAAATATGGAAGCCTTGACGAACAAGAAATTCTTGGAAAATTAGAATGAGTCACCAACTTCCCGCAATCCTATTTCTTCTCCCATTGTTTGCAGCTATTTCCATGCCAGTGGTTTGTCTAAAACACCATCACTGGAGCCAGTCAATTTCTGTGGCAACTCTCTCGGCTATGGTGCTGGTCTCTATTTTGAATCTCCATAACGTCATTCATCATGGAGAAGTGCGGTATGTGTTTGGTGGGTGGGCTGTGTCCCTCGGCATTGAGTGGGTGGCTGATGGATTAGCAAGTGTCATCTTAGTGTTAATGAGTGCCTTATGTTTACTGGGTGTAATATTTACTGGACCCGCCTCCCCAAAGAATCTAGGTGGCCGAATCGTTCATTTTCACACGTTGATTTTATTATTGATGTCCTCTTTGACCGGCATTGTTTTCGCCGGGGATTTTTTCAATCTGTTCGTGTTTTTAGAAGTTGCAGCCATCTCGAGTTATGCGCTTATTGGTGCAGCTGGAGGGAGAGCGTTGTTTGCAGCCTTTCGCTATCTTATATTGGGAACCATTGGTGCCTCCCTTTTTCTTTTAGGGATGAGTTATCTCTATGCGGTGACGGGCACACTGAATATGTCTGATATGGCCGACAAACTTCCTTTGTTGCTAAGCTCTAAAGCTCTAGTAGGTGGACTGCTTTTTTTGTTTATTGGTTTGGGGATCAAGATGGCCTTAGTCCCGTTTCATTCTTGGTTGCCCGAAGCCTATACTTATGCTCCTGATTCCATTTCCCCTATCCTAGCTTCACTCGTCACCAAAGTAGCGCTATTGGTGTGGATCAGAATACTCTATTGGGTCTTTAATGCGTCAAATATCATTAATGATATTCCGATTTTGCTACTGGTGGAAGTTGTTGGAGCATTAGCGGCGGTCATAGGCGCAAGTCTGGCCTTGGCTCAGCGGGATCTTAAAACGATGTTCGCTTATGGAGGGATTTCGCACATCGGCATCATTCTCATTGGAATCAGTCAAGGCAACCCCACCGGGTTTGTCGGAGGGGTTTTTTATTTATTGAATGATTCCGTTATGCAAGCGGGCTTGTTTTTTTTAGCAGGCGTCGCGTTTTGTCAGTATGGGGTCAGAGCTATTGATGACATAGGGCGTGTTGGGAAAGAAGCACCCTGGCTCACTGGGTCTTTAATTATTATGGCCTTCGGCATGATTGGCCTGCCTCCGACGGGTGGTTTTTTTGGCAAATGGTACATCATTCTTGGAGCGTTAGAAGCGGGCAATTATGTTTCGGTCGCTGCGGTGGTGCTCTCCACGCTCTTGACGCTTGCCTACTTCATTAAACTGTTTGAGGGCATTTTTCACCAAACATCAACTCGATTGGACGTTCAGTTTGGTGAAATTCCCCTCTCATTTAAACTGACTCTGGGAGTTACGTCCGTAGCTATCATTATTCTTGGTTTATTCAGTTCTCCCATTATTCAACTGTTGTTGAATCACGCTCTGCCACCAACTCTTTGAGAGGAATTATGGCTCTTTTCGTCCTCATTCCCTTGCTTCCCTTTTTGGCTTCTCTCATTCTTCTGCTTGGGGGACGTCGTTGGGGTGAGAACGGTCACCGAATTGGGATTCCTGCCATCGGTATCTCTTTTGGGTTATCAGTTGCCGCTTTCATTGAAGTGTGGAGAAATGGACCATTTACTGTTTCTCTTTATCGCCTCTTTCAATCTGGTTCCTTAACCATTGATTTAACTCTGTTCGTTGACCAACTGACGGTTTTGCTTTTGCTCTTGGTTACAGGAGTAAGTGGGGTTGTGCATGTGTATTCCTCTCGTTACATGATAGGAGAGTCCCGATATAATCGTTTTTTTGCCGTCATTGCCTTGTTTACTTTTTCTATGATTTTGTTGGTCATGAGTGGCAATCTTTTGATGACGTTGATTAGCTGGGAAGTCATGGGGATCTGTTCCTATCTGCTAATTTCTCACGCAGCAGAACGTCCTTCAGCTTGCAGGGCGGCCACCAAAGCTTTTCTCGTTAACGCAGTCGCGGATGTCTGGTTCAGTTTTGGCATCATTCTAACCTTTTTCACCTTTGGTACACTCGATATCCAGACTATTCTTCTTCAGGCTGAAGGTATGCAGGACTACACCATCAATATCTTAGGGTGGATGGGCTTGGATCTTAATATCTATCCTGTGGCGCTTATTCCCTTCTTCCTCTTTATAGGGGCTATGGGAAAATCAGCACAAATACCATTTCACGTTTGGTTACCCGGGGCGATGGAAGCTCCGACTCCGGTCTCGGCGCTTATTCATGCGGCTACTATGGTGAATGCGGGTCCGTTTTTGTTAGTGCGCTTGAGTCCGTTGATTGTCCTTTCTCCCTACGCCATGACTTTCATTGTCATTATTGGTGCCACTACCGCGGTATTTGCTGGGATAGTTTCCTTGACTCAATCGGACATCAAAAAGATTTTGGCCTATTCCACAATTAGTCAAATCGGATTCATGGTTATGGCCTGTGGTTTGGGCGCGTTTGCAGTTGCAATTTTCCATCTTCTTGCCCATGGGTGCTACAAAGCGTTCTTTTTTCTATCTACTGGCAATGCGTTGCGATCAGTGGAACAGGGACTTGGGCATGGTGACCATGAACACCATGTCTCTGAGGGCATGGGGATCTTATATGGCGGGGCCTTGTTGTTGGCGTTAATCCCGCCGTTAGTTCTGTTCTCAGGATCATATGAATATTTGTGGGGGGTCACGGGGTTTGCTTCTGCAGCGATCGGATTCAAAATCATTGGCTTGATTACAGTATTTGTGACTTCTCAATATCTTTTTAAAAACGTCACTTCGCTTTTTGCTCACGATCCAAAGACGTACTGGCTCGCTTCAGGACAAAATAGTTTGGAGAAACAATCTGTACGACGCCAGTTCTTAAATGGCTCCATTTTAACTGGTCTTTTTCTAACTACGGTTTTTGCAGGTGGGCTCTTGACTCTGTTTTGGAGTTGGTTCGCCAACTTTCTTGCACCGGCTTTGACCCTTCCAGGGGTCAAGTTAGCTGAAGGTACAGTCGAGCGCGGCTTTCCTTTTTGGCTTGTTGTTTCTCTTGGCGTGGCAGTGGCGGGGTGGGTCTATGCATACTCCACACAGGTACGATCTCAACATCAGATATCCAGAACAAATGGGAGAAGCAATCGATTGTATGTCTTTTTTTGGAATAAAGGATACTTTGATGAAATCTATGATGTCTATCTGGTAACCCCAACCATTAAGTTCGCACACTGGCTGTGGCGAACTATTGATATAAGGGGTATAGATCATTTCATCCATTCTATCGCGACTTATTCTGTGTGTTTTGCCGGGTGGCTGTGGCGAATTATTGATATAAGGGTGATAGATCATTTCATCCATTCTATCGCGACTTATTCTGTGTGTTTTGCCGGGTGGCTGTGGCGAATTATTGATATAAGGGTGATAGATCATTTCATCCATTTTTTCGCGGCTAATTCTGTTTATTTTTCCCGGTGGTTATGGCGAACGGTTGATATTAATTGGTTGGAGCGGAAAGTGGGGCATGCAGCAGAAAAAATTAATGATTCGGGGCAATTACTGAAAGAAATTGAACCCCGTACCATCCAACATCAGTTATTTGTAATGATATTTTGGTTAGTTGCGATGACTTTTCTATTGTATAACATGCTTTAATGAGTTACCGACTTGTATTCCTAAATTTATAAAAAATGGGTCTGGTTGAAAATGGCCTTACGTCATTTTTCTTGTGCTAACTTGAAAAGCAAGGAGTTTACTGCTTTCGTGGGACGGAGATTTTTTAAATGGCTCTATTGATGGATCATCTGATTAGCTGGATGATTGTCGTTCCTTTTTTAGGAATCGTCATTCTGGCATTTTTGCGTGATGAAGAATCGATTCGACGAATTGCCCTTGGCATCACAATGGTGGAGGTTCTCCTTTCGCTGATACTCTGGAGGAGTTTCGATTCCACTTTGCAAGGCATGCAGTTCGTGGAGCGCTTGGAATGGATGCCCACGTTTAATATTCAGTATGCGGTTGGTGTTGATGGTATTAGTATTCTTATGGTGATACTCACAGCCCTTCTTTGTCCACTCTGTGTCCTTTGTTCGTGGACGGGAATTACAACACGAGTACGAGCCTATCTCTCGCTGATCTTGTTAGTTGAAGGTGCCATGATTGTGGTCTTTACCGCCCTGGACCTTTTCCTGTTTTTCATGTTGTGGGAACTTACAATGATTCCCATGTATTTCATGATTATTCTCTGGGGTGGGCCGAATCGTATTGCTGCTGGGCTTAAATTCGTTTTGTATAGTCTAACAGGAAGCTTACTGCTACTGGTGGGAATATTGGGTGTTTATCTTAATGGGGGACATACCTACGATCTTTTGGTGTTAACTGAACAAACTTATTCTTCCAGCACGCAATTCTGGTTATTCTTGGCGTTCTTTCTGGCTTTTGCTATAAAAATGCCAATGGTTCCCTTTCATACGTGGCTCCCTGACGCCCACTCCGAAGCTCCTACGGCTGGCAGCGTGATTTTGGCTGGAGTGCTCTTGAAAATGGGAGGATATGGGTTTTTGCGTTTTTGTTTACCTATGTTTCCAGAGGCTTCGGTGAATTTCGCCCCATATATTTTGTGGTTGTCGGTTACAGCCATTATCTATGGTGGGTATATGGCCTTGGCACAGTCTGATCTTAAAAAGCTCATAGCCTATTCTTCAGTTTCCCACATGGGTTTTGTTACTCTCGGAATTTTTGTGTTCAATAGCCAAGGTATCCAAGGCGCTGTCTTGCAAATGTTTAATCACGGGATTACTACTGCAGCCTTATTTATTTGTGTTGGACAATTGTACGAGCGCACTCACAGTCGAGCGATTTCCGACTACGGCGGCTTGCATAATTCCATGCCAAGATTTGTCACATTGTTCTTTTTGTTTTCAGTCGCCGGCTTTGGGCTACCAGGCACCTGTAATTTCATTGGTGAATTTTTGGTCTTAGTCGGAGTTTCCTATGTCAACTTTGCCATGGTTCTTATCTCTATGGGAGGTATTGTTTTAGCTGCTGCATATATGTTGTGGATGCTCCAAAGGGTGGCGTTGGGAGAACCATCGACAGAAGCCGCCAAAGTGCTCCCTGATATATCGAATCGGGAATTGGCTACGCTGATTCCATTGGCTATCCTCGTATTGTGTATTGGATTGTATCCCGGACCATTGATGGAAGTGATGAATGCGAGTGTGATTCACCTCATCCAATCTGGCGTAAATTAAAATTTGCCTCATAAATATAAGATCTTGCCGTAAGACTTGAGGATTGGAAGTTAATAAGAATCGCTAGCTCCTCCCCAAAGTTTGATGATTTAATGGAAAATATAAATACAAAATTAGTGGTAGCGGCCATTCCGCTTAGAGAACGGGCGCATCTGTCACTGGTTCTTTTAAGCAATGAGCTGGATAGCGATGAACTGGACTACGATATGGCAGACGATGATTCAGTTTATCCCCAGATAATTGAGTGGTACCGGAAAAGGTTCCCGGGTGAAAGAATTTAAGCTGTAAAAAAGTAAATTAAAATTTAGTAATTTTCTTTGCAATAAGTAGATAAGTCATTTAAATCCTAAAAATTCCCCATAAAAAAAGGCCGCTCATGACAGAGCGACCTTAAAATATTTTTCTCCATAGCCTTCCCGTTTCCACAGGAAGCATTCTCGAAAAGGCTAAGAATTAAATAAATTTTGTGCATAGCAAAGTCACTTTCCAAAATGTCTTAGAAAATAGAGGGCTAGAATTTTGACAGTTGCTATAAACTATTGATTTGTTGAGAAAGTGAAGAGGCTACTTGGTGGTTGTAGTTTTTCTCTCACGCCGTTACCCAATTATTTCTATGAAACCAATTCAAAAGAGTACAGATCACTTGATTTTTTGTCTCTCTTGATTGCAATCAAGTGAGCGACTGTAGCCAAAACTGTAGCCAATTATTTCAGAATTAGTAGGACAATAGGGTGAAATACCGAAATTTCACTGATTGGAAAGGAAGCTGACAACGACCAAGATAACGCTTTATCAATAGTTTATAAAAGTTGATAAAATTTAGAGGAAAACTCCTGACAGGAATGGCATTCAAGAGGTCAGGGGTTCGATCCCCCTCAGCTCCACTTAGATATGAAAAGGGTTAACTCGAAAGGGTTGACCCCTTTTTTTGTGGATTGTATGGTAAATGTATAGTGGGGTTTAATTGAGTTGAGAAAGATTTAAATTGAGCTACAACTTACTGGGGCAGGTTAATCCCACGCGATGATTCGCAGACCGTTTTGGAATGGACTTACAATCCACCCATTTCTCCCTGGCTCTCGGTGCAACCTGATATTCAATACCTGATAAATCCGGGAACCAACCCAACGATAGACAATGCTCTGCAACTTGGTTTTAAATTTGAGACTGTATTTTAATTGGTTTTAATTATTAGATACTCTATATGAGACTAAATTTTCTTGCCATTTATAATGAAGTAATTTTGATTTCATTAGAACCAGAATTTTTATTAAATAGCTAGAGGGATCCAATGTTTGAAAGGGAAAAATCGGTTTTAAAAGCTACTCCTGATGGGCAACCCAAAGTGTCCCGCAAAAAGAACCGTCTACACCTGCTTTATTTCTTAATGGCCGCCTTTGATTTGTTAACCATTTCTGGCAGCTTATATTTGAACCATGAAATCATGCAGATCTATAATAATTCCCTGAAGAGCAATGAAGTCTGGGCGGCACGTCAGGCCTATTTTTCGTATCTTGGGGAGATAGCCTCTTCAGTCAACGCCCCGGGAAACGATATATTTGAAACTCGGAACACAAGCTATGAAAAGAAAAGGTTAGATAAGGCTATGGCCTTATTTGAAAAGAAATATAAAAAAGGCGAGCAGGATATTTCACAAAATATCCCACCCAGCGAGTCCAAGGATCTCCTCAGGGAAATGAAAATCGTTCAAAGTGCTGTTTATGATATGTCTGAATCCACAATCGATATTTTTAAACACTTCGACCTCAAAGATATGATAACAGCAGGAAAAAATATGGCGATTATGGATCGGCATTACTACCTGGTAACTACACATTTGGCATTACTGGCAAGTAAAATCCGCACCATCCAAAAACTAAATTTTGATGAACAAGTAAAAATCGCAAATCAGTTCAAAAAATATGAATATTTGATAGGCGGATTTATCCTATTGATGGTTTGCCTAGCGTTGTTCTATGGAAACATGATTTTTAAGCGTTTTCTTGAAAAGGAGATCGAAAAAAACGAAGATTTGGATAAAATCAAACAAGTGTCCAATGCGTTGCAGCATAATCAGTTATTGAAAGATATTGCTATTATCTCAAATCAAGCCAAAAGACAAAATGAAGCAACACAGAAATGTATTGACTTAATATGTGAAACCATAAAGTGGCCTGTCGGCCACTTTTATTTGGTAGATAAAAACTCTAACCGCCTTACTTCCACAGAAATATGGCATATGGAGAACGCTGAGAAGTTTAAGGTATTTAAAGAGGTTACTGAAAAAACCTCCTTTGATATTGGGGTTGGCTTGCCGGGTCGTGTTTGGGGAAGCGGAGAACCAGCATGGATTGTTGATATAACTCAAGACTTAAACTTCCCAAGAGCAAAAATTGCAGTCGAAATTGGCGTTCGAGGAGCTTTTGCGTTCCCAATAATGGTAGACAAAGAAATTATAGCTGTGATGGAGTTTTACTCAACTCTACGAGAAGAACCTAATGAAAGCCTACTAGATATAATGTCATCAATAGGTGTCCAGATGGGGAGGGTGTTCGAGCGCAAGCAGGCGGAAAATAAGCTACTTGATGCCCATAACAACCTAGAGAGTCTGGTCAAGATGCGAACTGGTGAACTGAACTTCCAGAAAATGGCCATTGATGAGCACGCCATCGTCAGCATCACCGACATCAAAGGAAACATCAACTACGCCAATGACAAGTTTTGTCATATCAGTGGTTATTCCCGTGATGAACTTATGGGGAAAAATCACCGTATATTGAAATCTGAGGAGCACCCGCCAGAATTTTATGAGAATATGTGGAAAACTATTTCTAGCGGTAAGCCGTGGCATGGCGATATCAAGAACAAGAACAAGAGCGAGGGGCATTATTGGGTTCGTACAACCATTATTCCGAACTTAAACTACGATGGAAAACCCTTCCAGTACATTGGTATCCGCACCGAAATCACGGAAAGCAAAAATCTAGAGAAGCAATTAATCCTATCCAAAGAAGAAGCCGAAAAAGCCAATCAGGCTAAGTCCCTGTTCCTCGCTAATATGAGCCACGAGATACGCACCCCCATGAACGCTATTCTTGGTTTTTCCCAGATTCTACTTAGAAAAAAAGATTTGGACAAGGACACAAAAGACGCCCTCGGAACCATCGATACCAGCGGAAAGAATCTCCTGGCTATGATTAACGAGATTCTGGATATATCCAAAATAGAGGCAGGAAAGATGAAGTTGAATATCTCCGACTTCGACCTCAAGCATTTGGTTGATCATCTTTCAAAATTGTTTGAGCTTCGCTGCCAGCAAAAAGCGTTAGAGTGGAATATTACTGAGTTTGCTAACTCGGTTTTGGTTCGAGGCGATGAGATCAAATTACAACAGACTCTGGTCAACCTTCTGGGCAATGCTGTCAAATTTACTGACTCGGGGAAGGTTGAGCTTGCTGTAACCCCTTTGGATAATAACCAATTTAAGTTTGATGTTATCGACTCTGGAAAGGGTATTCCCCTTGAAGCTCAAGATAAGATTTTCGATGCGTTTCAGCAGGATGACCAGGGAGAAAAAAAAGGTGGCACGGGCCTTGGACTAGCTATTTCCAAGAAACAGCTGGAACTCATGGGATCAGATTTGCTCTTGAAATCAGAGATCAATAAAGGTGCACATTTCTATTTTACCCTGACTCTTCCACCAGCTGAAAAAGAAGTCCTAGAAGATAGAGGAGAAAAATACAGATACGTCACGCATTTAGCCCCGGAGTGTAAAGTTAAAGCGCTGGTTGTGGATGATGTCAAAGAAAACAGGGATGTGCTTGCAAAATTATTGTCAAGTATTGGCGTTGAAATAATAGAGGCAGAAAACGGGCAAGTAGCCGTGGAAAAGGTTAAAGAACATCTGCCCGATATCGTGTTCATGGACTTGCGCATGCCGGTCATGGGTGGTGAAGACGCCACCAAACTGATCATAGGGGAGTTTGGCAGCGATCGCATTAAAATCGTAGCGATTACAGCGTCTGCCTTCGATCGTCGGCGGGGATATTATATAGAAATGGGATTTCATGAATATATTTCAAAACCGTTCAAGACGGAAGAGATATTCAAGGGCCTCAATGAACTTCTTGGCGTTGAGTATGTTTATGACGATGACGAGATTTCTCAAGAAGAATCATCCTCAATAAAAGAACTAGACCTAACTCGAATCTCCATACCAGAAGACCTATATGAAAGGATGATGAAATCCGCTGAGTCGTACAGCGTAACGGAACTCGAAAGAAATTTAGCAGAGTTAGGTCAGAATAGCGAAGTCCCAGGGCAATTAGTCGAACACTTAAAACAATTGTTGGGGAAATACGATATGGAGGCGATTCTCAAAGTATTGGAAAGCGTGTCCAAAACCAAGGCTTAACCCTTACGCCCATAAAAGAAGAGGCTGTTAATGTTGCGGACAAGACCCTTCCTAAAACTGTACGGAAATTGATCTTCCCGATATCAGTGGACAGTCAGTACCAGTGACTACTCACTAGAAATTCTGAAGTCCAACTCCTCCAGGCTCAGAAACAAATACAACCAAATACCACGAACCAAGACGAAATGAAGAGTGCTCGTGCTTGAATGGCATTCATGAGATCGCGCGTTCGATCTCCCTCAGCTCCACTCTTAGCCAGAGTGGCGGTGTGTGTCTGCAGTAATAAATTGTCGGTGGAAATGCCCCGCCTTTTTTGTTTTGGGATGGGTGTTGTATGTCATGGTTCCTAAAAAGGGGGCTCTCCAAATATGGTTTCCCTGTTACAATAACAGGATCAACTGGTTTTCCTGTGGCTTAGACATTGTTACTTTCAACCTGAATTAAAGCTGTCGGGTGAAAGTGATTTGTTCCCGCTAATTTTGCACATTGGAGATAGTGTTTGTTAAAATATTTCGATTATTTTCTTGAGAAAAAGAAGAGAGAATACGATCAGCGTCCTTCTACGCCTTATCCTCACTACCTCCAGCCCATTTTCTCTTCTCAAGATAGAAAATTTTCTGCTGATCCAGAGATAGTGAACAAGATTCCTAAAGTGTTGCAGGATTTGCGGCATTTTTTAGGCGAACTCGGTAAAATGTCGATACCTTTCCATGAGTATCAAAAGAAAAAAAATCAATTCATCCAGAAGGTTTGTGAGGCCAACGAGATTTTATATGCCGTGGCGTGGAATGAGGCTGTTCTTGATCCTGAATTTCGTGAATTGGTTTTTCAGACAAAAATTGGGCGTGGTTATCAAAAGCCCCGTAACCGTCCCAGAGTTCTTATTGACCGGGAGAATGTTTCCGCCAGTCTGCTGGAAAAGAAAATTGTTATCGATTTGCCCAATGATAAATTGCTCGTTCTCCCGGAAAACCTGGAAGGCAGAACCATCCTCTCCGTTGTGCGTCACGGAGCCTCGAAAGGAAACTCGGCAGACTATAAAATTGGTTCTCTTTACCGCAATTTTCTGTTGCGGCCTCAGGGATTTGACCGGGCAAAGCGGATAGGAGAAGAATTTGCCAAGATGATTCGTCACGCCAATCTGGCGGTAGAGATGAAAACCTCGGTTCATTATCTTAAAACCAAAAACCAACCTGTGTATGTCAGCCGATCTCCCAATACCCGGCAATTGGCAGGGGCCATCCGTTCCGTGTTGCAAGACCAGAGTGGATACCGGGATCGGAGACCGATGACTCATCACGATGCCTTGGATTCCCAGAATTTTGGTCTCTTGACAGGCGAATCTAAGGAAGAGGAGTTGAGCCAAATGTGCCGGTGTTTAAACATGTCGGAACAGGATGCCAAAAAAGTTTTGAAAGACCCTCTTTATTGCTATCCCGGGGGCGAAACTTTTTATGAAAATTATCTTTCTACAATAGAGGGCGCTCATGATATTGCCGAAAACCATCTAGGTTCACATGTTTCCTTATTTACTCATTCGAGCATGATGAGAGCCTTGATGATTTATCTGGATATGCGTCCGTTTACCGAGGCGTATAACGAGTATATGTCCTATCAGGAGAGGCAGGATAATGTCATCCTTTTGATTTACGATGAGGGGACATTCAGCAGTTACTCTTGTGCCGTGGGCCTCTCCAAGGAGGAACTGCAGGCCCGCGAGAAAGAGGAGAAGGAAGGTAAAGACCATGAAGACCACTTGCGGAGCATCATAGAAATCTCGCGTTCTGAGGTCAGGCGAATTGCCATGATCACCTCAGGAGGGGACTCGCCGGGAATGAACGCCGTTTTAAAAAGCTTCATTGATAAATGCCTGTCGTTAGGGGTCACTCCTTATATTTACAGGAAGGGCATCGAAGGAGTTCTTAAGAATGACGGGCAGGAATATACGGAAGAGGCGCAAAGACGGTTGCTGGCGACACCCGGAAGTGTGATTCAATGCAACAAACGCTTTAAGCTCATAGAGCAGGAAGGGGCAGAGTTTAAAGCCATTGCAAACCTTCGGAAAAATAAATGTGACGCCCTG
This sequence comes from uncultured Nitrospina sp., assembly GCA_937891765.1. Taxonomy (GTDB): domain Bacteria; phylum Nitrospinota; class Nitrospinia; order Nitrospinales; family VA-1; genus LS-NOB. The sequence goes on from CALAGQ010000001.1 coordinate 57,380, forward strand.
ATAATTGTTGGTGGGGATGGGTCGGTCCGGTTGAGCGATAAACTATTTCAGACGGGATATCCGGTGGTTGCCTTACCCGGAACCATTGACAACGACCTCCCGGTTTATTGCCTGGGTTTTGATTCTGCGCTGAACGCTACCATTAATCTTATCCAGATGCTGGAATGGACCAGTCGCTCCATGGAGCGGGTGCATTTAGCCGAGGTTTACGGTGCCGGATCTGGACACTTCGCTCTTACATTGGCGCATGCCGTTAATCCCCAAGCCGTGCTAGTGAATGAGATGAAAGATATAGGAATTGATATCGATGATTTCATCGATAATTATTTAGTGGATAAGCTGACTCTTGGCCTCAAAAGTAAAGACAAAAGCCATATTGTGATTGTCAGTGAAATGATAAAGCATCGTTATATGATTGATCCCAAAGGAGGCGTCAGCGGCTTAAGTCAAGTCCTGGAGTCGAAACTACGAAAAAAGGGATTGGAGGTAGAGGCCCGGGAAAGTGTTTTCGCTCACTTACAAAGGGGAGCCCCTGTAGGACGGTTGGACCGGGAATATGGACAGGATCTGGGACGCGAAGCGGTACTACGAATTAAAACCGATATTGGAAAATTTGCAGGCAAACTATTGGGAAAGGAATACCCAAGTAGCGATCTCTGGGTCACCTTCCCCCTAAACAATTTGCCCAAACGGCAATTTCGCTGGGATATCTATAAGGAAATTAATAGGCCTCTTATTCAGGAACAAACCTGGCCCGACAAGTTTTACCAGTTTTTTAATCGAAAGAATCCCTCATAACTCTGTCTGTCCGCAGGGTTGAAAGGGAAAATCAGGTCTGGTTCCTGTGGAGCTGTTGCACTTCAAACTTGAATCCACCAGAAATAAGTCAAGAGAGAAAAGAGGTGCGCCCGCTTTTTTGGGTATACTCCCCGCTGAATTACGTGTCACGGTAAGCTGTTCACAAGAAAAACCCGCATAATTAGGACATTCCCGGTATTCATGCTATTCTACCCAAGCATTAAGAGGGGTTGTTCATTTGTAGTTTAAGTTAGTTCCTTCTAGTTTCTCGCCCAGAGCAAACCTAAAAAATATTATTAGGCGCAGTAGACCACGCAATACCCGGTTTATTCTCGAAGTGTTTTTCTGAAAGTTCTTACCTCACTCCAACCCAATTTAAAATTAGGGATCAAATTATTCGCTTTTTCTGGATAAGTGCTTCTGCTAAATGGCAGGGGACCATTTATTGTCCAGTGGGAAGAATAAAAGCGTTGAACACAGACCACCTCTCAGGCGAGGAAAATAGAATAGGCCATCCTCCGCCATCATAAAACCTTATAAAGACCTGAATAAAATTTCCTGCAGAAAATTAATTCTGCGAGGCTCCTTTTGTATTTCTGTGAAAGGGCTTGGTTGTTTGGTTGAGTTCTTTTATTGTGTGAAACCTTTTAAGCGGATTTTTTTAAAAACATTATTATATGATCTCTCTTTCACTCTCTTATTTGAAACATAACTGGCTGGGCAATATGCGCAACGATGTGCTTGCGGGCATGGTTGTCGCGCTGGCTCTCATTCCTGAAGCGATCGCCTTCTCTATCATTGCAGGTGTTGACCCCAAGGTGGGTTTGTATGCTTCATTCTGTATTGCTGTTGTCATTGCTTTTATCGGTGGTCGTTCCGGCATGATCTCCGCCGCAACGGGTGCCATGGCACTTGTCATGGTTTCACTTGTAAAAGAGTATGGGCTGGAATACCTTTTAGCGGCAACCATCCTGACAGGAATTTTGCAGATCATTGCGGGTTTATTCAAGTTAGGCTCCCTTATGCGGTTTGTATCACGTTCGGTCGTGACAGGATTTGTGAATGCCTTGGCCATTCTGATTTTCATGGCACAACTGCCCGAATTCAAAGGCGCAGGAATCCAGATGTATGGAATGGTCGCTCTCGGCCTGGCAATTATTTATATCTTTCCACGTTTCACAAAGGCTGTACCATCTCCGCTGATTAGCATCATAACCATCACGGCAATCAGCATTTATTTTGGAATGGATCTGCGTACAGTAGGGGATATGGGAGAGCTTCCTTCCACCTTCCCGATCTTTCTTTTACCTGACATACCGCTTAATCTGGATACTTTGCGGATTATTTTCCCCTATTCACTGACCCTGATGGCTGTAGGTTTGCTGGAGTCACTCATGACAGCAACCATTGTCGATGACCTGACGGATACGCCCAGCAACAAAAATCGTGAGTGTGCCGGACAAGGCATTGCCAATATAGTAGCTGGTTTTTTTGGAGGCATGGCGGGCTGTGCGATGATCGGGCAATCGGTGATTAATATTAAATCGGGCGGGCGGGGTAGACTATCAACGCTTTTCGCCGGACTCTTTCTTTTATTTTTGCTTTTAGTTTTGGGGGAATGGGTGAGCCAGATTCCGATGGCCGCGCTCGTTGCCGTCATGATAATGGTTTCGATTGGGACATTTAGTTGGTCGTCTTTTAAAAATCTAAAAACTTATCCTAAAACCTCCAGTCTGGTCATGATAACCACTGTTATTGTCGTCGTCATGACGCATGATTTGGCAATCGGTGTGTTTGTGGGTGTCTTGACGAGTTCACTGTTTTTCGCTCGCAGAGTGTCGCGATTATTAAAGATCGAATCACATCTGTCGGAGGCAAAAGACAAGCGGACCTACCATATTTATGGGCAGGTCTTTTTTGCTTCCGCTGACACATTTTCAAATTCATTCGATTTTAAGGAAGTTGTTCAAAATGTCACCATTAATCTCAGCGGAGCTCATTTCTGGGACTTGTCTGCTGTCGGTGCATTGGATAAAGTCGTTATGAAATTTCGTCGTGAAGGAACTGCAGTTCATCTGATTGGTATGAATAAGGCGAGTGCTACAATTGTTGATCGTCTGGGAGTGCATGATAAGCCGAATGCGCTTGACCTCATGCCTGAACATTAAGAGGAATAAAAAAATGGCGAAAATATTAGTATGTATTGATGGGTCGATTTATGCAGACAATCTTTGTGCCCATGCGGCCTGGGTTGCCAAACGCATAAATGCTGAAATTGATCTTCTTCATGTTTTGCGCCGTCCCTCAGACTATCAGGCACCGACAGACCACACCGGGTTAATGGGGCTTGAGGCACGCAGTCACCTTCTGGATGAATTAACTAGGGTGGATGAAGAGCGGGGTCGTTTTGATCAGGAAAAGGGGAAAATCATTCTTGAACATGGCGCCAAAATCCTGAAAGAAGCAGACGTCGAAACAATAAACCTTCTCCACCGGCGTGGTAGCCTGGTTGAAACAATTCAAGAATTTGAAGGTACTGTCGAGATGATCTTCATGGGCAAGCGTGGCGAACATGCGGATAGGAGTTCTCTTTTTCTTGGCTCAAATCTGGAAAAAGTGGCACGCGCCATCCACAAACCTCTCTTTATTGGTTCTTCCGTTGTGCGTCCGATCAGACGCTTCTTGGTTGCCTATGATGGTAAAGCCAGCGCGCATAAAGCGATCGACTACATTACCAGACACCCCCTGCTAAATAAAGATTTGGAGTGCCATTTGCTGGTTGTTGAAAGTGCAAAAGGCAACATCGAAACATCAGAAGCCGAGCAAACTTTACGCAAGGCAGGGTTCACCGTCATACTCAAGACCGAACAAAACCATCATGCCGATCAGGCAATATCTTCTTACGTGGTGGAAAATGAGATCGATCTTCTGATCACAGGAGCATACAGCCATTCGCGCGTGCGTAGCCTCCTGCTCGGAAGTACAACCGCATCACTGATCAAGGCCTGCAAAGTACCGCTGTTACTATTCCGATAGAAGATGCAGTTTCTTTTTTCCTATTTTCCATGTCGGTAATCGCAATCCCCGCTAATTGCTGATCATCTAACCAACATTTTCTGATGAAGAGCTAAATGCGGTTGGCCAAAATGTCTGGATTTAGCCACGGGGTGTTGTTAAATAACTCTGGACGACGAGGTGGTTTCAACTCGATTTGTAAATCCAAAAAAAGAGCTGTTTACTATATAAAAACTACTGTGTTATTTATTTGTCCGATAATCAGTCTGCGGGAGATTGCGGGAGAAACCCTGAAATTTTCCCCTTGTAGGTATTTCAGGGATCTGGGTCAAGAGACATTTTGAGAGGCATACTGAGCAGAAAATGCAGAAATATGATAAATAGATTTCCGTTTTCAGGAAAACCAAATAAACTAAAAAGGATGGAACCTTTGAAATCATTTGAAGTTGACTTGGCGATACATTGTCACGCTCTGCGGGGTTCTGCGTTTAGAAAAAACTTATTAACGTATTTTTTTATTAAGTAAAGGAGACTTTATGGATAGTTTGAAAAGAATAATAATCGCTCTTGTTTTGATGGTATCGGTAATCGCCTTGGTAGGTTGCGGGGAAAAAGGCTCTGCTGAAAAGGCTGGAGAAAAACTGGATAAAACCATGGAAGATGCTGCGAAGAAAGCGAATGACTTGCTAGGGAAATAGCAGACATCGTTATTGATTGTGATGGAAGCTTTTCATGCTCTAAATATCATCTTGAATACAAGGGGCTTGGCCATTTGGCCAGGCCTTTTTTTGTATCGCCATCGAAGGGGGGAAAATAAAAGGGCCTGGCCAAATGGCCAAGCCCTTTTACATAAATTATGGAACGGACTCCGGCAGAGTTAAAAATCTACCGGATAGTGTCCTGAGTTTCTTATTTGGGCACCACTTGAGTGGCTTGTGGACCTTTCTGGCCCATACCTTCTTCGAACTCGACCGCTTGGCCTTCTGTAAGAGTCTTAAAGCCTTCCCCTTGAATTTCTGAGAAATGAACAAAGAGATCTTTGCCGCTCTCGGACTCGATGAATCCATAACCTTTTCCTTCGTTAAACCATTTTACTGTTCCTACTGCCATAATAAATACTCTCCTGCAATTGAACGGGAACACACTCCAGAAAATCTGGATAAGTTTTTCCCTATTTTTAAATTGGGTTGGTTTGATGCAAGAACTTTTAGAACCACTTCGATAAAAAACCCAACTCACTTTAGTCTGTTAAACCAAAGTGTTTTTACAGGTCTGCTCTAGGCGAGAAACTAGAAGGAATCAAATTACACTACAACTAAACAACCCTTGTTTACCGAATCAGGGTAGCATGGATATTGGGAAAGTCCTAATAATATATCTAATGAAATAGTAAAATTAGCTGAAAAACGACCCAAATAGGCCCTTATTGTGCTCTGTGGCTGATTTATGGGTAAGATTAAAAAATTATAATTTTAATCTCCTTGTAATCTTGCCCACGCATGTTAGCCTGATGATATCTCCTCTGGGTGATCCCCCTTGAGGCAGGACATCAAAATATCGTAAAGGACTTTATATGCTCCACTCCTTTTTGGGGTGGTTTTTTTGTGCCAATTACATCAGGGGATAAACAGGTTAAAGTGAGGTCATTTATATGCATGAAGTTAAGGTGTACGACAGCTCCGGAAATTTAAAAAAAGTGATCTCGGTAAAAAAATTGAACATTCGGTCAAAAAAGCAATTGGACTTTCCTTCTCTTTTCAAGAAGAATAAAAGAACCGGTAGACCACTGGCAAAACCTGCTAAGATGCCAACGAAAGCTAAAGCGTCACAACTTTGAAAACAGGAGTCCCCTACTTTGCAAGTCACCGTTTATCAGAATCAGGTCGAACGGGCGTTGAAGGGTTTAAAACGCCAACTCAATAAAGAGGGTTTGTTCAAAGAACTCAAACGCAGGCGATTTTATGAAAAGCCGTCGGTTAAGAAAAAACGCAAAATAAAAGAAGCCAAAAAAAAGCGTAAGATGGCGATGCGGCGGCAGCGTTCTGCCTGGCACCAGATGTAGAGGCCGCAAGATAGCCTCTGTTCTTGATCTTTCAGTTTTGCAGAATAAAACAAAAGGGCTCAGCGATTTTCGCTGAGCCCTTTTGTTTTTGTAATATTGTGGATGGGGCTTCCGGCGGGTACGCTTTGGCCGCGAAACAAATGAAGAAACAACTTGCTGGAAATTGAAAATTTAAATTTATTCTGATTTGGCGGCAGAACTGAATAAAGATCACATTGAAAACGGAAGGCTATTGGCGTTATGAACAGTTTGGTATTGATGATGGTGCTGACTTGGGCGATGCCCTCGTTGACATGGGCTGGTTATCAGGAGGCCACAGACGCGTTCGATCGTGGCGATGCCCAAACTGCATTGAAAGAGTTTCAAGCTCTTGCGGATAGTAACGATGCCAGGGGCCAGTATGGTCTGGGGATCATGCACGATCTGGGAGAAGGGGTCCCGCAAAGTTCGGAGCAAGCGGCAAAGTGGTACCGGCTTGCCGCCGAGCAGGATTACGCAGACGCTCAGAATAATCTCGGTGTGATGTATGAAAATGGAGAAGGCGTTTCCACGAATTATGATGAAGCCATGAAATGGTACCGAAAAGCGGCAGAATTGGGAAACAAGGACGCCCTCAACAATATTGGGGTGATGCATATGACGGGAGTTGGTGCTCCAAGGGACTTCGTGAAAGCCTGTATGTGGTTCAGCATAGCGGGAAAAGGTGACCCTGACGCGGTGAGCAATAAGAACTATCTCCTGAAAAGAATGACACCGGAAGAAATCGTGCAGTCTGAAAACCTGGCGCAGGAATGGTTGCAAATTCGAAAACAGGAAAAAAGGAATTAAAAAAGGGATTAATAGAAAGGCTCCGGAATGGATTGCGGAAATTTTAAGTGTTGAAAAAGTATTTTTTAAAAATCGTTTTGGCTGCTTTTTGTGTTGGGTGCCTGAGTTGTGGGCAGGGTTTTCAAGAAACCCAAAACCCCCGCCTCGTCATTGCCATTGACGCGACGTTCGTCCCAATGTCATTTTTAAATGATCAGGGGGAACTGGATGGATTTGAGGTGGACCTGATTAAGGAGGTCGTGAAAAATGCCGGGTTCGATTATGAACTGGTTAATGTGGAGTGGGGTGGATTGTTTGGAGGGTTGATCACTGAAAAATTTGATTTGGTGATCAGTTCAATAACGATTCTTGAAGAAAGAAAAAACCGTATGGCTTTCAGCATTCCCTATCTGCAGAGCGGGGTCGCCGTGCTGGTCCGAAAGGATATCGAGAATGTCGATAGCCTGGAACAGCTTGCTGAAATAAAAGCCACGGTCGGAGCCCAGATCAACACGACTTCTTATTATTTTTTGCAAAAGTATGAAGGTATGAAAATCAAGACCTATGAAAAATTTGGCCATGCGGTTATTGATATGGCCAATAAGGGTAATGATGGAGTGGTCGGGGACTCAGTTCAGGTGAATTATTATTTCAATGAAAATAAGGAATTGACCCAAAACGCCAGGTTTCTGGGTTCCAGAATGACCTCGGAGAATTATGGTATTGTCTTGCGTAAAGAAAATCTTGAGCTGAAACAAAAAATTGATACCAGCTTGAAGGGACTTCTTAAAAACGGAACGGTTCAAAAGCTGCATGGCAAATGGAACCTGGGGGATTTTTCCGTGGTGCCAATGCCTGAATAAAAACCTGCTTCCCAAGCTGAAAAGGTTGGAGCTGACCCAAATATTCCTGTGAAAATCAAAGTGATTAAATCCAGATTTTTTTTCAAGATATTTATAGTTCTTGATTTTTGCAGGTTTTGTCGAGAATGAAATATAGAGGACAAAATCCGGTGAGGGCACTTTGAACAAGTGTGACTCCCAATATGCCTGGTACCAGCAACCAAATCGGATCAATCCAGTAGCCCATCGCGGCTCCAATCGTCACAACTGCTCCGACAATTCCATCATGAATACGTCTTTTGGTATTCATACAACCTCCTAGTTTGTGTTCAGTAGAGTATAAAACATTTATCCTTCAACGGCTTTAATTTCCCCATGAGTGTTGCGGAATCGACAAGAGGCAATGGAGAGTGTGGAAAATTAGCTTAGGACCAGTGCTCCGGCGATGCAACCGGTGAGGACAGTTGCGAGAAATGCTGTCCATAAGGCGCGTGCGCCTGTCACTGTAATGTCGCGGGCTCGGGATGGGGCCAACACAGTCAAGCCACCAATGAAAATTCCCATACTGGCGAGATGCACAAAACCGCATAACGCATAAGTTAGAATGGTTACAGATCGAAGGGTAAACGGCGCAGGATCAGCAGCCTGAGCCATTGCCAAAGCGAAATAGGCAGACACTTCTGTTTCTATAAACCGTGATCCTAAAATCTGGCCAGCCAGTTGCCATTCCTCAGGCCGCAACCCCATGAGGACGGAAAAGGGTATAGTCAGCCAGCCCAGCAGGTTTTGTACAGAAATATCTAATGATTCAGCGAGTACCAGATCCACTAAAGATTCCAGGCCAAGCACCACGATCAATACAGTGGCAATTCCCACAGCCATTTTGACTCCTTGAGCACCTCCATCGATCAAGGCGACCATAAAGTTAGAAAGTTCTTCGCCATCACTTTCTATTTTTGGTAATTTCTTCAAACTTTCAGGCACCTTCAACTCCGGTAATGAAAGCTTGCTGGCAATAATGGCGCAGGGGATGGATATCAATGAAGCGGAAACAAGATGGCCTGCGATTTGGGGGAAAATATCGCGTAGTGCGATAACATAAATTCCCATGACAGTGCTGGCCACGGTTGCCATCATGCAGGTCATCAGAGTGAGAAGTTCGGAGTGGGTCATCTTTATAAGGTAGGGCCGGATGGTTAAGCCGGATTCAATGCCGACAAAAATATTAGCGGCGGCAGATAAAGATTCAGCTCCAGATAATGCCAGCAGGCGGTAAAAGATACGGGCAAAAAACCGGACCACTACCTGCATTATTCCCAAGTAGTACAACCCTGAAATGACTGCTGAAAAGAAAATTACTGAGGGGAGCACCTGAAATGCGAGGATGAATCCTACAGAAGGTGTGCCATCTGACAGGGTTTGTCCCGGGCCTATGGCGAGAGGTCCAAGAAGAAATAAAGCCCCCTTCTGGGAGGCGGTGAGGATAGCCACCAGCCCGTCATTAATCCACCGTAAAGCGGCCCGAGACCATGGAACCCAAAACGCCAGCACTCCCAAAACCCAGGCCAGCGCTATGCTTCCCATGATGGTTTTCAGGTTGATCTTTTGCCGACTGCCGGTAGCCCAAGCGATGAAAGCTACCAGAAAAAAGCCGACAAGAGATATTATACGGTAAAGAGTTTCATCCATTTTCGCATTTTCCCCGGTCAATATTTTTTGGGCATCAGCTTAGCATTGATTAAAACTTTTTAAAGGGTTTAGAAAGTAATTATCAGGATACCCTTTTGGTCACGAGCAGGATATTATATTATAGACGGACTAATTATTGTTTGAGTGAAACGAAACTTTGAAAAAGAAACCTTTCATATTTTTACTGTGGGCTTTTGCGGCTGGATTGTTTTATCTTTGCCTGCAATCGATTGATCTGGGCCGGGCGTGGAACGAAATTATCCGAGCAGATCCTTCATGGTTACTTCTGGCGATTTTTTTCAATGCCTGCATTTTGGGGGTTTGGGCTTCGCTCTGGTACCTGCTCCTGCCGCAAAAAATTTCAGTTCCCTTTGTCAGGATTTTTCAAGCGAACTCTTTTATGTCCACATCCTGCAACACGATTCCTTTCCCTGGTGGGCATGCGGTCGGGGTCATGGCTTTGGCCCGAAGGGCAGAGGTGGGGCACACTGTAGCCCTGTCAGTATTAGCGCTCGATCAACTCATGGAAGGCTTCGCCAAAATTTTTGTTCTGACTTTGGTCGCAATTTTCGTTCCTCTTCCGGAGCGAATGGGACAGGCGATACTGATTTTTGTAATTGTCATAGGTCTTTTTGCTTCGATCATGTTTTACATGGCTCATAAGAAACCGCGCGTTCGGGAAGGGCAAGAAATCAAATCATTTACAGGCAAGATCAGAACCTTGGTTTCACGCTGGTCTGTTCATCTGGAAGTTTTAAGAGATGTGCGAACTTTCAGTTCAGGCCTTCTGCTGGCTCTTGTAATGATGCTTGCGCAGACTCTGGGAATCTGGGCGGTACAAAAAAGCCTGGGTTTGGACCTTCCTTTATGGGCCCCCATTTTGGTCATGGGCGCTTTGAATCTGGCGACGGTTTTACCGATCACTCCTGGAAACTTTGGCATCTATGAAGGAACCGCTTTTCTGGTTTATCAATTTTGTGGGCTCGCTCCCGAGGCTGCTTTAAGTTTGGCCCTCCTGCAACATCTTTGCTTTCTAGTTCCCATGGTGGGGACAGGTTATCTGGTACTTTTATTTCTGACCTCTGCTCAAAAGCAAAGCCTTTCAAAAGCAGAGTGGGTCTCCGACAAAACATAGCAAAGTTTTTGTCTCGAATAGAATTAAATTATTTCTTAAATAGGTTGAAATTTTGATGATTATTTATATTTTGGTGGATAGTGACCAGTAAGAAACGAAACGCTTTAGAAGATGTCACCAGCATATATTGATTGTTAGTAAATGTTGTATTTGGTGGGCTTGGGGTAAAGATTTTGTAAGCAGTTTTACCTCCAGAGTTAATCTATAAGCGGGATTTTGCGCTTCTTAAAGTAAATACTTTGGTGCTATACTTTCGCCCGATAATGGGGTTTCTAGTGTCAATGTAAGTTGGTTTGTGAGCTTGTTAACTGGATAAGTCAATGTTCAAGATCCGCGACGAGCTAAGGGCTTATTTTATTTAGCTCGGTAAAAACCTTGGCAGAAATTGGGACCCAGGTAAAAATTGGGAAGGTTCGTTGGATAGCTTGATTGGCCTTGCCGCTAAAATGTAGGAGGTTAACTGTTATGGCAGATGGAAAAGTTAAATGGTTTAACGATAGTAAGGGTTATGGGTTTATCGAGTCTAGTGATGGGGAAGATTGTTTTGTCCATTTTTCTGAAATTCAAGGGGAAGGCTTTAAGACTCTTACAGAAGGCCAAGCGGTCGAGTTCGAGAAAAGCATGGGAGAAAAGGGGCCTCAGGCATCCAAAGTAATACCCAAATAGATTTTTTTGAGAATTGAAGCCAGCGGAGCAATTGCTCCGCTGGTTTTTTTGTGGCTGTTTTCATTCCATAACCGGAAACTCTATTCGAGTTGCCATGATGCCAAGGTTATGGCACCTCATTAGTTTTTGAAGCGACAACGAGCAGGTTGAATCCATATCCGGCAATATCGAACAGAGGGCCGCAGTAGGTCAGTGGATTGACGGCATTTTTAAGATCGCGTTTGACGGAGAACAAAAATTTTCCGAATTTGTCGTTCGGCTTATTTGAGTCCTTGAAGGGAATGGTGTTGTTGCGATTGAAAAGTCCTTTCTTGGCTTTGTTGGTTGTTATGTAGTCAATTTTGAAGCCGGCCTTTTTTAAAATTTGTTCCAACGAGTTTCGAGAAAAGAAATAAATATGCTGATTCAACTTATAACTAAGCCACTGTTCTTTAACGAAAATTGAGTTCTTAACATTTGGTGTCCAGATTATCAGGAGCCCTCCTGGTTTTGTAGCACGATTGATTTTTTCTAAGCAAGCCAAAGGATGTCGGACATGCTCAATCAGATCCCACAAGGTCACGACATCGAAAGTTTGGGGTTGAAAGGGTAGGTCATTATCCAATGACCCCTGTTGAACCTGATGTAGGCCGAGGTTATCTTGAGCATACTGGACATATTCGGGAAGCAGTTCCAGTCCATGTCCTTTCCATCCTTTGTCCAGAGCGCATTTAACAAAAAATCCAGCCCCACACCCAATATCCAGCAGGTTTCCCTTGTTGGGTTTGAAACGATCGATAAATTTTAAGCGGGAGTGATAGAGTTTTGAAAAGGACTTCTCCCTTTTTTCCCGCTCAAGAATATATTGTGAAAAATGTCCCTGGCTGGGATCCTCGCCGACCATTTCAGACCGATATGAGTTTTGCATGATAGATGGATCTGGCAGGGGGTTAACAAATTCCAAGTGGCAATGTTCGCAATGGACAATGAGGGTTCCATCTTCCCGGTAAAGCACAGGACGAAACTGGTTATTACCGCAGCACTCGCAGGGCAAGCGTTGCGAACGTGTGGCTTGAAAAACAGTATCTCTAGAATTCATCTTCTGAGTATTTGTTGATGCGGATTGCAAGCATTGAAAAATCGAGTGAGCCGTTCTGCAATATTCTGAGCCACCCTGACCAAAAATCGAGGTGGTCCTGTTCTATTTCTGAAAAAATAGTGTCTTCAAATTTCGAATTACAGGGTAAGTTATTTGGTATTGGTTTGCAACTTTCCATGGCGTAGAAGTGGAGAGAGCAGGTATTGGACGGATTGAATTTTTTGACTTGTGCTTGAGCCAGAATAAATCGTGGTCGGCTATTACTCATTCATTTGAATACGTAAGGTGGCACATGGAAAAATTTGATTTTTTGATGTTCCTGGGATTATCTAGTAACATAGTAGATCTCGACTTTTAAGGCTAGAAGCCCATTTCTTTTCCTTGCGACTCGGGCCTAAAGGGCAAAAGACAGAGGAGTCTAAATTGAATAGAACATCTTATTTGCCAACTCAAAAACCAGAGGTGAGTTCATGACCAGAAGTGCTTTCACGCCAAATGCTGGAGACAGCATTATTGTACGCTTGAAAATTGGAGGTCAGACTAAGGGGTTTTCTGAAGTGACAGCTCGAATTGCAGAACTCGATGGACACATTGGGGCGATAGATCTGGTTCGTCCTCTTTCTCAAGGGGCTTCAATCCGGGACATTAGCATCTACACTTCAGGCGCGAATCATGGTGAGGAAATTGTTGAGGCCTTGAAAAAGGTGGAGGGCGTAGAAGTCATCCACTATTCCGACCGTACTTTTCTTTTACATTTGGGAGGGAAGATAGAGGTCGTCAGCCGTAAAAGTCTGAAAACCCGGGATGATCTTTCCATGGCTTACACTCCTGGTGTGGGTCGCGTTTGTACCGCGATTCACAAGGATCCTGAACTGGTTTATAAGTTGACGATGAAAGGCAACACGGTTGCCATTGTCACCGATGGTTCGGCGGTTCTGGGGCTGGGCAATATCGGCCCGGGGGCTGCAATGCCGGTGATGGAAGGCAAGGCGATGCTATTTAAGGAGTTCGCCGGAATCGATGCCTTCCCCATATGCCTGAACACCTCCAGCGTGGATGAAGTGGTGAACACCGTCCGGGCCATTGCGCCTGGTTTTGGCGGAATCAATCTGGAGGATATTGCAGCACCTCATTGTTTTGAGATTGAAAGAAGATTGCAGGAGGAATTGGATATCCCGGTTTTTCATGACGACCAGCACGGAACGGCGGTTGTGGTTTCCTCTGCATTGATCAATGCCTTGAAGCTTTTGCGCAAAAAACCTGAAGACATCAAGGTTGTGGTTCTGGGTGCCGGAGCCGCCGGAACCGCCTGCACTAAAATGATCAAACAACTCAACGTGAGTAACATCATTACCTGTGACCGCAAGGGGGCCATTCATAAATTCCGCGATGACCTCAATGAAGCCAAGCAATGGTTTGCCGACAATACCAACCCTGATGGACTAAAAGGGAGTTTGAGTGAGGTCATTGCCGGAGCCGATATGTTTCTCGGCGTTTCGGGTCCTCGTCAATTGACGGTTGAGGACATAAAGAAAATGGCCAAAGATCCTGTGGTTTTTGCACTAGCCAACCCGGTCCCGGAAATTTTGCCTGAGGAGGCAGGGCCTCATGTGGCGGTCATGGCAACAGGCAGAAGTGATTACCCCAACCAGATCAATAATGTTTTATGTTTTCCCGGTCTTTTCAAGGGAGCCTTGGATTGCATGGCCACGCATATCAATGAGGAAATGAAAATGGCCGCGGCGTATGCGATTGCGAATTGCATTGAGGAAGAACATTTGCAGCCGGAATACATCATCCCAAGTGTGTTCGACGCCAAGGTGGTGGAGAATGTCTCTGCCGCAGTGATTGCAGCCGCCAGAGAAACAAAGGCGGCGCGAAACAGAAGTAGAAGTCAGTTTGAATAGAGGGTTCAATAATAAATAAAAGGGTGTAAATGTAAAAGGCATTGACGACCAACTTCATTTCCCAACAGGGATCAGGCTGTGTATACTTGCGTTGGTTTCTTTTGATGTCTTCCTTTAAGGTTTTATGATTTTGCCCCGCGCGCCTTCAACGCTTCGTGTATGAAAACAGTTCTTAGTTGGTGTTTCCAAAAAATTACCCGCCGTTATCCCGGCACTCTACTGATTCTGGCAATTCTTCTAAGCGGAATATCTATCTATTGGGCCAGTGGTTTAAGCTTCAACCCCCGGATGGATAATCTTCTTCCTCAGGATTTACCATTAATCAAAGAATTTAATGAAGTGGTTGCCAAAACCGGCGGGTCTGGCCCGCTTGTGGTTGTCCTGGAACAGTTGAACCCTGTCCAGGCTGATGAAGTGATTGGTAAACTGGCGCGGGCTCTGGAAAAAGTTCCCGGAACCTATTTTGTCGATTCGCAAATACCCGAACAGTTTTTAAAAAACCGTCAACTCCTGTTAATTCCCAAGACAGAGTTGCTTCAGCTTGAGTCTCTGGTCGCGGAAGCGATTGACTATGCGCGAGGTCAATTCGGAGGATTTTTTGGGGAAGATGAACTTTTCAATCCGATTAAACTGCAAACGCTTGCCGACCGGTACGATATCTTTGAAGACGTCAACCCTTACCATAAAGGGAAGATGGCAAATAATTTTTATATCTTTGTCAAACCCAAGGGAACGGTCACCGACACAGATTTTACCGAGCAATATGTCCGATCCATTCAAGAGGCGATTGACCAGACTGGGCTTGAAAAAGATATCCCCGACCTGACTATCAACCTTACAGGTTCGCTGATTGTGCGGCTGGAAGAAAACCAGTTCATCCAAAGCGACCTTAAGAAGTCAGCTGTGCTCGCGGCCCTGTTGGCAAGTTTTATCATCCTTGTCTATACCCGGTCCTGGTTTTCCATACCGCTCATCATTTTCCCCTTGTTGCTGTCATTGTCTTACACCTTTGCCTTGACGCGCCTGTTCATCGGCCACCTGAATATAATTTCCGGTTTTCTGGTGGCTATATTGATGGGGCTGGGGATCGACTATGGCATTCACCTTTATATTCGTTTCAAGCAGGAACTGCTGAAAGGTAAGAGCATTCCCGATGCTACAGAACTGGTTGTGACTCAGGTGGGGCGGTCCGGGTTGATCGCGATGCTGACCACGATGAGTGTTTTTTCAATCTTAAGCTTTTCGGATTTTCAGGGATTCTCGGAGTTCGGGAAAATTGCTACGCTGGGTATCGTCTGTGCTTTTTTCAGCTACTACTTCATTTTTCCGGCGCAGGCTTTGTTTTATGACAAAATTCATTGGTTGAGAAAACCCAGGCCCAGGTTGTTCACCTTTAAAATTGCCAACCTGTATTTCACAACGCCCTATTTTCTTTCGGCCATGTTCCTATTTTTAATGATTGCGAGTTTGTTTTTTCTTCCCGGACTCAGGTTTGAATATGACTTCCAGAAACTTAGGGGGGAGTCCCCCGCCAGTGAGTATGAGACGGTCACCACGGATGATTTCGGCTTTGCCTTTTCCCCTACTTTGATTCTGACGCATGAAAAGAAAAACCTGTTTGAAATTCATACAGCTCTGGAGGAAATCAAGCACAAGGGTGGAGAACAGACCATCATAGGCATGCAGTATTCTTTAAATATGTTCAGCCGCGAGGAGTATGAATCGAAGAAGGATGCGATTCTTCGGATTCGTAAAATGTTTTTGGATAACGAGGACATCATTAAATTTTCGCTGGGAAATGATCGGTATGAAAATTTTAGGAAGCTGGTGAATGCCGAGCCGTTTGACGAAAAACGAGTACCCCCTAATTTGCAGAAAAAACTCCGTGCCGGGGATGATTATCTGGTTGTGTTGCTTTCTCCTGCAGATAAAAACTTTTTTCATGTCGAAAATATTTATCAGTTGGAAAAGGAAGTGGCGGAATTGAAACGCATGATGGCGGAAAAAAATATTGAAACTTCTGTGTTGAATGAAAACCTGATAGCCGCCAAAATACTGGATTGGGTTAAGGAGAAGGGGCCGGTGGCAATGGCTATCGCTTTTGCGATGGTTTTCCTCATTCTTTTAGTGGATCTTCAGAGTATTCGTTTGGCGGTCATCACTTTCCTGCCTCTTTTTACCGGTCTGGTCTTGACCGGTGCGCTCATGTCTGTTTTTAATGTGAAACTGAATTTCATCAATATTGTCATGCTCCCTTCTATCGTCGGAATCATGATTGACCATTGCATATACCTCAGTCACCATATACTGGATTATTCCAAAGGCGCTTCCCTCAAGTCGCTACAGGAAACAGGGAGCTCCATTATATTGTCGGCCTTAACCAGTCTTGCCGGTTATGCCAGTTTGAATATTGCTCACCATCAAGGGATCAGGTCTATTGCCTCGGTGGTGGAACTGGGAATAATAACCTGCACCATCTGCGCCCTGTTCATGCTTCCGGCTCTGTTTGAGCTTCGTAAAAGCAGGTCTTCATTTATTCGCTTTAAAAAGGATTAAGAATTAGATGGATCGGAATTTTGCTAAATCATTGCAATCGGGCGGAATTATTTTTGTGTTCTTTTTATGGGTTGGTTGTGCCGAAGACCGCAAGTTCGAAGACTTCGCCCATGAAGATAGTGGTAAGGCAGAACAGGAATTTCTGCAGGATTCCAGAAGATGTACGGCGGAAAAAGACAAGTTCAGCCACAAAATCCAGGGCCGCGAACTTGGATTCGAAGGCGAGCATACGGGATACCTGGGTTGCATGAAGCTGAAAGGCTGGAGCCAGAAAAAAACTTCTTGAACTACCTGTTTCCCCGGGCTCATTGAATGATGGCGGCGGGTTGATGAATCAGGTGGCACATTTTGCAGGAGTTCGTAGAGATGTGCTCCATCATCTTCTAAAATAATTTTGCGTCGGGAGTTCCGGAAGCGAAAGACTTCTTGATTGCCCGAAAGGAAGGAAGAGTAAAATGAAACCTGCGATGGTCGGGAATTTAGGTTTCATTTGCCATGTCCGTGTATTTCAGGACTGCATTTAATTGGATTTGATTCGATAGAAGGTGTCGCCCAATTGGAAGAAACTCCCGCTTCGTACGACATTGCAAAACGTGTGAGCCTGGTCATCGTTCAGATTTTTCAACACCTGTTCCAGCAAGTCAGGATAGGAAATATCTTCCCAGAAGAAAAAATCGAACGATCGTTCCAGGGGAAATCCGGAGATATCTTCCATTTCAACATTATGTTTGTCTTTCATAGTTTTCAGGCACCCACTTTGCGGCCAAATTGAACGGGCCTATTCTATTTAAAGGCAGCTATTTCACGCAAACGATTTTTCGAGGTTGTCATCTCCTGCAAGCTCTGCTACTTTCGCAAGGTTCCTGAAAACATCGTACAGGTTTTATTATGCTATTAGTTATTGATGTCGGCAACTCCAATAATGTGATTGGCTTGTTTTCCGGCAAAAAGCTCCTGACTCATTGGCGGATTCGTACAGAATGGAACCGGACAGCCGATGAGTACTGGGTTTTGATCAAGGAATTTATTCTGCTGAACAATGTTGAGACAGAAACTATTGATGACATTGTTCTCGCCTGTGTGGTTCCTCCTCTGGTTCCCATTCTGCAA
Organism: uncultured Nitrospina sp.; assembly: GCA_937891765.1. GTDB lineage: Bacteria > Nitrospinota > Nitrospinia > Nitrospinales > VA-1 > LS-NOB. The sequence continues at coordinate 75,045 of CALAGQ010000001.1, forward strand.
GACATGGCCCGGAAATATTTTTCCTGCGAGCCGCTGGTGGTGGGGCCGGGTATTAAAACGGGAATTTCCATCCTTTACCATAACCCTGCCGAAGTGGGTGCTGACCGGATTGTCAACTCGGTGGCAGCATTCGAGAAATTTGGGGGGCCATTGATCATTGTGGATTTTGGCACTGCAACGACCTTCGATGTGGTATCGAAGAAAGGAGAATATCTTGGAGGAGCCATTTTCCCGGGGATTCAGATTTCTCTGGAAGCCCTGTTCAAACATACCGCCAAACTGCCGCGAATCGAAATGGTGGTTCCGGAAAATGTCATTGGAAAATCAACAGCGGAAAGTATTCGTTCCGGCGCAGTTTATGGGTTTACGGGAATGGTTGAATCTCTGGTTCGACAAATTAAAAGTGAATTGGGGCAGAACGCGCATGTGGTGGCCACAGGGGGAATTGTTGACTGGGTGGCCTCAAAAACAACGGTTATTGATACGCTAGATCCGTTTTTAACTTTGGAAGGGTTGCAGATCATTTATGAAAAAAATCAACCGGAGAAGCTGAAGTAGGCAAGAAAACACAGGCTATGCCAGACTTGAGATTTGCAGCTAGAGGAGGAGACTGAAACCTGAAAAGTCTGAAATAACCTGTGTTTAAGGTTTGCGTTAAGCTTTTATAGCCCCAGATCCCTTTTGAATGAACAGGCGCACCATCCGGGGATCGTCTTCGATATCTGAAATTTTACATCCTTGATTTTTTGCCCATTTGGAAAAGGCTTCGGTCATATTTCTTTTTTTATCGACAATGAGTTCCAAGATTCCGTTTTTCTTGATACGGGTGAACTCTTTTGAAGCCAATTGCAACGCGCTGAAAAACGAAAGCCCGCGTATATCGATTGTTTTAAAAGTTTCCATTTTTTATCTCTCCCTTTTTCAGCTCAGGCCTTGATCTGCCCGAACAACTTAAATTGTTTTAAAGGCATTCTATAAAATCAAGATTAAGGAACTGTTAATCTGGAATTAATTTTTTTTAATTCTTTGGGCAGAGCTCCCGTGAAATTGGAGGGTAATATTTTGAAATTAAGAGAGTTATTTGATTTTAGCGGCTGACAGAGAAAAGCGGCAAATGTGCCCCTGGAAGCGCCAGTTTTTCTGGCCCGTTTTCCGTTGAGCTTGGGAAAGACAAGCTGTTAGTATGAGTAGCGTTTCCCCCACAAGTAGGAGAGACAGGGTTTTTTTTTGATAGTTTTCAGGAGATAAAAATGGGCATTGTTCGCGGTGGAGATTCGGAGTATGAGGAGCACGAACCCTCTTTTGAGGAGAAATCAGCCAAATGGCAGGCTACCCTTCAGCCTCTGCTGGAAGAAGACCCCAGCGTGCTCAAGCTTTCTGGGAAATATATTTCCAACGATGATGTAAAAATTATTTGCGATTATGAGGGACTCAAAAATGTTCGGGTTCTTGATCTTGCGGACAATCAGATCAGTGACGAAGCGTTACCCGTTCTTTTTGAATCGGAAAATTTAGCCCAACTTGAAGAACTTTATTTGGGAATTAATTTCCTGATAGGCCAGGGGTTGACAGACATTGCCTGTTCCAGTCAGATCAAATTGAAAAATTTAAAAATACTGGTCATTTCTGATAACCGCCTCACCGATGCATCTGTGGCAGATTTTATTCGGTCCAAAAATTTCCCCAATTTGGAATTTTTGGATGTGGGGTGGAATGAGGCCGGTAATGAAACAGCGAAAGCGCTTGGGGAGACAACGTCTTTTCCCGGATTGAAAACGCTGATCTTGGAACGCAGTTATATTGAGATTGAAGGTCTGAAAGAAATGATTCAGGGAGACCTGATGGATCAACTGCAGGAACTGAATCTTTCAGCCAATAAGTTTAAGGATGAAGCTGTTGTGGTGCTTGTCTCGGCTCCGAAATGGAAGGCTCTCAAAGTTTTACGGCTTTCGCAGAATAGGTTTGGCGATGTAGGGGCCAAGGCCTTGGGAGAATCTACCGCGCTGGCCGGGTTGACGCAACTTTATGCCGGGAGAAACTATTTCGGTAACGAAGGGGCGCAAGCGATCCATGAAAGTAAAGTCCTGACCAGCCTGACAACGCTTGTTCTTAAGGAAGGTGTGGAAGAAGATGCGGGGCTGGTCAATTACTCCCGTCCAGAACTGCTTCGCCCTGATGATCCCAATTCCATTTGACACGGTTGTTTAGAAAACTTTAAGTTTTTCCAGTTTGGTGAGTTTTGGTGAATTTTTTAAAGCGGCTTTGGCCTCGTCAGACTTAACCCGATTGCCTCCCAGATGCAGGTAGGTCAGGTTGCTGAGATTGTCTGAATTGGCGATGGCCAACGCGCCTTCGTCTCCGGCCCGGTTATCCACCATATTCAGATACTCTAGTTTTGTCAGCACCGAAGACTGGGCGAGGGCTTTGGCTCCCTCTGCGGTGATGCCGTTACATTCCAGGTTCAGGGTCACCAGTTCTGAGAACACTTCTGACTCGGCTATTATTTTCGCGCCCTCATCTCCGAGATTGTTGGAACCCAAATGCAGGTCGATGATTTTGGGCAGGTAAGGGGACTCGGCGAGAAGTTTCATTCCGTCCGGCCCAAGCTGATTATGGGTGAGGATCATGCTGGAGATGGTTTTGATGAAAGGGAAGTTGGCGATCATTTCAGCGAGGTTCTTGCCGTGGTCTTCCTCAATTTTTCCGGTTTTGGAAAACAGGTAGGCATCCTGAATTTTAAGAACTTTTTTATCCTTAATATTTTCGAAAAGGATTTTTTCCTTGGGCGAAAGGTTTTTTCCTTCGCCACCATAGTTTTCTCCGTCGTTGCACAACTCCTCCCAATTCTTGACCTTGTCTTCTTGCATAGTGTTTAGCGGGACAACCTCTTGTGTTTCGCGCAACCTCCCTGATTGCCCATGTCACAGGCTTTCAGATAAAATTGCAACGCCTTTTTCTGGCGGCCTTCCTTATAGTTCAGGGTTCCCAGGTTGAAACAGGATGGGTCCTCCCCTGCGTCACAGGCCTTGGTGAACATTTTTCGCGCTTCTTTAAATTCCTTGCTATAAGGTGTTCCTTTCATGAGTGTGAGAATGCCACCATTGGTGCACCCTGTCATATAGCCTGCATCACAGGCCATGACGTAAAACTCAAGAGCTGTCTTATTGTCTCGCTCAAGAATGCGATAGCGTTCTCCCATATTAAAACATGCTGTTGAATTCCCTTTTTCACACAGTGCTCTTTTTTCTGCGGTCTCTTTATCATCGCCAGCCCAGACTCCAGATGTCTGGATAAAAATAGTCAATACAGTTAAAAGTATAATTTTTTTCACAATTGGCCCTTTCCCTGCTGAATGGTTTGCCCAAGAGAATGTGAAAAATGGGTTCTCTAAGAAACCAGATTATACCATAGCGGGTTCGCGTAATAAGAAAAAGACAGTCCTGTCTTGAATAAGGTTTCGTTTGCATCGGCAGAAATATTGCTTTACTCTTTTTGCGCTATTGAAAATAAAGCTTTTTAGAGAATCGGGCTTCGTCAGGGCAACTAAAAGGAACCTTGAGAAGTCTGCACCCATATAGGATACAGGCCGTTGAATATTGTCATGCTGGGTTACAGGGGAACCGGAAAATCGGTGATTGCAAAAATTCTTTCTAAAGAACTGGGGAGAAAACTGTATCGGATGGATGATTTGATTGTCCAAACTGCCGGGAAATCCATCCCCGAGATTGTGAAGCAGGAAGGTTGGCCTGGTTTTCGTAAACTGGAATCAGCTGTTGTGGGTCGGGTGGTCGGGGAAGCTCAAGACAGTGTCATTGATTGTGGTGGGGGAGTGGTGCTCGATGACAATAATATGGTTCTCCTGAAAAGAGAGGGCAAATGTGTTCTGCTCACGGCGGGTCTGTCTACGATCATCCGCAGGATCAAAAAAGACCGCAACCGGCCTAGCTTGCAAGAAGGTCTCAGTTTTGAGGAAGAACAGAAAAAAATTCTTGATGATCGGCATGAAAAATATCAGTCTGCTGCGGATTTCATTTGTGATACCAGCAGCCGAGGACCGGGAGAAACGGCTCGTGAAATCATCGCTTTTTTTAAAGAACAGGGGTGGCTGAAATGATGAGTCCGCTTTTTGAAAGCCTGATCAAAAACAGTTTGACGGTTCTGGCTGATGAACCGGATGACTCCACCGCCATGGTCTGGAGTGAGGCCGAAGCCGAGGCCGAGATTGAAAATAGCGACAAGGCTATCTATAAGCTCGACCTTGTTGACAAGGAAGTGCTCATGGAGGACGTTGAGGACCTTCTGGCCTATGACACAATCCGCAAGGTTAAGGAGTTGTGGCTGGATAAAAATGAGTTTGGCAATGAGGGGGTCGAGGCGTTGGCAAATTCGTCCCAGCTTAAACAACTACTAGTGCTTTCTCTGGCTCACAACAAACTCACGAATTACTCAGCACAATCCATAGCCGCTTCACCTTTCTTCGGCCATCTGCAGAAACTTTTTCTGCAGAGTAACCAGATAGGTCTTGAGGGCTTAAAAGCGTTGACCGAGTCAGAAGTTCTTTCCAATTTGCAAATGCTTTACCTCAACCTCAATCCTATAGGGCCTGCAGGTGCACAGCTTCTTGCGGGAGAATCTAAATTAAAAAACCTGCGCGAACTTTATCTACAAAAAACGGGTTTGGGTCTGGGTGGCGTTAAGATGTTATGCGAGTCTAAAAACTTTCAGCAACTGACTCTATTGTCGATTGCGGCAAACGGATTGGAGGATAGCGCTGTGGATTTGCTTTGCCGTTCAGAGGCGTTCCCCCGCTTGATCACTCTTGACCTGTACCAAAACAGGATCAGTGATCATGCTGTGGATCAACTCAAGGCCTCCCCCAACCTTAAAAGCGTCCGGGCGTTTCAGGTAGACTGGCGAGGATGACCGAGATGCAGCTTCCCAGTAAAAGAATAATCCTGACACATTTTGATGAGAGGGACGCCGTGATGGCCTGTGTGATACGCCGGATGGGTCCCTTCAAGCTTAAACGGAACCAAAATTATTTTCAGGTCTTATGTAAAGCCATCGTCGGACAACAGATTTCGACAAAAGCTGCAGAATCCATCACCCATCGTTTTCAAAACCTTTTTACCGGTGCCCGGCCCACTCCGAAAAAAGTACAAGGTTTGCCGGAAAAACAATTGCGGGAAGTGGGCTTGTCGAGCCAGAAGGTGAAGTATATGAAAGACCTCAGTGCAAAATTTCTCGATGGCAGTGTTCGTCCGCACCGTATGGCTTATCAGGACAATGAAGAAATTATCAAGCAGTTAACCGGAGTTTATGGCGTTGGCCGGTGGACGGCAGAGATGTTCCTGATATTTTCGCTGAATCGGATGGATGTTTTGCCGGTGGGGGATTTAGGGCTCCGGGCCGGAGTGAAGCAACTCTACAACATGAGAGCAATGCCCACTCCCGATAGAGTGCGTGCTGTAGGAAAAAAATGGCAACCTTTTGAAACGGTGGCAACTTGGTATATCTGGCGTAGCCTCGATGAAGGTATTGTGGCTTATTAGAAAACTTGTGAGGGATTCATGGACTTTATTGATGAAAAGATAGAACAATATGCCTTTGACCACACCAGTGATGAAGGTGAACTGTTAAGAAGGCTTGAAGAGGAAACTTACCAAAACCTAGAAATTCCTCAGATGACGACAGGCAGGTTGGAGGCCCGGCTTTTAAAGCTGCTGGCCCGGCTGCTTGGGGCTCGGAGCATTCTGGAAATTGGCACCTTTGGCGGGTATAGTGCCTTGTCGATGGCCGAGGCTTTGCCGGAGGATGGAACTCTGGTGACCTGTGAAATGGACCCGGTGGCGATTGCCTTTGCACAGAAATATTTCTCTGAAAGTCCGCATGGAAAAAAAATTACTCTGCTGAAAGGCCCGGCGCTGGAATCTATTAAAACGTTGACCGGCCCGTTTGATATGGCCTTCATCGATGCGGACAAACAGAACTACAGCAATTATTATGAATCCATATTCCCGTTGATCCGCGAGGGCGGGTTGATCGCCGTGGATAACGTTCTGTGGAGTGGTCGGGTGCTTGATCCCCAAGACGATTCAGACAGAGCCATCCATCAGTTCAACGAACGGGTCATTAAAGATCAACGCGTAGAGTCGGTTCTGCTGACAGTGCGCGACGGTTTGAACTGCATCATCAAAAATCCCACTCGGCGTGACCAGCGTGACGCTGGACCCAGCTAGCAATAACTATTTTTGAGGACAACAGCTTGTCCCGGCTTGAAGAGTTATTGCTATTTGCCTCTCTGGCACGGGATGTGCTAGTTTTAAAAAATAAGCGTGTTTCTATAAGTCTACATTAACTTAATTCCAAAATACTTTGATATGGCAGAAACTTTAGGCAGTCTGGTTGATAAACTTTCAATAAAAAACTTACGCATCTGGCATTTGGATGAGGCGCTGGAAAATGTAGAAACTCCGGCTTCGAAACGAGAAGAACTCCAGATCAAACGAGATCTGGCGGACAGACAGAGGCAGGACCTGGCGAAAGAGATCGATAGCTTTCTGGGTGCGGCTCTGAGAGGGGAAGTTCGTATTCGTGATGAAAAAATTAAGATGTATACCAACACCAATGTTTCGTCTTCCGACGCAATCAAAGAGTTGGGCATTGCGGTGAGCGAACTGGCTTGCCGAAATATCAAACTATGGCATTTGGAAGACGAGGCCCGCAGAACAGATTTGCCGGATGCCGAGATTGTTCAAACAAAAAGAAAGATCGACGCGACCAATCAGGAACGCAATGACCTTATGGATAAGGTCGATGAGATTCTTTCCCGCCACTCCACCACTAACCGTGGGCGGAGTACCTCCGCTAGTAATGAGTGACGCTCCCTTAAGCCGAGACAGATTGTTGTGAGCAGATAAAGATATTGCTAGTCGGGTCCAGCGTCACGCTGGCCACGCCGAGTGGGGGCTAGAGGTAGGTGTCGAGCAACTCTTTCCTTTTCTGATCGTACTCTTTTTCATCGATCAGGTTTTTCTCATGTAGGTCTTTGAGAAACTGAAGTTTCTCTTCGAGAGCGGGGTCAGTAACTTTTGCGGGCGAGGCGTCTTCACTTGCAGGTGGCTTTTTTGCCGGTTCTCTTGATGGCATTTCTGTTTTGTTTTTGGAAGAACGGGGGTTTTTCTGTCGGGCGCTTCTTGAAGGAACCCGTTCGGTAATGATCCAGTTTTCCTGAGCCTGAGTCCCCAGAAGCTTATTGACCGCATGATACTCCTGTCCCGACTGCGGAACCATTCTCCAATTGGTATTCCCAAAACTGGTGTAAGACCGGCCGGAAAACCCCATCCCTTTTATGGAATCGAACCGCCAGTGAATATGTTTGCTGTCGGCGAAAATATCTCCCTTAGTAGTTCCTCTGGGAGTTTCCAGTTCGTAGTGAATGATTTTATGATTCGGAACACGTTGGATGGCTTTTGTCAGCAGGCGTCCGATGCGATCCAGGTCTTGCGGGAGAAACACGGTTTTTTTCTTGCCGAATAGAGACAGTTCTTCAAAGACCAGAGATTTTAAATATCTCCGAACGTCAGCCTCTGATAGTTTGACAGGATGGCTGAGTTGCATCTTGTTGACAGGAGATCCTGCTGCTAACTTGTCTCTGTAGGAGAGTGTGAATCCTTTAGCTTCAAGCTTTTTCTCCGGAGTCGATGTGCAACCCGAGAGCAGTCCAAAGACCAAAGTTATGATGAGAATTAAAGTTGAGTGATGTTTCATGACCGCCAGTCAAAAAATAAGTGATTGTTCATAGTTTCTGTGCGACCAGCGAGGCGAATGCTTTGGGGTTCTCATCCACTTCCTGATATCTCAAAATACGAAAATCGCTGAATGCCTGAAGCAATTCGTTAGACTCTAAAACCCATTCCTTTTTAAAACTGCTGTACTTCAGGTAGTCGATGGTGAAGGTTTCGTAAAAAAGCAAACCGCCTGGCTTTAGTGTTCGGCGGATTCCCGAGAACAGATTGCGATCCAGAAAGTTGAAACAGAGAACCAGATCGTACTCATTCTCTTTTAGAGAGCTATTATCCAGATCGGCGAGAACTGTTGTAATCTTAGCGTTTTTTTCCTGCGCCAGAGTTCGGGCTTTTCGTAATCCATTTTCTGATATGTCGAGGCAAGTGACCTCATAACCTTTGCTAGCAGCAAAAACGGAATTTCTGCCTTCGCCGCCGGCAATATCCAGGGCTTTTCCGTTTCCGTCCAAAAGCCCTGCGTTCTCTCGAAGCCAGTCACTCGGTTCTTTTCCGGTGATGTATTCGTCCGCGTCGTATTTGCTGTCCCACTTTTCTTTATCTTTCAAGGACATATGGGATTTCCTGAGGGCTGGAGTTGTTCTTGGAATCAGTGTATAGTGCAGTCAAATTATTGAAACCAAGCTTACAGGATATATTCCTTCGTGTCGACGGGCGTTTTCTTGACAAGAAGGCCTTTTTTGCTTATTATAACCGTTTTACCCAATGTTAGGACGGTTGGGGGGTTCCTGAGTGGAACCACCCTTATTGATTGAATTAAGGAGTGACTGGAAATGATTGCAGTGGTTAAGACGGGTGGCAAGCAATACAAAATATCAGAAGGCGATGTCATTCAGGTTGAAAAACTGGATGGCAATGTTGGAGAGACCATTAACCTGGATCAGGTTCTTATTTGTGGGGAAGGCGATTCTATCAAGGTCGGTACCCCATACGTAAAGGGTTGCACGGTAGCGTGCGAGGTTACAGAACAATTTAGAGGCAAAAAAATTATTGTCTTTAAGAAACACCGGAGAAAAAATTATCGGCGCAAGAATGGCCATCGCCAATCTTTGACACGCTTAAAAATTACCGGAATCACTGCTCCATAATCAGAGGAAATCATGGCACATAAAAAAGGACAAGGCAGTACATCAAACGGCCGTGACAGCCGAGGGCAAAGGCTGGGTGTGAAGCGGTTTGGAGGCCAGGCGGTCAAAGCAGGGGAAATACTGGTTCGCCAGCGCGGTACTCACTTCCACCCGGGAAGCAATGTGGGTTTGGGAAGTGATTATACGATCTTTGCTAAAATTGAGGGTGTGGTCAAATTTGAACATAAGGACCGCAAAACTCAAAAAATTAGCGTCTACCCACAAACACAAAACTGAACACACCACTCGGCGTGGGGCCAGTGAGCAATGGCTCATGCTGGCGAGCAAAGAGTTGTCTCGGCTCCGAGGAACTGTCGGTGGCTCGAGGGTAATAGCTTTTCAGGCGGGCAATCGGTTTTCTCGACTTGAAGAGTTATTGCTATTTGCTACCCTCGTTAGAGGGCATCAGGTGTGGGGCTGTAATATTTCCTTCCATAGTTTTCATGCCCCGGCTCTCATTAGAGGGCATTCGAAACTTTTCAGATCCGAACCATTAAAAGGCGCTTTCTGCCATGTTCATTGATCAGGTAACCATAACCGTGCAGTCGGGGGATGGCGGAGACGGCTGTAGTAGTTTCCGCAGGGAGAAGTATGTTCCGTTGGGAGGACCTGATGGTGGGGATGGAGGTCGAGGTGGCGATGTTGTGCTTGAGGCCGACCCCAACCTAACCACCCTGATAGATTTGCGGTACCAGAAGATTTATAGGGCAGAACCTGGAAAGGCCGGCCGAGGCCAACAGCAGACCGGAAAAAGCGGACAAACCCTGCTCATACGCCTTCCGCCGGGAACTCTGGTCAAGGATAAGGATTCGGGAGAGTTGCTTGTCGATCTCAATCAGGCCGGTCAGCAATTCGTCATTGCCGAAGGCGGTAATGGTGGGCGTGGCAACTACCGCTTCAAGTCTTCTACCCAGCGCGCTCCGAAAAAGCTTGAACCAGGCTGGCCCGGTGCGAGCAGGACGCTTTTTCTCGAACTCAAACTTCTAGCCGATGTGGGGATTATTGGGTTTCCCAATGCTGGCAAGTCCACCCTCATATCAAAAATTTCCAACGCTCGACCCAAGATAGCAGACTATCCATTTACCACTCTCGTGCCCAATTTGGGTGTGGTGCGGCTGGAAGAAGGGAAATCTTTTGTTGCTGCCGACATCCCGGGGTTGATCGAAGGGGCGCATGAAGGGAAAGGACTCGGGCATCAGTTTTTAAAGCATATCGAACGCACCCGCCTGCTTCTTCATCTGATAGATTTTTCAGATCCTGACGGGGAGGAAATCATTTTGAGCCGCTACCATAAGCTTCAAACGGAATTGAAACGTTTCAGTCCGGTGCTATCCCAGAAGCCACAAATTCTGGTGGCCACCAAGGCAGATGACCCTCAGGCGCAAAAAAATATCGAGGCTCTGCAAGCGTCCATGACCGAGTTGAACCCTGCTTTTTTTCCGATCTCGTCTTTGACCGGTGAAGGAATTCAGCCACTGCTGTGGAAAATCAAGGAAGGGCTTCCTAATGAAGGGCCTTCTGAGGAAGAGCAAATTGCCATGCTGTTCCGATAACGGGAAACTTGAAACCCGCTATACTACTGGATCACAAAATCTTCAAATTTAATTTTTTTGACTCGACCAGCACTGTCAATTTTGTCGTTGTATGCGGTTTGCAGCCTTTTCTCCAGTTTTTCCTTAACATAAAGAATATCGTTGTAGAATTTTTTCGCCAGGAATTTTTCCACGGCTTTCACCGTTGCTTCCTCGAAAAAGGGCAAGGCGCTTTGCATAACCTGGGCGCTGGCTTCATCTGTGAAGGTGATTTCCAGAGTGAAACTGAGAACTCGAATGTCGTTGACGTCAAATGCCACCGGCATGATGGTGGAAAACTTTACCATCTTCGCTCCGGGAGAAAGTGCCGCCTCCAGGCCTTCTGAATCTTCAGTCACCACCTCTATCGATTCTGAGGAGTCCGAGAGTGTTTGGGATTTTGCGAGTTCCTGAGCGACTTCGGATTTTGTGTCTTCACCAACTTCACCGAGAACTTCAGGTCTAGCGGGTTTTCCAGCTTGTTCGGGCTGGGTTTCTGCCTTTCCTGATGTTTCCTCTTGGGCTGCTGGAGCTTGTTCTTTGTCCGGTTTTGGGGTCAAGCCTTCGGGGACTTTGGATTCGGGTTTTGCGACTTCGGTCAATTCGGAAGGTGCAAAGGTCTGCCATGCGAAATAGGCTCCCCCGACTGTAACCAGCAGTCCCAAAACACCTCCTGCCAGCATTAATTTTCCAGTGCGGGTGTCGGGAACGGAAATAGGACCAATTTTTATTCGACTTTCTTCCTCTCCTTCTTCTTCATAGTCATCATCGTCATCTTCAGGGTAGTCGTCTTCAGATAGGCCTAACTCCGCCGCTGCATCTTGCTCATCTTCTTCTGCGTCTTCATCTTCTTCTGCGTCTTCATCTTCTTCTGCGTCTTCATCTTCCTTGGCGTCTTCATCTCCTTCGGCGCCTTCATCTTCCTTGGCAGTTTCTTCGGTGGTTTCCTGGTCGGCAAAGGCCTCGGCCCACATATCTTCTTCGCTTTTCCCCCCCCCGTTCTCGGCGGCTTCTTCTGTGGCCTCTTCGGTAGTTTCTTTGGCGGTTTCTTCGGTGGTCTCCTGATCAGCAAAGGCCTCGGCCCACATATCTTCTTCGCTTTTTCCCCCCCCGTCCTCGGCGGCTTCTTCTGTGGCCTCTTCGGTAGTCTCTTTGGCGGTTTCTTCGGTGGTCTCCTGATCAGCAAAGGCCTCGGCCCACATAT
>CALAGQ010000002.1 GCA_937891765.1 uncultured Nitrospina sp.
CGTACTCAAGAGGAAGGTTTGCAACCTTTCTTATTTTTGGCAGACCGCGCTCGTATTTTTCAATCGCCTTGGAGTATTCCTTCAAGCTTATATGATAATCCCCCATTTTTTTAAGAATGACGCCCTGTGCCCTGTTATCCTCTACTTTTTTTGCTAGCTCAAAGGCTCCATCCAGACATTCAATTGCTTTTTTATGTTTGCCGGTTTGCATATAGACTTGGGATAAATTTTCTAAAATACCCATTTCCTTTGCCTTGAGATTACTCTGATGGGCCAGGGTTTTAGCTTCTTTCAAATAGGTGGCGGCAGACTGATATTTCTTGGTCGTGGTGCATAAACTCCCCAAGTCATCAAGAATCTGAACTTGAAACGTCTTGTTGCCGGATTTTTGCGCCTTTTCCAATGACAGTTTAAAGTTCAGTTCCGCTCGTTCAAACTCCTTTGCTTTAAAGCAGGCTTGTGCCAGCATATTTAGTACTTCCATTTCCTTGCTGGCTTTTCCTTCCAAACGAACGACCTCAAGAACCCTGGTGAAACATTCAATGGCTCTTTCAAATTTCTCGGTACTGAGACAACATTGTCCCAATAAATCCAGCGAGTGTTTTTCATCGGCAAGATGACCGAGTTTGCTGGAAAGGGCTTGAGCCTCTTCAAGATATTCAATGGCTTTATTATAATGGCCTAATGAGTGCAGTTGCATCCCAAGGGATAGGAGGTTGTTCTTTTCAGATTCGACATTCTCCGATTCCCGGGAAGCTGTCAGAGCCGACTCATTCCATTCGATGCATTCCTCAGGAGTCTGTCGCATGGGCATTAAAACTCGAGCCTCCTTACAAAAATCACCACAAAGTTTAGCAATTTTGGCGTCTTCTGAGCTTTTCTGGGTGGACCATTTTTGCGCGGCCTGAATATTAAACCAATCCAGATCAAACAAATTCAGGGCACTCTCCAAAGCATCCTCATCATTCTCATAAAGTTCATTGGCTTCCTTCAGGAGTCCAAAATAATAAAAAGCCAGATTTCGATGAGTGAGAATTTTTTCTGATGCCCTGACTTCAGCCTTAATGAGTTTATGAATTAATTCGTGGAAAAAATATCTTTTGTTGCGGGTATCGTGCTCCACCAGCTTCAGAGCCACAAGCCGTCTAAGATGATCCCCATCCCTGTCTCCAGCGATACTGGCTGCGGCTTTCTCATCAAAGGGGCCGGAAAACAATGCCAGCTTTCGGAATACAGTGGCTGTTTCCTTTCTCATGTCTCTAAAAATAATACTAAAAATAGGTTCAACATTTCGATCGATGACCTCCTTTTTATCTTTATCTCCGGCCAGTTCAAAATCGCCTTCGGGCTTCAACAGCAGTTTTTCTTCACGGAGCGCACGGATCAACATTTCCGCAGGCAGATCGGGGTCCTCTCTTAAATATGAACCCGCAAGAGATATTGCCAACGGGGAATATCCGCACAAATCATTAATCTCGGATGCCGAACGCTTTGCATTCGGGGCCAGGAGAAAAAGAAGGAGTTCTGCCTCATCCGGGAAAAATTCTTTAACGTGTTTGGTAAAAGACCCGGGGAACGAAACTTTAGTGGCAGAGGTAAAGATCATCAAACTTGACTTTCCAGGTAAAAGACGTTTGATCTGGCCTGTGTTGGATACATTTTCAATCAGCATCAGAATCTTCTTACCCTTTAACACCATTCCATAGCGCTGTGTCAGTTCGGCGGGATCACTGGGGATGGGCTCTTTAGGGGCAAATGCGCGCAGGACATGGCCCATTGCCTTGTTGACCGACAAAGGCTTATCCCCCACTCCCATTAAATCGATATAAAACTGGGCATCTGGGTATTTCGGTTCTAACTGGTGAGCTAACTCGATAGACAGGGAAGTCTTTCCGGTGCCTTTTCCCCCATACAGGCAGATCGGACCACCGCCATCCCAATTTCTTCCCGTGACTTCCAGGATAATATCTTTCCGGCCAAAAAATGCGGTAACTTTATTTGGGAGCTGGTTTAAAGACAATGCCGGAAAGTTGCGGGCATTGATCATTGATAACTGATTGAGTAAGCTACCGCTGGTACTGCTGGATGAAGAAGGAGAACTAGAGGCAAGTTTGGCTTGGGCAGGAAAACCCTCATTGGATTTTCCACCTGAGTCCATTTTGTCATTAGATTTAGGTTTTCCAAAAATAACAATCAAACCTAAAATGACCAACAACAGAATAATTATGACTATAGAAAAATCCATGGATCCCCGAAATTCCCACTCATTGCCTATTGGAGATTAAATTCCCGATAATGCTGCACACTGTCACTTTTGTTCGATGGCTAGCTTATTTCATCATTGTACTATGTGACGTACAGCATTATGCCATTTCCGCATGAAATTTCAATGATTTGTATCAAAACTTGGCTCTATCCCTGCTTCAAGGAATTGAAGAAAGACATAAATCGACAGCATTGCTCATTGAATTTAACTGACAAACCGTTAATAACAAATGAAGCCGAGTAAACAACTTGACTTGTCACTTGGAATTGGTTATATTTTTTCTATTAAACTCTTTAAGGTAGTCCTGTGAGGCTATCAAGGGAAAAACCAATGTTTGTCTTAAAAAATATCCTACTTACCTCCTGCTTCGGCTTTATTTAGCCTTTGGGAGGTTTTTTTTTGCCTGTTTTTCACTTATGAGCTCAACACTTCTAAATACAGCAGACATTTCCCGCGCGGTCAGCCGCATATCCCATGAAATCTTGGAGCGCAATCATGGTGCTGAGAATATAGCCCTGGTGGGAATTCGAACCCGTGGTGTTACTCTGTCTCAGAGGCTGAAAGCAAAAATAGAGGAAATAGAAAATGTGATGGTAGACCATGGAGTCTTGGACATCACGCTTTACAGGGATGATCTTGCAGCAGGCATTCAAAAACCGGAATTGAAAAAAACTGACATTTCCTTTGGGCTGGAAGGCAAGCACATTATTCTCTGTGATGATGTTTTGTTTACCGGAAGAACCATTCGAGCGGCCATTGATGCTCTCATGGATTTCGGACGTCCTTCTTCCGTCCAATTAGCGGTGTTGATAGACCGAGGCCACCGAGAATTGCCGATCCGGCCGGATTATGTAGGCAAAAATATTCCTACAGCCAAATCCAAACGCGTTCAGGTTTTGTTTGACGAGGAGGATGGTGAAGACAAGGTGATTATTCAGGAGCAGCCCAACTGATGCTTCTTTCGACTAAAAGTATATTGAGCACGAAAGAATTAACGAAGTTGGATATCCAGCAAATTCTGGATACTGCCGAGTCCTTTAAAGAAATTTCTACCCGAGCCATTAAAAAGGTTCCCACCCTTCGTGGCAAAACCATCATCAATCTGTTTTTTGAGCCCAGCACTCGAACCAGGACATCCTTCGAGATAGCCGGGAAACGTTTGAGCGCGGATGTGATAAATATATCCGGCTCTACGAGCAGTACCGTGAAAGGGGAGAACTTGATTGACACGGCGCGGAATCTGGAGGCGATGAATCCAGATATACTGGTGGTTCGGCATCAGTGTTCAGGAGCTCCCGCACTGTTATCGCAATTTGTGAACAGTCCGATCATCAACGCTGGCGATGGGTCGCATGAACACCCCAGCCAGGCATTGCTCGACCTTTTGACCATTCGCTCTCATAGGGGAGATCTAGAGGGCCTCAAAGTTGCGATTGTTGGCGACATCAGTCATAGCCGGGTGGCCCGCTCCAACATTAAGGCTATGCAAACCATGGGTATGAAAGTCCGCGTTGTTGGCCCTCCGCCACTCATTCCTGTTGGTCTGGAGCGTCTGGGTGTGGAGGTGAGCCATAATCTTATTGAAGCTATTAAGGATGTGGATGTGGTCATGATTCTTCGTATCCAGTTGGAACGGCAAAACCAGGGACTCCTATCAAGTCTGCGGGAATACTCAAACTATTTCTGCCTGACTTCAGAAGCTCTGGCTAAAGCACGTGATGATGTTCTCATCATCCATCCTGGGCCGGTCAATAGAGGGGTCGAAATTGCCCTGGATGTGATGGAAGGTCCCCGCTCTTTAATATTGAATCAAGTCACTAATGGGGTTGCTATCAGGATGGCTCTTTTTTATTTATTACTGGGGGAGAATAATGCAAACCCTAATTAAAAATGGCCGGGTTATTGATCCTGCAAACCAGATCGACGGTTTCTTTGATATTCTGATCAACAATAGAAAAATTGAAGTCGTTGCGCCTCAGGGAAAAATTCCTGCAGGTAAAATAAAAGAAATCATAGATGCAAAAGGTTGTGTCGTCGCTCCCGGTTTCTGTGACATGCACGTGCACTTCAGGGAACCGGGCCATGAATATAAAGAGACCATTGAAACCGGCAGTGCCTCGGCGGCGGCTGGAGGGTTTTCCACGGTTGCGGTTATGCCTAACACATCACCTGTCAACGATAACCGCTCGGTTACAGAGTTGATCCTCTCCCAGGCCAAAAAAACAGCCTTGGTCAATATCTTTCCCATTGGAGCGATCACCAAAGGCCTGAAGGGCGAAACCTTGTCAGATATGGGCGAGTTAAAAGAATCCGGGTGCATCGGTTATTCTGATGATGGCAGGCCTGTCATGGATAGTGAACTGATGCGGAGGGCATTGGAATACAGCCGAATGTTTGACTTGCCCTGCATACAACACAGCGAAGTCCTGGATTTGACACGCGGGGGTTGTATGAATGAAGGTATTGTCTCTACAGAGTTGGGATTGAAAGGAATGCCTGTTGAAGCAGAAGATATTATGGTATTTCGCGATATTTGCTTGCTCGAAAAAACAGGTGGGCGACTTCATGTGGCGCATATAAGCAGTGGCGGAGCGGTCGAGTTGGTTCGCCAAGCCAAGGCCAAAGGTCTTCCGGTTACTTGCGAAGTGGCTCCGCATCATTTTACTCTCACGGAAGAAGCCTGCCGCAATTATGACACCAACGCAAAAATGAGCCCTCCGCTGAGAACCGATGAGGATATAGACCTGATTAAGGATGGCTTGAAAGATGGCACAATAGATATGATTGCGACCGATCACGCTCCCCATGATCTCGCCGACAAACAGGTGGAGTTCAGCAATGCCTGTTTTGGAATCGTTGGCCTGGAGACCGCCCTTCCCCTGACCCTTAAACTGGTCGATGAAAATATAATCACGTTGCAAAAGGCGGTCGATCTTCTCACCCAGCAGCCTTGTCGTGTTTTCAATTTAGATAAGGGGACTCTGGGAGTGGGGAAAGATGCGGATATTGTTATTTTTAATCCCGATACCGAGTACACCATAGACCCTGCAAAGTTTAAGTCTCGCAGTAAAAACTCTCCTTACAAAGGCTGGGAGGTAAGAGGGAAAATCCTTCATACCCTTGTAGCCGGAAAAACTGTATATTCTTCCGATAACGATTGACCATAGATTGAATTCCCGGAAAATGAAGAAAGCATATTTAGCGCTGGCCGATGGAAAAGTCTTTGAGGGCAACCATTTTGGAGCCGAGGGGGAAGTTGACGCGGAGATAGTGTTCAACACCAGCATGTCCGGTTATCAGGAAGTACTCACCGACCCTTCCTATTGCGGTCAAATGGTGCTGATGACCTATCCCCTTATTGGTAATTATGGCATCAACCCGCAGGATTTTGAGTCGGACCGCCCTCACCTTTCCGGTTTCATCATCAAAGAGTTGAGTGGCATCGTCAGTAATTGGAGATCAACAGAAACGCTGGACGATTTTTTAAAAAGATTCGGCATCATCGGTATTCAGGGAATCGATACGCGGGCCTTGACCCGGCGTATTCGTGAAAAAGGTGCCCAACAGGCAGTGTTGTCCACGATAGCCCAGGATCCTAAAGAGCTGGTTCGTAAAGCGCAAAACTCGCCGAGTCTGGTAGGTAGGGATATGGTGAAAGAAGTGACTTGTGAAAAAGCCTATGACTGGGAGGAAGGAGAATGGGAAATTCTCAACGGTGAAACCTCCCTCAAACCTACGGTAGATAAAGAGCGCTTCGTGGTTGCCTATGATTTCGGAATAAAGAGAAATATATTGAGAAAACTAGTTGCTGCCGGTTGCCGTGTGCGTGTTGTTCCCGCATCCACTCCGGCTGAGGAAGTGCTGTCTTTGAATCCGGACGGAGTGTTTTTGTCCAATGGACCGGGCGATCCCGAAGGTGTGCCCTATGCGGTCAATAATATTAAGTTACTCTTGGGCAAAGTTCCCATTTTTGGTATTTGCCTGGGACACCAGATCCTGAATCTGGCTTTAAACGGAAAGACGTTCAAGCTACGATTTGGACATCATGGAGGAAATCAGCCGGTAATGGATATCCCCTCAGGAAAAGTGGAAATCACTTCCCAGAACCATGGGTTTGCCGTGACCCCGGAATCTATTGGCTCTTCTGTAGAGGTAACGTCCGTCAATTTAAATGACCAAACGGTGGAAGGCATTCGTCATAAAGAGTGGCCTGTCTTTTCCGTTCAGTACCATCCTGAAGCCTCGCCGGGTCCACACGATTCCAGCCATCTTTTTCAACAATTCACACAACTTATGAAAGTAGGAGTTTGATGCTCAAGGAAAATTTAGAGCAACTCTTCGAGTTTATTGCCCAGCACATCCCCTCAGAACAAATCATGCGGGCAAAAAAAGAATACCAGATGACGACCGGGGAAATCTACGAAGATGACAAGTCTTATAATATGCGGATGGCGCTGTTTCTAGAATGGTACCTCCTTGATAATTATGTGTCAGGGACTCACAATACCATCCTGGAAAATATAATTGAGGAAAACCAATCGGGATGGACTCAGGATCGTCTGGAAATTTGTAAAGACATCTCCAATAATATTCAGGGGCTTTTTGAGGTCAAAAAAGTTTACGACAACTCGGTAATTGTTTTAGATTTATTCAGAGATCAAAAGTACGAGATAGATGAGGAAGACTCAAAGCTCGTATTCAGAAAAAATGATATTTTTCAGGGCCGGATTGTCCCTCGTCAAGGAAAGTGGTATTTCACAGGATATTTCTGTTTTCACCCAGGGAAAATCCATCGGTACATAAAAGATGAAGTGAAAAAATTATTTTTACTCCAAAGATCCTGGAGCAATGAACTTGCTTGCCTTGAAAAAGAATTATTCAAAAAGCAAAAAGCCTATTTAAAAAATTCTAAATACATTGAAAAAATAAAAACTAAAATCGAGAGCAGGGATTTTGATGCAA
Organism: uncultured Nitrospina sp.; assembly: GCA_937891765.1. Taxonomy (GTDB): domain Bacteria; phylum Nitrospinota; class Nitrospinia; order Nitrospinales; family VA-1; genus LS-NOB. Next base: position 7,229 of record CALAGQ010000002.1, read on the forward strand.
AAAGAGAGCGATTAACAAAAGAACTTCTGGTTTTGGAAGAGAACAGGAGAAATATGGAAATCAGTACCCAGGAAACAGACCAGAAAATTGACCAGTTGAAAATTGAAACAATAAAACTTGAGGGTCGGAGATTGATTTCAGAATTGATCAATCGCTTGGCTTACATGAATTTAAAGTGGGAACGCTCCCGGCAAATCGAAATTTCTGATATTTATAAAAACTAATGCCCAAACGAACTGATATAAAAAAAATTCTTCTCATTGGGGCTGGCCCTATTGTTATAGGCCAGGCTTGCGAATTCGATTATTCAGGAACCCAGGCCTGCAAGTCGCTAAAGGAAGAGGGTTATGAAGTCATTTTGGTAAATAGTAATCCTGCCACCATTATGACTGATCCTGAGTTTGCAGACCGCACCTATATAGAACCGGTCACTCCTGAGGTGGTTGAAAAAATTATTGCACGTGACAGGCCCGATGCTTTACTTCCTACAATGGGCGGCCAAACTGCCTTGAATGTCGCTTTGGCCCTTGCTGCAAGCGGGGTTCTGGATAAATATAATGTGGAGTTGATTGGCGCTGATGTTGAAACCATCAACAAAGCAGAAGATCGAACTCTTTTTAAAGAAGCCATGTTTCGCATCGGGCAGAAAGTTCCGCCCAGTGGGCATGCTGAATCGTTGGAGGAAGCTTGGAAAATTGTTGAGGATACAGGTTTTCCCTCAATCATTCGTCCGTCTTTCACATTAGGGGGAACGGGGGGAAGTGTCGCTTATTCCAAGGATGATTTTGGGCCACTGGTTGAGTTTGCGCTCAAGGCAAGCCCTGTCACTCAAGTGCTGATCGAAAAATCTCTTATTGGCTGGAAAGAATATGAATTGGAAGTGATGCGAGATGTGAAAGACAATGTGGTCATCGTCTGTTCAATTGAAAATCTTGATCCAATGGGCATCCATACCGGGGACAGTATAACTGTGGCACCGGCTCAAACGCTTACCGATAAAGAATATCAAATAATGCGGAACGCGGCGATTGACATTATCCGTGAAATTGGTGTAGAGACTGGCGGCTCCAATATCCAGTTTGCTGTTGATCCCAAGACCGGCGAGATGATAGTCATCGAGATGAATCCGCGGGTATCCAGAAGTTCGGCTTTGGCATCCAAGGCTACCGGTTTTCCTATTGCAAAATTCGCAGCAAAACTAGCAGTGGGTTATTCTCTGGATGAAATTAAAAATGATATCACACGGGTCACTCCGGCTTCTTTTGAACCGACCCTGGATTATTGTGTGGTTAAAATTCCACGCTTCACATTTGAAAAGTTTGTCAAAACTGAACCTATCTTGTCGACACAAATGAAATCGGTAGGTGAAGTCATGTCCATTGGCCGTACTTTCAAGGAAGCCCTGCAGAAATCTATTCGATCCATGGAAACCGGACTCTATGGTTTTGAGGAGGATTTCCGTTTCAGTCTGAACCATGTTGGCTTATCCCCAGAGCAGCAAAAAGAAAAACTTCTGGCCGCTTTGATCCTGCCTTTTTCAGATCGGCTTTGGCATGTTGCCGCTGCTTTACGGAGAGGAATCTCCATCGAGCAAATTCATCAGATTACAGGTATTGATCCCTGGTTTCTCGATAACATCAATTGCATCATCAATTTTGAGAAAAAAATAATGCAATTGGATGGGATTTACAACATGGATAGTGAAACCCTTTTGAGCGCAAAGGAAATGGGTTTTTCTGATATTTATCTGGCAAAACTTCTAAATTGTAATGAACGAGATATCTTCCAGCGTCGAACTGAGGCAGATATCTATCCAGTCTTTAAGAGAGTAGATACTTGTGGCGCCGAGTTCGAGGCTTTTACGCCTTATTTGTACTCCACCTATGAGGAAGAGTGCGAAGCAGATGTGACGACAAGAAAAAAAATTATGATTTTGGGTGGAGGTCCCAACAGAATTGGCCAGGGAATTGAGTTCGACTATTGCTGTGTTCATGCGTCTTTTGCCCTTAAGGAAGATGGATATGAAACGATTATGGTCAATTGCAATCCGGAAACCGTGAGTACCGATTACGACACCTCCGACAGGCTTTATTTTGAGCCTGTAACCTTCGAGGATGTTATGAATATCGCAAGGGTAGAAAAACCGGATGGCGTGATTGTTCAACTTGGAGGTCAAACTCCATTGAAGCTGGCGCTGGATTTGATGAATGCTGGAGTACCTATTATCGGGACAAACCCCGTCGATATTGATCGCGCCGAAAACAGAAAGCTATTTAAAGAGGTTCTGGAAAAACTGGGACTTCGCCAACCAGCTAATGGAACCGCTGTTTCCTATCAGGAAGCCAGTGCCATTGCTGATGAAATTGGCTATCCAGTAGTCGTCCGCCCTTCCTATGTATTAGGAGGTCGGGCTATGGAGATTGTTTATAGCCAGGATCGCCTAGAGTATTATATGCAACATGCAGTTAAAGCATCCCCAGAGCATCCAGTACTGGTCGACGACTTCCTTGCTGACGCCATCGAAATAGATGTCGATGCCATTTGTGATGGGCAGGATGTGGTGATTGGTGGAGTGATGGAACATATCGAAGAGGCCGGAATACATTCCGGCGACAGCGCCTGTTCCCTGCCCGCATTTTCCCTTCCATCCGAAATGATTGATGAGATAAAAATACAGACCCGTGCGCTGGCACTGGAGCTTAAGGTTATTGGATTGATAAATATCCAATTCGCGGTTAAGGAGGGAACTGTTTATATCATTGAAGTGAATCCACGAGCCTCACGCACTATTCCTTTTGTGAGTAAAACCATTGGGGTTCCTTTGGCAAAAATTGCCGCCAGAGTCATGGTCGGTAAAAGCTTGCGGGAATTGGGTTTTACGGAGGAAATTTCCTTTTCTCATATCGCCGTGAAAGAGGCCGTTTTCCCTTTTAACAAATTCCATGATGTGGATGTTTTGCTGGGACCTGAAATGAAGTCCACTGGTGAGGTTATGGGGATTGATACTCTTTTTGGCCGGGCTTTTGCAAAATCACAATTAGCGACTGGGGTTAAACTTCCTTTGGAAGGCACTGCTTTTATCAGTGTTAAGGATTCAGATAAACCAAAAACTATTGCCATTGGCAAAGAACTTCAAAAGTTGGGCTACCATTTAGTCGCAACACGCGGTACGGCTGAGTATCTGGGAAAAAATGGAGTTAAAGTAGCATCCATCAATAAAGTCAAAGAGGGGTCCCCGCATATTGTAGAAGCCATTGAGGCAAAACAAATAGATATTGTTATCAATACATCATTTGGTGAACAATCTATAAGCGATTCATTTTCTCTCAGGAGAAGCTCGCTGAATCAGAATTTACCCTATTGCACAACTATGGCTGGTGCCTCAGCTTTGATGGGTGCTCTAAAAAGTATCAAGGAGGATGATCTAACGATTAAATCCATACAGGAGTATGGATCCTGAATTTACGCCTGTCAGTGTACAGAGCGGATTCCATGAAATTCCCACCAAGGAACCTTTTCTTCTTCCTGTTCTTTGGATTCACCGTTTGTTGATGAAGACTTGCTTTGTCTCGAAGAGGTAATGGATCGAACAAGAAATCCGGTTTCAAAATTCTTTCCAGCAAGTGGCATTGCCTTTGCCGTTCCTTCCCAGATTTGCAATATTTGAATGACTCCAATTCTCACATAAACATCTCCCAGATCGCTTGCTGTATACGGATCATTCAATCCCAGTCCCACCGCATGCACTTGCAGTAGATCCCCAATACGAACACCATTTGACGAGCCAAGGTTAATTAGGATTTCCTCAGCAACTTTTGATTTTTTACCCTTTTCCCCGGCAATTTCTTTTCTTTTGGTAGCTATTACTTCGCCTTCTAATAACAGAGAGTCGAGCTTCGCAGAAATAAATAATCCTATTTCCTGTTTTAAAGAGTTGAGTGCGAAATTCATGGAACTTAATTCAGACTTTTCATTCATGTTTTTCGAATTCAAATTTTCTATTGCGAATGGTTGCGTCCCATTACTTGAAAAGGCTTTAAAAGTTTTTTGAAAGAGAACTCTTCCTGTATTGTGTTGCAGAATTTCAACATGAACCTGTACTTCCGCATTTTCCCGTTTTCCATGTTCTAAAGAGTCGCTTCCCGTAAAATGCTCTCTTTTTGTGTCAGGCTGAAATTTAATGACAGTTCCTATGATTTCAGTAAAGGTAGATTTTGTGGGTTTTCTCCCTAACTTGGTGGGCCAAAGAGGGTCCCTATCGATCATGTTATTCATTTGATTTATTTTTTGCGCAGGCTTTTCCATTGGAAGCCCGGAGTCTTGTATCAATAGAATTCCCGGAAAACCCTTTCTTTCGAAATCAAAAATAGCCGGCTCTGCACTACTTTCATTAGAAGATGGGACAGGTTTTTCCATCAGTCGCATCATATGTTCAGATATAGAAATCAGTTGGACACCTTTGTGACGCATGAGTTCCTGAGTCAATAGCTCTGAAATAACATTTCCTGGGTGATACGGTTCTACCCAATTGGCAGGGTTCTGGAATTGTCCCACCAGCACCTTCTTTTTATAAAATGCATAGGAGGGGCTCGAAAAAATGAAAATAAAAAACGCGAAAACGAATAATTTCAGCCAAATTATATTTTTCATAGATTTTATAGGTTTTAAAAAGGCTTAAGTTATATTCCATATCGACAGATTTCCTTAAATCTATATCCCGTTCCCGTAATTTTTGATCTGAGACGCTGCAAATTTCTTATCTCATCACTTGACCCAACCTTTTCCAACCAGTACAATTCAGCGAATGAAAAATACCACTTCCATAATTCTATTGCTTGCCATGATGTTTTCTCCCCAAACACTCTTTGGGGCAGAACTACCGTCGGATATGGTCCGAATTCAAGCTGGGTGCTTCATGATGGGTACCAGCGATAGCTATTTATATGAAGATGATGATGACAATGCCCGGGAAAAGCCTGCCCATAAGGTGTGCCTGGATGCGTTTTATATGGACAAATTTGAGGTGACACAACGTAAATGGGATGCGGTGATGCCTGCCAATCGTTCCGTTTTCCACAAGCCAGAGCAACCTATTACACATATCGACTGGCGTGAAGCCAAAAAGTATTGTCAAAAAATAGGAAGAAGACTTCCTACCGAAGCTGAATGGGAATATGCTGCCCGGGCCGGGACCCAGACTCGTTTTCCTTGGGGAAGCGAGATGGACGGTGATTATCTTTGGTACGCTGACAATTCATCGCGAGAACCGGCGGACGTTGGCAAGAAAAAGCCCAATGCATGGGGACTCTATGACATGGTTGGAGGGGTTTGGGAATGGGTGGAAGACTGGTTTTCTCACCGTTATTACCAAAGTAGCCCGGTTAAAAATCCGAAAGGCCCAGACCGGCAAAGCTACAGGGTCATTCGAGGCAATTCATGGATAAGTGAAGAAAAACAGGTTCATGTCACCGCCCGACATAAGGGTTTATCAGACCCTACCGAGAACTATTGGGTGGGTGTTCGCTGTGCAATGACCCCCTGAAGGGCTAGAAAATTAATAAGTCTTTGTCACCAGCCACTATAAACTGCCTCTACCAAAAGCTTGCCAAAAACCTTCCTGATGCGAAATCGGAACTATCATTCAAAAATCACTTTGAGCTTCTGATCGCAGTCATTTTAAGCGCTCAATCGACAGATAGAACAGTCAATAAGATTACACCTGTCCTTTTCTCTTCATGCCCGACACCGGCCGAAATTTTGGCTCTGGGGCAGTCCAGGCTTGCAGAAATTATTAAACCCATAGGCTTGGCCCCAGCTAAATCTAAAAATATTATAAACACCTGCAAAATTCTTTTAGAGAAACACGATGGGGAGGTTCCAGGGACCCGCGAAGAACTGGAGTCTTTGCCGGGTGTAGGTCGTAAAACGGCTAATGTGGTATTGAATGAAGGATTCGACAAGCCTACAATCGCTGTCGACACTCATGTTTTTCGGGTGGCAAACCGCACGGGACTAGCCCCCGGAAAAACTGTGCTGGCAACCGAATTGAAACTTTTAGAAGTCACGCCTGAGAAATGGTTAAAAAATGCTCACCATTATCTCATTCTTCACGGAAGATACACCTGCACGGCTAAAAATTTTGATTGCCAAAAATGTGTTATTAAAAAAGAATGTTGTTTCACTGGAAAAACGACCGTCTAAAAAAAAGTCATGAATTCACCGCCGAATGATATTGAAATAATTTTTTCAAGATTACAGCTATCTGCTGAAAATGGGCTTTCCGCTAATCACTCACAGGAAACACCGAACAAGAAATATGCTCTGGCTAAATTTATTCTGGGAGAAGGAAATCGGCGTAAAGCCTTAATCTCAGCAGGAATTCACGGTGACGAACCCAGTGGCGTAGAGACCCTCTGCGCTTTTATTGAAAACAACAAGTTTGAAAAATTTACCGATGAATGGGAGTTAACTTTTTTGCCCTGCTTGAACCCCTATGGATATGAATATGGGTCAAGAGAAAACCATGAAGGCAAGGACCTGAATCGCTTGTTCAAAGAGGACACCCCTCCTGTTGAAGTAGCCTTTGCAAAATCTATCTTGGAAAAACCCTATGAACTAACCATCGAACTTCATGAAGACTTTATGAGTCCCGGATATTACCTTTATCAAAAGGGCACCCATCCAGAAGATGATTATTTGGGTGAAAAAATCTTACAGACCGTAAAGGACATCATGCCGATAAACCTAGACGACGAAATAGACGGTTGCTCAGCGCAGGGAGGAATTATGATTCTGGAAAATGATTTCAAGTCAATGGACTGGTGGCCCATGGCTTTATATTCGTTCTTCAAGGGAACAAGAAGATGCCTGACATTGGAGGCTGCTACCATGTTTCCGATGGATGTGCGGGTAGAGGCCCATTTGGCGGCCATTGATACAGCGTTGAATTATTTTTCCGGGAAAAAGTAAAACTCAGGCGTCTTTATCTTTGGGGATGATGACGGGAATGACGATGGGCTCGCCTACAGAAAGCGACCGAATATCTTTCTCAGAGTTGTAGCTGCTCAACAGCCAGAGAGGAATAGCGTAATTTTCGTTACTCATTTCCCATAAAGTTTCACCCTTTTCAACAGTTCTAATGGTCAATTTACTGATTTCGTAATTGTTGAAAAAGTCTTCCTGAATGGCCTTGTGGTATTCCTGTCTTTTTTCATCAAATGTGTCGGGCAGAGTCTTGGCAAAATTAACGCGAAGTTTGTCGTTGACCGATATATCACCCCGTTTGCCAATACGGTTAATCCTTCTCAATTCCCTTACAGAAAGCAGCGACCACTCGGCATAATGGCTGAGTGTCTCATCAAAGTCAACGGTGATCGTGCCAATCCCCGAATTAGAATTTTGAGAAAACGAGACGGGTTTGAAAGCAGGACGATTCCTGTTGATGCCTTCAGTAGTCTTTCGGGCTACTTTTAAGGTGCTTGATGAAACGGCTTTTTCCGTCTTGACGGTCACTGAATTTTTCGTGGTTTTAGAAGATTTCTCAATATTCGAGCGATCTACGGTTAGTTTGAAATTCTTGGACACTACGGTTTTAGACGAGTCACCAGGAATCTCCTCTTGACTAGGAACCTTTATTTTTTGCCCTGGATACAGGGCGTCAGGATTTCTGAACCGGTTAATACGGGTAAGATGATTCACGTCTGTATCAAAACGCTTTGCAATTTTGGAAAGATTGTCGTGTCTGCGAACTTGATAGGATACAAGCTCTGCATGAACATTTTCTGTGCGAACATCACTGGAGTCCAGTTTAGCCAGCTGGAATGCGGGCTGATGTTGGGATTTCCCCTTCGGCAATTGCAGAACTTGGCCGGCATAAATGCGATTGCGCCTTCCTATATTATTGAAGCCTTTTAAGGAATTTATCGTTGTCCCAAAACGCAAAGCAACTCCGGACAGGGTATCCCCTCTTTGGACGGTGTACCATTTAGTTCGCAATTGACTCCCATACTTCACTTTTTGTGGGATATGGCCATAGCGAGCGACTATATAATTCATCTTTCCGGCAGGAGCCTGAAAAACAAATCCTTTGGGAATCCGTTTTTCTCCATTTAAAACTGGGCGCCTGAGAGAAGGGTTCGCTTCTGCAATTTCTTCCCGCGACATATCAAAGTGATCCATCGCAGTTCGCATATTGATATAATCAGGCAATTTAAAGGAAGCTATGCTGATCGGTTTTTTTATGGTCAGATTTGGGAAATATTTGTTCTGATTCTTAACCACGTGTAGTGCCGCAAGAAATTCCGCATAAAAGTTCTGCGAGGCAAAACCAAAGGTTCGGCTTTTATATTTATTCACTACGTTAACAAAATCACTGCCAAATCTTTTTTGGGCACGCTTCATTCCCTGCAAGCCATGGTTATAAGCCGTGATTGCCAAGGGCCATGAACGCACAGTTTCAAAATTCTTTTTTAGCAATTTTGCGGCGCCATGAGTGGCCAGTATAGGATCCCGCCTCTCGTCTACATCATATCCAACACGCATGAACAAGCGACCTGTACCACGGGTGAACTGCCAGATCCCTGCTGCTCCAGCGCTTGAATAAGCTCCGATTTGAAAAGAGGACTCGACATGAGGAAGGACACTCAGTTCGTCAGGGAGGTTGTATTCCTTAAATATTCTTTTAATTTCTTTTATATACAGTCCTGACCGTTCAATACCTTCACGGAAACGATCCTTTTGTCCGAGCTGTGCACGTATATTTCTTGAGGCTTTATAAAAATCATTTTTCACTAGCTTGAAAACTCTTTCTTCTTCACCCTTCAAACCAGCCTTATTTTTGATTTTTGCTATCTTACGCAAAATACTCCTGTATTTTGCTTTGACCTTCTCCAGCTTGTGCTCCCGCGCTCTACGGGATAACGGTTTCCCCCCTAGGTAGACAACTTCATAAACAATATCAAGATTGTTAATGTCATGAACCACCGCATGTTTTGTGCTGTACTCGGAGTAGATCTTCTTCCAGAATTCGACTTTACTCTGAAGACCAGGAGGGGTGGTGAAATGATATTCGTTCAGTGTATGAACTTCATGCGAGAGACTGGCTCTGGCGTTCCCAGGGAACCAGGCGACAGACAAGAAGACAAGGGAAACAATGAGGATTCTAATAGATTTTAGCAATTGCCGACTTTCTATTCTAAAAGATCTGTTTTGTAAGATATTTTTTGCGTCCAATAAAAAGACGCCTGATGACAAGTTTATTTGCTTTCACATTCTCAGTAAAATACTCAGTAACGCTTTGAATTAAAAGGATATCAAAGCCAAAACACCAGGTCAAGACAAATCGGGGTTCCACCCGTGTTTTCGATTTCAACTCCCTCAAAAATATATTGTCGCTAAAACGTAAGACTTTATGAGGCTTGTTGTTTTTTCGGGTATTCACTGTTCAAGTGGTAGACCCATGCGAGAAGTTCTGCAACTACTTTGTACAATGACTCTGGAATTTCCTGACCCACATCTATTTGTTCCAGCAACGCAATCAGGTCCTTATCTTTTTTGATAGGGATATTTTGTTCCTGGGCCATGGCAATGATTTTCTCGGCGACCCAACCCTGCCCCTTAGCCGTTACCTTGGGAGCACGGTCACCGCCCCGGTGATATTGAAGAGATACGGCTGAAGGTTTTGTCCGGTTTTGTTTCATGTCTTGATATTCACCAGTGGTGTGTTTTGACTTACCAGTAATTCAATAAGACTATCCTTTGCCGGCTTGACATCATGGGTTGCACAACACTCCACCGATGTTTCGATGTCGTGTTCGCTCATTTTTGCCTTAAAGTCACCGGCCTTGTCGTTTATAAAGCTTGCGATTTCTTCACTCTCGGCATCAATCCTGACAGACAGACGTTCCTCGCCTATCTGAGCATTAATTTTAATTTTCCCTAGAAAAGAGAGATCAAGAAAAAAGGCGACATTATGGCTGTTTTTCTTGTTTCCAGCCTCTTCCTCCGTGGAATCCTTACGAACATATAGTTGGATAGTTTTATTGCCGGAACTCAACGGATTGGGGATTTGAATCAACAGTGGTTGGTTTTCCTGCTTAGAAATTTGCGAAAAAAGCTGGTTGAGCTCTATATTGTCGATGGCAAATTTAAGGGTCTGTCGAAACTCTGTCAGAGTCCCCGGGGCTTTTTCAGAAGACCGGACATGAATATTATCTGTAGATTGAAAAAGTTCCAGCAATAACCCTTTTAAATCGCTCGCCAATTCTTTGCCCGCTGGCTGACCGGATTCAAGAACCTGACGGACTTTAGCCTCATAATTGATCCCCGATGATTCCACCTGTTGTCGGACTTGGCCTTCGGTGGGGAGCTTCCCCTCTTGTGGGAGGAGCAATTGTAAGGTGGCTCGCAATCGGGCAACCACATCGGGCTTGATTTTTAACTCCTGAATTACCGGTGAATCAAGAATTTCATCCGTGAGCAAAGTCGCCATTTTTGTGACTGGCATGCGAGCCGGCAAATAAGGCTTTAAAGAATTAAAGTCTACCTTTTTCGTGATATTGGCGCTCGTTTCAATCAAGACGGGGATTAGTCCCTTCTCCGTTTTCACGAAAGAAATGCTGACCGGTGATCCAGGTTTGAGTGATTCCGCATTTTCCACCGGCACCACAATATTTTTATTGCCTGTATTCACCGAAATGGACTTGGAATCCACTATGCGGGTGACGCGGGCATTTATCATACGGTTTGATTCAGCTACTTGGTGGAACTCTTCAAAGTGGAATTGCCGGGAAATCGATTTCCCTCGAGAAGTCAGGTTCGTTTTAGTCTCCACGTTCTCCGGCAGATCTTTACGCGATGGGGGTGAAATAATTTTCAAAGCCGGCCTTGGCCCCGGACTTTCTACACGGACCCGGATTGTCTGGCCCTTGTCCAATGGAGCTCTCGTCGATTCCCTCTGTTCATTTTGCCGTTCAAATGAAACTGCTTTGGGCAATTCGACAATAACTTTTTTGCCTTCGAGGGATAGAACCCCTTTTCCACCAGGAATTTTTCCGGTAAAGACAGCATCAAAAATTTTGCCAGTCTGAAGTTGACTGATAAACTTCAAGGTTGCCGGGTTGGAACATTTGCCCGCAAGAATTTTCATAACCTGATTGGTCAAACTCTCTGTTGGGGTCAGGTTTTCTGTCTGAGCTGTCTTGCCAGTGGTGATTAAATTCTCAAACATGCTGTTGCCAGGTGAAGGTGGGTGTTCGGACGTTCTGAAGTGCTTAATTACAAAGGCCTATTTCTTTATCGGCAAATTGTTTCCCGTCCACAATCATAATATTGTGAGTCGGGGAATTATGGCAATAAAGCATTTATTTATAACAACTTATGTGTTCAGCGAGGTTCAGGCAACGATATTTATTTGGCCTCGATAGGGGTCTTCGGGCAGAGGCGATTCAGGATTATTGTCTTCATCGGAAGGCTGATTTTTCTTGCGGACTCTAACCCGTTTCTTGGCCTGGGTTTGAGGGTCGGTTTCTTCGATATAATAGGGGGGGGCCATATCCTGCACCTGACTGCGCTTCAACTCGTCATCCCGCTGCCGCTCTTTATCAACCTGCTGCGCCGTAACATTGGGCAGAGCTTGCAGGGTCTGCTGGAGTTTTTCCGTATGCGTCCCCATCTGCAGAACCTGTTGCGTATTAACGGGTGGTGTTGAAGGCATGATTAAGACCTGATCAATTAATCACAATGTGAACTAAATATAGGGCTCTGACAGAATAAGTCAATATCGAAGGAAATTCTATTTGACCATGAAATGGGAAAAAAAGACATCGGTGATCGTTCCGGTACCACTTAATAGCAGGGCGTTGGAGGCTGTCAGAATTTCTTGTTTGATTCTCTCTTCGGTCCTGGCGCGCTTAAGGTTAAAGTCGGCAGGCCGCTTTCTTCTCAGAATATTATAAATATTTTTTCTCACCAGAGGGAGTACCTTGTTAAGGTCCTGGTCCAACACAGCATTACTCAATAATAGATTTGCGGAAACAGATATGTATTGGCCTGTTTCCTTGCCATTATCAAGAATAGGGAGAAAAAAAGGTTCCAGCTTGTAAATATTGACCTTTTTAACTTTAAATTCTTCCTCATCCTCTTTAACTTCTTCCTCAACGGCTTGTTCCTCCACAGGAACCACCTCGGCCTCTTTATCACTCGTTAAAAAAAAGACGCCCGCCCCTATGATCAGGATCAAGACTCCACCAAAAATCATCAGGAGCATTTTATTAGCGAGAATTTTCTGGAGCTTTCCCTTCAGGCCACCTGCGGGAGCTTCACCACCGCCGGTATCATCCAACAGGCGTTCAAGTTCCGCCGCCTCATCGGTGGATAACTCCTCTTTCTTTTCCTCGTCTTCAGCCATATCCTATTTATCCGGTTATATTATTCCTTATGAATATAACGGTATTAAAGCGCCATAACTCAATATTTAACCCATTGAATTATCGGCTTTTCATGAAACTTCAAGAAGCTGGGCATAAAGAGCTTGAACCTTCTTTCTGAGGTCTTCGGGTTGCAACTCATTCTCTAGAATAAAATCCGCATAGTCGTTTTTTTCTTTAAGGCTCATCTGGTTTTTGATTCGGGTGGCAGCCTGATCGTAGCTCAAGGAACTCCGGCTTAGAATACGTTGAATCTGATGCTCCTCACTAGATTGAACAACAATCACTTTATCGACATTCTTATAGTTTCCAGACTCGATCAACAATGCCGCATCGATGATGACGACAGCAGAAGGGTCAACAGTCTTAATATTTAAATATTTTTCCTGCTCTTTCTCAATAACTTTTGGGTGGAGAATTGCTTCTAAAGCAGCTTTTTTTTCGGGATTCTGAAATATGATTTCGGCCAGCTTTTCCCGATCCAGATTTCCCGTAGAATCTAGGATGATTTCACCAAAAAAACTGACAATTTCATTTAATGCGGGTTGTCCGGGGCAAACCAAATCTTTGCATAACTGATCAGCATCTATGATGTGGGCACCCTGCTCCTCAAAAAATTTCGCTGCCAAACTTTTCCCTGAGCCGATCCCGCCTGTTAGGCCTACAAGTAAAGACACGAGGATTATACTTTCTTTGTTAATAAATCATCATAAAGCCGCAGGAGTTTTAGAGTGATAGGCCCTGGCTTTCCCGATCCAACAGGTCGGCCATCCAGGTGTGAAACTGGCATCACTTTTTTAAGAGTCCCTGTCAGGAATATTTCATCGGCTTTTAAAAGTTCCTCGCCGGGCCATTTTCCTTCCTCCATATGAAATCCGTTCTCTTTAGCCAGTTGAATTACCATTTCCCGGGTAATTCCCGAGAGAATTCCACAATCCATAGAAGGCGTAAGGATATGGCTATCACAAACGAAGAACAGGTTGCTGGTGGTCCCTTCTGTGAGATATCCCCAGGGGTTGACCATGATGGCATCCTGAGCCCCAAGTTTGTCCGCTTCCATTTTTGCCAAAATATTATTCAAATAATTGCCTGTTTTAATGTTTGGGTTCAAGGCATCCCGCGGGTTCCTTTTAATGGAAACCAATGCAACGCGAATTCCTTTTTCATAACAGGATTTCGGATACTCCGTCACATCCATCACCATCAAAATTATATTGGGGTGCTCACAGGATGAAGGGTCAATATTGAGTTCACCAACCCCACGAGTAACAATAATCCTTATATAAGATTCATTGTTGCCCGCCGCAACCAGTGTGTTTTCTAATTGTTCCCGGAACCATTCTTTGTCATGCGGTATCGCTAAAGAGATCGCCTGCGCCGAGGCATAAAGCCGGGTGAGATGCTTGTCTAAAAAGCAGGGCTGGTTCTTGAGGGTGCTAACCACCTCATAAACACTGTCGCCAAATAAAAAACCGTGATCCATGACTGAAATATTCAATTGATCATGGATTTCCCCATTAAAATTAATTTTTGTAGCCATTTTTGGTTTATTGAGCTTTCATTTATTTAATTTTCTAAAGCTGTTAATTTTTATCAACAGACTTTAGAATCTCTTCTAATTTTTTTTGATCTTCCGGAGAATACTGGTCTTGGGGCTTTTCAATATCCGGCAGTTTTTTCTTTAAATCGTCAAGCTGATCTTTTAGTTTGCTTAAATCTTTTAGCTGGTCGAATTTTTCTTTAGCTCCTTCCATACCAAAATCTGAAAGGCTTTTTCTGATGTTCAGGGCATCCGAGTTCTGGCTTGCAAATTTTAAAGCCTTTGCAAGATAAGGAGCGGTGTAGGAATCCTTGGTGAATTTTTTAGCTACTTCCGGGAAAAATTGCAAAGGGAAAGTAACAGCAAGCAGGATGACCACGCCTCTTGCCAAGCCCACAAGACCACCCAGAATCCTGTCGAACATTGAAAGGTCTGTTCCTGAGAAAAACATACCCTTCGCAATTTTCCCCATGAGGGAGATGATGATTGCAGTGATAATATAAATTGCAACAAAGGCTAGTAATTTGGCGATGGGCTTGCTGGGAATACTCTCCATCAAAACACTGGCAAAAGTGCCTTGGTATTTGGTGGCCATAAAATATCCCCCAACATAAGCCAGAAGAGAGAATATCTCACGCACAAACCCTTTCATGAGAGAGAAAATCAGGCTGAAACCGAGCACGACGGCAACAAAAATATCAAAAGGAGTCATTGAGTTTTTTCCGCAGATTTATTTTCATTTATCAAGATATTTTCCTTAACCAAAGTTCGATTGAAAAGTAATTTAAATGAGGATGTGAATTGGGCAGGGTTTATGGACATCTTTTCTTGAATTTGGCCTAGGTCAAAAAATGCCCCTTCGCTGATTTCATCTGGATTAATTTGAATTGCATCATCCGTGACACAGGTGTAAACCCGAACATGCTCACCATATGTCGCCTGACAGGCGGATATTTTCATGGAAGGTTTCAAAGCAGCCTTCAAGTGAAGTTCTTCCCACAGTTCTCGATGGGCACAGTCGTCATAGGATTCCCCGGCATCGACATGTCCAGCTGATGAAGTGTCCCACAGTCCCGGGTTTTCATCCTTGCAGAGAGCCCGTTTTTGCAAAAATAGTTCTTTTCTGGAATTGAAAACAAGGATATGAACAGATCGGTGTAATAATTTATTCTGATGAATATGTTTCCGGCTGGCCTGTCCTATTATGCGATCATTTTCATCAACAATGCTATAAATTTCATCCTCTACATTCATAAATTAAATTCAGGATTAACCTTGATCGGGACGCAGATAGCTCAATTGTCGAGGGAACTCACCTTCTTCACAATAATTATTCTTGGCTAAAAGTTTGGCATCATTAATAGCCTGTCGCGAACCTTCCAGAATCACTTTTTGATAGCCCTTGTCCGCCAGCAGTCCTCCGGCTTGCAAAAGGCTCATAACAGATTTAGCGTTAAATTTTTCATCATCAATAAGCATGTACAATTCGCCTTTATGATGACGGGCAATTAAGGAAATATACGTCGAAGGCCTGGCATGAAAACCTAATGGGTGTGGGACGGGTACCTCGGCCCTTACGATCTCTACAAACCCTTTCAAAATCTCTTTAACCAGTTTGTCGCCTTCCTGAAGATAATATTTACTGTAATGGAAACCAAAATTAAAAATTTGCCCCAGCAAAACCTCTTTATTCACTAACCTTGAGATTTGTTGCTTGCACTCACCATGACGAATGTCATCTTCATGGCGTTCATAAAAATGGCAAAGCCAGAGAACCACTTCCAGAAGATGAAGAGGCATGGAAATATACCCTCTCAAGTTTTTCAGCTCCGTCCGAGATTGCTCCATCTTGGTATTCTTAACATATGTATCATATTCGGACTGAACGCTATGGACCAGTTCCTTAAACATGCGCACTAGCTTTTCATCCAGCTTTGAAGGAATAACGTGGTGAAACGTCTCGAGATTGTCACTTTTTTTAAATCCTATCTCATTAATCATTTTCGCGACTTTCCGGTATTTCTGGCAGAGGTCTAAGATTCTTTCCTCCTCTTCCTTCACTTCGTCTTCCAGAATAGTTCTTGGCAAGCGCTTATTACTTTCGATATCAGAAAACTCGTCCATCGAAAACGCGTCTTCGGGAATTTTTAAACCGTTTAATTCCCCTGTCTTGACAACCTCGGCCCTCAAACCTTGGATAGAGGTGTTCAAAAATACCAACGCCCCGTTTGCGGTCTGCTTGAAAGCCTGTACATTTTCTTCGGATTCGCCGAGACTGTAATAAGGGTACCGGTCCAAAATATGCTTTATATAAAATGCGGCGATAGAAAGATTGCGTATACAGGCGACATATTCCGAAAAAAAGGACCATGTTTTATTTTCCCGGGCACCATGCTCATCAAGAACACTCTCAAGATACTCTGTCTCCTGAATCAGGCTGGAATAGAACTTTCGGGATATCTCTTTCCCGCTTTTTGTTTTCTCACAAAATAAAGCGCTGATTTTGAAAAATAGCCGGGAAGGTTCCTGAACAATTTGTAAAAACTCATCTTCAGAAATAATCTGAATAAGGGATTTGGCTTCCATCTGCTCTACAACTCACTGGAAAGGTTTGATTTACTCAAATTCTG
The DNA here is from genome assembly GCA_937891765.1 of uncultured Nitrospina sp. Lineage (GTDB taxonomy): Bacteria > Nitrospinota > Nitrospinia > Nitrospinales > VA-1 > LS-NOB. The sequence goes on from CALAGQ010000002.1 coordinate 23,824, forward strand.
AACGACCACCAACAGTATACCCGCATAGTGCTCGTGTTAAAAGGCCGCAGATTTAATGAGGAGTTTTTCAGGCAGGTATTTTTGCCAGATTTCAACATGGGAATCCGGCCCGGAAGGAGTCAAAAAAGGAATAAACTGGTAATCCGGCTTTCTCGGGAGGTGGCGCAATTGCATATCCACTTCTAAAGGAGTTCGGTCACCTTTCTTAAGATTACAGGTTTTGCAGGCAACGACTATATTCGTCCAGTTGGTTCCCCCTCCCCGAGACTTTGGAACGACATGGTCCACAGTAAGAGGATGGTTGGACGTTCCGCAATACTGGCAGGTATAATTATCTCGTCTTAGAATATTTTTCTTGCTGAAGGCCAGACCCTTTTTACGGTTGCGTCGGACCATTTTCAAAACGCGTATTACGGTAGGAAGTTCGAAACTGGTCGAGGGAGTGCGCACCGTGTACCCGGCACTATCCAACTCCTCAGCCCTGCCGCCAAAGACCATAGTTATGGCATGACGAGCGCTACAGAACTGGAGCGGTTCGTAGGAATAATTCAAAACCAGGCTTTTGAACGAATCGAGCATGTTTCCAAACCTCGCTAAGCTGGAATAACTTGATTTGTCTTACCAAACCCATCTTAATTCAAAAAATTTTACCCTTAGACCCTCGCACTGTCAATAGTAAGGATGCAAAAACGGATTTTACAGGATATTCCCAGCACCCAGCCGGTCATTCGGGTCCATGCAGTATTTGATTTTCCTTAAATCATTCAAACCATCTGGGCCAACCATTTTTGCAAAATATTTTTTTTTCAGCTTTCCAATACCATGTTCCGCGGAAACCGTCCCTTTCCATTCCAACACCTGATCGACCATTTGATCATAAACCTGTTGTGCCATATCTTTCTGTGACACTTCTGGCAGAAGGTTTATATGTATATGGTTATCCCCCAGATGCCCAAACATGACGTGATCCAGACCGTTAACTTCCAAGGTTTTCTGATAAAACTCCATCATTGACATGAAATGATTATCCGGTACAGCCATATCCGTGCCCATCTTAACCCGGTTGGCCTGACTGTTCTCCTCATTGATGAGTATCGGAACATCATGCCTGAAGTCGTGGAATTTCTGAATATCCTTTGGCCCCTGAGCAAACCAGGAGTCATCAAGCATAATATTTTCTGCACTCAAAAACTCATACCAGTTTTCCATGACCAAATCATAATCTTTCAACTCAGAAACATCTTGCTCAAAAAATAAAGCCGCCCTTGAATGACCGGGTATATTTGTGTGTTTGCTTTTCAATCTTTGCAGGGCGTTATGATCAAAATATTCCAAGGAACAGGGGGCGATCTTTAGCCCTTTAAAGGATTTTATTTTGGGAATTAATTCCCAGCAGGAACGTTCCTCTGCAAAAAACAAAATCCCGCTCACAAAATCCGCTGGACAGGGCAACAAGCGCAGTACAATTTTCGTAAAGATGCCAAGTGTACCGTCTGATCCGATGAACAAATCCAGCCAGTCCATGTCCGTGCGGACAAAATATCCTGCGGCGTTTTTGCATTCCGGGCTTTGGTAGGAAACATCCGGGAACACTATTTGACTGCCGTCTTCGAACTTCAGCGGCTCTGTGATTTTCAATCCGCGTTTGAGAATCGTTTTTCGTCCATCCACCAGAACCAGTTCAAACTCTTCGACATAATCCCGGGTGACTCCATATTTAAAGCTGCGCGACCCGGAAGCATTGGTTGCCAGAGTGCCTCCCAGCGATGCCCATGTCTCGGTGGGATTTGGTGGATAAAACCAGCCGGTAGGAAGTAGAAAACTTTGTAGTTCGTTTAGTGTTACCGCCGGGCCAACCTGTATTCTGCCCTCTTCCTCTTTTACGATTTTATTCAATCGCTCCAATGAAACAATGATGCCCCCGGACGGAATGCGAGAGGCGGTCAACCCTGTTCCTGCCCCGGCTACCGTCACCGGACGGGTTTCACTCTTCAGGAAAGTGACCAGCTCTTCAGAAGTTTCAGGAATGACAACCTCTTCAGCGTTTCCTCCTGAAAAATTTGAAGCATCCCTTAAATAAGGGGCTATGGCTTGGGCTTCAGTTTTTCTGATCATTGGATTTTGCTAGAGACGGGAAGATTCCATCAAGCCGTCTGCCTGGGGAGGTAAAAATCCTTGATAACCGTTATGCCGTTCAATCAATTCCAAAACGGTGAAGGCCTTACTCTTTTTAATTTCCGGTTGGGTAAAAATCTGCCGCAAATCTGTATTCGGGTCACCCACAATCTGGCCCCTAAATTCTATCCCCCGGGTTTTCATTTTATCGATAGCGTACTCAATATCCTCGACTAAAATAGCGATATGATGAAAACATTGATCACCATGCGCATGAACCCAATCCGGGATCAGGCTGGGTTCACCCCGCTTGCCCTCAAAGGCCTGATCGACAAATAAAGTCGGGTAACCCGGCTTTCTATAAACCTTGGCCCACCAGTTGTCGAACTCCAGAACACCCAGTGTCTGATCCTGAGAAAAACCAAGAGGAAAAAGAGCTTCAGCCCGTTTGTCTACATCGAGAGTTCGTAGAGTACAATGATCGACCAGAGGCATAAGGCCGACACCACAATCTGCGAGATCATTTGCCAGGCAACGGGCGGCCTTGTTTCCAGATAAAAACAGGCTGATGTATTCAGCGAAAAAAGTACCGGTTTGTTGACTATCCGATGTCATTTTATGAGTTATCGCCGGGCGGAGAATTCTCTTTATTTGCATCCTGTCGGCGATCCTCTTCCATTTTAGGTTGATTGTGGATGAATTTGGCGTATTTGATCATCAAAACCATCATTCCAATTGAAAATAAAGCTGCCAGCGCTAAAAATAGGTCGTCCACTCCATCTCCTCCAATAAATAAGGTTGTAACTATTATATCATCACAGCAAGGGCCATGAAAGCGGCAGAGTAGCCGGGACTCCAGCTTGACAGTTACCCTTCAGTCTAAGTATCCTGTTCAAATTTAAACCTAGGGATCATATTGAATACGATGACAAAAAAATCAATAGAAGTAGATGGAGTCACCCTGCATTTAAGTAAGCCCGACGCCACCCATTCCGAATGGATTGGGCAGGAAGAAGTCCTCAAACAAATTGAGGCCTGCTGGATGGTGATTTCTGAAAAGGATTTCCCTCTGTCCCCCAGAATTACAGGAATGCCCGGAATCGGAAAAACCACCCTGGCGATGGTAGCAGCGAATCGAAGAAACCAACCTCTGTACATATTCCAATGTACCAGTGATACCCGCCCTGAGGATCTTTTGATCACTCCGGTTCTCTCGGAACAAGGCAAAATTTCCTACCACGCATCTCCGCTGGTATGCGCCATGCTTGAGGGAGGTATCTGTATTCTTGATGAAGGCAACCGTATGAATGAGAAAAGCTGGGCCTCACTGGCTCCCCTTCTCGATCACCGCCGCTACGTAGAATCGATCATTGCGGGAATCCAGATTCAAGCCCATAGTGAATTTCGCGCCTGTGTGACCATGAATAACGACGAGTCCACTTTCGAGATACCCGATTATATCCTCTCCCGTTTGCAACCCACCTTGCAGATGACCATGCCCAGCTATCAGGATGAACTGGCCATACTGCGATATCATCTTCCCTTTTCAGAGGAAGAACTTTTAAACATGACCGTGGATTTCCTGCAAAAATCACATCAACTGGACTTGGATTTTTCTCCCCGTGATGGGATTCACATTCTTCAATATGCTCTCAAACGAATCTGTCAGGAAAAAGGTAGTCCTCTTGCTAAAGACACAATCTGGCAAGAGGCCATCAGTAAAGTTCTCGGCGAAGAAGCTCTTGACCTGGATGCTCTGGCCGCCCGAAACCGCAGGGCTCTGGGAGAAGAAAGACTACCGATGGGGCTGGGAGATTTCTTTTTCAATGATGACAGCCCTTTGCATCCCGACAGTGACCAATAAACGAGCTATGAGTCAAGCCCTTAAGCTCAGTGAGCACATTCAATTTCTGCCTGTGATCCATGGTAGCGGAAGTTTTGCGCGAGAAATACGTCAGCAGCTTTTATCGCTTCCTTGCGATTGTCTGGCGGTTGCGCTTCCGCCAGAGTTCCAACAAACGGTTGAAGAGGGCATCGAACTCCTCCCAAGCATTTCTCTGAGTTGTCAGGTTGAAAAAGATGGCGCCATGAATTATGTGCCCATCGACCCAAGCCAGCCTGTAGTCATGGGGCTGCGCGTTGCCATGCAGGAAGGGATACCTCGTCGTTTCATAGATTGGAGTACGGAAAGTTATGAAAAAAGAAGTGTCGACTTTCCCGACAGTTTTGCCTTGAGTAATGTGTCTTATGAAAAATTTGTCAGCACCTTGCTTTTAACCCAAAAGCGACCGGGAGATAAAAGCCAGCACTTCTGGCGAGCACGATGGATGGCCTACCAGCTTCATCAACTGGAGATGGACTACTCCAATATAGTCGCCTTATGTTCCATTCTGGATTGGCCTTGGATCAAGGAGGCTTATGATGAGCGGTTGGAGGTCATTCCTCCTCAAAAAGCCGAAGGTCTGCCGGCATTATCTGGAGTGGATAAAAATACCTTGTTCTTTGCACTCACCGAATTACCCTACGTGACCTATTTGTATGAAAAAAAACGGCAGGAACTCAAGCCTGACAATAAGGCACCGGTTGACGGGGTTAAGGAAATTCTTTTGCGGGCCCGTGAACTGTTCATCAAAAAATACAAAATTCGTTATCACAATCTGACTTCCCAGACTTTTCAGATTCTTTTGCAATATATTCGCAACCTGACTTTGATGGAGTCCAGGCTTCTGCCTGATCTCTATACATTGGTGAATGCCGCCAAACAATTTGGAGGAGACCCATTTGCCATTGCGGTTTTGGAAGCGGCAAGAGAATACCCTTTTGAACCTGCCGATAATTTACCAGAGACGCTCTCACTGGGAATCGACCAGGCTTTACCAAATGAAGAAGGTGCTCAACCGGTCAGCATGAAAAACCGCTTGTCGGAAACCCATTTTGAGTGGCGAACTTTAAACTTGAAGCCCGAACCGGACATCAAATCGCAAGAGAAATGGCAGCATCACTGGGATCCTCATGGTCAGTGCTCCTGGCCGCCGGAAGATGAAAAAATAGAAAACCTGAACACCCATGTGCGTGAACAAACCAAACTTTTATTGAGTCACGATCTAGCTCGGACTGAAAAATTCACCTCTTCTGTGAAGGATGGCATCGATATTAGAGATACCCTGCGCCATTGGTATGAGGGAGATATCTACGTGAAAGAAATTCCGCCTTCCCGAGGGCAGGTTGAAATTATTGTCTTCCTTTTTGATGCAGAGCCCGAACCGCAAAAGTATAATTGGTGCCAGACTTGGTACGCTGAGCACGACGAAGAATCTACCCTATGTTTTTTCGCCACCCAATATATGGATGATATGGTCGGGCCAGGCATCGCACAAGCGACATATGGAGGGTGCATGATGATTTATCCTCCCCGCCCTATTCCTGATATATGGCAGGATCCGCGCATACGTTTTTCGGACACTCTCGAAGAGAAACTTCTTGAAGCGGCATTTTTTCACTCGAAAGAAAAACATGTCACCGTTGTAGCACCCTGTGCACCGCGACTGACCTGGCATAGACTTGCCAGAAGATACGGCAAGAAAATCATTCATATTCCGCTAAAACGATTTTCCAACCAGACCATTGAAAAAGTCAGACGCTTCCATGTGCTGAACGGGAAAAATATCCGTTCCTATGCCCAGCGCTTTATTCAGGATCTTTGAACGGGATGGAACAAAAAATTAACATCCGTGAAGCCCATAAGGATGATCTCGCCATATTGGTGCGCAACAATCAGGTTCTGGCACAAGAAACCGAAGCTTTAGAGTTGAACGCAGATGTTCTGAGAGAAGGCATCGTGCAGGCATTAAAACGAGAGGAATGCCATTATTTCGTCGCTGTGATTGCCGAAAAAGTGGTCGGGCAAACCATGATCACTTATGAATGGAGTGACTGGCGTAATGGTATTATCTGGTGGATACAAAGCGTTTACGTGCATCCCGATCACCGCAAACAAGGGGTGTTTCGCACTCTGTTCGGGCATATCGAAAACCTCGCTCGCAGCCATCCTCAAGTCAAGGCATTACGTTTGTATGTCATGCACAACAACGCTACAGGACAACGTACCTACCAAAGCCTGGGGATGAACGATTCGGGTTATATTATTTTTGAAAAAGAGAATTTCACCTGAAGGGATCGTCCAACAAAGTCAGTTCAACTGGCTGGGGGATTCCAGAGATAAAAAATTCCTATGAAGCGGGGAGTTACGGGAAAAAGCCTCCTGAACAGTATCAGGGAACGCCCGGTCGCACTCACTTAGATATTTCATCACCGCTATCATCCAATCCGATTCATGCGGAGAATGAATAACAGCAATATTCTCATTCTCATAGTCCCTGCAAATTTGGTCCGATGCTCGACTGATCCCGGGAAGAGTGTCCCGCTTTTTTATGGTGAGCGGACGGAGCGGATCGACGTGAATGATTTCCAGCCCCTTGTACTTTTCAGGGACATCTTCTTCGATGAATTCTTCGATGGGGATACCGTTGACATTGGTGAGTCCCGGTTGCGCCAGCGATGCAATATAAATGGGGACTCTCTTTATGGATGCCTGCTCGGCGTAGCCCTCGCGAAGAACTGTCTCATTTTTATCTGTCTGACCAAAAACCACAAAGTCCCAGCGCCCGTAGGTCAACCTTTTCTGCTTTTGGATAATGATGGTTTTTTCATAAGCCTCAACGAGTTTTTCATAGACTTTCTGGTCGTTGGTTCGGACTTTAATCTTGGGCATAGAAAATTTTATTGAAAAGGATGTGTAATAAATATAACTATAGCACGCAATGCAAAAACTGATTAACCCATATCAAGCGTCTTTCAGATTGATTTACGAGTTTGACCTGTAATTTGCTATACTACGAAGAGCCTCACGCGTTCAATAATTCCCACCTGAACCTAAACCCTGAATGGAAAGCAATAAACATGTAAGTAAAGCGGCAGGCGCTGTAAGCGGGATGACCCTGCTGTCCAGGCTTTTCGGGTTCCTGCGCGATATGGTTATTGCCATGGCATTCGGCTCTTCGGCATCTGCCGATGCCTTTTTTGTCGCCTTCCGAATCCCTAACATGCAACGCAGAATTTTGGGTGAAGGTGCGGTGACGGCAGCTTTCATTCCAGTTTTCGCCGAGACTCTGACCCAAAAAGGCGAATCCGCAGCGTGGAAATTCACCTCTAATCTATTCAATATTCTTTTTGTTATTTTATCTGCTGCATCTCTGATGATCCTGATATTTTCTCCGGCGGTGATAACGGTTTTTGCTCCCGGATTTCTTGACGAACCCGGAAAATTTGAACTGACGGTTAAACTGACTCGCTGGATGGCGCCTTATCTTTTCTTCATTGGCCTTGCCGCCTTTTGTATGGGGATTTTAAATAGCCTGAAAGTTTTTGCTCTTCCAGCCGCCACCCCTATTTTGCAGAATGTCAGCATGATTGTGTCGGTGCTAGTTATTGCTCCGTTAATGGATGAACCGATTATGGGACTGGCCATCGGTGTTGTGGTCGGGGGGGCTCTGCAATTTTTAGTTCAGCTTCCTGCGGTGTTTAAAAAAGGCATGAGCTTTGAAAGAACTCTTAACTTCAAGCAGGAAGAAGTCGTCAAAGTCGCCCGACTGATGGGGCCGGTTGTATTGGGCCTGGCTGTTTATGAAGTAAATATCATGATCGATACCCTCATAGCTTCCCTGCTTCCGGGGGGATCGATCTCATACCTTTATTATGGCAACAGGTTGGTGCAACTGCCACTGGGAATATTTGCGGTAGCCCTGGGAGTTGCCCTTCTCCCCACGCTATCGGGTCAGGCCGCAAAAGGTGACCTGAAAGAATTGGTGCAGACTATAGGCTTCAGCATTCGTCTCATTCTTTTTGTCACCATACCAGCTACGGTGGGTTTGATCATCCTGCGCGAACCGATCATCAATACCTTGTGGGAACGCGGTGAGTTTCTCGCTTCCACCACCGAAGGCACGGCCATTGCTCTACTTTATTACTCCATCGGCCTTTGTGCTTATTCAGGAATTAAAATCATCGCACCGGCTTTTTATTCCCTGCAGGACACCAAGACCCCTGCTAAAATTGGCATTTATTCCATGATTCTCAACACAGTTTTGAATCTCATTTTAATGGGGCCCTTGCAGCATGGAGGTCTGGCGCTGGCCACTTCTCTGGCGGCCTTGTTCAATGTTGCATTATTGATCTACTACTTAAGAAAACGGCTCGGCCTTATGGGTGGGAGGAAAATACTGCGTTCGACCCTTAAAATGTCTTCTGCGGCATTAGTTATGGGTGTTGTCACTTATCTTTGCAGGGAAAACTTTTTCCATGTCAGTGATCCCATTTCGATCCGGTTGTTTGTCCTGACCGCTTGCATATCTGCCGGAATATTGGTATATGCCTTAATCTCTCATTTCACCAGAAACGAAGAATGGCATTTTCTTCTGGATTTGAGAAAGAAAAAACAAATATCGGCCTAAACGCGCTTTCACAAACATGAAAGAAAGGATAGCCCTCGTATGATCGTCACCTGCCTGGATTTAGAAGGAGTTCTGGTTCCTGAAATCTGGATCGCCTTCGCTGAAAAAACCGGCATTGAGAAGTTGCGCCTCACCACGCGGGATATCCCCGATTATGATGAGCTGATGCGTGGGCGACTCAAAATTCTTGATGAGAACAATCTTAAACTTTCTGATATTGAGGAAGTTATCGGGGGCATCGCCCCTCTTCCCGGAGCGAAGGAATTTTTATCCTGGTTGGAAAGCGAATTCCAGGTCATCATCCTATCTGACACCTTCAACCAGTTCGCCGGGCCTTTGATGGCACAGCTCGACCACCCTACCCTGTTTTGTCATGACCTTATAGTTGATGAAACCGGGCGAATTGCCGATTACCGTCTGCGGATTCCAGATGCAAAAACCAAGGCCGTGGCCGCATTGAAGGGGCTCAATCTGAAAGTCATTGCTGCAGGAGATTCATACAACGATACCGGAATGCTGAAAGAAGCCGATGCCGGGATTTTGTTCAGGGCTCCCGATAACGTTGTAAAAGAATTCCCACAGTTCCCGGTGACTAAAACTTATGAAGAATTCAAAACCGCGATCCTAGAAGCCCGTGACAAACTGGGTTGTTGAAAAAAATAATGTTTTCTCTATTCAAAACGAGATTGATTATTTAATTTCAGAATCAAGAAGCTTACTTCCCATCCATCCTATCCGGGCCTGTTCTCCAGGCCCTGGCTTTGAGCGAATTTTTGACCACTTGCCTTTTTTTTCGAGGACTTCAACTGCAGTGCCTTGAGTCAGTACAAATATGATTTTGCCCGTCTTTGTATTGGGTTTGTCACGCAAATTGGCAAAGCTCACTTTAACCTTAAAAAATAATTCAAAATCTTCGTCTTCAGCAACCTTAAGAGGTGCTTCGACAATGACCGCTTCCTGAAATAAACTTGTCAGATCAATTTCCAGCTTGAATACAGCGATCACAATAAAAATCAGGGTTAGCAGGGCAATACGCAAAGAAGCCTGGGATGCATTCAAGCCCTTTTCTGGATCGGCTTCAGGAGGCACAGGGGGACCGCATTGCACGCAATAATAACCCGGAGCAGGCAGAAGGGTTCCGCAGGTATCGCAATATTGATACCTGCGTTTCATATTCGGATACCTTGTCTTGCTAGCAATTGGGTGCATCAACCACCTTTTAATTGAGCCGGTAAATTTGCCGGTATTTATTTTTTAAATACTCGAGAAAGATTTCCGGGTTCAAATTTTCTCCCGTCACCTGTTTAACCAAAGCGGGAACCGATAACAACCTGCCTTTCTGATGAATCTGAGTGCCCAGCCAATCCCTTACAAGAGCCAGGTTTCCTGCCTCCACCTGCTTTTCCATATCCGGCTTGGCTTTGAGCAACGCCTGATAAAACTGGCTGGCATAAATTGCCCCTAATGTATAAGAAGGAAAATAACCAAAGGCTCCACCACTCCAATGTGTGTCCTGCAAAACTCCAAGCGTATCCGTTGGTGGTTCCACACCCAGATACTCTTTCATTTTCGCATTCCATAGCTCTGGTAAATCCTCAACCTCAATCGAACCGTCAAACAAACCTCTTTCCAGTTCATAGCGCAGGATGACATGCATAGGATAGGTCACCTCATCGGCTTCCACCCTTATCAGCGAAGGGCCGCTGACATTGACCCCCTCATAAAACTTTTCAGGAGTCACGCCGCAAAAGTTTTGTGGAAATGTTTCGGCGAGCAATGGCAGGTAGCGAGTGCAAAAGGGTCTTCCCTGCGCGATCATGCGTTCCCAGAACAGCGATTGAGATTCATGGATAGCCATGGTGAGCGCTTCGGATACAGGCAGGTCACGTCCATTCTGCATGCGCCCTTGCTCATAAAGCCCGTGACCGGTCTCATGAATGACCGCATATAATGATTCGACAAAGTTATCTGTTCGGTAACGAGTCGTAATGCGGACATCCGTCGGATGACTGCCACCGCAAAAAGGATGCACCGAAACATCCATCCGGCCTTTGTCAAACTGAAACCCCATCTCTTCGCTGATCTTGCGTCCCAACGCTTCCTGCTTTTCAACGGGGAACTGGCCCGATAAAAAGGCAGTGTCTGGCTGGTAGCCCGACTCCTGTATGGATTTTATCAGTGGAATCAGTTCTGCTTTAAGCCTATTGAATACCGGGGTGATGTCTTTCTGAGTGGTGCCTCTCTCATAAATATCAATATTGGCATCATAGGCCTGCATATTTGGGAAAACACAACCGGCCCACTTTATTTTTAGATCTATCAGGCGTTTTAAAACCGGGGCAAAATCGGAAAACTTATTTTCAGAGCGGGCTTTTACCCAGACCTGGTGAGCCCGGGAGGACAGCTCCGCCAATTCTGTGACCAACGATTTAGGAATCTTCGTAGCCATGTCGAAGTCCCGGCGGGCTTCGCGGATATTGCACCATTCAAAAGCGTTGAATCCATTTTCATCGGCCCGAGGGAGATGATCGAGCAACTTCCCCATTTCAGGATGCGTTGATTTTTCGTGCAGGATTCCGGCCAAGGCTCCGATTTGCCGGGCTCGTGATTCTGAAGCTCCAACCGGCATGATAACTTCCTGATCCCAATGCAAGATGCCCATGATTCCGCCTAAGCGGTTGCTCTCCTCCAACCGGCGAACCAATGCAAAATAATCTTCTTTTAAATCTTCGCGCATGCAGTACTACGCCTCCAGAAAAGAACAGCCCGTTAATATGAGTTTAGCCAATAACATGAATAATCTGGAAGCTTCCAGTTACTGTTTGGTGCTGTCCCGGACAACACGCACTTTGCCAGAATCCGTGATCAGAACCCGTTCTCCAGCTTTCAGTTCCTCATCATTAACTTGCACAACAGAGAAGGGTTCACCCTGATCCGGCTGGATGATGAATTCCGATGCGGTGCCACTGGTGATTGCTTCCTCGGTGACATGGCCCAGCAACCCGCCTACAACGGCACCTCCAACAGCGCCCAGTGCACGAGTCGCAGTGCCTCCACCCAGAGTAGAGCCGGCTAGCCCGCCTGCGGTGGCGCCTACCACAGCCCCGGCTCCTGATTCCGTGCCCTTTATCTCAACTTCCCTTACAGAAAGAACGACACCCTTTTTAAAAGTTCCCGGTGAACCCATTTCACTTCGATCATAGACGGAACCGGAATGCATGGAACAACCGGAAAAGCCCAGGAGAAGGGTCATCAAAAGAAAAAGCGTGAATTTTTTATACATGGCACTCTCCAAAAAAGGTTCTCTGGTATAATTTATAAAATTCCAAGAGGCAGATCATGCACTTGGCATAATGACGCATTTATGCGGGCTTAGATTTACTAAGCCCTACTTATTGATAGTATCAAATTCTGAGGCATATATGGAATCCGATAAAGAAACCCGCGAGACAGTACAGGCCCGGTTGGATGTTTTACGCAAAGGCATTGTCAGTGAAGAAAACTCCGTTAATTATTACCAGACCCTTGTTGATAAAACCCCTGAGGATTCGGATGCTAATGTTGGGATGCGCAGGATGTATCACGATCTGATGTTGGAAGAAAAAAAGCATGTGGAACGTTTCCGCGAACTCATTCTGGAATGGGAACAAAAACTTAAAGAATTTCAGGTTTAGACTTCATCTTCTTAGCCCGATTGGTAAATTCCCTTTCCGAATCAGTTTAAATTCGATCCTAGCTGCCCCCCATTTTAGTTTTAGGATCACACTAGTTTGTCGATAAAAAATCCCCTCATATCCTTGACAATATAAAGGCCTTATCTTATTATTGATAACAATTCTCATTATTATTTTAAGGGAATCCAGAACTCAACAGCAACAACCCATAAATACTAACAATTTTAATGGTTTACCCATCATGCCATCTGCAAAAACCGCAGCGATTCAAAAATCTGATTTCACTAAAATTATCCTGATCTTTGTTTTATTTTTGAGTCAGAGCATCTGGATCACCAACCCTGCTCAAGCAACCAACCAGGCGACGATAGACAGAACTAAGAAAATTGTAATGATGTTGAACATCGCCGCAAAGGAATTTGAAGAAGGTATTGTGGATGGAAAAATTGCTGTAGCTGCTGAGTATGAAGAGAGCCAGGTGTTTTTGCAACAGGCTATCGAGCGGTTTGAAAGAATCTCTTCTGAAATCACAGACACACAGAAAGCAGAGAGTCTTAAAAATCGGCTCAGCAACATGATGACTATGGTGAAGGACAAAATAAATTCGCAGTTGCTGTGGAAGGAAGTAAATAGCATCAACTCAGAATTACTGGCAACATTTAATATTGAAATCAATAAAACACCGATCACGCCTGTATCACTGGGGAATGGTAAAAAAATATTCGAGAACAGCTGCTCGGTTTGTCATGGCCTTCAAGGTCATGGTGATGGCCCGATGGCCAGTCAGTTCAATCCCTCCCCTGCTGTTTTATCCAATCCAAAGCTGACAGGAGACGCCAACACCACGGCTTACGACAACTTCGAAGTGATCAATGTCGGAATCGCCAATACAGCTATGATGTCCTGGGCTGAAGTGCTTTCTGAAAATGAGATTTGGGATGTCACCTATTATCTCAGAACTTTTTCCAACATCAACGTGCAACTTCCTCCGGTAAACATGGAAGTGGCGGCCCTTGAGTCATCTATAGATTCCACAAGCGGCCTGGCCGAGCAGGTTGTTAACCAGGTTCGGGATCTTCTTGAAAAAAGTTTGAGCATCTATAAGGCTGGTCAAGTAGACGATGCCGCAGAGATGGCTTTTGACGCTTATCTTGTGTATGAAAAAATCGAATCCAACCTTATTACCAAAGATAAAAGTCTGGGTGTGAGTCTGGAGTCGGCCTTCAGTCGCTATCGCGGAGAGATTAAGCGTAGCGCTCCTTTTGAACATGTTGAGTCACTCAGCAAGGAAATCAACCTGGATCTCGCAAAGGGTTTGGAACTGCTCAAAAGTGAAGTCGGTTTTACGGGAATGTTTTTTCAGTCATTCTCCATCATCGTTCGAGAAGGATTTGAGGCCATTCTCATCATCGCCGCGCTGATTGCATTTTTGATTAAATCCCGCAATCAGGCGCGAGTAAAATCCGTTCATATTGGAGTTGTGGTCGGTATTCTTGCCAGTTTTGCCACGGCCTATATCATCCATGAAGTGCTTCACCTGAGCATGGGCAGTCAAGAACTGCTCGAAGGCTGGATCATGATGGTTGCCGTTGCGGTCTTATTCTGGGTCAGTTATTGGCTGGTTTCAAAAATAGACAATAAAAAGTGGCAGGAGTACATCAACAAACAGATGCGCGGGGCTCTATCCAAGGGAAACGCTTTCAGCCTGGGTGCAGTGGCTTTTATATCTGTTTACCGGGAGGGATTCGAAACCGTTCTTTTTTACAAGGCGCTTTATTTGTATGCCGAGGATGCGACCGCAGGTATTATTCCCGGGTTTCTCGCTGGTTGTGTGGTTTTGGCAGGAGTCTTTTATTTGATCAATACTTTGGGTATGAGAATTCCCCTTAAATGGTTTTTTGGTTTCACCAGTTTTCTTTTGTATTACATGGCATTCACTTTCATGGGAAAAGGACTCCATGAGCTGCAAATGGGTGAACAACTTTCCATGAGTGCCGCGAATTTCCTGCCCAGCATTTCCTGGCTCGGTATGTATCCCACCTGGGAAACATTCATCGGACAAGGAGTGTTATTCGGGGCATTTGTTTTCGCACTGATTTACACCTTTATTATCAAGGCTGAGTTGGGTGCCACACAGTTGAAGGAGGAAACCTCGCAACTGCAAAGTAACATCAGCCAAGTGCACGATCTGGTGGAACATATATCTCACCATGCCAAACGTTGTGAAGTGTTTCTGAAGGACACTCCGGATCAGGACCTGCAGGAGCTTTCCGGGCATTTGAAGGAGATCGACATCAAAATCCACGAACTGTTTGGGCATGTGAAGTACGTTGAGAACCAGCTTCAGGATGAGTATGAGAAGCTGGCTAAGCAGGGCTTTCAAGCCAAACAAAATTAGGCGATCCTTTGAATATTAGATTTTTCAAAAATACACGCATTATCCACAAATGGGTCGGTCTCCTGATTGCGGTATTCATTCTTGTTCTGTCTGTTTCGGGTTTTCTTTTAATGCACCCGGAAGAATTTGGCATCGAACAAGCTCAGATCAGCGGCAAATACCTGCCGGAAAAGTATTTTCGGGTTCATAGTGCCCGCCGTCGCATCCAATCGTTGGCAACAATCTCCGAGCAGATTCTATACGCGGGAACAGACATCGGTGTTTATCGCTCTCTAGATGGAGGAAAAACCTGGCTTCAAATCAATCAGGGATTATTTGATCAGGACATCCGCTCTTTGGTGATCAACCCAAAAGAACCCAGTACTGTTTATGTCGGGACTAGTAATGGCATCTTTAAGTCCGAAGATGCCGGAGACACCTGGAGTGACTGGTTCGATGAGACAACGGGGTTGACCTCTACAAAAATTCATGACCTTGCCCTACATCCTGATAACCCGGATATCCTGTTTGCCGCAACAGATGGGGGAATTTTTCAATCTTTGGATGCCGGAGAGAGCTGGGAGTCGGTGTATACCGATCAGCCTGTCCAGATCGTAAAGTTTTCCACCTCAAGCCCGAACATCCTCTATGCTTCTGGTGAAGGCGGCACCCTCCGTAGCAAAAACAGCGGGAGGGATTGGCAACCCGTTTGGAGGAATGCTCTATCGACTGTCACCTCGCTGGTATCCTTGAACACCGAGCCGGAGTTTCTCTATTCAGGGTCCAATACCGGCCTGTACAAATCTTTCAATGGCGGCCGGAACTGGGTAGCCGATTCTGCCTTTAAGAGGACGCCCATAAATGCCATTTTTGTGAGCCCTTCCAACCTGTCACAAATCTATGTAGGGAGCGGAGAGAGTTTTTATTCCAGCCAGGATGGTGGTGATATTTGGGAAAATATTTTCTCATTCACCCAAAAAATGAGTGGGGATTCGGGAACATCGATTGATATTATAATTAACGTAATCGCCAGCCTGAATGAAAAGGCACTCTATGCAGGCACCACTTCGGGGCTTTATTTTTCTGAGGATGCAGGTGAAAACTGGAAGAATATAGATTTGAGTGGTGCGGTCAATCAACTGTCGCCCGACGAAATGAAAATGGATGTTGTGAAACTGGTGACCGAAATCCATACGGGTCGCTTTTTCGGTTCCTATTTTTACATGCTTGTGGATTTGGCGACTCTGGGAATCATATTTTTAACAATATCCGGCATTCTGATTGCTTATTACCGGGCTACGGTTAAGAACCGGAAAAAGCTCGTGGAAGATCTGGCAACGGATCGCGTGATTGAACTCACAGAAACCACCGATGAGCTTTCAACCGAGAGTCAGGAAATCCATGACATGATAGAACATATCACCCACCACATTGAAAAATGCCGGCTGGTTTATATGGATCAGGAGAAAAAAGAAATAGAGGAAATCGGCCGGCACCTTAACACGTTGGACAAAAAAATGCACCGGCTGATGCAAAACCTGGGGGAACTGGAAAAGACCGATTAATGGATATACCGCTTTTCCTTGCCTGAGGAGTGCGGAGAGAGATTCTGGTCACGGTTGAGCATATCCATCTTTTTATATTCTTCCCAGTTGTCTCGAAACAAGTTGAAGCCGACATAGTCCAGTGCCTGCATCATTTCAAGTTCAGAGACCTTGCCCTCGCCGCCATCCACTTCACGCATCACATCTTCCAACTGCTCGCAAAGACCGGCAAACCGCTCTTCATCTTCAAACATCATAAAGTCTTTCATGAAATCAAAGGTCATACACCCCTTCTCCCTTTAATTGGAGTGACTCGCAACATCTATTACACTTATATTAGAATAAATTTTGGTGACTGCAAACATAAATTCTTCGATTTCTTTCTGGATTACAGAAAATTCCAGATCTGCCATACGACTTGCGGAAAATATCGACCCTCCCAATGCCACGGCTGAGGCCCCAGCAGAGAAATAATCGGGGATATTTTTGGGACCAATACCGCCCACGGCCATCAGTTTGATCTGGTCAAAGGGCCCTTTTATAAGCTTAAAATAATCAGGCCCCATCTGGGAGGCTGGAAAAACTTTTACCATTGTCGCCCCAAAACTCCATGCCTTCTCAATTTCTGTAGGGGTTAAAGCACCGGGGAAATAGGCGAGACTGTTCTTAATACAAAATTCAGCGACCTGCTCATTCAAATTTGGCGCGACAATAAATTGTGCCCCCGCGTCAACGGCCTGCTGGCCAGACTCGACGGATAAAACCGTTCCAGCCCCTATGCAAAAATCAGGAAATAATTCGACCGCCTTCTTAATAAGGAGAAACGCACCAGGAGTGTTGAGGGTGATTTCCAGAAAACGGAGCCCTCCTGAATATGCCGCTTCCAGCACACCATGAAGGGAATCTCCGTCAACACCGCGTATGATGCCTAATACGGGCTCTTTCTCAAAGAGAGTTAAATCGAATCCTGCCATGAGAGACTCAGACGTTGGCTTCTGTGGTGAGCTTGTTATAGAAATCCAGATATTCGTCCTTCTTGTCCGAACCTCTAACTTTCATTGCCGCGCGAGGATGCAGATCCAGAATGCCAGTAAGCATATAGGGAATGTTGTATCCCCATTCGATATTTTTACTTAAATTGACAAAATCCGATTCCAACACTTCCAGAATGGGTTTGAGGTTGAATTTCGGATTTTTCAAAAATCCCAATAATAATTCCAGCGGACAGTTACCTGCTGCTCTTCCTATGCCATAAATAGTTCCATCAAGGTAGTTGATGTTATTGATGATCGACTCAATCGTATTGCCAAAGGCCAATTGCTGGTTGTTGTGTGCGTGAATGCCAATTTCCCGACTCGGAAGCGCGGCCTTGTACTTTTTGGCGAGATAAGCAATCTGTTCAGAATACAAAGCTCCGAAACTATCTACCAGATAAACGACATCAACGGCGCTTTCTTTTTCTACTTGTGCTAGTGCCTCATCCAATTCTCGTTCTCTGGCGTGCGACACCGCCATAATATTGATGGTGGTCTCATAGCCTTTTGCATTGAGTGTATTGACAAGGTCAATGGCTTTATCAATATCCTTGATGTATGAAGCAACCCGCATCATGTCCACATGGCTTTCTGATTTCGGGATCAGTGTGTCGGGATCAAAACGCCCGATATCTGCCATAACAGAAATCTTGCAATTTTTCTCCGTGTTCCCGATAACGTTATCCAGGTCCTGTTCGGAACAAAATTTCATCGGGCCAAATTCACCACGTTTAAACTGACTCTCGTCAGCCTTATAACCCAACTCGATGTAATCGACCCCTGACTTATTAACCGCTTGAAAAACTCTACGAACAAGGTCATCGCTGAACAAGTGATTGTTCATCAAACCACCATCACGGATAGTGCAATCCAATACTTTTATTTCTTTTCGGTACATGCTGTAAAATCCTCCAAGCGGAAACAATATATCCCGCTGAATAAAATGAATTTAGGTAAAACTATCAATACATTGGAAGGAATCATTATATTTATAATGTGGGTGAGGGTCAATCAGATAATTTTGTTAGAGCTCTTTAACCTCCAAAGAGCCTAAAACTAACAATTTCAACAATAAATCTAGGGAAACGATGCTGATATTTCTCAGTAATGACAGGTGAAATTCTTTTCGTCGATTCTAGTTGGATTTGGTTCTATAATCAGAGCCATAATTTTTAGGGGTCGATATCGGTTTCTAATTCGACACTTGAAATACTTCAACCAAATACCAAGAGCATAGAGCTTAATAATGGCTAATAAAATGTCTTTTTGGCTCGTCAAGCAAGAGCCCTCCAAATACAGTTGGGAGACTTTTGTGAAAGAGGGAGAAACCTACTGGGATGGAGTTCGGAACTATCAGGCTCGTAACAATTTGAAGTCCATGAAAAAGGGAGATCTGGTTTTCTTTTATCATAGTGTCACGGGCAAAGAGATCATGGGTATTGCCACGGTGACCCGTGAAGCTTATCCAGACCCGACCATTGATGACCCGCGCTGGGTTGTGGTCAACCTAAAACCCGTTAAGGCCCTTGCGCACCCTGTAAGTCTTGAGGAGATTAAAAGTCATAAAGACCTTTCGGAAATCGCTTTAGTTCGGCAATCGCGTTTATCTGTTCTGCCCTTGGCAAAAAAGGAAAGCCAGATAATCTTAAGACTGGGCAAAACTTCACTCTGATTTCGCACATCATGATAGAACGCACAAGATATTCCCATTGACTTAAAAAATATTGAAGTATAAATTCAGGCAACTATAACTTTATAAGGATATAAACCAATGAAAGCAGGAATCGCCCTTATCTTCGTTATGTCTTTATTACTGGGTTGTTCAGGGGAAAGCACCGACAAAAATACTCCTCAACCTGTGCAGAAACTGTCTTGGCCTCTAAAAACCTTAGGAATGAGTCTATGAGCCCTCGAATCATACTGATCTTCTTGGCCGCTTCTCTAATTTTTGCACGTTGTTCCGGTGATAAAATCGACAAGCAACCCCCAAAAGCAACTAAATTGGCGCCACCACAGGTTGAAACAGCTCAGCCCGCCACAAGTTCTCCCAGTGCTCAGGATTTGCAACCCGATGTACATATCAGCGGTACCCAGAACACCCATATATCAGGAGCCCTTTCAACTTCCAAGCATATTAGCGGTCAGTAAACTATGAAACCAGCAGTGCTTTTAATTGTATTTGTGCTTTTCGTTTCGGTTTCATCTTCATGGGCAGGTCGGGCAGAAATATCTGCCTGCCTGAAACAAGTGACCCCCCTGAAAACCCAAAGGGATCAGGTGGCAGAATTAGATGGAATTTGGGGGCTGTTCCAAAAAACGGCGGAACTTCAAGATAATTCTGCCGAGGCCGTTAATCTGGACAAAAAGATTAATTCAATCCTTTTTCACTTAGACTATCTATGCAATACCACCGATGGAATTCCTTTTGATGAGTTGGCGGACTATGTTTCAACAAGTCTGTCTGAAAAGGGCGAGGAGAAATTTAAAAAGGAATTGATCATCCTTGGAAAAAACGAAGCACAAATCGAAGTCTGGTTCAAGTTTTCAAAATTTGCTGTCGCAAATCGATATCGGGTTTTGGATCCTCAAAGGATTTCTGGCACCATTCAGTCGACGCACCCCCTAATCAAAAAGTACTTAGAGCTTGCTGAAAAAATAAATGGGAAAATTGATAAGGTGTCAGTGCTTCAGGAAACACAAGACCTGACAAAGCAGATCGATAATTTTTTAGAGATAGATCCTTATATGTCTCAGGCCATCCATGAAAATTCCCAAATCCCTTATGCCGATTGGGATGAAAATTATGGAGGCTCTTAAACGATTAAAGCTATAGTCCAATAATTTCTTTTTATCAATCGAAAGAGGAAACGATGAGCAATTTTCTAGTCATAGGTGGAACAGGTGTGATGGGAACCGCAGCGATTAAAGCCATTCGTGAAAAGTTTGGCGACACAGCCAATATCCTGGCTAACTGGTATGGCAAAGAGGTGCCTGGTTTGACTATTGAAGGTGCTGATGAAACCCTGTTTGGCGATATCAATGATCCCGAGGTTCTGGATAAAATCAAAGCTTACGATAACGGGCAATTCGACACCTTGTTCTATGCCACCGCGCTAGGTGAGGTTGGAGTGCCGATTAAAGAGGCGACCCCCGAATCCATCACTCAGTCCAACATGCTTTCATTTGATCCTATCCTGAAACTGGAAAAGCAATTGAATGTTAAAACCATTGTTGCCTATTCCACCTTTTATGTTATCAGGCATCAGCTTTCCACTTATGGAGCAATGGGTCATTCGAAAGAAGCTATTGAGAAATGGACCGTTGAGAAAGGCAAAGCCCGGCATGTTTGTATTCGCGCCGGACTGTTTGAATCTCAATCTTCCCGGGGTATCAAATTGCTTCTGAGAAAATCCGCAAAAAATCCAGAAAACCTGAGGGATCCCCTGCTCCGTTCCTATTTTGAAGGAAAAAGCTCGAAGGAAGGCATCCGGAAATTTGAGGAAGGCATCTTTAAGGAAGAAAAAGAAGCTTATGGCGATTGCAGAACAAATGCCGACGACTTATATCAATCGCATTTGAAACTATTCGATTCTAAAGAACCTGTCTTCATTAACGTTTGTGGCAAACGAATCTGGGTTTCTGATACTCCTTTACTCCTCAAGGATTATCTATAACCCTCATTTTCTGTTGCGTGCAAACGCGATTTTACAATGGAAAACGGGGTCAATATCTGATATCCCATGTAGATATTCCATTTGCATTGCTTTCGACATGTTTTTATCTGATAATCATTGAACAGTTGAATGTTATATATGAATGTAACCTTAGTTCGTTTTCTGTCATAACTCATGAATGCTAAAGATACATCAACAAAAACAGAAACATCGCAGCCTCGCCGATTCTCGAATGATGAAAATCTAAACACCCTGCTCAACAGCGTGGTCAATGAAGTAGGCGCATATGCTGATCGGCTTGGCGGACAGATTAAAAAGCTATCGGATATAGGCCGGGCTCTTTCAGGGGTTTACGATTTAAACGTCCTTCTTGAAATGATTGTTGATCAGGCCCGAAATTTCACCAACGCAGATGCCGGGACTTTATATATTGTTGAAGACAACACCCTCCGTTTTCAAATTGTTCAAAACGATAGTTTGAAAATTAGAATGGGTGGAAAAACCGGAGAAACGATTCCTTTTCCGCCGGTTGAGTTAAAGAAATCTAATGTTTCCGCCTTCGTCGCCTTGAAAGGGGTGTCCATAAACATTCCGGATGTTTATGATACCGACCTTTTTGATTTCACCGGCCCCAAAAAATTTGATCAATCCACCGGATACCGCTCCCAGTCCATGCTGGTCGTTCCAATGCGTAACCACGATGGCGATGTGATTGGTGTTTTGCAACTTTTGAATGCCACCAATCCCAATAACGGCAAGGTGATTTCGTTTTCACAGGATTATGAAAATCTTTCTGAATCGTTGGCTTCACAAGCGGCAGTTTCCATCACAAACGCAAAACTGATTTCCAACATAACCGAATTGTTTGAGGCCTTTGTTAAAGTCATGGCTACCGCCATTGATGAGAAGTCTCCTGTTACCGGCGGCCATATTCGCAGGGTGGCGGATCTGACCCTGACTATGGCGGATGTCATCCATAACTCAAAAGAAGGCCCGTATAAGGATATAACATTCTCACCGGATCAGATTTACGAATTAAGAATTGCCGCCTATATGCACGATATAGGAAAAGTTACGTCTCCAGTTGAAATTGTTGAAAAGGCCAAAAAGCTCCAAACTATTTTTGACCGTATCCAATATGTTCGTTTGAGAATGGCTTACATCAGCCAGAAAATTATGTTGGAGGGTCAGAATACCAAGATAGAATTATTACAAAACGGCTCTGACTCTGGAAAATTAAAAGCCCTTGAAAAAGAAACTCTCGACAAATTGGAAGAAATAAAAGAAATACGGGAATTCATTAATAAGTGTAATGAACCGGGCGAATTTCTTGAGGATGAAACCCTGGAAAGATTAAAAGAACTATCTAAAAAGACCTATATTGATGATGAGGGAGAGCAACAACCCTTCCTGACGGAAGATGAATTGGTCAACCTGTCAATTCGGCGGGGAAGCATAACAGAAGCAGAAAGAAAAAAGATGCAGGATCATGCAGCAGTGACCTTAAGAATGCTAAAACAAATCCCCTTTACCAAAAAACTGAAAAACGTCCCCAGTTTTGCCGGAGCTCACCATGAATTTATTAATGGAAAAGGCTATCCTCTGGGTCTGAAGGGGGACGAGATTCCTTTTGAGGGAAAATTGATGGCTGTCACCGATATTGCCGAGGCCCTGACCGCATCAGACAGACCCTATAAAAAAGCAATGCCTTTGGAAACGGTCTATCGCATCCTCAGATCCATGGCCGAAAAAGAAGAACTGGATAATGGCCTGGTTGAATTGTTCATCGAAAAAGAGGTTTACAAACTATATCAGGAAACATACGAAAACGGTTCCAAAGAAAAACAAAACGCCTAACTTTCACCCCACCAAAGCAGCCCCTGCCCTATCCCTTAGCAAACAGTTAAGAAATTTCTATTCCAATTATTTTAGAGCACGTTATTTGCTTTTAGGTTTATAGGGCCCGGTTCGAAGATAGTTGTCGTTCATTTTCACATGATTGTCGATTTGGGGAGCATCCTGTTCTTTCCCCTCGGGATGGCCATCATCGAACTTTTTTTCTAGAAGGTTTTTAGTTTTATCTGATAGGATTAACGTTCTTTGTTTCCGGGCTTGGGTTTTCTTTTTGGCAAACATTTGTTTATATTTTTTTTTGTCCTCGTGGGACATATTCAGAACCATATGGCACCGTAGTATAATTAACGTTTCAGAATTGTATAATCGCTCCAACTGAACTCAGGATACTTTACTTTCAACTGATTTTATAACTATTTTATGCCTATTGAAAAAATAAAGGAGGCTTTCAAGGATTCGGATGTCCAAGAGATTTCATTACGCGATCTTATTATCGATTTGGACCACTTTGAAATTGCCCGGCGGCTTCACGAATTGAATAGGGAGCAGAAAGTGCAGATTTTTCATCTTCTTGAGAGTGATGAAAAAAGACAGGAGCTCCTCTATGAAACTGATATGGATAGCCGTCTTGAAATCCAGGAAACGCTGGATCGGGACTATTTGGCCGCTCTGCTGGATAGTATGCCAGAAGATGAAGCCACGGACATAATTCAAGAGCACCCTGATGCCACCCAGGCAGAACTCCTGAGCAAAATGGAGGTTCAGGATGCGGAGGTCATTAAAGACCTAATACGTTATGAAGAGGAAACCGCAGGCGGCTTGATGACTCCTGATTTCAACAAAATCCATTGTGATAGCAGAGCTGGGGACATCTTTACTAAAATAAGAAGGGAATCCAATAAAGAAACCATTCCTTATTACTACGTGGTTAATGAAATGGACCAATTGGTGGGCTTTTTCAAATTGAGGGATTTGCTGAATATCCAAACCTCAGCTATGGCAAAAGAATTCACCCGTTCCGAAACTCCAAAAGTGCACCTGAATGACCCTTGTGAAAAGGTGGCTCAAATTATGGGGCAGGAACATCTAAGCAGTTTGCCTGTTGTGGACGACGACAATGTGATTCAAGGAATCATCACTTTTGATGATGTCATTCGGTCCATGCAAGACAGCGCCAGTGAAGACATATACACCATGGTCGGAACCGCTAAGGTGGATCCATTCGCAAAAAAAATAAGCAACAAAATTATCGCCCGGGCACCCTGGTTGTTCACCACCTTTATCGGCGGGCTGGTCAGCGCATGGGTGCTGGAGTCTTACCAGACAACTCTTGCCGATTTTGCCGCAGTTATATTTTTCATTCCCTTTGTGATTGGGTTGGCAGGCAATGTAGGAATTCAAGGTGCCACGGTCATTGTAAGGGGTTTGGCGACGGGTGATATTCAAAAAGATAATCTTGCTACGGTGGTCAAAAGCGAGCTGTCAGTTGGAGTATTAAACGGCGTGATTTTTGGATTGCTATGCGGGGGGCTTGTCTATCTGGCTTCCGAATCCATTTTGCACACCAACCCGGTACTGGGTTTAGTGGTGGGAACGGGAATTGTTCTCGCCGTTTCCGTCGCATCTCTGATGGGCTCATTAGCCCCGATACTGTTTATAAACCTGGACATTGATCCGGCCATCAGCACCGGCCCTATGATCACCGTCATCAACGATATTCTTGGCCTGGCCATCTATCTTACAACAGCGGCTTATTTTTTTTCAAGCCTGTAAAACAGGCTAATCTTTCTCAGCCAGTTCCACTTCGATTAAAGCAGAATCCACTTCAACATAATCTCCTTCCATCACATAAAATTCTTTCACTCTCCCTTCCACTTCTGATAATAAAGTGAAATAACCCTCAGAAATAATTTCAGCCACGGCGGTACCGGGAGCCACTTTATCTCCCTTTCGGACCAGGTATTTATCCACCTTGCCCGAAGTCATAGTGGGATACATGGCCGCCATGACAATATAATCTTCCATAATGCTTCCTCCAACTCAGAGATATTTGTAAAGCCCGTGCCTAAAAATAATTTATTACCAGAACATTAAACAGTATAATAGGAAAACCTTTAACCCACTCCTAATCATGAAACTAAGAACAGGCGATAACCTTTATGAGCCATTTTCCAGAAATACTGGAGAGATCACTTCTATCATAGAGCACCCAGAGGGAAAGGTCGTCAAGGTCCGTTGGCGCATACCCGGTGAACTACCCCATGACACCGAACTATTTTACAAAAAAGTTCAAAGGTGCGTTCGGGACGGACTCTACGAACACACCCCAAAACAGGATTAGATAAAGTAGCTCTTAATGTTTGTAGACGGTATGTGAAGGACGGCCCGCAAGGATATTTTCTTTACCCCAATTCACCACATTTTTAAATTTTTCCGATTGCATAAATTCATTAAATGCTTCCTCAGCACTCCACTCTGACACAATCAGGTATGATTGAGCATCGTTCACATCCTTGTATAAAAATGATTTCGAATGCCCCTCCATCTCATTCATGACTTTTATGACAGCATCAAAGGCATCTTCGAAAATCTTTTCTTTTCCGGGAATCATTTTATAGTTCATTCCTATCGTAACCACGTCTCTCTCCTTTGTGAAATTCTAATAATTAAATTGTTCAGGCAACAAGTTCCAGATGATCGGCATCTTGTTGCAAAATAATCGAATCCAAACCAAAAATATTCTTAATGACGGAAATATTCTCCTTTTTATGTCCCAGATAAACAGATACCTTTCTGGAGGGCACCTTGAAAGTAACCGATAAAGGAACCTGTTTCAATCCCCGGATCATCTTTATCATTTGCTCCCGGGCAATACGGCTATCCACCAGATAGCGGAATGCCGGATGAAAAGGCCCATCAACATAATTCTCCAGCAAGGATTTATCGGGATGCAAGCCCACCCTGATAACAGCAATACCGGCCTTTTCAAATTGGATAACGGCTTCCTTCACAGCTTCAATCATTCTTTCCAAGCTCCATGGAGTATAAGTGCGATCTTGATACATATCAAATAATCCGGTATTTTTAATGACCAGCGTTGGATAAATCCTGACAAAATTCGGCCTAAGTTCTATGACATCCTTCACCGATTTTTGGAATTTTTGTTCGCTGTCGCCGGGAAGACCGGGCATTAATTGCAAACCCAAACGAAATCCCCTCTCTCGAATTTTTCTGACGGCAGACTGAATCACGTCAAAAGGACATTCACGCCCTACCAACTCCAAGACTTCATGATCAGTGGATTGTATCCCCAGCTCCACCGTTTCAACATGGTTTTCAGCTAATAATGAAAGCCTGTCATCATCAATGAACAAAGCATGGGTGGAAACCCGAATCGATTGGATTTGTCCCGATAAAATCCACGGCTGAACCGAGGACAACAAATATTTCTGCCGCTCCAGAGGAATACCGGTAAAACTTCCGCCGAAAAAAGCCAGCTCTCTTCTTTCAGGGAGTCGATTCAGATCCAACCCTTCTAAATGAGTGCGTAGAGTTTCTTTCAACATATTTCTGTCCGTCTTCTTTTCTGTGCCCGTTATTTTAGCCTGATTACAAAACGAGCACCGGTAAGGGCACCCTTCATGCGACACAAAAACCGGAACGATCAAATATTTTTTCTTTTTCACGGGTTAAGAAGTCAATTAACGGAAGAAATCAAAACAAACCGGACAGGTAATGGAAAAACTGGTTGAGAGACCGCCAGATACCTATTAAGACAAGGACTAAAAAAAAACCTGCCAAAGCCATACTGAAACCAAATATGATTTTTGACGTGATGGTTTCCGGCTCGAAGCGAGGAGGTTCTTTGTCCTGAGGAATAGGATCTCTTTCATAGGGAAGTCTATTATTCGCCATAATGAGTTCAATTCAAATTTACTGGCGCCGATACATTTTTTCAAACTCAACCTTAAAAGACGCCATAGCGGAATTCATTTCATCAAGCCGTTTGCTAATTATTTTTAAAAGATGGTCCTTAAATTTATTCAGGATGGCAGGATCAAGCGTTTTTAACAAATACCCATCCATTTTCAGCACAAGCACCCTGTTTTTGGCAATCACATTGGTGGATCTGGTTTTGCCGGTGATCAATGGAACTTCACCAAATATAGCACCCGGTTTTAGGGTATTGAGTTCCGCATCCGGCACCTCATCCTTGGTAATCGCCAGAACTCCTTTTAACAGGATAAAAATCGTTGAATCTTTCTCTCCCTGATGAATTACATAATCGCCCTTTTTATGTTCGATAATGTGGCTGTCCAAGTTCGACAGGGTCTTTTTCTCCGCTGCGGTAAAAGGCTTAAAAAAAATCAATTTCCTTTAGCAACTTTAAAGCTTCCTGGTTGCGCATCGCTGTTTTCTTTTAAATGGTGAATATTTTTATATTCTAAGTTTCATTTTCCTGACATTCCCAGTACCCGTCTGCTGTCCAATGAATATTAATATAATCAGGGAAAATCGTCTGTTTGTCAAAATTTGCCAGTTCTAACTGGTCACAGGTCAAGTTAATAGCCCCTTTCAGGTTCGCTCCATGCAAAAAAGAATCCATGAGTTCAGCTCCTTCAAAATCCGCATCTGAAAGGTTGGCCTCGCTTAAAACCGCCTGAGTCAAATCAGCCCTGACCAGTCTTGCTTTGCGGAGATCCGCTTTGATCAAATAAGCGGCTGTTAAATCTGCCTCAGTTAAATCCGCCTCATCGAGTTTGGCTCCCATTAACTTGGCGTTACTGAGGTCTACTCCTTTTAACTTATCCTTAGAGGCCTCAATTTCCTTTTTTCTTAAAATCCAATCTTCCAGCATGCTCGATAATATCCAAAGGATTAATAACTGTAGGATGCTAATTTAATAAAAAACAGTTCAATTAAAAAGAGGCACATCATTCAGAAGGGTCCGAAAAACTTTCCATGGCCATTTTAGCCGCTGCCTGCTCTGCTTCCTTCTTACTTTTCCCTAAACCCTGCCCTTTAACTTTATTTTTGATCGTCACCGCGACTTCAAATTCTTTTGCATGGTCCGGCCCCAGTTCGTTAACGACTTTGTAGGAGGGAGTGCACACCCACTTATTCTGTGTGTATTCCTGGAGCTCACTTTTAAAATCCCTGAATGACCAAGAGTGGGCGAATTTGGATATCTCCACATCTAACAATGGAAGAAATACCTTGGAGGCAGATTCCAGTGCACCATCTCTGAACAAAGCTCCGGCAACAGCTTCAAAAGTATCTGCCAAGATGGAAGGTTTGTCTCTTCCCCCCGACAAATCTTCTCCCTTTCCGAGAAGCAGGTATTTGCCCAAGTCTATTTTCCGGGCAAGGTTTGCCAAGCAAGTCTCATTGACCACCGCCGCACGAATTTTTGACAAGGTTCCTTCGGCATATTCACTGAATTTATGCACCAAGTAATCGCTTACAATAATATCAAGGACAGAGTCACCCAGAAACTCAAATCGCTCGTTGTGCTTGAGAGATTCGTTTCTTTCATTTACGTAGGATTTATGAGTCAGGGCTTTATTGAGAAGTCTCAGGTCGGAAAATTCATACCCGAGAGTTTCCTGAAGGGGGGCAACGTCTTTGGCGCGATCAGAAGGAACTTCGATCATGGCGGAAATTAATCTAAAAATTTCTTAAAAATAAGGACCCCGTTGGTTCCACCAAAACCAAATGAATTGGAAACGCAAACGTTCAAATTTGCTTCGCGGGCGGTATTTGGCACATAATCCAAATCACAGTCAGGATCGGGAGTGGTGTAATTGATAGTCGGCGGAATCACTCCTTTTTGCATAGCCAGAAGAGTGAAAATTGCTTCGACTCCCCCTGCGGCCCCCAACAAATGCCCGGTCATGGACTTAGTAGAACTGACAGCCAGCTTATAAGCATGATCGCCAAACGCGGTTTTGATAGCTTGTGTTTCCGTTGCATCAGCGCCGGTAGAGGTTCCATGCGCATTAATATAATCCACATCTTCTTTATTGATGCCGGCGTTGTTGAGTGCAAGTTTCAAGCAACGCGCGGCCCCCTCGCCACCTGGAGCGGTCGCCGTAATATGGTAGGCATCGCCATTGAGACCATAGCCAATCACTTCGCCATAAATTTTTGCGCCACGTTTTTTGGCAATCTCCATCTCTTCAAGCATAACGACACCGCACCCTTCCCCGATCACAAAACCATCGCGATCTTTATCAAAGGGTCGACTGGCACCCTGAGGATCGTCATTGCGAGTCGACAAAGCCTTGGCCGCATTGAAGCCTCCAACACAAAGTGGAGTGATAACAGACTCAGTACCACCCCCGAACATAATGTCCGCATCACCGTACTGAATAAGCCTTGCGGCTTCCCCGATAGAATGCGTGCCTGTAGCACAAGCCGTGACCACGCAGGAGTTGGGTCCTTTTGCGCCCATCGTGATTGAGACCTGACCCGATGCCAGATTGGCAATCAACATGGGAATAAAAAAGGGAGTGATTTTCTTCACTCCCTTTTCATTTAAAATATTGTGATATTTTTCAAGGGCGGGTAGTCCACACAGACCTACCCCGACTATGACGCCGACCCGCTCTGCGTTCTGCTCATTGATCTCAATACCAGAATCCTCCAAAGCCATTTTACTGCAAGCCACGGCATAATGGATAAACCGGTCCATCTTCTTTACTTCTTTATGGTCTATGTATTGTTCTGGATCGAACCCCTGGACTTCTCCGGCGATTTTGACAGGAAAGTCTTCATCAGGAGTGAAGCTTTTAATGAAATCCACTCCGGAACGGCCTTCAAACAAAGCCGTTTCGTTTTCACTCACCCCAATACCCAAAGGTGAAATGATCCCCAATCCAGTAATGACAACACGTCTTTTCATCCATGCACCTTGGAGATTATGATGACCACTCAGTTGGTTCGGCTGGTTATATAACTTGTAGCATCCTGAACTGTGGCTATTTTTTCAGCCTCTTCATCGGGAATTTCAATATCAAATTCCTCCTCAAGAGCCATCACTAATTCGACCGTGTCCAGAGAATCGGCCCCAAGGTCATCAATAAAAGACGCCTCTGGAGTCACCTGTTTTTCATCAACACCCAACTGATCAACAATAATTTCCTTAACTTTTTCTTCAACTGACATAATTGCTCCTTGTTGAAATCACATCAACATACCACCGTTTAAATTAATGACCTGCCCAGTAATATAACTGGACCTATCTGAAACTAAAAAAGAAACACAACGCGCCACATCTTCAGGCAACCCCAATCTTGCCAAGGGAATTTGCTCAATCAATTTCTGGCGCACTGACTCATCTAAAACCCGTGTCATTTCTGTATCGATAAAACCGGGTGCCACCGCATTCACCCTGATCCCTCGGGATGCTACCTCTCGAGCCAGAGTTTTTGTCAAACCAATAACCCCGGCCTTGGATGCCGAGTAATTGGCCTGGCCAAAATTACCCATCACCCCAACGATTGACGCAATATTGACAATCGCCCCACTCTTTTGTTTCATCATATGCTTTGCCGCTTGCTGGCTACAAAGAAAACTTCCCTTCAGGTTGATATCGAGAACCAGATCCCAATCACTTTCTTTCATGCGAACCATCAAACCGTCGCGGGTGATGCCCGCGTTATTGACCACGATATCTACCGGTTTTTTATCTTTCAGAATGAAATCAAAAACCTGTCGCACCTCAGCGGCGTTTGAAACATCGATCTTAACTGCGGAAGCAGACCCGCCATTTTTATTGATCTCCTCGGCCGTAGCCTCGGCCCCTTCCAGATTCACATCCCCCAGTACTACATGAGCTCCTGCCCGGGTCAGCTCCTCACCGATGGTTCTACCAATTCCCTGAGCTCCGCCAGTGACCAAAGCCACCTTATCTTTCAGTTCCATTAAAATTCCTGTTCGAACGATTGAGTCAACTGCCGTTTAAAGCGGCCAGGGTTTGCGACAAACTTTCGCGATCTCCCACCTGATAACAATTGATATCTCTATTAAACCTTTTTATCAGGCCGGATAAAACTTTCCCTGATCCTAATTCAATGACCGTATCAATACTCTGATCCACTAGCACCTGCATCGTTTCCGACCATCGCACAGGAGAACAAACCTGTTTAACAAGAGCTGCTCTGGCTTCGCTTCCTTTGGTGATGGGTTTGGCCTCGATGTTGGTGATTACTGGAAAGGACAGGTCGTGAAACTCGGTCTGCTCTAATTCTTTTTGAAGCTTGATCTCAGCCGGCTTCATAAGAGCGCTGTGAAACGGAGCACTCACCGGCAAGGGCACGGCTTTTTTTGCGCCAGCTTGCAAGGCTCTTTCAGAGACCTGCAAAACGGCTTCCTTATGGCCTGCGATGACCGTTTGCACAGGACTGTTCAAATTAGCAGGCTGAACGATGCAGGACTCTTCAGAAACCTGATCGCACAATTCCTGAAGCGTATCAATAGGCAATCCTATAATGGCAGCCATTGTCCCCACTCCAATCGGAACTGCTTCCTGCATAAATTGACCCCGTAATCGGACCAACCTTACCGCATCCTTAAATCGAAGAGCTCCTGCAGAAACCAAGGCAGAAAATTCACCCAGGCTATGGCCTGCCGCAACTACCGAATCTATACCATTTTCCCTTAATATTTTCAAGGCCATTGTACTATGCACCAGTAGCGCCGGCTGGGTATTTTCCGTCATCTTCAAAGTTTCTTCAGGGCCATTAAAACAAATATTTGCAAGGTCATAGCCTAAAACCTCATTGGCCTCTTCCAGCAGTTCACGAGCCGATGGCACATGGTCATACAAGTCTTTACCCATACCCACAAACTGGGAACCCTGACCGGGAAAAACAAAAGCAATTTTTACCATTTGATCACCGCCGATCCCCAGGTCAGCCCCGCCCCAACGACCCCCAGCACAGAAGTATCCCCAGGTTGAATACGTCCACTGCGTTTCGCCTCATCAATCCCGATCGGGATAGAAGCTCCAGAGGTATTGCCATATTTATGGATGTTCATGAACACTTTCTCCATCGGGTAATTCAACCTTTCAGCAACCGCGCTGATAATCCTCTGGTTGGCTTGATGCGGAACCAAAAGCCCGACTTCCTCCATGCTCAAACCATTAAACTCCAAAGCCTCGCGAATCACGTCGGTCATTCTTTTAACAGCGACTTTGAACGTCGCATTGCCCGACATTTTGATGAAGTATTTTTTGTCATCGATATCCTGTTTATTGACCCCTGTCCTGCCAATTCCACCGGGAACGCAGATCAAATCCGACAAGCGCCCGTCCGAATAAATATGTGTCGACAAAATTCCCAGAGGTTCTTCTCGCTCTTCGCACTTCAGCAATAAGGCCCCTGCCCCATCCCCAAAAAGAATACAGGTGGATCTGTCCGTCCAATCCACAATTCTGGAATTGACCTCACTGCCGATAAGAAGAATATTTTTGTAACGACCATTTTTCAAATACTGCTCGGCAATAGAAAGACCGAAAACAAATCCGGAACACACCGCAGAAATATCATAAGCCGCTGAGTTGAAAGCTTGCAATTCATTTTGCACAAAACAGGCGGTGGAAGGAAACAACACATCCGGACTGGAAGTGCAGACAATGATCATATCCACATCATCTGCACCAATCCCACTCGCTTCCAATGCCTGCTTCCCCGCTTTAGCCGCCATCGTGGAAGCAGACTCATCATCAGCAGCAATCCGTCGCTCGCGGATTCCTGTCCGCTCAATGATCCACTCATCGGAGGTATTCAGGGTTTTTTCGAGGTCTTGATTGGTGAGGATCTTTTCCGGCAAATAAGCGCCGGTTCCCAAGACTACAGCCGTATTATGAGAGGTCATGATATGAAGTGTTTAGTCAGTGCTTTTGTTGGCGGGTTTATCGGTCTCGTCAGAGTCAGCACCAAAAGCTATATCTTTGATCTGTTTCCAAATATTTCCTTTGGCCGCTTCCACATCCGTCAAATTGGATTCAATGCCTTGCTGAATATGTGCGTTGATATCCTTCTCGCTCAATTCGCGAGCCCGGTTGATCGCATTTTTGATCGCTTTCGGCGAAGAGCTTCCATGCGCGATGATAACCACTCCGTTCACCCCTAAAAGCGGGGCACCACCGGTCTCAGAATAATCTACTTTTTTCTTAAATTGTTCTAACTGGGGTTTCAATAATAAATAACCCAGCTTACTGAGCCAACTGCTTTGAAACATGCGCTTGAGATTGGTTCCAATCATTTCTGCCAGACTTTCACTTATTTTGAGCGCCACATTGCCGGTGAATCCGTCACAAACAATCACGTCGGCATTGCCTCTATAAACTTCTTTGCCTTCGATATTGCCAATAAAATTAATGTGACTGGCCTTGAGCATTTGAAAGGCCTCCTTGACAATCTCATTGCCCTTGCCATCCTCTTCGCCAATACTGAGTAATCCCACTCTGGGGTTTTGCTTGCCGAGAATATACTCGGCGAAAACATGACCCATAATCCCAAACTGAAACAATTGGTTGGTTTTGCAGTCGACATTGGCGCCAGCATCCAGAAGAATGGCGTCGCCCTTCAAAGTCGGTAATTGAATAGCAATGGCAGGTCGGTCGACACCATTTAGCGGTCTTAAAATAACCATCGAATAAGCCAGCACCGCGCCGGTGTTTCCGGCACTCAGAAAAGCCGATGCCGTTCCATCCTTGACAAGGTCCAAACCAATTTTCATGGAGGATTTGCGTTTCGAGCGCAGGACTTTACCTGGGCTGTCGTGCATTTCCACTACCTCATCAGCGTGGACGACTTCAATTGGAAGATTATGATCGGGATCGAATCGATCCAAAACCGCATGGATTCGATCGGATATACCGGTGAGAATGATTTCCGTTTCATATTCCCTCGCTGCCAGAACAGCACCTTCTACAGCCGCTTCTGGAGCATGATCGCCACCCATGGCGTCAACCACGATTTTCATTTCAGGATTGACTCCTTTTCAACGAGCGTTGGGAATTATCGAGAGGAATACAAGTGACCAAGCAGTGACGAGGTATTAAACCGCTTCGACTGCCATAATTTCCTTGCCTTTGTAATAGCCACAATGCCCACAGATGTGGTGCGGGCGAGCCATCTCATGGCACTGGGGGCACTCTGTATAGGCAGGAAGGCTGAGGCCATCGTGAGACCGACGCATTCCTTTTTTGGATTTAGATGTTTTCTTCTTTGGGACTGCCATGATATCTCCCTATTTCAACTTGTCTTTTAATTGTTGTAAAACTGCTAAACGAGGATCACCTGATCCTTCATGTTTGCAAACACATCTATTTTCATTCAGGTTTGTCCCGCACTCGGGGCACAACCCCTCACAATCTTCTCGGCATAACCTGACTTGTGGCAGGCTCAATAGTATCAAATCCCGCACCGGATAGGCCAGATCAATTCGGCCTTCTTCATAAAATTCCTGTTCCACATCCACACCGGTCAACTCAATTTCCTCAGCCGGCTTGTTATTTTCAACCCGTGGGATGAAGTGAACGCTGAGATTGGCTTTGACCTTAAAACTAAAATCTTCCAAACATCGGGTGCAGGTGGCAGAAACTCCTGTTTGCAAACTGCCATGGCAAAGGATCGTCTGACCCGATTTTTCCAGTTTCCCCTGAACTTTAACATCCTCCGTTAAAACACAGTCCGGGGAGTCGATATTGAAGCACTCTTTAGCCTCAAGCACATCAAAATCTAGACCCCCTTCATCAATTTGCTCAATATCAAAAAACATGGCTTGAAAAAACCTTTGAATTCAAACCCTTTACATTTCCGGAAGCTCAGTTCAGAAGGAGGGATATGGAGCCAGAATGTTATCTTTTATAGCAATTTCAGTCAAGCAAATAATGCCGCTAGGTGCGGCGCGAAATGGCGGCTGGTGATGCCGGTGACTCTTAGTTGCCCCCACGGCTAGTGGCGCGGGTGGAACTGGTCGTGGACTTCGAGCATTCTTTTTTCCAGGACGTGGGTGTAGATTTGCGTCGTTGAGATATCGGCGTGACCCAGCATTTGCTGTACGGATCGCAAATCGGCGCCTCTATCGAGTAAATGTGTGGCGAAAGCGTGTCTCAGGGTATGCGGTGATACATTGGCTTTAATATTGCTCTGGCGCACATAGTTTTTCAGCAGTTTCCAGAACCCTTGCCGTGTCATGGCTCTGGCCCTTCGGGTCAGGAACAATTCTTCCACCTTTTGTCCTTTGGCAAGAACAGGCCGCGAGTTTAATAAATAGTCCTCGACCGCCCTTCTTGCGACCATGCCTATCGGGACGATGCGTTCTTTCGAGCCCTTCCCCATCGTTCTGAGGCACCCGGCTTCAAAATCCAGGTTATGGCCTTTCACCGAGATCAGCTCAGAGACCCGCATTCCGGTGGCGTATAAAACCTCCAGCATGGCCTGATCGCGCAGGCCCATAACGGTGTCGGGATCGGGACAACTTAAAAGTTTGTCAACATCGGTCAGTGACAATAGATTAGGGAGCTTTCTCCATCTTCGTGGAGTTTCCAAAATTTCTGCCGGATTATCTTTGAGTTGTTTGTCCTGACACAGATAACGGAAAAATGATTTGATTGAAGACAGACTGCGCGCGATGGAAGACGGTGACAATCCTTCATCGCGCAATATCAGAAGAAAATTACGAACATCCGCTGTGGTAAGGGCAGACACTTTGCTATCAGGAAAAGCTTTGGCAAAGCGCCGCAGATCGCGACAATAGTTTGTCACAGTATGAAGCGAATGCCTCTTCTCAATACGCAGATATTCGGAGAACTCTTTAATCAGTGCATCCATAATAAAATTATGGTATAAAAATCAATGAGTTACAATTGTTATTTTTGTTGTAGGTGAATCCCGCTCAATCTGTTAAGCTTGATAGTTTGAATCATAGAGGATGAATTGTTAACGCAATGAAATTAGTCTCTTACTGGTATATACCCTTCCATAAGCTTCGGATCGCTTGACCTCTCCTTCGTGGCAGGTTGCTGATCCACTGCCCGCTTATTTTTTTTACCCAATCATCACAGCTTTTAGCATCTATTCATTCACAATTAATTTAAAGACCACAGACAACTATGTTGAATCAGAAAATGATCAGAAATATTGGAATTATTGCCCACGTTGACCATGGGAAAACCACCTTGGTCGATTGTCTTCTCAAGCAGAGTGGAATGTTCCGCGACAGTGAACTCTCGCAGACCTGCATCATGGACAGCAATGAATTGGAGAAAGAACGGGGTATCACCATTTTTTCCAAGAATGCGGCAATCAACTATAAGGGATACAAGATCAATATCGTTGACACACCCGGCCATGCTGATTTCGGCGGCGAAGTGGAACGGATTTTAAAAATGGTTAACGGGGTTCTTCTTCTGGCAGACGCTGTGGAAGGCCCTATGCCTCAGACCCGGTTTGTATTGAAAAAATCTCTCGAACTTGGACTCAAACCCATTGTCGTTATCAACAAAATTGATCGCCCGGCGGCACGGACGGAAGCAGTCGTGGATGAAGTTTTTGATCTGTTCGTCGAGTTGGGTGCCAATGATGAGCAATTGGATTTCTCTATCATCTACACTTCAGCCAAACAAGGAATTTCCCGGCAAACACCAACGGGCCCGAACGATGACATCACCCCTCTTCTGGACCTGGTCATCGATAAAGTTCCTGCCTATGATGGGGATTCCGAAGGACCTTTCCAAATGCTGGTGTCCTCTATCGATTATGATGACTACGTTGGAAGAATCGCTATCGGCACCATCACACGCGGACATGTCCAGACAAAAACCAGCTATACACAGATTGATCGTCAAGGAGACATGCATGTCTTCAGCCTTTCAAAACTATACACCTATCAGGGGCTAGCCAAAGTAGAGTCACCTGAGGCAACCACAGGGGATATTGTCGGCATTGCCGGAATGAAAGAAGTGGAAATCGGCGAAACTATTTGTGACACCAGTTGCCCGGAACCACTGCCGGTCATTGAAATTGACGAACCTACCCTGGCGATCCATTTTTCTTCCAATACCTCGCCCTTTGCTGGCCGTGAAGGCACTTTTGTTACATCAAGGCAACTGCGCGATCGTTTGTTTCGGGAAACCCGTTCCAACGTTTCTCTCAGAGTAGAAGAAACCGACACACAGGACACCTTCAAGGTTTCCGGTCGCGGTGAATTGCATTTAACTATTTTAATAGAAACCATGCGCCGGGAAGGTTATGAGTTTTCCATTTCCCGTCCGGAGGTTTTGATCAAAATGATTGATGGGACTCCGCACGAGCCGGAGGAGTTTGTCATTCTCGACATTAATGATGAACATATGGGTTCCGTCATGGAGGCCATGGGGAAACGTAAGTCTACTTTGAAAAATATGATTCAAGGGGAAACCACGGCGAGGCTTGAGTTCGTCATTCCCACACGCGGACTTTTTGGGTTTCGTTCTGAATTTCTAACGTTGACCAAAGGCACGGGAATTATCAACCGTAACTTTCACAACTTCATTCCGCATTGTGGTGAAATCGCCCAGCGCGTCAATGGCGCTTTGATTGCCATGGAAAATGGAAAAACTACCGGTTTCTCCCTGTTCAACTTACAGGAAAGAGGCTCTATGTTTCTCGGAGCGGCTGAAGAAATATATACTGGGCAGATTGTTGGTATCAACAAAAAAGATGATGACATGGTGATCAATATCTGCAAGGAAAAAAAGCTGAGCAATATGCGCGCATCCGGGTCTGACGTGAACATCACTCTCACGCCGCCACTGGTTTATAGCCTCGAGCAGATTCTTGGTTTTCTGAATGAAGACGAGTTGGCAGAGATCACTCCGAAAAGCATACGCTTGCGGAAAAAAATCCTCAGCGAAAACGACAGGAAAAGATATGGTAAAACTCGGAATGCCGTTCCCGT
Organism: uncultured Nitrospina sp.; assembly: GCA_937891765.1. Taxonomy (GTDB): domain Bacteria; phylum Nitrospinota; class Nitrospinia; order Nitrospinales; family VA-1; genus LS-NOB. The sequence continues at coordinate 61,560 of CALAGQ010000002.1, forward strand.
TTCCGTGTCCTGATTGTTCCATTTTCATTGCCCTGATTTTTGAAATGTTGTAGAATCAACAACCTTTCAAATCTCAGGGCTTCTTTCTCAGCATCTTTCTGAAAAGATTGTTTCATTTTTCAAGCCCCTGAGATTGTTTCAACAAACAAGCCTTCTTAAATTAGAAACCGGATTGAATTTTGTCCGGGAATTGGATTCACATGCAGCACACAACCCTCGTTCAGCACGTTAGACAACAGGAAAAAGCCAGTCCCGGGGCTACCGGAGAGTTCACCAGCCTGATGAATGAAATCATGGTGGCGGCTAAAATTATTTCCCTGGAAGTAAATAGTGCGGGGATCGGAGAAGATATTTTCGGGCTTACCGGAAAGATAAATGTTCAGGGCGAGGAAGTTAAAAAACTGGATGAGTTTTCCGACATCACATTCACTACAATTATCGGCCAGTCCGGCACGGTATGTGCCATCACTTCCGAAGAAAAGGAAGAGCCTTTCATCATTCCTCCAGAAGACAATCCCGGAAAATATATTTTCATGATGGACCCTCTGGACGGGTCTTCCAATATTGATGTCAATGTCAGTATCGGAACGATATTTTCTATTTACCGCAAGAAAAGTCCGGGCAATACCGTTACCGATGAAGACCTCCTGCAAAAAGGGGATCAGCAAATTGCAGCCGGTTATATCGCATATGGTTCCAGCACAATTTTTGTCTTTACCACCGGTCACGGCGTGCATGGGTTCACGCTAGATCCGGCACTGGGCGAGTTTTTTCTCTCCCATCCTGATCTAGCCATCCCTGAGCAAGGCTCGACGTACAGCATTAATGAAGGCAACTGGGTGACCTGGGATGAACCACAAAAAGACCTGGTCGCTTATTTAAAAGAAGATGCTCCCAAAACGGGGCGGCCCTACAAACTACGTTATATCGGTTCTCTAGTAGCGGATTTCCACAGAACTCTATTGAAGGGCGGACTCTTCATGTATCCGAAGGACACGCAAAGTCCCAACGGAAAATTACGTTTTTCTTTTGAAGCCGCGCCGCTGGCTTTTATCGTTGAGCAAGCCGGAGGAAAAGCTTCGACAGGAACTCAACGGATTCTGGATATCACCCCCACTGGCATTCACGATCGCCTGCCTCTGTTCATTGGTAGCAAGAACGATGTCGAATTAGCGGAAAAACGTCTTGCGGCTACAGTGAAAAAAGGCGGATGGTTCAAATGGTTGAGTAGCTGACCCCGCCTGTTTAAAATATAGACCTAATTATGAAAATTCAAAGCATACGCGGTGTTAAAGATATTCTGCCCGATGAAATCTGGAAATGGCAGTATATCGAGTCCATCGCTCACAATATCTTTCCGCGATACGGTTTCAGGGAAATACGTCTTCCCGTTTTTGAGGACACCCGGCTGTTTTCCCGCAGTATTGGTGAGACGACAGACATCGTCGAAAAAGAAATGTACACCTTTCAGGATCGTGGTGGTGACTCCATCACACTTCGGCCAGAAGGAACCGCATCGGTGGTTCGCGCCTATGTCGAGCACAAAATGTACAATCCCCCATCAGTGCTCAAGATGTTTTATATCGGCCCCATGTTTCGCTATGAGCGACCACAAGCAGGCCGGTTAAGGCAATTCAATCAAATTGGTGTTGAGGCCATGGGTTCACCCAGCCCGGTTGTGGATGTGGAAGTGATGACCATGCTCATGGAGTTTTTCAAAGCACTGGGCCTCACCGACATCAAACTTGAGATCAACAGTCTGGGGAGTCAGGAATGCAGACCTGCCTATCGCGAGCTTTTAAAAACAGAAATCGAAAAACATCTCGACCATCTTTGCGACAACTGCAAAAATCGATACCAGCGCAACCCTTTACGGGTCCTCGATTGCAAGTCGGAACATTGCAGTAAAATCGCTGAAGGACTGCCAAAACTCATCGACCACCTGGACCCGGCCAGCGCCGAGCATTTCTCTGAAGTGCGTGCGCTTCTGGACACTGCTGGGAGCCCCTACTCCGTCAATCCTAACCTGGTTCGAGGATTGGATTACTACAACCGCACTGCGTTTGAGGTCACCTCTCAAAATTTAGGCGCACAAAATGCCATTTGCGGGGGCGGACGTTATGACACTCTGGTGGAAGAACTGGATGGCCCTTCAACACCCTGTTTTGGTTTTGCCCTCGGGCTCGAGCGTCTGGTCTCTCTGGTACCGTTTGATGACGCAAAAATACGGCCGAAAAATCCTGATATTTTTATCGTGTGTCTGGGAGAGGAAGCTAAAACCGCCGCATTTAAAATAGCGCACGAGCTACGCTTAAAAGGAGTTCGGGTCGAGAGAGATTATGAAACGGGGAGCATGAAAAGCCAAATGCGTAAGGCCAACAAAACCCAGTGCCGGTTGACCCTGATTCTGGGAGAAAACGAAATCCGCTCCGGTAAATTTTTATTGAAAAATATGGAAACCGGCGAGCAAACAGAATGCTCTGCCGAGGATCTGGCAACAGAAATCGCCAGACTCTCTACCGATTCGTAATAGTTTTTGTTGGGCAAAACTTTTTCTGATATCTCGCATCCTAACTTCAGGGATAAGGTAAAGCCGTACAATTGACCCCTCTTATATGTCCGTGCTAGATTAACCCATTAGAATCGTTAATTAGAGAAATTATGGCTAGTAAAGAATTAGAAGTACTTGAAGATTATATTGTTCAAAACAAGCTGAAGATCACCAAGCAGAGACGCGCTGTCCTCAATGCTTTTCTGGAATGCGAAAAACATGTCAGCGCTGAGGAACTTTATAATCAAGTCACTGCCACCGACCCAAAAGTGGGACTGGCAACAGTCTATCGCACGTTGGCGCTACTGACCCAAAGCGGTCTGGCCTCGGATCTGGATTTCGGCGATGGACAAAAGCGTTATGAGCATAAATACATGCACAGTCACCACGATCACATGATCTGCACCGAGTGCGGAAAAATCATCGAGTTCAACCATCCCCTCATCGAAAAATTCCAAGAAGAAGTCGCCAGCCGCAACGGTTTCACCATCACCTCTCACAAGCTGGACATGTTTGGCCTCTGCAGCGAGTGCCGCTAACCACCAGCGTGACGCTGGACCCAATAGCAATAGAGTTGATAGGCACAGGTATCTCGGCTTGATAAAGTTATTGTCTTTAAAAAATCTAAAAACAGGTCAGCTACTAGGAAGGGATTGGGCGCAACGAAATCCTATGTAGTTATAGATCTCATTCATGATCTGCCCATAGGTCGTTACTTTTGGGAAAACTTTATTTTCAGGATGTAGCCAGATCCGGCTGGTGATGCGCAATGCACCGGCTGAGGAATCGAAGGCACCACCACGTATGACTTTCGATTCTCCCGTCTCTGGGCCTTGAGGATTATTTTTCGAACGGATTTTATAATAGGGTTCATACCAGTCGTTGACCCATTCCCAGACATTCCCCATCGTGTCATAGAGTCCATACTGGTTCGGGGCTTTCCCTCCAACTGGCTGCGTTTGTTTTGCGTTATCTACATACCAAGTGTAGTCTTCATGCACCATATTGCCCCAGAAGTAGCGAGTCGTTGATCCTCCCCGCGCCGCATATTCCCATTCGGCCTCAGTCGGTAAGCGACAGGCGCCTTGTGATTTTTTGATAAATTTCTGCACATCCGGAAAATTGACCTGCTCAACGGGCAAGCTCTCTCCCTTGAACTTGGAGGGATTGTATCCCATCACTTTTTCCCAGCGCGCCTGAGTCACCTCATACTTATCCATATAGAAATCATCGACGCAAACTTCATGCTCCGGCTTTTCATCTTCCTGAGTGTAATCGTTGCCCATGATAAAACACCCGCCTTTTATGAACACCATTCCTTCGGGAGCTTTGTCGGCCTTGACCTGATCTTCAGGAGAAAGTTGAACCGGCACGACCCGCCGATTGGAGAGAGGAGAAGATTCCTCCGATATCTCTGGTAGTTCAGAAAAACTGGGATGCATACTTTCACTGCTCTGCTCCTCGGCTTTATCAGCACAGGCAGAAAGCAGGAAAAAAACACTGAGAATGATGAAAATTCTATAAAAACGCATTGTTTTAACAGGAGTTGGGAAAAGGCGAATAATACCATTTTAATGAGATTTTACAAAAATAAAACTAAGCTTTAATAAATTACTGCGGTTTTTCTTGAAATAACCCTGAAATGAGTTAAAAAATACTCATACATCCACGTATTATCCAATAAATAGCTTAAATTTTTTGTCCAAATACCGATAGATAAAGGAACTACCTGTTACGGAGCTGGACTTTGCGATTCTTAAAACCATTCATCATTTTTGCCTTCTTACTTTTACTGGGTGCGGGTTGCAGCACCTTGGAAAGAACTTATCAGAAAACGCGCGATACAATGGTCAACCTTTTTAACGCCGCCGAGGATACCTACCGTCCTGCTGTGGGACTGGGCAGGGATATCGACCTGCAATTCGCTAGGCACCAGTTCAATCGCAGAGAATACGCCGTTTCAGAATTTTATTTAAAAAAGACACTGGCCAATCAGCCGGACAATCGGGAAGCACTCCAACTTCTTCCCTGGGCTTATTTTTTCCAAAAACGCTTTGACAAGGCATTGGCGTCTTTCAAACAAGCTCACACTCTGCACAAAAAAGATCCAACCCCTTTATTGGGTATGGGCTGGTCTTACTTCACCATGAAGCAATACCAGAAGGCTCTGGATAGTTTTGAGCGCGCCGAAAGGTTTGCCCCGCACTCCTACGAAATCCATAAAGGGAAGGCTTTCATCCATCTGGAACAAAGACGGAGCCAGCTTGCAAGAGAAGAACTGGAAAAAATTCTTCAGCCCGTCAAGGTGAACGAGTTATTGGAACAGTGGGAAACCTCAAATCACAATGACATGATCGTTCGTTGGGAGATCGTTCCTTCCAATCCTGAATCCAGTTCGATATTTACCCTGCCGGTTGAGTTTCCCCGATACCGTAGCCTTCTTCTGGGAATGCCCGCCGAAGATGTAGAATCTCTGGATTCAGCATGGGAAAGCTTTTATCAGGGTAAGTACACCAAAGCGGCTAACCTGTTTGACGGTCTGGCCCGATCAAATTCTCCAAATCTGGATGCGGTGAACGGACTGGCCTGGAGCCTTCTGCATGCGAAACAAATCAATAAATCGGAAAAAGCATTCAGGGAAATTCTGGAACTCTACCCCCATTTCATAGGAGCTTTTAAAGGCTTGCGGGAAATCGAGGAAATCAAGAAGCGACAGGCCGTTTATGTACAAAACTATATGGATATGGGCAAATACCAGCTCGCCGCAAATAAAATCGAAGATTTGCTGGATCAATACGAAGATTGGGCTCACCTTTATAACCAGTATGGAAAGATTTTTCTTGCCCGTAAAGATTATGAAAAGGCCCGGGAATATTTTTTGGATGCACAAAAATTTTCGCCCAATGACAGCCCCGCACAACTCGGCCTTGAGCAGGTACAACTGGCTCTGGACAAACAACTCTATAAAGCCGATCAGGCCTTTAAATTGGGTGACTATAAGTTAGCCACCATTATTTATCACGACTATGTGGACGATGATACATGGCCTTCGCCCCACTTCAATCTGGCCCACGCCTATAACGGGCTTGGCTGGAGTCAGTTCTATAAAAAGCAGTATGAGTATGCCATCGACAAGTTTTTAAAGTCTATTGAGCATGAAGATTATAAAGCGTCTTCTGCAAAGGGGCTCGGCCTTTCCCTGTATGCCATAAAAAATTATTCGGATGCCATTCCCTATCTGCAGATGGCCTTGAAACATGATCCCGAAAACAAGGATATGGCATACAAGCTCGACTGGAGTATTCTTCGAAGTGAGTCCCTGCACGCTTCTCAACAGTATTTCGAAGATGCTGTAAAAAAGCATCCTCTGCGCGCTTCGCCTTATATGGCTCTAGGTTGGCTTCATTACAATTGGAGGAACCCTGATCTCGGAGTGGAATATTTTCTCAAAGCAATTTCTCTCGATCCTGATTTTGCGCTGACGCCGGAGTTTCTAGCGTTGCTGAAAAAGGAGCGGTTTGGCTGGCAGGTCTATAATTCCCTGGGTTGGACCTACTATCAAAATCATTTGGATGATCAGGCCATGCAAATGTTCAGGCATTCCCTGGAAATCCAGCCCAACAAATCTGAGGCCCGCAAGGGGATGGGTTATATCTATTTTCGGCAGGGCAAATATGATTCGGCTATAACTATGCTGCAACAATGTCTGGCTTTGAATCCCGATCCAAATCCGGTATTTGAACGGTTAACCGGTTCCAACGCAATTGCTCCGTTCCTGATGCAGACAACAGCCCGAACCAAATTGGGAAGGACCCACTATATCAAGGAAAATATCCTCGAAGCCATCAATATATATAATGAGGAAGTCCGCCGAAACCCCAGTCAACCCGATGCCTATGATGGATTGGGGTGGGCTTACCTTAAACAAGGTCGTACTCTGGAGGCCAGAACCGCTTTCACGACCGCGATACGCTTGGAACCGCTTAATAATTCAGCTCAAAAAGGCCTGATGAAGGCGAAACATGCCATCACCGAAGAACGCCTGAAAGCCAAGGCCCCCTCCTCTGCCTTCTTCCTGGAAACAAGTCCGAATTAGCTCATTAACGATTTATCGGCGAAAAAACAAAACTTTCAATTGACACTTGTCAGAATTCGCTTAAAATATATTACTATCCCACTGGTTGTAAGACATTAAGACGCTCAAACATTTGGGGAGGGAGGGGCACCTTTCTCTTTTCACTGTAGGGGTGAGAAATCATGGAGTTGAATTTTATTCGACTCCATGATCCCTATCCACATAGTTAAGGCAAGACGACTCTTTACCCGCCTGCAAAAACTGTTGCCTTTCACTTTTTCCCAGAAAACATTTCTACATAAGAAGCCTTAAGGTTTTCGACAACTGAAGGATCAGCTAACGTCGATATATCCCCCAGTTGATCGGCTTCATTGGCGGCGATTTTTCTTAATATGCGCCGCATGATTTTCCCTGAGCGGGTTTTAGGAAGAGCGGGAGCCCAGTGTATGACATCCGGCGCGGCAATCGCCCCGATTTCTTTTCGGACAAACTGCACCAGAGTTTTCTTCAACGCATCATCCGGCTGTACCCCATCCATAAGAGAAACGTAGGCATAAATTCCCTGGCCTTTTATATCATGCGGGAAGCCAACGACTGCGGCTTCAGCCACGGCTTCATGCAGCACAAGAGCCGACTCCACTTCAGCGGTCCCCATTCTATGTCCGGATACATTAATGACATCATCGACTCTACCGGTGACCCAATAGTAGCCGTCTTCATCGCGACGGCAACCGTCTCCGGTAAAATAATAGCCCGGATAAAGTTTGAAATAAGTTTCCTCAAAACGGTCATGGTCGCCATAGATTGTTCGCATTTGCCCCGGCCACGGTTCTGAAAGTGCCAGCACACCGGTCACCCCGTTGCCTTCAAGCACCTTTCCCGTTTCCGCTTCTATCACTACCGGTTTGACGCCAAAAAAAGGCAGCGTTGCCGAGCCCGGTTTTGCAGGAGTGCAACCGGGCAGAGGCGTTATCAAAATACCACCGGTCTCGGTCTGCCACCAGGTATCGACAATGGGGCAACGTTCCTTTCCGATATTTTTGTAATACCAACGCCAGGCTTCAGGATTGATCGGTTCACCCACTGAACCCAAAACCCGTAACGTGGAAAGGTCATACTTGGCAGGCGTGTCTTCGCCATGCGCCATGAGTGCGCGAATCGCTGTTGGAGCTGTATAAAACTGGGTGACTTTAAGTCGATCCACCACATCCCAAAACCTTCCACAGTCCGGATAGGTAGGAATGCCTTCAAACATGACCGTTGTCGCACCATTGGCCAATGGCCCGTAAATAATATAGGAGTGCCCCGTGACCCAGCCGATGTCGGCCGTGCACCACCAGATATCACCATCCTGATAATCAAAAATATATTTATGAGTCAGCGCGGTGAAGATCATATATCCGCCCACATTATGCTGAACCCCTTTGGGTTTTCCCGTTGAACCGGAGGTATAGAGAATGAACAGCGGGTCTTCCGCCGACATGGCTTCCGCCTCACATACCGGGTCGGTATTTTGCATTTCATCATGCCACCAAGTGTCCCGGCCCGACTGCATTTCCACAGCAACCTTATCGCCGACTCGTTGAGACACGATGCAGGTTTTAACCACAACCCCGTCCTTTTCGGCCAGCTTCATGGCTTCATCGGCATTGGTTTTTAGTGGTACTGGCTTGGCGCCCCGAAATCCTCCATCGGTGGTGATGAGAACCGTGCAGGCCGAATCCACAATCCGATCGGCTAGAGCTGTGGGAGAAAATCCGCCAAAAACGATGGAGTGAATCGCCCCTACCCTCGCGCAAGCCAGCATCGCAATGGATAATTCCACCACCATCGGCATATAAATAGAAATCCGATCACCCTTTTTCACCCCATGACTTTTCAGGACATTGGCGAACTTGCAAACCTCTTCATGGAGTTGCCGGTAGGTCAAACGAAGGTTTTCACCGGGCTCGTTTCCTTCCCATAATATGGCGGTCTGATCGCCCCGTTTTTCGAGATGTCGATCCAGACAATTGACCGTGATATTGGTCTTTGCGCCTTTGAACCATTCGATATTTATCTTGCCGTTCCTGACATCGTAGTTGTAGTCACGCACCCGATCCCATTTTTCGAACCAGGTGAATTTTTCTGCCTCATCGGCCCAGAACTTTTCCGGATCATTGATCGATCGCTCATACATTTCCCGGTATTGATCCATGCTCTTGATCAATGCCTTAGCAGAAACTTCTTTAGAAGGATGATAAATTTCTTCACTCATAATATTTCTCCAAGCACACCGTTACAGTGTGCGTGTTTTTTTAGAGAGGACGAACAGCCCGAGCCGCTTCGGTCAAGGTCCAGAGTCCGTCAGGCTGGCTGAATTCGCCATCACGGATATTGAGTATAAATACCCGCATCCTGCCTGGCACCTGTTGCGCGATCATGGAAAATCCACCACCGGGAGCAAATTGATCGCTGATGTGAATGGTCTTGCCAAACTGGTCCGTGTTTTCAAAACTTTTATCAAATAAGGTCGACATTTCATCTCTCTTCGGGAGCCGCCAGTCGTCATACCCAGCATATTTGTTTTCGTTCATCACCCGCACATAATCTGCAGCATCCTGATAATTGACCCATTTCTTCAAATCCTGCATCGAATCGGTCTTGCACCACATCAGGTTATGCGTTTTGGAGGTGACGGTGCCATCCCCGTTATCAACAAAAACATTGTTATCAGAACTCATAATGTTATAAAACTCGACTCAGGTTTAAGAATTAAGATAAAATACCATATTAACGTTCAATTTTCAGAGGAGAAACTCTGAGTTTTGATAGCTCCCTTTGCAATTTGCCCCACGGCTAGTGCTCCTTAGCAGGAGAGGCCGTTGGCAAGAACTCATTAAGCCGAAATGACTCTTTGCCAGCAATCAAACCTATTGCTCATTACCCCTACGGCTAGTGGAAAAATTAACGTGTCTCAGCCATTGCCCCAGAAAAAAGTTTTATTGACCCATCTTGACTGGAACCTGCAAAGGCTCGATGAAGCCTTGAAGCAGGAAGCCACCGATTATTATAAAGGTGCCGCCCTGCAACGGTTTGGTCATACTTATACCATGGCCATGAAGAGCATTCGTGGATTTGGTGAGCCTGCGGACTCAGAAGAACCGGATGATGAGCAATGCGTTGCATTGGCTGAACAAAACGGTTGGACTGAAGGCCAGCCCGAGTGGAAGGAAATGATCACAGATTTTCAACGCATCAGTCAAAAACCAGGTGCAGAGGAGACAGAAGCCGTCTACCAGAAACTACCTTGTTACCAGAAGGCTTTTAAAAATCTATATTCACACCTGAAAAACTCACTGTAATACCTGCTTCAACTCATCCAAAGCTCTTCTTCTATGCGAGATGGCATTTTTCTCACCAGAAGACATTTCCGCATAAGTCTGGTCATGGCCTTCAGGAATGAAAATCACATCCCAGCCAAACCCATTCTCTCCCCGGATGCTGTCGGCCAGTATGCCGTTCACTTCGCCGCGAGCGATCTTCATATCCTTGCCGTCGTATACTGCGAAAAAGCAGATTGCTGTCACGCCCCGATCATCGAAACCGCTAGCCATTTTCAACATGCCTTCACAGCCGACCGTTTCTTCGAACCATTTCACCAATGCGCCGGGCAACCCGTTCCAGGCATGGAACAGCAGGCCTGAGTCCTCCACCATCACCGGGCATTGCAAAGATTCGTACGCTTGCCTGGCTTTATGGCAGACCACCACATCCAGGTCCGGGGACTGGACTTCGAAAAGTCCGTCCAATTGAACCGGCTCAAGCGAAAGGCCCAGAATTTCACCAGCTTCCCGCACCTTGTTGGGATTCCCCGTCACAAACTTAAATTGATTCAACACAGAATACCTTCACCAGCGTAACGCTGGTGGTCATGTAATGGATCATTGTTTATTGGCTCCATGCCGAGCGGGCGGCTTGACGAGTTATTACATTTGTTATACATTGTTCCTTCCCAATTAGACCGAGAACCTCTGCACCCATCACTTACCCAACTAAAATTAATGAAATCTGTTAAACAGTTATTTGCCTATTCATTTTTTCTTTTATTTCTAACTTCATGCGGCCCGATATTTGAGGTCGATGCAGATGTCCAGGCCCGGCAAGCCCTGTGGGATCTGATGGCAATACAGGATAAGTTTTATCAGGAAAACCAGCGATATGCTACCAGCTATGTGGAGGTAGAAAAATACGGCCTGAAATACCATACCGGCATTGTCTATCTTGAAATAGAGTCTGCGGGAAAAGATAAATATAGAGCCGTTTCCCTTCCTGCCGAATCGACCACGGCGCGAGTCTTCGCTTATGACAGTGATCAGGGTGGTTTTTATGAAATGGCCGAGGACGAAGTTTCACGATATGTTCTGGGAGCGCTCAGGCATATCCGTGATGAAAAACATAAAAAAGACTTGAACGAACTGACCGGTTGGATATTGATGGGGGGAATGGCCTTTCTGGGATTACGCTTTTTTGCCCGCTATCGATCCCCGGAAAACAATACAGTTATCTGGGCCTATATCTTATGCTTACCGGCTATGGGTTGGGCCGTCGCCCTTTTGGGAAATATGGAAGGCAATATTGTGTTCACCTCCACCATAGCTCAGGCGACCTGGGTTTGCATGGCGATAGCCTTAGTGGCGTTAGGGCTCGGATGCGTTTGGTTGAAGAAGAACATAAGTCTTCACTCCCCTGCCCCTTTAATAAGCCTGGTGGTATGCGCACTGCTAATATCTCTGTTGAGTGCCGGAGCTATGGGGTATATGCTCAAAACCTTTGGCTAAAATTTTAACTCAGCCGTACAGTACGCTTTGCATAGCCCTGAGATCCTTCGTCGCCTTCGGCTCCTCGAGGATGACAAACTGGCGTTTCTTGTCATCCTGAAAGCAGTGAAGAATCTCGACTTTACGCTTTTTCGACTTATGCTAAGGTCTCAATCGTACAGTGAGAATGTGAAGAATTTTTGAGTTGGCCCCGGATCGGAGGGTAAAGCTCTGGCCATCACAGGTATTTCGGGGAAGCATAAACTTGATCGGTCCTTCTGAAGAATTCAAAGTCATGACACCGGTAATCTTGGGTATTTTCATCTCGTAAGAATAGCGAGAGTTCTCGGGTTTTGCGGTTTCCTCAATGGGCACACTGAGATTCAACAAAAGATCCCCTCGTCGATTGGAAAACAGACTGCTCTCGCCCTTCCCCTGAATTCTGAGAGACATCTGATTCCAGTCTCCTGAAGGAATCTTGACTTCAAAACGTTCTCGACCGGACCTCAAGTTAAGGCTGCCCCCTGTTTCACGGATTGATTGAGATACTTCTATATTCTTCTGAATATCCAAGTGAAAAATTTTATTGTCCATGTCTTTCAGGAAATCCAATCCAGACCGAAATGCCGCTTGAACAGAAGGATAATCATTTAAAATATCAAACAAGCGTTGTTCTCGCTTTTGCAGGGAGAACTCTTGCTTATCAGCCTTGGTCTTGTAATGGGTTTCGAGTTTTTCAAAGGCTTGATTGATTTCTTTCAGCCGGGTATCACTTGGTTGGGTGTTGGCCTTTTCCGGGTTGATATCGGGGTGATATTGTCGGGCCAAAGAGTGATAGGATTTTCGCACCCTTAGCCACTCTTCTCCAGGGGAGATATTGAGGATTTTATAACACTCAGCGATTTGCATAAGACCACCTGTTTTCAGGTTCTGTGCCAAACCTTGAACCTTTGTTGACGCCTTAAATATCAAGAAGATATAAAAGTATCGCCTTTTAAGGGCTGTTGCAACCGGGAAAAATCTACCGGAGCCCTCTAAAAATTATAGTTTATTATTTTTCAATGGGTTATATTGGCTATTATTATAATTGCCTGATCTTTTCATGAGCTTTAGCACGGCAAAAAATTCCGCTTAAGATCACTGAATACTTCGAACCTTCGCCTGTTTGCATGAAGATGACTCCCACAATAAGCACACAAAACTTCTTTGGCACCTCAGAAGCCGCACTTCAGGAGCTTTTTTCTGAATGGAAATTTGAGGCCTACCGGGTTCACCAGGTGTTCACCTGGGTCTATCATTATCATTCTCGTGACTTCAACGCCATGACCAATCTCTCCAAATCTTTACGGTCCCAGTTGTCGGAACATTTTCATTTTGCACTTCCCAAAATTCAACAACGCACCCACTCCAAGGATGGATCGATCAAATATTTAATGGAATTGAACGATGGATCGGTTGTAGAAAGTGTCTGGATGCCGTCGGAGTCGAGAAAAACTTTATGCCTTTCCACGCAAGTGGGTTGTCGTTTGAATTGCTCGTTCTGTTTAACAGCAAGCCTGGGACTGAAACGAAATTTAACAGCCGCTGAGATTATCGGCCAGCACATCGCCGTCAACGAGGAACTTAAAGAGGAAGACCGCATCACCAATGTCGTTTTTATGGGGATGGGTGAACCACTGGATAACTACGGCCCGGTTGTCGATGCATTGCGTCTCATGATCTCCCCGCAAGCAATGAAGGTTTCAACAAGAAAGGTCACCGTTTCCACCTCGGGGCTGGTTGAAAAAATGAAAGCGTTTCAAAAGGAAGACCTGTCGATAAACCTGGCTATTTCTCTCAACGCTTCCGACAACGCCACCCGCGACCGGTTAATGCCCATCAATAAAAAATATCCCATCGAAGTTTTGATAGATTGCCTTAAAAAATATCCTTTAAAACCGCAGAGACGACATACCATCGAGTATGTTCTGCTTGCAGGCATCAATGATTCGGATGCAGATGCCGAGAGGTTGGCGAAATGGTTGAAAGATGTTCCCTGCAAGATCAACCTGATTCCTTTTAACGGTTTTGAGCAGTCCGAATACAGACCGCCTTCTGAACAGAGAGTTTTAAAGTTTCAAAATTATTTGATCGAACAGAATTTTTCTGCCTTTATCAGGCAAAACCGAGCCACCGACATACTCGGCGCCTGTGGGCAACTCGCGGCGGAATCAGCCAGCGTGACGCAGGACCCAATGAGCCAAGTAGTTCAGTGAGTAAATAGTTATTTGAGTCCAATGAAATTCTTGCCGCACTCTATTTTTCCAGAAATTTTATGAGCAATCCTGATTCCAAAAACCCTGATCTATCCATTATCATCCCTGTTTATAATGAAAGGGATAACCTGATCCCTCTTGAGGACAAGCTCGAGACAGAGCTTGCAAAGCTCAACCTGAGTTATGAAATCATTCTCATTGATGATGGCAGTAGCGATGGCAGCGCTCATTTGATCAAATCCATGCAGAAGCACAATCCACGCATCCGACTTATCCAGTTTGGTCATAACCATGGGCAGTCCGCAGCATTCGCGGCTGGATTCAAAGCGGCACGTGGGGGAATCTTCGTCACGCTTGATGCTGATTTGCAGAACAACCCCGCCGACATCCCGCTGCTTCTCGAAATGATGCAGGACTATGATGTGGTGTGCGGCTGGCGCCATAAGAGGAATGATCCGTGGATCAAAAGGGTCTCCTCAAAAATAGGCAATGCGGTGCGGAATAAATTGAGTGAAGAGGCAATTGCCGATACCGGCTGCTCCCTGAAAGCATTTCGTCGGGAGTGCTTCGACAATGTTAAACTTTTTAAAGGAATGCATCGGTTTTTCCCCACCTTAATGAAAATGGAAGGGTTCCGGGTCACCCAAGTCAAAGTCAGCCACCATCCCCGGCTTCATGGGGTATCCAAATACAATATTCGAAACCGCCTGTTTTCTTCTTTTCAAGATTTAATGGCCATCCGCTGGATGAAAAAGCGACAGATTAACTATGATATTATCAGGGAGGATTAAATGACAACAAACCAATGGTTGATCATTGGATTTGTAGGGCAAGCCCTTTTTGGCGCCCGTTTTATTATCCAGTGGATTGTTTCTGAAAAAAAAGGCGAGAGTACCATCCCTCTCTCCTTCTGGTATTGCAGCATTGGCGGTGCGGTCGTGCTCTTGACCTATGCCATTCACCGGCAGGACCCGGTATTCATTGTCGGGCAGAGCCTGGGTAGCATCATCTATGTTCGCAATCTGGTACTGATAGACCGTAAACGAAAATCCATGGCTGCTGTGGGAGCTGATAATGAGCAACTGGAAAATTAGAATAGGCGGCCTGGCCCTCATGGTTCTGGGTGCATTCCTTTTTGTCTGGTCGGTGAAATATATTCAGGCCGAATGGCCGCAAATATTTGTCGGTTTGCTTTCGGTGTTCAGCACAGCTATGGGGTTTGCCCTTCTCATCATGCCACTGGATTTACACGAGGATGGCCCCACACCAGATTAACCCCTCACTTTCGTTTTAAACCCCGCACAAATCACCTTGTTTTTCCTGCCGAAAAAGCAAGACAAGTCTTTAGTTAGCAACAGTTTTGAAAGTCCTTGACTTTGCCCAACCCGTATGCTATTTCTCTACATTCTTTAAGTCCTTTTAACCTCAAAACAGGTTAAAAGTTTTGAAGAACAGAGGTTTTCCATAGTTGGAAAACGGGTACTTATCGCCTTCTTCAGGCCATTCATTGAAATCGATGATGAAACAATCCCAAAATCCGAGCACCTTTTTCAAAAGCCTTATCTGCCTTCTTTTTGTTTATATGTTGGGGCATTTAACCCCTTTCCTTCCTGTTTCTGCTAATTCCATTTTTACGAATCTGAGTTTTCAGACTCTTGCATACGCCGAAGAGGAAGATGAAGAGGATGAGGGAGAAGAAGAAGGTGGAGGAGAAGAAGAAGGTGGAGAAGAAGAAGGTGAAGAAGGAGAACCTGAGGAAGAAGACCTTTCTTATTTAACAGATATCGGGCCGGCCGCAGAGCACGAGTTTGAAGAATTCTCGTTCCTGGGCATGAGCAACCGCAAATTCACCTGGGCAGCAGCTCAGCTTCATATATTATTCGCCTCATTCATTCTAGGGTGCCCGATGTTCGTGGTCATCATGGAGGTTATGGGTGCACGCCGGACACAGGGGGTTCGTAAAGCGATTATCCTCTCAAACGTGTTCTTAGCGGTTCTTATAGGGGTTGTCATAGGAATCACCGGCGAAGTCATAATCGGGATCCATCATGGCGTCTTGTATGGGCTATGGGCCTGTGCGTTCGGGGCTCTGATAGTCAGCTTCCTGAACTATTTCCATATTTTGATTAATATCCGTGCATCCGCTTTTGTGGGAGCGCTGTTTGGAGCTGTGATCTCCATGGCACTGACGCCGGTCGAGCATTATGCAGCTTCCGGAGTTATTCTTGCCGTGGTCAACGGCGCCGTCGGTGGCTTGATCTCCAATGGCATCATGTTTGCCAAATCAGACTTTAAGTTTGAGCGATTGGCTCATGAAATCACTAAAGTAATTGGCATTTGTTATAGTTTCACCGCGCTGACGGGAGGGCTCTTTCTCTTTGTCATGCTGGTGGCCTATCAAGACTTCATCACCTATCTTATCTCCTCGTTTCCAATGCTTTTTATGGTGGCCTACCCCACCCTGTTCATTCTGGAAACGGTGGTCATGTACATCTATGTTTATTCCTGGGATCCGCTCAACAAGTCCAACAAGAAGGGACGCCATATTGTTACCGGCGTAATTCTCAACGTTCTCGGTCTCACTCTTCTGATGGCTCTGGATGGTCCGGCAACATTCATGCAAACCCCGCCCAAACCTCTTGACCAACTCATGAACATCGGTGAGTGGGATAAGATTGCCAATATGGTCTGGATGCCACTGAACTATCACCGGCTGGTGGGCAACGGAACCTTTGGCGGTTATATGGTTTGTATCATTGGTGCCTATATGTACCTGTGGTCGGACAAAACAGAAGAGCGCGAATATTATGACTGGGTCGGATACATCGGCAACCTCATCGGCGTTGCCATCATGATTCCGCTACCAGCAATGGGTTATATTTTCGTCCGCGAAATTTATCAGTATGACGCCACCATCGGCATGTACATCATGTCCGATCGTGAATCCATGTTCATGCTGGTGCAAGGACTACTGGTGGGAACTATGTTCAGTGCCAGCAATATTTATATGTGGGTCAGTATGAAGCGCATTGAAAACGCTGAGAGATTTTTCCCGGCTATGAGATTTGGCTTCATATTGATTGTTATTTCCGCCACAATCTGGTTCACACCCCGGCGCTTTTTCGCCACCATGCTGCCAGAACCCCATATGAATCCGGATATGGTTTTACCGGATAACCTAGCTTTTCTGGCACTGATGATTTCAAAAAATACGGCAGCGTTCTGTCTGGTGACCGTTACTTTCATCAACTATATTTTCTATACGATAGCCACCAAAACCGGAAAAGTGCATTATGGCAAAATCAACCCGCTAGGGCCTTATGTTCTCATTTTCCTCGGTTTTTCCGACATCTGGCTGATGAGCTGGATGGGCACCATTCGAGAACTATCGCGAATGAACTGGCATGTCTATAAAGTTTTCAAAGATGTGACGCCCGAGAAATTTGCTCCGAGTCTGGCGGAGTCGGGCTTTCACGTCACAACACTTGTCTGGACCTTTTTCATCCTGATGACAGCCATCATCTGGATTGGAATCAAGTATCCTAAAACCAAAAAGAAAGAAGTCGAGCCAACGCAAGCCTCACCGCAGATGGCCGAATAAGATTTTTCAGGAGCAAATGAGTAATGAAAATTGATGTGATCATTATTGGCTTAATTGCCGCGTTAAGTGGTCTGTATGCACTTCACAGCACTTTTGGGTTTTTAGGCGCCGGCGCCGGGTTGGCAGTGATGGTGACTTATGCTCTCCTTCTAAAAGTCAAATCCAAAAAGACAGAAGAAAAAACTCTTTTCCAGAACATCCGCTTTAAGATCCCTATAGTTATCATTATTGGCGGTGCTATCTGGGTTCTGGCAGGCAAATTTAATTTTCCTGTCTGGTGGCAAATAGAATTCGTTTCATTCGTTTTGGTCGGATTCTTTTTCTTCACGCTTCTGGACTTGAAAACCCTCACACTTGAAAAATCAAACTTTGACTGGGTCAAGCGACTTCTGGCAACTTACGCCCTCGCCTCCGGTATATTTATTGGAGTGACCGCACAGTTGCCGCAGTTTGATCCTATGCTTGAGCTTGCCAAACTTAACAGGCCTCCTATTAAGTTAAGCGGGCTGGCTGGCCCTGAAGTCATCGCCGCTGGACGTGATGTGTTCGAAAACAATAAATGTTTCAACTGCCATAAAGTATTCTGGGAAGGCAACTCAGATCGCGGCCCGAATCTGGGCACAAAACAGATCGGTCTGTACTCCGAGGATTATATTAAAGAGCAAATCCTCGACCCCCGTAAAAAGCAAAGTCCCGGATTTGATGATCCTAAATCCATCAAGGCCATGCCAACTTATTATGGCGATGACTTGGATGAAGATTCATTGGGCGCCCTCGTGTCTTATTTGAAGACCTTGCGAGACCCTACACATATGCCGGTTGAAGGCAAGTTCGGCGATCAATGGACTTGGTGGGACGATAAAGACATCGTTGCAGAAGGCCAGACCGTCTTTGAAGGTACGCATCCTGCAACAGAAGGACTCACCTGTGCGGTCTGCCACGGTAAAGACGGTACACCTATGATGACCGGAGCTCTTGATTTTAGAAATGAGAACAATACCGATACCACCAAAATTGAAGGCGATCATACGGACAAATTGTTAAAAGACTGGCCCGATGACCTGTGGTATCGCCGGGTAACCCGTGGAGTTCCCAATACGCCTATGGCTCCCTGGGGCATGATTTTCGAGCATCTTTACCTTTGGAAGGCTGAGGCTTATGCCCGGACATTCCATGATCCTCTGGAGAAACGCACCGCCAA
Organism: uncultured Nitrospina sp.; assembly: GCA_937891765.1. GTDB lineage: Bacteria > Nitrospinota > Nitrospinia > Nitrospinales > VA-1 > LS-NOB. The sequence continues at coordinate 80,042 of CALAGQ010000002.1, forward strand.
ACGGCCTGTGCCGCCCGTCCCCACCAAGGAAGAGATTGAGAGCTGGAAAACCAAAGAGATGTTTCTCGACCCATTGCTCTAAAACAGATTTAAAAATTCATAAAGCCGATCCCGTTTGACGGGGTCGGCTTTATTTTTGCCTGTTTAATGCAGCGGTTTGCTAGAATGATCGTATTGTTAAGTTTGTCATTCTTTGGAGATTGTAATGAGTAAAATTGATGATTTCATAAAAGACAACCTGCTGGAGGATGGAACCATCCTTCATCTTCGCGATAAATACATAGGAATCCGTGGCTGCATGGAACTTGCCACAAAAGAGCAATTAAAAACCGTGATACAACTCATTCTTCCGGGAAATCAGATTGCCGATGAAGGCTTGGAGGCTCTTGCCGAATCCCCCTATTTAGGAAACTTGGAGGTTCTCAACATCAACCACAATGATATTGGAGATGATGGGGCGGTCGCTCTGGCAAATTCGGAAAATTTGCCAAAATTAAGAGACCTTACTATGTTTGGCAATGTGGTGGGAGATGTCGGAGCCCTGGCTTTCGCCAATTCAGTCCAGAGCAAAAAACTCGTCAAGTTCGATCTCTATAAAAACCAGTATACCGAGATCGGCTATAAAGCTCTCACCGAGTCAGACAACTTCAAAAACTGTGAGGAACTGGAAGTCTATCGGGACTGACACAGTTTCAGCCTTTTGCGCTCCACTGCGCGGTATCGAAAGTTTTGACCTGCAAGGCATGAATGAGTTTGGGAGTGCCGGTCATTTCCTCATCCAACGCTTTATGCACCAGCCGGACTCGATCCATGACATTAAGATTTTCGAATTGCGGTGAAACGACAACGATGGAATAGTGACCGCCGCCACCGGCAGCTTTATGCCCACGATGAAGGTGGCTTTCATCGATGATCTCCACATGTTCGGCGGCAATTTTCTGCTTAAGGTTATTATTGATAATTTCTGTGGTATCCATATAAATTTAAAGCCTTTATTTGGTTGTTAAATATTATTTAGGAGGCTTGGAACGAAGCCCAGCATCTGGAAAATCTTTAAACTGGTTGAGGTTGTCCTGAAATTTCTGGAAAGCCTCATGTTCTTTTTCACCCATCAGTTTTGTCCGGCAACGGGCACAAACCGGTATTTTATCGGAGTCATAATTGCGAATCCTGTTTTTGACTCCGCATTGCGGGCAAGGTATGATGGCTAGATCGGTCATGGTTTATATTAACAAACCCGCACCATAATTTAAAAGAGTTCTTATAACTTTTCAATAATATGTTTTTCTTTCAACAAGTCAGCCCCAACCAGAAAATCCCTTTCACAACCAAATTAGCCTTGATTTTCTGGATCATTTTCAGTTTGGCCTTGTTATCCTTTTTTGCCTTCAGTATATTTTTAATCGCCCTGATGGTTGGCCTGGTTTTATTCACCGCCAGCCTGTTCCAGAAAAGAAAGCGGCCGGGTTCCATCCAAAATCCCGATTTTCAGACCCGGCCTTATTCTCCACCCCGGAATATCAAAGACGACAACGACATCATAGACATCTAGCCCACTCGGCGCCGGGCAACGCCCGGTGGTAATTAGCAATGGCTTGTTGAGTTTAGAGTGCGCTTACACACTCTAAAGTTGCCGGCTATTTTCTGGGTCGATTGAGGATGTGGGTGGCTTCGCCGTAAAACACTTCAGCCGATTCCATGATCGTTTCAGAAAGGGTTGGATGCGGATGAATGGAGTGCGCCAGGTCTTTAGCTTTCAAACCAAGATCAACGGCCAAAACACCTTCCCCGATCAACTCTCCGGCCCCTACCCCGGTTATTCCCATCCCCAGAACTTGTTCTGTATCAGGATCGAGGATCAGTTTGGTCACGCCATCTGGTCGACCAAGGGTCTGGGCTCTTCCTGACGCTCCCCATGGAAATTTGACCACCTGAACTTTTCTATTACTTTTTTGAGCTTCGGTTTCCGTCAAACCACACCAGGCTATTTCCGGATCGGTGAAAACCACAGCAGGAACACTGCGTATTTTTGCGCTGAGCGTCTCACCGGTCAGAATATCTACAACAGTTTTTCCTTCTGACGAGGCTTTATGGGCCAGCATGGCCCCACCAATCACATCTCCAATCGCAAAGATGGAAGGCTCACCAGTTTGAAACCGTTCATCCACCTGAATAAATCCTTTGTCATCGGTCTTGATCCCGGTGAATTCCAGGCCCATGTCCACAGTGTTTGGTTTTCTGCCTACGGCGACCAGAATTCGGTCATAGTTGCCTGTCTGAACTTCGCCTTCGAATTGCACCGCGATCTGTTTTTCTTTCAGCTCACAGGAAACAACCAGGGTATTTAAATAAATATTCTGAAATTGAGATTTAAGTCTGGATACTAAAGGACGAGTAAGATCACGATCCACTCCCGGTAATAATTCGCCGGTCATTTCAACCACGGTCACCTGACTGCCAAATGCGGCATACACCGTTCCCAATTCCAATCCAATATATCCACCGCCGACGACCAAAAAACGCTGAGGGACCTCTTCCAGTTCCAGTGCCGATGTTGAGGTTAGAGTCCGATCACCGAGTTCTGCAAATAACGGAGGGCACACCGGCTGAGAACCTGTCGCCACAATACAATGATCGAAGGTCATTGGCTCTTTGTCATCGATGACAAGATGATTACCATCCAGAAACCGGGCCCTGCCGTTTACAAATTCAACGCCACGTTGTTTGCAAAGGGCGCTCAGGCCATTAGCCATTTTACTGATTACTTCACCATTCCACTCCCGGATCCGGTTCAAATCAATTTCAGGAGGCTGAAACTTCAGGCCGCAGGCTTCTGTATTCTTGGTTTCCTCTATCAATCGCGAAAGGTGGAGCAGAGACTTGGACGGAATACAGCCTCGATGCAGACACACCCCACCCGGCTTGGGATTCTCATCGACCAGGGTCACGCTTAGTCCCCGGTCGGCGGCCAGAAAAGCGGCGCTATAGCCACCCGGGCCAGCACCTAGAACAATCACTCTTTTTTTACTCATAGGATCAAATAATTTTCAAAAATCACAACTAACGATGCCTTTTGCGGCTAAGTTGTTCCCAAACCCGCGGCTCGGCTTTAGAACCCACCTTGCTAAACATATAATGAAAAAGTTTTTGTGCATCCTGTTTACCAGCATGTTTACCAACAAGCCGGGAAACCACAGCCTCTTCTATTTGTAAAAATGGTTGCAGTTGCTTGCCCACTTTTTTAACAATCTGAAGATTGCTGAGGTCTGAAGCGGGTTTGCCCGCAGAGGACAACTCATTTCCTTTTTGGTTAATACTTTTGCTGTCAGTTTTGGCAGAAAGCGACTTCTTCTCCAGATTTTTATAACCAATAAAATAAGCCAAAGCAAAGCCTGACTCAGAATCACTCAATGCTTCAATATCCTTCTGAACCTTTGCAATCAGGTTTTTGGAGTCGACCTGCGAATCGCAATCACTCCACCCCCAAATATCGCCATCGAGCGGAATCAATACTCCAAGATCGGCAAGGTGTCGCAAAAAAGATTCAGCAACCTCATTAGTCAAATCACTCTGAACGATGAATTCAATAAAAAAGCTTACCCAATCGGTCAAGCTCATTCTGCCCGAATAAATTTTCTTCATAGACCCATCCTTTGGCAGCTATATAAGCTGGGCACGCACGGCTGCGAATATTTTTTAGAGGCCCTGATATTTACTCAAGCGCTTCTGAAATATTTCTCTCCAATCGACTGACAATGCTGGAAGAGAAATCAATTCCTGCATGTGTTTAATATTCGCTCCCCCCTTACGTAAGAGAGCATTTGCCTTTTCAACAGAAAAGCCATCTTCATGAATTCTTTTTATGAGGGCTCCTCGTTCTATCAAACCCGGTTTAAGAACTCGAAAATAATAACCGCTGAAACCGGATTTTTTAACACTGCAAGCCATACTCTGATCGTTAAACACTTTATTCAGTTTATGGCAGGGCTGGCGGGGTTGTGAGACTTGGATCTGGGCCGTCCCTATCTCAAAAATATCACCGATATTCACATCTGTTTCAGGCATACCCGCCAAACTCAGGTTCTCCCCAAAAGAGCCCGGAACAATTTTACGCTGTAGTGTTTCATTCCAATAAGGAAAATGATCAACACAGTAAGCGCATACGGCCTTATCCCTCCCACCATGAATTCGGGTGTCGCCGACACCATCCCCTGCAAACCCGAGATAATCCAGAAATACAGGTTGAGAGACAGGGAGCTTGAAAATTCCTGATCTCAATTTTCTGGGGCCACCATCAAGAGAAATGTGGGTGGGAGAGGCAATATTAATGGAAACAATCTTCAAGTCAGTACGTTTCAACCTCTCAGTTATGAAAAACAGGTCAAATATGATTTATTGGAATTAAACAAGAAGACCGTGTCGGCTCACTTGGGAGATGTGGGGGCTTTATAGTATTCATAGCAATCTCTCCCATTATTTTTTGCCAAATAAAGCGCCTCATCGGCACATTTTATCAGGCTTTTCGCATCTTTTCCATCAGTGGGATACAAACTGATACCTATACTCATCGTCATATTGAGTTCATGTTTATCAATGAAGATAGGGGGACGAACCGTATCCAATAATTTTTGCGCCAGTGTGCCCGCATCTTCATGATTGGAAATTTCCGGAAAAAGAAGAATAAACTCATCTCCACCCAAGCGTGCCACCGTGTCCTGCTGGCGCAGACATGCCGTTAATCGTTTTCCCACCTCCTGCAAAAGCTTATCTCCAACATCGTGTCCCAAGGTGTCATTGATTTGTTTGAAATGATCAAAATCTATATACAATAAACCCACAAAGCTATTATTTCTCTGGGCTTGGAGCAAAGCCATTCCCAGCCTGTCATGCAATAGAATTCTGTTGGGCAGACCCGTCAGGGCATCATGATAAGCCATGTCCCGCATGGCGCTTTCAGTTCTTTTTCTTTCCATTTCCGCCCCGGCCCGCGCCGCGAATATTTTAAGGACGGAAAGAGTACGTTTTTTATCCAGCATGGGTTTGTCATCCATGACTGTTAAATTTCCGATAATTTTAAATTGCGAGTCAAAACAGGGAACCCCTGCATAGCTGACAATTTTCGAATCCAGCGTGTTGTCAAATTTGGGGTAGGAGTCCGCGATATTTCTCGGATGAAATGCCAACATTCCCGCCAGAACTGCTTCGCCAGGGGTATCTATGGTATTGAAGATTTTCTTTTCAACAAAACTATCAACTCCCCATCCAGCAAGGGTCATGCACTGAAGATCCTTAATATTAACGGATTCATTAACGGAAGCATATTTTACCGGAAGCGCTTTAGCTAAATGTCTGACTAATGACCGGAAAAACTCATCTCCGACCTGGGAGGAAGTACCCTCAACGATATCCCTGAAAGCTTCCTCCTCAATCTGACGCTTAAATTCCCCGCCAATACTGCCAACAACAGCTTCTAAAATAGATTTTTCAGATTCCAACCAAAGTCGGTCGACACTTTTAGAACCTAACGCCACAAAACCCCAATAATTCGAAAGTATTTCCAAGGGAATTAAAAATAAAGACCTTAGATTTAATTGTTTGAATATTTCCCCTGGGAAATTGGACCCTTTTTTTTCGCAAGTAATAATGGATTGTTTCTTAACTAGAGGTGGGTAAACTTCTTCTATCCCCAGCTCCGCGTAGCTTAAGTTCTCAACTTTTGGATTAATCCCCCCCAAACCGTTTTTATCGACCCAGGTAAACTCGAGACTGCAAAGAGGAATTTTCCCAGAGTCCTGGGAATGTTTAAAAATAAAGGCTCCCTCGACATTTGCAGCTTTTCCCAGCTCTTCCAAGGCCTGACTGATCGCTGAATGGAATTCAGGAACCGTCAACAATTTATGGGTTGCATTTGAAACACCTTGCAAAAGTTCACCCTGAACCTTAAGGGACTGCTCGGCTATGACCCTTTGCGTTTTCTCCTTTTGAATTTTTATCGCGGATCGTATGGAGCGGGCCAAGCCCTCAACAGAAAGGTTCGCCTTGATTATATAATCCGTGGCCCCTGCCTTCATAACCTCGACTGCTTTCTCCTGATCCCCATGCGAAGTCAAAAATATCACTGGAGTGGAGATATTGTGTTTATTCAAATGTTCCAGTATTGAGAGCCCAGTTACTTTTCCCAAGTGAAGGTCTAGAAGGCAAATATCGTATTTTCCATTTTCTATAAGGGCTATGGCATCTTCGCTTTTCGTTGCATAATCCAAATATAATTCAGATTCAGGCAGTCCTTCCCTAAG
>CALAGQ010000003.1 GCA_937891765.1 uncultured Nitrospina sp.
TTGCCGACGGAGGCTTTGGTAGCCCATGTCTTGGTCTCGAAGTATGCCGACCATTGTGTGCCAAGAAGACACCTTGGCGTGTTGAAGGTGTCAAACTATGTAAAAGATGAAGGAGGGCCCTTCGGAGCCAGAGATCGGAATTTGGCTTCAAATCACCGCAAGCTGCGAGCGTTAAGAGCGCTGGTGGTGAGCGTTGCGGAAAAGACGGGGCGTGACCCCGTCAGATGTGATCTGGAAAGGCGAACGCAAGTGAACCGTCGACGAGGTGTCGAAAGCGTATGGATGAGGTCAGAACCGGAGCCAGGTGGTCGTTCCGGGATAAGTTTGAGCGGAGCTCCGAAGCCCGGCTCAATCGGCCTCCGGCATGAAGGCGGCGCGAGTCCAGATCAGGCTTTTACATGGAACTTGGGAACCTGTCGTTGCGATGCTAAGGGAGACGTCCAAATGGGAAGCCCCCATAAGGATCAGAGTACCGATGCGCAGCACAGGGGCGGAGCAGTCCGTAGTAGGGTTGAAAGTGCTGTAATGGCACTGGACCGAAGGGGCTGCGGTGTTCAGCTCTGGCCAGTAGTCAACCATCAAACGATGGGAAGAACTGCATGACCGGAGTAAAGTCGTTCGACATTCCAAAACGGGAAGTCTGGGAAGCCTTCAAGAGAGTTAAGGCTAACCGGGGTTCGTCCGGAGTGGATGGACAGACGATAGAAGTTTTTGAGGCCCACTTGAGTGGTAATCTCTATAAGCTTTGGAATCGTCTGTCTTCGGGCAGTTATCATCCTCTGCCGGTTCGGCGGGTGGACATCCCTAAAGCGGGAGGCGGGGTGCGGCCATTGGGAATTCCCACGGTTGCGGACCGTATCGCGCAAGAGGTTGTTCGTAGATATCTTGAGCCTTTGCTGGAGCCTCGGTTCCATGCAAATTCTTATGGCTATCGTCCCGGAAAATCGGCCATTGATGCCATCGGTCAGGCGCGTCAGCGGTGCTGGCAGTTTGACTGGGTCCTTGATGTGGATATCAAAGGGTTCTTCGACAATATAGATCATAATTTACTGCTCAAGGCTCTCCGTCATCATACGGATTGCCGCTGGGTACTGCTTTATGTGGAACGTTGGCTGAAGGCCCCGGTGAGCCATGAGGGTGGTCGCCTTGAGAAGAGGGAAAAGGGGACGCCGCAGGGAGGTGTTATTAGTCCCTTGCTGGCTAATCTTTTTCTTCATTATGTCTTTGACCTGTGGCAAGATCGAACGCATTCCTCAATACCTTTTGAGCGATATGCCGACGATATAATTATGCATTGCAGGAGTGAGACCGAGGCCCATAAAATGTTAGGTGCACTGACCCGGCGTTTTGCCGAGTGTGGGTTGGAACTTCATGCAGGTAAGACAAAGATTGTCTACTGCAAGGATACCAACCGATATGGCAAGCACGACAGCGTGTCTTTCGATTTTCTGGGTTATACGTTCCGGCCACGGTTGGCGGTGTGGAAGGGGGGGCAGTTTGGCGTCTCATTCCTGCCGGCAGCGGGAAACGGAGCGCTCAAGCGGATCAGACAGACGGTTCGGAACTGGCACCTTCAAAGGCGCAGTGACAAATCTCTGGTTGATCTGGCGCGAATGTTAAACCCTTATATTCGAGGGTGGATCAACTACTATGGACAATATTATAAATCCGCAATGTATAATACTTTGCGGCATATTGATGTTTTCCTTGTCCGATGGGCTCGACGAAAGTTCAAGCGCTTTAGGAATCGACCGAAAGGCGCACGAGACTGGTTGTCGCGAATAGTCAGAACAACACCTGACCTATTTGTTCATTGGCGTTTTGTGTATGGCAACGACGGAATGCTGGGAGCCGTATGAGCCGAGAGGTTCACGTACGGTTCTGGGAGAGCGCGGAGGTGAGATTCCTCCGCGCCACTCGACTGCCGCTCTACCGTCAAGCCCAGATCTACAGCCGTCAGGGCATTAACCTGGATCG
>CALAGQ010000004.1 GCA_937891765.1 uncultured Nitrospina sp.
TCCAATTAGGTTATATAAAAATAAGATTTTAGTACGCTACTAGATGGATGACTTGGCTCGAAACGCCGAAGAAGGACGTGACAAGCTGCGATAAGCTCCGGCGAGCCGAATGTAGGCATTGAACCGGAGATTTCCGAATGAGACTTCTCAAACCAGGCCCAATGGGTCGGGGAACGTGGGGAATTGAAGCGTCTTAGTACCCGCAGGAAAAGAAATCAATTGAGATGCCGTCAGTAGGGGCGACCGAAAGCGGCTCAGTTCAAACTGAATCCCGTACAGTAATGTATGGGAGATGTGGTGATTGGACTTCTATTACGGCCTTTTTTTAGACTTGAAGTTTTCTGGAACGTTACACGCTACAGGGTGATAGTCCCGTAGAGGTATAGAAAAAGGTCCTAGGAAGTATCCCGAGTACTGCCTCTTGAGAATGAGGTGGGAATATGGGGGACATTAACCTCCAAAACTAAATACGTTTCGAGTCCGATAGCATAGAGTACCGTGAGGGAAAGTTGAAAAGAATCCGTGACAGGATTTGAAAAGACTCTGAAATCTAGTAGTCATAGTGAGTTGCGGCCTTTAGGGGTTGCAACGTGCGTTTTGAATAACGTGCCAGGGAGTATATTATTGTGGCGAGGATAACCTGTAAAGGGGTATCCAAAGCGAAAGCGATTTTCCGCAGTTTACGAGGGAAATGGTGTGAAAGTGCCATAAGTCACAAGAATATGACCTGAAACCGGGCGATCTACTCCTGAGCAAGGTGAAGCGATGGTAAGACATCGTGGAGGCCTGAAGAAGTTCTACGTGCAAGTGTTTTTCTGACTTGGGAGTAGGGGTGAAAAGCCAATCGAGCTCGGCGATAGCAGGTTCCTGCCGAAATTGACCTTAGTCAAGTCTCAAACGAGGTCGTTATGGTTGTAGAGCTACGGATAGGAGATTTAGGCGGAGAAATCTGTCGGTTTCCTGTCCAACTCCAAATGCTATAACATCGTAGAAGCCGGGAAACAGGGAATCTTGGGGTAAACTTGATTTCCGAGAGGGGAACAACCCAGACTATGGTTAAGGCCCCAAAGTGTTGGTTAAGTGATAAAGGGTAAAGGGTGTCCGTGATCTTAGACAGCGAGGAGGTTGGCTTAGAAGCAGCCATTCTTTAAAAAGTGCGTAACAGCTTACTCGTTGAGGTCGTGGGTCCCGAAAATTGACGGGTCTAAACCAACCGCCGATACCATAGATTTCGAAAGAAAGTGTAGGCAGGCGTTCTGATAGGGTAGAAGCATTTCCGTGAGGGGATGTGGACCTTTTAGAAATGAATATCCTGGTGGTAGTAGGATCTTAGTACGGTGAGAATCCGTATCATCGTAAGGGCAAGGGTTCCTTGGCAATGTCAATCAGCCAAGGGTTAGTCGGTCCTAATTAACCTCGTATGTGAGTAAAAAGAAAGGGAAAGTGGTTAATATTCCACTACTGCGTTCATATGTGCGGCAACGCAAGACTCATTTCTGACGCATCCGGATAAGTGAACATCGCTCGTCGGCGGTGTTAATGCAGACGATTCAGGGGAGTATCGTAATGATGAGAACCTGAATAAACTGTAGAATAGCGGGCCTATGGTTCGTTTCGCTGATTCCAGGTGTCCTTGAAAAGGAAATAAGTAAAGATTGAATGCAACCGTACCCAGAACCGGCACAGGTGCCCCTAGGTGAGAAGCCTAAGATGTGAAAGGATAATCTAGTTTAGGGAATTCGGCAAATTAGTCCTGTACCTTCGGTATAAGGGATCCCTGATCTCGTGTTCGTATGGATGCGAGTCCAGGGTGCAATTACAAAGGTGGTCCGACTGTTTATCAAAAACTTAACCTTCTGCTACGCTGCAAAGCTTTGTATAGAAGGTGATATCTGCCCAGTGCCAGTACTTTAAGCCTCGTTTCAACGGGGTGAAGAGCTGGTAAACGGCGGGAGTAACTATAACTCTCTTAAGGTAGCGAAATGCCTTGCCGTTTGAATGACGGCCTGCATGAATGGTATAACGAGATCGCCACTGTCCCAAACTAGAGCCTTCCGAACACTCTATCCTGGTGCAAAGGCCAGGGACTTCCAGTGGGAAGCGAAGACCCCGTGAAACTTTACTGTAGCCTGTCGCTGTGGTGTGGTTTCTGTTATATAGTGTAAGTGGGAGCTGTTTGAGCTCAATGACGTCAGTTAGTGAGTTAGGCGCCAATGTAACACCACTTTTCAGAAATTACATCACTCACCTCGCAAGAGGGACACCGGTTGGTAGACAGTTTGGCTGGGGTGGCACGCTGTTGAAAAGATATCAATAGCGCCCAATGGTTAACTCAGCGGGTTTAGAAATCCCGCGTTGAGTGTAAGGGCAAAAGTTAGCCTGATTGGATTTCGAACATAAAGATCTTCAAACACGAAAGTGTGGCCTAGCGAACTCCCGTGCCTTCTTAATGAGGGCCGGGAATGACTGAAAAGTTACTCCGGGGATAACTGAGTTGTCGCGCC
>CALAGQ010000005.1 GCA_937891765.1 uncultured Nitrospina sp.
AGCAACTTAAATAATGGGTTAAACAGTATATGGGCTAGCTATCTAGTACAGCCCCTTTTATTTTACCCTAATTAATTAAGGGGTAAATCTGATTGGCGTTAGGAGGAACTATATTTTATCGTTGAAAAAATTGGCTTTATTTACTTGACAATGATTATTCTTGGTCTTATGGTGAATGTTAGTTGCAGGGTAAATCTTATTTTTCTGGTTTATTGTGTAAGTGAAGAGATACCAGAAAATAAGGTATTGAGGACTTTTTTTTGGAGGCAAGGCGCGTTATGTTCTTCGAAGTCAGGATTTTCGACGCCAAAGGAGAGCTGAAAAAAGTTTTATCCCCAAAAAGGCTAAGCAACCGGTTTTGGAAAAATGGTGAACAGAACTTGATCGACTTTGGTGATAAGGAGACCCAGTCCTCGGACTGGGAAAGTAAAAAAGCTGTGAAAGATGAGTGTCAACTGGAAGACCGTTGATTAAAAATGTTTTAACGAACCCAGATTGAATAAAAATGGCATGGAGCTCACGCTTCGTGCCATTTTTTTATGCCTTGAATAATAATGGTTTATCCCCTTATTTTTTTTCACCCTATTTTTCTGGAGCCGATTCCCCTATAATTCCAATTTTCAGAATTGAACAGGATTTAAACAGATTTTTCGAGTTAATTTATGTACATCACGTCTGCGGACCAGTTGAAGATATTCTGTGAAAACCTTCAGTCTGCTGAAGTTCTAGCGGTAGATACCGAGTTTGTCCGGGAAAGAACTTATTTTCATCGTATAGGGCTGATTCAGGTGGGTGGTGGAGAGCACTTCGCCGCCATCGACCCCATTGCGCTTCCTGATTTGACTCCGCTGCTGGAGTTGTTTAAAGATCCCACAAAAATAAAAATCTTTCACGCCGCCAGACAGGATCTGGAAATTCTGGTACGCCTCTGCGGTCAGGTAATTCCTCCGGTGTTTGATACCCAGATCGCCGCCGCTCTGGTGGGATGGGGGACTCAGATTTCCTTCGCAAAAATTGTCTACAAAGCTTTGGGGAAAAAGATCAATAAAACAGAAACCTATACCGACTGGTGTCGCCGCCCTTTGAGCGATAACCAGATTGAATACGCTATTGACGATGTCCGCTATTTGTTGCCGGTGTACCACAAGCTGATCGAGCGATTGAAAAAGATGAATCGTCTGGACTGGGTGAAAGGTGAGATTCTGGATTGGGAAGATCCCAAAACATTTGCTTTGCCGGATCCACGGCAACGATTCATGAAAATTAAAAATCTACGTAGCTTGAAACCCAGGAACCTGACGGTGCTTCAGGAGATCGCCGCCTGGCGGGAAGACGAAGCGGTCAAGAGAGATTGCCTGGCCAAGGCCATCATCCGCGATGAGACGTTACTGGAAATTGCCCGCAAAATTCCGAGGGATTCAAAAGCCTTATCTGGAGTTCGTGGCTTTTACCAAAAAGAGCTGGTAAAAGGCGGGGAATCCATTTTATCTGCGATTGAAAAGGCTATGGAAGTTGCGGAGGAGGATCTTACTGTTCTCCCGGAAAGCAATGGACACGCCACGACCCGGGGAGTGGAGGAATTGCTTGCGGCGTATGTGCAGATTCGATCTGAAGAATTGAAAATTGAGCCCAGTATTCTAGCAGACCGAAAACAGATTCATAGTTTTGTCACCCACTTCGAACAAAAGGAAGACATGGAAGATCATTTCCTGTTTCAGGATTGGCGGAAAGAATTAATAGGCGTCCCCATGTTTTCTTTGTTAAGTGGCAAGGTGGGGCTCAAGATTGACCCTTCCGGTCAGGTTCGTTTGATAGATTCGTAAAAATCAGCTTGCTCTCGCAGAGGATATCGTTTCCTTCCAGATTTTATAGTCGTCCGATTGCCTCAGGTTGTTGAGGTCGGTGTCGCTTTCGATTTGCTTGAATAGTTTGAATCCTTTTTCTACCGCTTTTTTAAGGGCCAAGAGGCCGGGCTCCAGGTTTTCCGTTAAAGAATAATAGCAGGCGAAGTTGTAATCGAACAGTGGTTCCTGCGGGAATTTCTTTTGACCCTCCTGAAGTGTTTCAAACGCTCTATCGAACTCCTTGTTTTTCATATAAGCGGTGCTCAGGTTAATGAGGGTTTCCTTAAACGCCTTGTGATGGTGCAGAGCCTTTTCGTAGCGAATGATGGCCTCGGCATAATTTCCTTCCTTATAAAACTTATTTCCTTCGTTGTAATGGAAGATACCCATTCGACGTTCCCGCTCTTCTTGCGAAAGGTTCTTCCCATTACTGCCTTCTTCTTTATGATCGCCTTCTTTGTGACTGCCCTCTTTGTGGCTCCCCTCTGCCATGTTTTGAAGATCCCCTGAGTTACGCGCGGAAGAAACTGGCTTCGAGGCTGGGAGGAAATAATCTGTCGCTAAAAAAATGATGAAGGCGGTTATGCCAAGGTGGGGCAGGTATTTTGTGATCGGTGACATAGTTCTCAGATCGATGGGAAAAAAGTTCGACGCTTTAATTCGCTAGCCGAACCTAAAACCGGCGCTTGTTCAATTTTAGCGCCGTGTGAATAAAGGTTGAAGACACGGGTGTTGGGGTTGGCCTGAATGATATACTCTAGTGTCCGTAAATAGCTATACATGACCTGATCGGTGAGCAGGAAATTTCCCTGTGTGCATATTACCGACAGTTGTTTTTTCTCTCGGGACTTTTCCTGATGCAATTTTCCGAGAGGTGCCATACTTGTAATTTTGCCTTGCAGTTGCTTGTTGAATTGGGAATGGTTGGAATAATAGCGGTTCCCAGAAAAGGCACAATCCTGACCGGTCAGAAAAATCGGGTCACAGCCAAAATGGATCAACATGTCGAGCCCGAGGCAGGCTACTGATCCTCCTGCCCGTGTGGTGCCCTTTTCTTCCACGTCCGGTTCGCTATCTTTTGCAAGGCTGTGCCCCTCTTTAAAGACGACATAACGCTCACCGGAAAAGTTTTTCAGCACATTGTGGTTGGCGGTGGGGGTGAAGACCAGCTTTGTTTTTCCTGCCGGATAATCTATGAAGTGTCCGGCACTGTCTATTTGCGGATCCAGTGAAAATGTGAAATCCGGTTGAATATCATTTTCTACAAGAATGGGAAACGCCGTATCGACACAGGCAATCACAAACTCTTTTTGGGTGCGATGCAGGTGCGGAAGCATAAGATCGAGCGAGGGGCCGGCGCTGACCAAAATGCCAGGTTTGCCTTTGCCGGAGTCTTTCAAGATGTTGATGCCCGGCGAGCTTGTTACAATTTTACGGTTTAATGAATAATTGATTTTCTCCAGAGTGCCGAATATTGCCGGAAATCGGCGTTCAAGCAGTAAAACTTCCAGAGCATTAGTGAGCGAGGGAAAGGTCTCCGGAATGCATTTGAAGGAGGGTGCGTGAAACAAAACTTCAAGCGCGTCCGCATGACCTTCGGTAATGCGTTCCATTTCATTGGCAATCTCACGGGAAACCTCTGCCTCATCGGTGCCATAAACCAGGCGGAAACGGGAGTCTTTAAATAGGGCTGTCTGATCCCTCAATTTCAGGGCCGCTGTGAGGATATCGAGGTTGAGCTCGATGACCAGAAGGTATCCATCAGGGCCAATTTTGTCGAGGACCGTATTGAGATGGTAACCCAAGCCAAAACCATACAGGCAGACACGGGCTCCGGGTTTTAGTTTTTCGGCAAACTGATGAGCCTCTTTTTCCGGATCATAGCTGCTATGCAGCAGGGTATTTTCAAAGCGCAGGGTGGGTTGGCCGGAGGATGCTGATATTACGGAGGCTTTTCCAGAAAGGGTTTCTGGAAGGTTGCCCGACTGGGGAGCACAGGTTTTCAATGACTGGATGTTTTTTTCGAAGAAATGATTGTCCAACGGGGCGTCTCCGTATTGCATCATCACCATCATATCACCAATTGACTTGCATTCGTTTCCGAATTGCTTTAAAAAATTGATCGGACCTTCCTCTAACGAACAACCCCGCCGCAAGAGGACGGAGTATCCTGATAAAGAGTTAGTTTAAAAGACGTAACAAGCCATGGGGAATAAAGCCCGCTTGTGGGACTGAACTGAAAGATTTTCATGTCTGTTTCCTCACAAAAAGTATTGCCGAAAATCCGTGTCCTTTCCGAAGACCTGGCCAACCAGATTGCCGCCGGGGAAGTGGTGGAACGTCCTGCTTCCGTGGTCAAGGAACTGGTCGAAAACTCCATCGATGCAGGGGCGACCCAGATTCGGCTCGATATTGAAGGCGGCGGCAAAAAGAAAATCCGCATCATGGATAATGGCATGGGTATGGCGCCGGAAGAATGCGCTTTGGCTTTTTCCCGTCATGCCACCAGCAAAATTTCCCGGTTTGAAGACCTCGAGAGCATCCAGTCATTAGGGTTTCGCGGTGAAGCCTTGCCCAGTATCGCGTCCGTGGCTAAAGTGCGTTGCACCAGCGCCCGCAGCGAAAGTGAGGGAGGCAGGTTGATTGTGGTCGAAGGTGGTGAGGTTCTGGAAGAAAAGGATGTGGCCTGTCCCCAGGGAACAACGCTTGAAGTGGCCCAGCTATTCTATGTGACCCCGGCGCGCAGTAAATTCCTGAAAGGGGATTCCGCAGAATTTTCTCACATCACACAAGTGGTCACGCAACAAGCGCTGGCTTATCCGAACATCCAGTTCCACTTAACCCATAATTGTCGTGAGGTGATCAACACTCTGCCCACCGATCAACCGCATTACCGGATCGCCGAATTGTTCGGCTCCGACCTTGCCAAATCTCTGCTCGAGGTTGAAGCGCAATCGGGGGACTACCAGTTGAAAGGGTTTGTCTCAAGCCCTGTATATACTCGCTCTAACCGCAACGCTCAGTATTGTTTCATCAATGGACGTTTTGTCCGGGACAAAGTCATCCTGCATGCCACCCAGCAGGGTTATAGTCATTTATTGCCGAAAGGCCAGCACCCGGCGATGTTCCTTTATCTGACGATGGACCCCAAACTGCTCGATGTGAATGTCCATCCCTCCAAGGCAGAAGTCCGCTTTGCCTTTCAACAGGATGTGCATCAGTTTGTCGCGCATGGCGTGCGCGCGGCTCTGGAAAAAAACCAGCAAGTCGATCTAACCGCACAGGACGAGTCCGATATCCCTCTGCAAAATCCGGCTCTTCATCAACCTTCTGCACCACGTCCGAGCTACCAGCCGCCGCAGTGGGTCGATAAATCACATCCTCCTGCGCAAGGAGACTTGTCACAAGCTTTAAGAACCATGCTGAGTCCGGATGACAGTTCAACCACACATCAGGTCAATTGGTTTGATAAAGCCCCGACTCCAGTCTCAAATCTGATCTATTCGGAGTTCGAGCCTCTCGGCCAGTTAGATCGGTCTTTCATCATCATGCAGGGCAAACAAGGAATACTGGTCATCGACCAGCACGTGGCCCATGAAAGAATTTTGTATGAACGGTTTCGCGCCTCCGCCAAAAACCGCAAGGTAGAAGTCCAAAAACTTTTGTTCCCGCTTCCCATAGAACTTTCTGCCGAAGAGACGGAAGTGTTAACACCACATCTTTCACGCTTGCTCGACCTCGGACTGGAACTGGAACCGTTCGGCAAGAATGAGTTTCTACTCCGTTCAGTTCCGGCAATTCTTAAAAACGGCGACCATGAAAAACTTCTACGGGAAACGATCGAAGCGCTCCCAAGAGAAGCGCATGACGATGTCCTCAATGCAAGATACGAAGACGTATTGATCATGATGTCGTGCCGAAACGCCATCAAGGTCAACCACACTCTCAACCTCGACCAAATCCGAAAACTGATCTCTGATCTCGAACAAACTTCCATGCCCTACACTTGCCCGCACGGACGACCCATCTCCCTGCTGTTCGATATGGACGACATCCTGAAAAAATTCCTCCGCAAATAGCCCGGGCAACGCCCGGTGGTAATGGGGCGGTGACGCTAGCGCGACCGCCTGCGAGTCATCCTAGTGTATGGTGGAGGGAGAACCTGAGGAATTGGTGTGGATGTTGAATCAGCAATGACCCAATAAAAAGGACTTTAAACTAAGTGGCTAACCCAGGACATGTTGCTCTTCTCAAGAAATCTGTGGAGGAATGGAACATTTGGAGAAAAGATCATCGAAACATCGAGCCTGACCTTGATAGCGCTGACCTCGAGGAAACCGACCTTAGGGATGTGGATCTCAAAAAAGCCAAACTCAATGGGGCCAACCTCAGGGGGGCCAATTTGCAAGGCGCGGACCTTGGTAAGGCCTTCTTCACGGAATCGGATTTGAAAGGGGCCAACCTCAACGAAACTGATTGCCGGGGAGTGAAATTCAACGGCGCCGAATTGCGCGGATGCACCTTCCAAAAGGCTAACTTAAGAAAAGTTGATCTCCGTAACCTCGATCTCCGGGAAGTCGACTTCAGCGAAGCCGATCTCAGAAAAACGGATATGAGAAACTCCGATCTCCAGGAGGCGAGGTTCTTCAAGGCCGATCTTCGCGACACCTTGCTTTCCGAGTCCAACCTCTCGGCGGCCTATCTGTCTTCAGCGTTGATGCAGGGGGCCGATTTACAAAGGGCTAACCTTAACCAAGCCGTCTTACGTTATTCCGTCAACCTGACCCCGACTCAGATCCAGTCGGCAAAGATCGACCGTGAAACCAAAGTCCCTCACTACCTGGAGATCCACTGGATTTCCGAAAACGATTTCCGTTGCGAAGAAAAGGCAGGCGTTTAACAACTCGAAAAAAAAGAAAATCATGGAGGTCGTTCCAAATATTATTAAAGCGTTTAGTATGAGAAACAAATAATTCATGAATTAGGAGGTTAAGACCCATGTCTGCCCAAGTAACTGTTGATACCACTCCCAATGAGCATGCTTTAAAGTACAGCCCCAATAAATAATACAACCCTATGGAGTCTCATCTTTACTGATTTTTTTCAGGAAAATTTAACAAGCATTTTAAAAACCGCCATCACAAAAAAGAATTTTCGCGACCCAATTGCAGCTATTACGCAGGATGGATTGTTAACTTATTGGAGGAATTGATAATACGCTATTTACTATTTATGGGTGGCTACCGCCCTCACTCACTCCCAGCAATGAAACAGCTTCAGCCTTTATTCTCATAATAATCCAATCCGGAGTGGTCGATCACCTCTTCGCCCATAATGATCCGCAAGGTATTTCTCATTTTTTCATCTTGATCGAACAGAGAATTCACAGGTTTAAGATCGGGCCTGCATTGGGGGGACTTAAAATAAAACGAGAGCCATTCCTGCACTCCCCTCATTCCCGCTCGTTGCGCCAGATCGAGAAACAAAACCAGATCCAGAACTACCGGTGCCGCAAGAATAGAATCGCGGCAAAGAAAATTGATTTTCAATTGCATTTTTTGACCCAACCAACCCTGGATATCTATATTATCCCAGCCTTCTTTTGCATCTCCTCTTGGGGGATAATATTCGATGCGGATTTTATGGTAGTAGTTTCCATAAAGCTCGGGATAAAGATCATCTTGAAAAATACTGTCCAAAACCGACCCCTTGGTAACTTCCTTGGATCGAAAGGAATCCGGGTCATCCAACACTTCACCATCGCGGTTTCCCAGTATGTTGCTGGAGAACCAGCCATCAAGTCCCAGCATTCTGGATTTGAGTCCTGGCGCGACAATTGTCTTCATCAGGGTTTGCCCTGTTTTGAAATCTTTGCCCCCGATAGGAGCGTTATTTTTGATAGATAGCTCTACCAGAGCCGGAGTATCCACGTTCAGGTTTGGAGATCCATTGGCAAAGGGAACCCCCATTTTCAGTGACGCATAAGCGTAGATCATGGAAGGGGGGATAAGAGCAAGATTATTTTCCAAGGCTGCTTCAAATGCTTCCAGTGTTTGAAATGCTTCGTGGTCCATAATATCCTGATAAACTTCCGTCGATCCGCACCAGCACATCACCAACCGGTCCAGACCTTTTTCTTTCTTGAAGGTCTCAATATCCAGCATCAAAAGTTTGGCCAACTCCATTTTATTAGGAGCCTTTTTAATATTTGTTCCAGTCAGGTTTTTCACAAAAGCGGGATCGAATACAGCGGACCAGGGTTTAATTGCCTCAAGCTGATCCTTAACCAGATCAAGTTCCCGCTTATCGATCACGCCACAAGTCAGAGCGGCTTGGTAGCAGTTATCGTCATAGATATCCCAACCACCAAACACTAAATCAGTCATACCAGCGAGAGGAACAAAATCCTTTATAAAGGGATATTGCGGATTATCCCTTTTACCCAAGCGGATTCGCGACATTTGCGTAACCGACCCAATAGGTTTGCTATGTCCCGCATTCACCAGAAAGACCCCCGCGATAAGCGTCGAACTCACCGCTCCCATTCCTGGCAACAAAGCTCCTAATTTTCCTTTCGGCGACGCAATTTTTTTCGCCAAGCCGTGATATTTGTCGCTGGTCTCATTCATTAACCCCTATCTCCTCTCAAATTTGATCATGACTCTAGTGGTTGTAAACAGGTTCAACGGGAGGGCAACTGTTATGTTCAAAAGGCGGCACAACCCTGCTAGTGGCGGACCCATCATCTGCGCGCAAGAATAGCACCCGGCAACCTGTATTGGATAGTTTTATTTTCTGATGTGATAATATGATCACAAACCCGACTACCTAAATAATCCTTATACAAAGTCGAGCATTTGGTTATAATATTACAACACTTTACCTGCTAACAGCCGCATGAACAAAAACACCAACCCTCAAAATTTCGAAGTTGCTGACCCATATGGCATCCTCTACCTATTACCCCCGCCGAAACCGTGGAAAGCTACGGAGTGGTATTCCACATCCATCGCCGGCATGCCTTTGCTGTTAAGAAATATTCTGACTCTTCAGCGTTCCGGACTCCATAACCTGACCCTCTTTATAGATGCCGAGGAAACAGAAAAATTAGCCCTCTTAGTTGAGAAAAATTCTCGCATCACCGCAAAAATTAATTGGATTACAAAACCCGAGCAGTTAAAAGAAACACTGCAAAACCGAAAAAGCAGGATTCTGTTTTTTAACGGATCAGCTCTTCACGACAAAAAAGAGGTTCGTTTCCTTTATGAAGCTGAAAAAACAAAAACTCCTGAAGTTTTACCCATAAGCAGTGATCAATTGGAATCATTGATAGAAAAAATCCAACTGAACAGCGAAAAAGAACTCCGAGAAACGTTTGAAAGCGAAAGCGCCATTTTGTATGTACCTGGGGCGGAACAAAACCAAATACAGGAGCCAAAAGATTTTAATACTCTGCATGAGCAATTGCTTAAAGGTTCCGGCCAAAACCATGACAGCACCATCACCCGATTCCTGTCGCGTCCGGTTTCAAGGAAGTTGACCCGCTTTTTTTTGAACACACCGATCACCCCCAACCAGATCACACTGTTTAGCTTTGCTGTGGGATTAGGATCAGCCCTGTGCTTTGCACAGGGAACTTACCAGATGAACCTGACAGGCGCCCTCTTGTTATTATTTTCAACATGGGTGGATGGAGCAGACGGAGAAATCGCCAGATTGAAATTTATGGAAACAGAATTAGGTGGCAAGCTCGACATTGCCTGCGACAACATTGTTCACTTCTTTGTATTTGGAGCTATTGGCTTGGGGGTGAGCGAGGCAACAGGCGATAAAACTTATATGTACGTAGGGGGATTGGCCGCGTTTGCAAGCTTGACCTCCTTCATTCTTCTAGGTGCCTCCCTTATCAAGAAAAGCTCCACCTCATTACCGGAATCGCAGTCCTCTCTAGCAGACAAACTCGCCAACCGGGACTTCATTCATTTTCTTATGTTGATGGCTTTGATCGATTTAGTGAATGTGTTTATATTTATCACCGCTGGGGGCGCCACCATCTTCGCCACCTATCTGATCTATCTACGCATCGTTGCTAAAAGTCCTGCGCACGCTTAAACAGCTTCAGGAATTGGCGAGCAAATAGCTTTCAGCCTGTCTGTACCTTTCCGGGTCATCAATATCTATCCAGAACAGGCCATCGACCGGCATAAAGCGTACCCGACCTTCCCGTGCCATGATACGAATCCCTCCTGAAAGTGAGTCGTCACCCGAGTCCCGCATAGATCGCTCTAAGGCCGAAAACAAAACCGGATTACAAAGAAAGATTCCCGTATCAAAACAGTTATACTCCTCAATTCCCTTACCTATATTTTGGATCAGACCTTTATCTGCCATCACCCGAGTCACATCATCCATATCAACCATGGGATTTTTCAGATCTTGGTCCACCGCCAAAACGATCTCATCTTCGGCCAGAGGAAAGTCGATCATTTTACGAGCAATACCGGGATCAAAAAGATGGTCTCCCATTAACAGGAAAAAAGGCTCATTTAAAAAAGCCTTTGCTTTAAGCACCGACAAACCGTTGGCCTTTTCCCAATCTTCATTTTCAATCACCGTGACAGGCACATCAATTTTGCCTGCCAAATCCTCAAGAAAAGCACGAACTTGATCCCTTCGATACCCCACCACCGCATAAAACTCATCCACTCCCGCCTCTAAAGCAGAACGAATGACTCGTTCAACAAGAGGAACATCCAAAAGGGAAGCAAGCGGCTTACTGTCGGACAGAGATTTTAAGCGGCTCCCCTTTCCAGCTACAATGATTAAACACTTCATAATATTAATAACCCATTTCAGCGAAAAAAATTTCTATCAAAACTAAAAATAGCCTAATTCGTCTCTTCCTGAGCGACTTTGACCAGATCAAAAGGTTTTTGTGAATATTCCAGGCCTATGGAAAACCCCCAAACCACCCAGACGATTTCCCGAACCCGCCTGATGAGAGCCGCAGCAACGCCCAACGCGGGCTGACCCGCTATCGCTTCCGTTGCAATCATAAAAATAGCTTCCTGACTACCCAGTCCCGCAGGAATAAAAAATGTTCCTGCCCGAACCAGTTCAATGAGTGTTTCCAGAATTATGGCCTCAATAATTGTAATAGGATGACCCAAAAAATAAAAAATGATAAATATTTCCAGGGCGCCCAAATACCAATTAACAAGATTCATAAATAGCGCTGAGATAAAGTGCCTCTTGTCACAGGTATAAAATTGTATCAACCTCTCATCCATATCGTGAATCTGGTGGATAAATTTTTCCAGCCGTTGGCCAAACTTTCGTTGACTAAGCCAGTTGCCCGTCAATGACGTGATCTTGTAGCGTTGGACAATGTAGAATAATAAAATTCCAATAGTGATTGCGCTGAAACTGATAATGGCGAAAAGATGAAAGCTCTCTGGAAGGTCTGATCCCATCAATATAAGGAAAACACCCGTAGCCATGAACAAAACCATCGAAATCATATGAGTGGATTCGGCAAGAATCAGCGACGCGGTCCCCTCTCTGTAACGGATTCCATAATGATGCTTAAGGATGAAGCCTTTAATGGGCGCTCCTCCCCAAGCGCTGAAAGGCAGCATTTTGGCGAAAGCTGCGCCCACCATTCGAACCTTCCAAAGGTCGTACAGCCATCGTTTAGTGAATTGTGTGCTGGGCAAAGTAAACTGCCAGGCAAGGGTATCAACAACAAAGGCTATTTTATAAACGACCAACACAACCAAAATACCCCAGCCTATTTCTATTAACTGGGACCAAACCAAAGGAATGTCTGTATGGCTCAACACAAAAACAAGCAGACCAACACCTATCAACAGATAAAGAATTTTCAAGGGTTTCATAGCTGTCACACGTGCCAACGACGAGCACTGCGGGTGAACTGCAGGCACCAATAGGCCTGGGCGCCAATCGCGGCTGGAGGAAGAAGGTACCAAAGCACGCCTCCCACGCTCAAAAATAATACTATGAAACAAAAATCGCTGCGGACAACACGCGCGTTAAACACAAACCGGTCCATGTCCGTATCGTCATCCTTCTTCGTCGATTCCTCGTGAGCCAACTGGCTGGCATGAGGTTTGGTCTTATTCTGGTAAAGCTCCAATCCATAATTGATGGTGCCGCCTAAGCCCGCGGCGATACCAGACCACAACCACCATTTCTGTCCTGTTGCTGAAGTTGCCCCCCACCCCAGGCAAACAAAGAAAAAAGTATGAACAACCCAATCGACGAAGGTGTCGAATCTCATTCCAAAAATACTTCGCATATTCTTGAGGCGGGCAATTTCACCGTCACAGTTGTCGAGTACATAGCCACCGAACAGCAAAAACGCACCAATAAGCAGTGATGCATAGCTTCCAAACAGACAGGCGACTCCAGCGGTCAGACCGAACACTAGAGACAAAGCGGTGATCTGGTTAGGCGTGATTGATGTACGCATCAATAACAGGGTAAGCCGATAAGAAAAATGTCGGATCAATGGCAACCAATGTTGGGGTGCCTCCAGCTTTTGTTCAGGTGGGTTCTTAAAGGATTCAGAAATGATATGACTACCCGGTCGGGATTGTTGGAATATTGTTTAAAAATTACGGAGCAGGTAAAAATTAAACCTGATAAAGTTTATCGAAGTCCCTCTATAACTTAGTGCCAAAACCATAAAACTCATGATTCTTCAGCCTGAACAAACCTTACTTTCAAGACCCACGTTTTGCAATGAAAAATTCCAGTCGAATGTCCACCCTGACCAATATCCCCCCATTATCGGCCCGCTCATTGTTAAATATTTGCTTCGTAAATGGGGAATATGAGTTAAGTTAGCTTATTTCAAGAGCTTAAAGATATCATACTCTTTTATCCTTTATCCTGCCCCCTTAAACCCATGAATTTTAAAGCAAATCCTCCCTTTTTGAGGCTTAAAAAAGCCGGTTTTTCATTGACTTTCACCAACCTATCCCCTATGTTTAAATTAAGTCTTCAGGAGTAATCCGATGTTCCTCTCGTTGAAATTCCATCTACATTTCCAGAACGTGAAGCGATGATTATATTGGGACTTGATGCCTCTACACCTAAAGGAAGTGTTGCGCTTCTAGATGGAGAGCACATCATTGCCGAGTCTATCAGCTCTTCAGCGTTTTCGGACCAGCTTCTGGTTATGCTGGATGAAGTTTTGAGGGGAATAGAGGGTGGACTCGAAAAAGTGGATGGGTTCTGTGTCACAACGGGCCCCGGTTCTTTTACCGGACTCCGGGTTGGCGTCAGCCTGATAAAAGGTTTGGTTCTGGCCACAGAAAAGCCATTCTGGGGAATCAACACGCTGGAAGCATATGCTAATTTAGTCAAACCCATTTCCCAACCGATTTGCCCGGTTCTGGATGCCAGAAAAAAGGAAGTCTATACTGCAAGGTTTAAATATTCCGGAGAACAACTAGTCAGAGAGACCCCGGATCAGGCCGTTTCTCCCCAGGAGTTATGCGATCTGACCCAGGAACCCACTGTGTTTTTAGGCGGTGGGCTGGAGCCTTATGGAGACACCCTTTCCTCTCAATTGGGAAACAGGTTTATCGACCAGGCCCCGGTCAAAAACCAAACGGTTGCCGCCAGCGCGGCTCAACTTGCCTTCAGTCGATTCGGGGCAAATCCCTGTTTTGATCTGGACGCCTTGACCATCCATTATGTCAGAAAATCGGAAGCCGAATTAAACCGTAAAATATTTAATCAGGAGGTTGTAAAGCATGGACATTAATCCCGCTTTGCTTGAAAAAGTCAAACAGGAAAGTACAGAATTTTGCGAGCTCTATAAAGAGCACACTACCCTCAAATTGAAGGTTGAGGCTTTCAACAAAATGAAGCTCATCACGCCAGAACAGGAGATCGAACACAAAAAATACCAGAAACAGAAACTAAGCCTCAAAGATCGCATGGAGAAAATTTTAAGCCTCTACGAAGAATCGATTCACTGACAATCATCTCAGACGCGACGAATCTTATGAAAGAAAAACTGATCGCCTTGGTAGAAGAGAAAGGCGATCTCCCGCCGCTTCCTGATATTCTGATGAATCTGGATAAAAAAATCAATGACCCGGACTGCGATATTGTGGAAGTCTCCGGCATCATTGAATCCGAGCCTGTTTTGTCCGGCCGGCTGATCAAACTCGCAAACAGCGTTCTGTTTGGTGGGGGGCGAGAAAAGACCGAAGACCTGAACGACGCAGTTATGCGGCTGGGTGTAAAGATGGTACTGGATATGGCCTACACCGTGAAACTCCCCGGCCTCTTCAACAAAGCAAAAGGCTTCAACCAAATACACTTCTGGACCCACTCGCTGGGTGTCGCCTATCTCACCCGTTCACTGGCCCATATGGTCAAAATATCCTATGAGGAAATCGAATTCGCCTACCTTTGCGGTTTGATGCACGATATCGGAATCGTCGTTTTTGACCATCTGATTCCTGATGAGTACACCGAGTTTCTCAAACAAATAAAATCATCCGATCTAACCCTTGCGGAAAATGAAGAAGGAACGTTCGGCATCACCCATGCTGAACTGGGAGCTCGGTTCATCGAAAAATGGTGGCCGGTTTCGCCAGGTCTGGTAGACGCCATTCGCGTCCACCATGATTCACCCGGAGATGATGGCAACGTCAAACATATTGCCCACCTTCTCGCCACCGCCAACCTGCTCGCGAACCAGAACGAATTCAGCAATGGCATCGTCCCGGAAAACACCGCACCTCTCGAATACGGTGTTCTGGACAAGCTGGATCTGGATTCCGAAGAACTGGGAATCCTGATTGAGAACACAAAAGAAGGACTGGAGGCCGCCCAAGCCATCCTCGGCAGCAACTAAGCCTTTCTCAAAGCCACCGTCACATTTCCTTTGAAAGTTCCAACGAAAAGTTGCAACAAAAACTTCAAAGAAACTACTTTTTCGGCAGGCAGGATATCTCCGATCACACCTACCAGCGTTTCAGCGAGAACCCGATTGGTCGAAAGGCTTTTCATCACCCGATTGCAAAAAGGCCGGTTATAAATCAGCCCTTGAAAAATCCGGCTCAACAAAAACTTACCGCCAAATTCTTGCTTTCGCCTCTCGTCATACACAGATAGAAAATTCCTGGAAAAATTTGAATTTTTGAATCCACCATGAATCACCTCGCTCGCCAGTTGAGAACTTCTCAATGACAGATAAATGCCTTCCCCGGTAAAAGGGTCGATAAAACCTGTCGCGTCCCCGACCAACACCAAGCCGCCACAGGGAACCGGTTTGACCGTGAACGCCAAAGACTCCACCGAACGCACAGGTTCCACCCGTTCCCCACCCTCCAGCATTTTACTGCGGCGAGAGTTTTGCATCAGCACACGATGATAAAACGTTTCTGAATTTTCTCCAGCAAGAGCAGAACCCTCCACCCCTCCTCCGCGGAGAGCGAGTTTTTCGTCTCCGGTCAAAGTTTTTTGATTCAAGTTCGAACTTCTTCCCCGAACCTCTACCACCAGCACTACATTGGCCTTGCCATTTCCGACAGAAGAAATTCCCGTATAACCCGGACGACTGACATGCATATAACAATAGTCTTCAGGCAAACACACGCCCTGCCAGTGAGCGGAAAAAGCAATTTTAGTATTGCCTTTCGGTTCCCGCTTTAAATTAAATTTCCTCAAAGAAACGGCATTACGTCCCCCGGCATCCACCACCAACTTAGAGTGAAGCGAAAAAGAAGTTTTCGTTTCATCCCAGCCCTTCACCCCGGCAACACAATCTTCATTGAAAACAAAATCCGTGATCTTATGTTGCTGAAAAACTTTCACCCCGGCGTTTTGGACCTGTTTTAAAAACAACGCGTCCAACTGGTAACGCGGCACCGACAAGCTCGTCGGACGCAATCCCGTCTTTGCCGAAACGGGATAGTCAATGCCCAACTCCGCACTTTCATAAGACGAAATCGCCACACCCTTTAACCGTTTGGGAGCCAAAGCCTCAATGGAACCAAGCACACCCAACTGTTCAAGAATAGGGTCTGCACCCGGACTGATGAATTCTCCACACACCTTGTCACGCGGAAATT
Organism: uncultured Nitrospina sp.; assembly: GCA_937891765.1. Taxonomy (GTDB): domain Bacteria; phylum Nitrospinota; class Nitrospinia; order Nitrospinales; family VA-1; genus LS-NOB. The sequence continues at coordinate 15,962 of CALAGQ010000005.1, forward strand.
TCGCCTGATCGCAAAGCGCCACGTCATAACCACGGCGGTTGAGGTCCAACGCCATGGCACAGCCCGCCGGCCCGCCGCCAATGACAATGACATCGAAGGAATTCATGCTTTGCGTGCCACCAAAGCAATGCGGTAAGGAAAGTGGCGGTGGATTTCAAAAGGATTTATTTCCGCCTCTTGGGCTAGCTCACGAAACTCTTTCGGAGTGAAGGCGTTCATCACCGAAACCGGCGCGTCGTAACGGGTGAGTCGGTTGCGAGTAAAAATCCGCGTCAGTAAGAATATGGCAGAATGCGCCACCCGACTGCGGTGCAGATCGTTGACCACCATCCCCAACCGCCCGGCCCGGAATATCGCGCGCAAAATTGCCACCGCCTTCTCCCAACTGAAATGATGCAGGGATAAAGAGTTGACCGCCAAATCAAACACGCCGTCTCTAAATGGTAAAGAAAGAATATTGCATTGCACCAACTGGATTTCAGGATAAGCAGCAATCTCCTCCCTGGCCAGTTTCAGCATCTTGGCGTTGATATCAACAGCAGTGATATGGATAGGCACCCCGATTCGACGCGCCATCTGAACCAGCGCTACAGGCTGGTCGGCAGACCCAGTGGCTGCGTCCAACACTCTGAACGGACGGTCGGCTTTATGGGATTTCAAGAAAGGTTCAACATGATGAAGCAGAACCCGGTAGCCGCTCAGGTAGCGGTTGACCGTGGCAACATCTTGCAGACTGTCCCGGACCTCTTCATAAGGCGCTTCATCCAGGTCCAGCAATTCATCTCTGAGGTTTCGGGGAGGAAAGAATAATGACTTCATACCACTAGGCGTGGGGCCAGTGCGTAATCGCTCGCAAGAACGAGAAAACGCTTGTCCGCAAAATAAAAATATCGCAAATTGCCACGGCGGCTCGCCGGTTAATCCTTAAAAAAGAAATACGGTTGTCCCGATTGGATTCTGTTCTTGGTAAGGTTCAGAGCAATTTTCTTGAACATTCCACGGGTGAGTGGGGTCATGATGAGAAGTCCAATCATATCCGTCACCACACCGGGAGTGATGAGGAGCATACTGGCCACACCCATCACTGCTCCGTTTAGGGCTTCGTCGCCGGGGGCTTCGCGCGACTTGAGTTGTCTCTGCATTTTCTCAAAGACCTCTTTGCCATAACTGCGGCTGACAACGATTCCAACCAGAAAAGTGAACATGATCAACGAAACCGTATTAAGAATGCTGATCGAATCGCTGACATATTTCAATCCATAAAGTTCGATCCCTGTGCCCAGGGCAAAAAAAGCAGCAACCGGTAAAGACATTTCAAACACCTGCAAAAAGTTAAACGAATCAAATAGAAGAATTTACCATAGCATGGCCCCTGCCCTGCCGGAAAGTAAAAACCCGGCAAAGTTCAAAATCTTTTCCTATCCCCTGCTAGCCTCAATTTATCAAGGGTTAACAAACCATACACAAATAATACCACCAAAGAAACTTCCCATTTTGCCAAATTTTCCAGCTATACTTTGTCCGATATTTCTCGGTAGTGGAGGATCGGGATGAAACGTTTTATCCAGACAGGGATCGTACTGGGAGCCGGGTTTTTGCTGTGGCAGGTGTCTGCCGATGCGCGGTTCCTCGATCTGCAAAAACAGGAGCCCACCCCGATTCCAGAAGTAACCCCTGCTCTCGTTCCAGATACACCCTCAAGCCCCGCATATAAATCCAAACTTGAGTCTCACGGGATCAGCCTTCAGTTCGAAGACCTGATCCTGTTTGACGTTTTACAAAATATTCAGGAAGAAACCGGTATTTTATTTTCCATCGACCCTTCTCTTGAAACGGTTCCCTTCAGCGCCCGCATTCAGGCTGACAACTGGGAAGCAGCGGTTCGCGATCTTTTAAAAGGATTCAGTCGGGTAGAAGTCTGGACCGACACTCTGTCGACCAGCAGGGTCTGGCTTTTGTCGGGAGGAAGAAATGTCGAAGCCGCGCAAAACATCGCGGCAAACCGCCCGACGTCACAGCAAACGAGAGAAGTTTCTCAATCGCAACCTCGACGACAACCACAACCGTGAATTCGGCTTAACGAGCCATTGCTATCTACCGGCTTTGGAAAGTAACTCCATAATGCGATCCAGGTTTTCATCAGTGACAAACTGTTCGACGTCCTGCTTATCGGGATTGTCTTTATGATGAGTTTTTTTAAAGTCCGCCAGAAACTTTTTTTTCTCTGCGCCATTTGATAAGTCATAGGCTTTAATTAATCGCACGCCCTTATTACCACCCCGACCTTTTAAGGAATGACAGAACAGGCAGTTATTTTTGAAAATCTCCAACCCTTCCTGTGCCTCGGGCGAATTCCCGGCGATTTTTCTCAACGGCGCGTAATAGTCGTTGAGTCGGACAAATTTCAGTTCGCGAATATTCGCCGTCATGAACCGCTCCTGAAACGGTGGCCGTTTCCCATCGGGCACTAAAATAAGCAATGGATTCAACCAGTCCGGTTTATAATTCTGAGACATCAGTTTTATCTTTGTTGCTAAGCGCAGGTCATAACGGTAAACATCATCAAGAGATAAAATCCCTTGGTAATCGTCAAAGCAGTTGAGCAACACAGCATCCTCACCGCCCTTCAAGGCAAACTCTTTCACCAGCTTGGAAAAGCTGATGGCAGAAAACCTGGAGTCACTCGTGTGCATGGCCTGGTCAAAATATTCGCTGGAAATTTCCCGCGTGCCTAATGACTCCAGTTTCGGCGCGGTCCAGATTTCCGAGACCATCCGACCTGCGGAATCGGCATGGGTGATCCTGAAAATCCTCTGCTCCTCCAGCTCCGGCTTTTCAGGAGCGGAGGAGCAGGCTGGAATCCACAGCCCCACCAGCAGGGCTAAAATCCGGTAAAATATTTGTTTCATTGGGGAAAACCTTTTATGATGGGGAAAAGCTTTCATCAAAACGCCCATTTTTTTAAGGAACAGGCCTTTCAGGCCCTAATTTAACATGGAAACCAACCCCACTTTGGAATTCAGCCCGGAAAAAATGGACTTCCGCGCTTACTCGATATCCTGGAACCTCACCAAGCGGTGCAACCTCAATTGCGACCACTGCTATCTCGATGCCGACTTTCGTGGCGGCCTCAAAAATGATGAACTCAGCACCGAAGAATGCTTTCGGGTGATCGACCAGATCGCGGAGGTTAATCCTAATGCGTTTCTGATCCTCACAGGTGGTGAGCCGTTACTCCGTCCCGATATCTACGAGATCATCCGCTACGCCGCAGACAGAAAGTTCATGGTCGTGCTCGGCACCAACGGCACTATGATCAATCGCGTCAACGCCGAAAAAATAAAAGCGGCGGGAGCGCATGGAGTCGGAATCAGCATCGACTCGATGAACCCAGACAAACATAACAAGTTTCGCGGCGTGGAAAAAGCCTGGGAACTTTCCATGAACGCCTTCGATATTCTAAACGAAGTCGGCGTTGATTTTCTCGTGCAAATGTCAGTCTCCGACATGAACTACAAAGAAATCCCGGAAGTGGTCGAGTTCACCGAAAAAATTGGTGCCATCGCTTTCAATTTATATTTTTTGGTCTGCACCGGACGCGGACAAGGCAACACCGATATTTCCAACGCTGCTTATGAAGAAGCTTTGAAAATGCTTTATGAGCAACAGATGAAATACAAAGGCAAGTTGATGATCAACTCCAAATGCGCGCCGCAATACAAGCGTGTTGTTTACGAGAACGATCCCGAATCGGTTTACACCCGCACTTATTCCGGCGGGTGCCCTGCGGCCACGCATTACAGCCGCATTTCACCAGAAGGTAACCTGACCCCCTGCCCCTTCATCGAAGAGTCAGTAGGCAATTTGAAATCCAGGACCTTTAAAGACCTGTGGGAAAATGCACCGTTGATGATCAAGTTGCGCGACCGCAAACAACTCGACGGTAAATGCGGCGCTTGCGAGTTCTCCGCCATGTGTTCCGGTTGCCGGGCACGCGCTTTCGCCGAAACCGGAAACTATATGGACCCGGACCCGTCCTGTGATTACGAACCCGGGAAATACGGCGGCAAAGCCATCACCTTAAAAGTCGAAGACACACTGGGTCTCGAAGTCGAGTTCCAGACCGAATGGACACCCGAAGCCAAAGGCCGGTTAGACCGCATCCCCTCTTTCGCTCGCGGTATGGTGGTGAAAGGTATCGAGAAATTCGCCGCCGAACGCGGCATCCGCCTCATCGACGAAGCAGTCGTGAAACAGTCGCGCGAAGAAATGATCGAGAAACGCGGCGCCATGTTTCCCTTCCTGAAAAAGTTCATCAACTCCGAGCAAGAATAGCGGAGCACCTCCGCGGGTAATTGCAATATATTCTACTGCTATCAACCGTTAGCTCGGCTTAAAAAGATTTCATCTTGCTCTCTCCTCCCTATGAAGGGAGGGAATTTTATTGCTGTCGGCGGCTCGCGGAGCGTCTGCCGCGCACCGGCCCTCCGCCTAGGAGTTTTTATATAAATCTCCAACGCGGAAACCACCACGGTCTTCCTGATCGATACTCTGCTGGCGGGTGTCTTCCACATCAAGTTTGCCTAGAGCTTCGGACACTTCGACTTGGTAGTTTTTGACTTTTCGGTAGAGCGGGTGGGTGATGTCCAGTTTCAGGTTTGTGAGCGCGGCGGTGAACTCGCCTTTTCCATCCGGACTCAATTTACAGACCAGTTCGCCGGAATTGTCGTCGCGGTAAATATCGATCACTTCAAGCGGCGTTTTATTTTTGACCGGGAACCCCATTTCACGGAGCAAGGTCAACACGGCCCCTCGCCCATAAGCACGAAACGGCAGATGCGGTAAAAGCTCGTTCAACAATGATTGTGCACTCAAAATACTTCCCCTTTAAACAGTTTTGGAAAGCGCCATTATATACGCCTGCCATGCGTAGAACCAATGAGTAATAACCTTGAGCCTTTACTATCTGCCTCCACGGCGAGTTGGGCGGCTTGATGAGCCCTTGCCAACTGGCCCACGCCTAGTGCGAGAAGTATAAATGTTTAAAGGTCTTTCCCGAATTATCCGAAAATAATAACAGGCCTGCCTATAATGAGGGAGCTTACCATTTCGTGTTGTTTTCAGCCTGATCCGGGCTTAGATTTATTGCAGTGAGCTTGAGGCCCGTCTTGATGCGTCAAAAATTTGTAATAACTTGACAAACCTCAATAAATTCATTAAGTTAGGGAGAGAAATCATGAGGGAAATGTGTGCCTGTGAATAAAATTTTCCCGGCGGTCAACCTGGCTTTTGTCCTCACCATCGCTCTCCTTGTTACCTTATCGGTCAGAACCTGGACCCACCCCCCTTATCCATTCAGGGTGGATGGCTCCTCGCTGGTGGGATCGCCGAAAAACCTGCAAAAATTAGAAGTTAGCAAACCGGCCTACAATTCGGGAACGGTATCCCGTGTGTCACAAGGCAATGTGTTTCGCAAGCAACGCAGCCAGTATATTGCGCCGATAGCACCGCCTGCGGCGCGCCCGGCGGCAGCCAAACCAGCTCTGCCCCCCCCGAATCTGCTTTTAAAAGGGATATTAATGCTTGGCGGCACAAAAATTGCTATTTTAGAGGGGAAATACTCCTCCCTCGAAGGAGGTAATGTCGTAACAAAAGATGTGAAGAAAAAAGGCTATTCTCTGGGACAAATTGTCGGTGGTTTTGAATTGACGGAAATTGAAAAGACCTGGGTCATCCTAGATGATAAAAAGGGCCAGAAGATTAGACTGCGGTTGTCCACTCGCTCGGCAGACAAAGTGATTCACCGGGAGGGGACTTCCTTGTTCCATAAAAATAAAAAATTCGACCCTAGAAAAGTCAAAGCGAAACAGGCAAGTAAGCAACCGGCTCCAGTATTCCGAGTCTCTGGCGCAAGCAGTCCGGCATCGGCAGCTGCACCGATACCCCGGGTTCATATTTCAGGAAGATAACGACTATGTTGAAAAAAACCGATCCCGTAGAGCGCATTCTTCTCAGGCACGAGAAGATCACCGAAAAGGCTCTGAGTGAAGTGAAAGCCAATAACCTGCATACCGGCAACTATCTCGGCAAAACCCTGGCCGACCATGGTTATATCCACACGCATACCCTGCTGGAAACCCTGAGCGCCGAATTGCGCCTGCCTTATATCAAAAAAGCGCAATACCCGAAATCCATCCTGCCCGTTCAGGGTCTAAACATCACCGAAACTTTTTTACGAGAGAAGATCGTTTTCCCGCTGCAAATTAAAGACGATACCTTAATCCTCGCCGTTTATGATCCGTTCGATCTTTACACGATTGAGGATTTAAAAACTTCTCTGGGGAAAAACATTCGTGTTGTTTTAAGCAGCGAGCAGGACATTCTGGAATCCATTGAAACTTATTATGGAGAAGAAGGCGGTTCTGCCATGAACCGCATGGTCAATGACATTCAGAACAACGACCTGCATGGACTGGACTCACTCAATGAAAGCACCGAGCATATTCGAGATATGGCGTCCGAGGCCCCGGTCATCAAACTGGTGAACCACATCATCAGTGAAGCCATTGAAGCCCGCGCCAGTGATATTCACCTGGAACCCTTTGCCGATGAATTGCTTCTTCGTTATCGTATTGACGGCATCCTGCATGAGATCGAACCGCCACCCATACGTTTGAGTTCCGCCATTACCACCCGCATCAAGATCATGTCCAAGCTCGATATTTCAGAGCGCAGGTTGCCACAGGATGGACGCATCAAACTTAAAATTCTAGGCAAGGATATCGACATGCGTGTTTCCACTCTGCCCACATTGCATGGGGAGAGTGTGGTCATGAGAATTCTCGACCGGGGCAACCTGGTTCTCGATCTGAGCCAGATGGGGTTTCCCGAAAAAGAACTCAAGCAGATCCAAGCATTGATCAAAAAACCTTACGGAAAATTTTTAGTTACAGGACCGACCGGTAGTGGTAAAACCACCACCCTCTATGCCGCCTTGAGCCAAATCAACACACCTGACAAAAAAATCATCACCATTGAAGATCCTGTGGAATATCAGATGCGCGGCATCAACCAGATCCATGTCAAATCTCAAATCGGTCTGAACTTTGCCGATGGTTTGCGCTCCATTGTTCGACAGGACCCTGATGTCATCATGGTCGGTGAGATCCGCGACCCGGAAACGGCCGACATTTCCATTCAGGCTGCGTTGACAGGGCATCTGGTTTTCAGCACTGTTCATACCAATGATGCGGCAGGCGCCATCACCCGGCTTCTGGATATGGGAGTCGAAAACTTTCTACTTTCTTCAGCCCTGCTTGCAGTGCTGGCCCAAAGGCTGGTCCGGGTGATCTGCCCGGAATGTAAGGAGGAAGCCCCTCTGACACCAACCCTTAAAATCGAAATGGGGCTTCTGGAGAAAGAAAACGTAAAAGTTTATCATGGCAAAGGCTGCAAGGCCTGTAGTCAAACCGGGTTCAGAGGCCGGTGCGGCATCTACGAACTGCTGGTCATAGACGACTCGATTCGTGAGCTCATCCTGAAAAAAACCACCGCACAAACGATCTGCGATCAAGCCAGAGAAGGGGGGATGCGTACCCTGCGGGAAGACGGATGGGAAAAAGTTGTACAGGGAATCACCACCGTTGAAGAAATTCTGCGTGTAACGCTGAGCGATAGAAACTAGTCTTTCCTTCAATCAAAAAGGACTCATATAAACCATGACGGTTTATTCATACAAAGCTACGGACAAGAGCGGAAAATTTATTGAAGGAGATATTGACGCTCCGGATTACCACGCTGCTGTCGAGCAGATCCGCCAACTCAATTATTTCCCGGTCAAAGTAGCGGAAGGGAAAAACACTGCAAAACTTTCTGCCGGGTTAAAGCTTTCCCTGTCTCGCATGGGCTCTGCGGTTTCCACTAAAGACCTGATGACTCTCACCCTGCAGCTGGCTACTCTGGTGGATTCGGGACTAACTCTGGACGACGGACTTTCCACTCTGGTCAAATTAGCGGAGAATGAAAAGATTCGTTCCATACTTGTAGATATTCGCAAACGGGTTCATGCCGGAACCTCTTTCGCCGATGCTCTTGCAGAGCATCCGGCTGTTTTTTCAAAACTGTATATCAACATGGTCCGTGCCGGGGAAGCCGGAGGCATGGTCGGCGAAGCGTTATCAAGTCTCGCAAGGTTCCTGGAAAAGTCGGTGGAACTCAAAAACAATATCCGCTCCGCCATGATTTATCCGGCCATCCTGATGCTTGTGGGTGGAGTCGTCGTGATCGTTCTTATCACTTTTGTCGTTCCCCAGTTTGCGAAATTGTTCGAAGACATGGGCGCGGCTCTGCCTCTCCCGACCCAGGTCCTGCTGGGGCTCAGCGCCCTGATCACCGACTACTGGCCGATATTGATTTTAGTAACACTGGGATCTGTCGGAACTTTTAAATTTTACACAAATACCGACAAAGGACTGCTTTGGTGGGACGGTTTACTTTTGAGGCTCCCTTTGTTTGGTCCCTTGATCCGTAAAATCGAGGTTTCGCGTTTTAGCCTGACCATGTCGACCCTGCTAAAAAGCGGAGTACCTGTCTTGGAGGCTATGGGAATCGTCCAGTCCATCCTGATCAATCGGGTTATTTCGGACGCGGTCGGAAATGTTAAGCAAGCCTTGAAGAGAGGCAAAGGTCTATCGGGTCCAATTCAGGAGGCAGGAGTTTTTCCACCTATGGCGGTGCAAATGATCACCGTGGGAGAAACCTCAGGCGCATTGGACACTATGCTGGCCCGGGTTGCCCATACTTATGACAAGGAAGTGGAGCAGGCAATCAAACAATTGATCTCCCTGATTGAACCTCTTATGATTTTACTAATAGCATTGGTCATCGGATTCATCGTGGCTTCGATGTTACTCGCTATCATAGGTGCTAACGATATCGCATTTTAATCAACCTCAATCTGACAAGGAAAACTATGAAGGGCCAAACACAAACGATCAAACACCTTAACATGCAGGGATTCACCCTTATTGAGCTCATGGTGGTGATGGTTATAATCGGCCTGTTGGCAGCGGCTGTCGCTCCTAAGATCTTCGGTCGCGTTGATAAAGCCCGACAACAGGATGCCCAGGCACAGATTGAACTTCTCGGACAGGCTCTGGATCTTTATCGTCTGGAAAAACACAAATACCCCACTACCGATGAAGGCCTTGAAGCCATACGCCCTTACTTGAAAAAAGACCTCCCCAAAGACCCATGGGGAAACAACTACGACTATCAATCTCCGGGCAGAGAAGGACGAAGCTATGACCTGATTTCTTATGGCGCAGACAAAACTGAAGGAGGTGAAGAAAACGATACGGACATCGTTAGTTGGAAGAACTTTGAATAGCGAACTTAAAGGGGAGCCAAATGGCTTCACACTTCTGGAACTGATTCTCGTTTTACTGTTGATGAGCCTGATCGCTGGACTCACACTCCCCTTCGTGGCATCCACATTGGATCGCATCAAACTGCAATCCGAGGTTCGCCAGTTCGCTTCGGCACTTCAATTCGCCCGTAGCGAAGCCATATCGAAAAAAACCTTATTCACTTTTAACATTGATATCGACAAAAACCAGTACTGGTTGGCCATCCCCAAACAAGAGGAGGTCACCCAATCAAAATCGATTGATGAAACGGTCCGAATCTTGGACTACCAGAGAGCAGATGAGACTCTGACCGAAGGAGCCTTCATGATCCTTTTTTATCCGCGGGGCAACTCCACCGGAGGAACCCTTCGATTTCAATCTACTGATGACAAGGATGAGGAAAATATTTATGCGGTCATTATCGACCCCATTACCGGCAGGCCAAAAATCAAGCAATTGCAGGAATGAGCTAGGCTTCTCCCTCCTTGAGGTTGTGGTTGCGCTTGCCATTCTGGCTGGAGGCTTTTTGACCGTGCTCAACCTGTTTTCGGGAAGCGTCCTTTCGGTGGATTTCTCCGGCCAATACCTGAAAGCGGTCACACTGGCAAACTCAAAAATAAATGAACTGGAAATGCTGAATTTTCGACCCAGTGAATACTCCGGTAATTTTAAAAATGAAGAAGGTTACCATTGGGAGGTCGACATCGCACCTCATGATTCTCCATTGAACGATTCCGACTCCGGCATCCAACTACAAAAAGTTCTTTTAAAAGTCTCATGGGAAGATCGAGGTCAAACCCGCAATGTCGAATTGGCCACACTTCATCTGGAAGGCCAGACCTACCCGGTTTCAGACTCGCGTTTGGAAAAACTGTTTGCGGGAGGAGCTTCTCCTGGCAGCCCTGGAGGGGATGATGAAACTTCCGATGCGTCGTCAAATGATTCGGGTTCAGAAACCTCTTCCAGTTCAGCATCAGCCAACTTGAGTGGCGCTAGCACTCTGACCTCCTCTCCATCTGTTTCTTGTCCTTCTGGCACAACTTACCTTTTTGGAGCGGGGTGCGTTGTTCCATGAAAAGAACATCTCCCAGAGGAATGATGAAGTATCAACTCAAAAACCAAAAGGGATTCACCCTGCTGGAACTGATCCTGGCAATGTCCATTGTCGCCATCATTGTTGCATTGGGACTGGGCGGAGTTCGCCTTGGAATCTCAGCCCGGGATGTGGGAGAAAAAAAGGTAGACACCTATCAAAGATTGCGCATTATCAGTGAACAGCTCAAGCAAAAGCTTCAATCCACTTATCCGGTATTTGTCAGTCAGAAGGATGGGGTACCCGGCGTCACGGTTCCCACCTCATCACAAAGAATACTTGCTTTTGAAGGCAACGCAGACTCTATACGTTTCGTCACCTTCGCCACGCCTATGACCGCGTCAGATCCAACGACATTAACTCATGAGGCTAAATTTTATATTGGCGAGCACCCGGAAACCGGTCAGGTTGGAGTCATTTTGATGGAACGCGATATTTCCGACGGCAATGTGTTTTCCAAGATTGAACCGCGCTCAGACTCCACTCAATATTTTGTTTTGGCCGCGAACGTGGCACAAATGACATTTAGGTACTACCAGATGAAAAAATTGCCGCCTCAGGAAGTAGAAGGGGCAGATAAAAATGCCCTGCAATTTTCTGGACAGTGGGTTGACCGGGTTTTCATGGTCCCTTTTGAACAAAGCCAGGCCGACCCCAGTCAGGCCAACCCGGTATTGGAATTTGAAAAATCTAATAAAATATCGCTTCCACGGGCTGTAGAGATCACAATCGGAGTCATTCCTCCGTCTAAACCGGGAGAAGAAGATAAAGAATTGGAACCTGTTTTTTCACCCCCTATCATTGTTTTACTAAATTCTGGAATAGAATTTGCACGACCTCCAATAGAAAAAGAGGATGACAATGAAAAGGCCTAATATCAATCAAAACGGCATTGCCCTGATGATCGTTCTATGGGTTCTTGTTTTGTTGATGGCTTTAGCGACGGAATTCGCTTTTTCGATGAAAATGGAGGTCAACACAACTCGAAACTATAAGGAAGACACCGAGAGCTACTATCTGGCCAAGGCCGGGCTCAACCTGGCAATGGCAGAGTTGTTCAAAACTGCCAGTTTTCATTCCATTCATGATGAGTATGGATGGATCACCGGAAATGCGGCCCAGGCTCCAGCCACCGGAAACGCGACAGAAGAAAGCGTAGAGGAAGTTCAAGAGTATGACATCGTCAATAGAACCGACATCGAATTGGAAAATGGAACCATCACTTACACCATTCAGGACGAAAATGGGAAAATAGCCATCAACACGGCCAGCAAAGACACATTGAACAAACTCCTGGATTATTCCGGGGTTAAAGATAAGATTAACCGGGATACCATTTCGGATTCAATTCTGGATTGGATTGACAGTAATAAAAACCATCGCATCAATGGAGCAGAAGATGATTATTACCGGACCCTGCGTCCGCCCTATTACGCGAAAAACGGAAATATAGAAACCCTTAGCGAATTGTTGAAAGTAAGAGGAGTCACCGAAGAAATTTTTTACGGCTCTCAGGAAGAAGATGGAGAGTATAAGGGTATTGTCCAATTTTTAACCGTTTATAATTTTACATCGGTGAACCCAAACACCGCCAGTGAAGAAGTGTTAAAGATTCTCTATTCCGCTGAACAAGCTGAGGAAATTCTAAGTAACCGGGCTGCAAAGGGGTATCACTCCAACAGTCTCTCTACCTTCTTCAGGATCACTTCGACAGGAAAAGTACAGGGAAGCAGAACGGAACACACGCTGGAAACGGTTCTCGAGAAAACCGGCTCGGGGAACAATAAAAACATGATCACTCATTATTGGAACGATAACGTCCTCGACTTATGAAATCCATATTTGTAGAAAAATCTCTGGGAATAGATATCCGCGAGGAGTCGGTATCCCTGACTCTTGTCGGGAAAAAGTTGCGTACGATTGAGATCCTCGCAGAGGAAACGATTACACTGAAGCCCTTGACCGGCAAAGACGAAAAAGCAGAGAAACATTTTCTCAGCAAGGTCAACCATTTCCTGGTAGACCATGACACCTGGCCGGAGTCGGTGGTAGTAAGCCTGCCCAGAGGTTATGTTACTTTCAAAACTTTTGAGCTTCCTGCTCCCGATCTGGAGTCTGCCCGATCCATGGTCGAATTTGAACTGGAGCGCCAGTTTTCTTCCGGACTGGAAGATTTATATTACACCTTTCAACTCACCCCCAAGACAGGGAATGTTTTTCATATAGCCTCGGCGGCGATTAAAAATGAAATCGCCAATTACTATCTCGACCTGATTCGAAAGCTCAATCTGGTCCCTACAATTCTAGATGTCTCCACATTCGCAAATGTCAACCTTGGCTTTTCACAAGAAGTTGAAAACGATTCATCGGTCTGGGCACTGGCAGACATCAGCCCAGAGGCTTTGGATATTGCCCTCATAAAAAATAATACCATAGAATTTTCAAGGAATCTGAGCTGGGTCAAGCCGACAATCAAAGACGCAAATTCAGGGAGAATAAGTGATCCCGCTCAGTTGGAAAATTTAGCCGCGGAAATCACCACAACCATTGTCAACGAACTGCAACAAGCTCTTTCATCTTGCCGTAGCATCGAAGACAATGAACGCGTGGGTCATATTTTTTTGAATGGGGGAGGCGTTCTGTTTCCCCGCATCGCCCAACACCTGGAAAAGGAAACAGAAGTTTCAACCACTGCTTTGCAGTCCCCCAAATCAGTAAGAACCCCCGAATCGCCTTCCCCATCGCTGACTTCTCTGGGTCTTGGCTTGAGGGAGTTGAAAAAGCAAAAAGTCGAAACCAACCTTTTGCCCGCAGACTTGCGACCAAAAAGGAGCAAGGTGAATCTCAAAATGACCCTGGCTCTGGCCGCCACGGTGGTTCTTCTTTTAGCAGGTTGGTTTGCCAACAAGGTGGTCTACACCAATAAAGCACTGGGCACTCTGGATAAACAATTGAATGAAATTAAAGGCCAGGTTGCCAGCTTGGAAAAAATCGATATGGAATATGAGTCCCTCAAGCATTATGTGGACATTCTAAATACCATAAGCCGGCAATACCCGGACAAACTTCCCGTGCTGGACGAATTGAGCCGATCCCTTCCCCATGACACATGGTTGACGCACTTAAAAGTCAAACAGGAAGAAGTAGAGATCAAAGGGTATTCCCCTGTCGCCTCAAAACTTGTTCCGATATTGGAACAAACCAAAACCTTCAAGGAAACAGGTTTTGTGGGAACAATCGTCAGCGAGTCGACAGGTGAGAAGTTCACCATTCACGCCGACCTGGAAACGACTTCGTGAATATGGATATCACCCAAAGAGACAGAAATGTTTTATTAGCCGGCTTTATATTTGTGGTTGGGTATCTGCTGTTCTTTTTTGTTGCAGAGCCGATTTATAAAAAACAGGTGAAAATAGACGATACAATCAAAAATAAAGTCCAGTTCATCCAAAAATATTACGAAATTCTCAACCAGAAATCTTATTACCATGAAAAAGAAAAGGCCAACCGCAGCACCCATACGAGCCTGACCCGTAGATTTTTCAAAGAAAAGCAAACTGGCCTTGCTGCGGCCAGCCTGCAAAAATTGGTCGAAAGCTTTTCCGCAGGAACCGTAACCATTGAACGGACCAAGGTGGAGAAGCCTAAATACATAGAAGGCATGCTTGCGGTGCCAATAGAAATCTCTGTTCGCTGCAACCTTAAAAACCTATCGCTGTTTTTAATGCGCATAGAAAATGACGAAAAATTTCTAATTATAGAAGAGCTTCAATCACGAAGAATTAATAAAACCGATCCGGAAGATCTGCAAACCCGTCTAATAATAACGGGCTTCATTCAGGAGCTTGAACCCCAAGGCGTGAAACCAATATGAAACGTATTCCTATCATCTTAGCAGCGTTCGTGCTGTCCACCGCCTGGTACGGATGCGGGGCGACTAAAAAATCCACCATGCATCGACTCAAGAATAAAACCGATGTTGTAGATTCCATGGTCTTGTCTGATCGTAGTAGCGAAAAAACCGGGGCCGAAGAATTGATTGATCCCGAAAAAATCAGGGATATCCCAAAATCCCAGCACTCGAAAAAAATCCGCGTCACGGGTGACAACACCCCCCTGCGCAAGGGGCCGGGAACCCAATACCAGAAAATCGGTACTGCTACAAAAGGAGACCAGTTTGACCTGATCCGTGTTGAAAGGGGTTTTGGGAAAGGCCAAACCTGGTACCTTGTTGAAGGCGCTACCGGGGGCAAGTTTTTTATCCCCAGCCAATCATCACGCATTATCCGGGAAAAATCCGAACCTGCCGTAGAAACCACACAGGCACAGAAAGGCATTGAGTCCGAAACCCCGGAAGCTTCCCATGAGAAAGTTGAAAAAGTTGATCTCCAAAAGCGGGAAAAAACCTCGCTGGATAAAATTCAAACGGTAGTGAGTGTCGAGCCTGATCTTCCTGAGGAACTGAAAGAAGCCAAACATATAACTCTCAACTTTGAGGGAACAGAACTCTATGATGTCATCACCACATTCTGCGAACTACTGAAGATTGATTATGTTATCGAAGGCAATGTTGAAGGCAAGGTAACTTTGCAAACTTTCAACAAAATTCCGGTTGGCGACCTTTACTCCGTTCTGGAACAAATTCTTGCCCTTAATAATGTGACAGTGGTCAAAAGCGGAAATTTTTATCGTTTCCTCCGGGCTACCGATGCGGCAAAAAAACCCTTGGGTATCCACTTTGCCGATGATCCGAGTATCCCGGATAAAGAACGTATGATCATTCAGATCATTCCACTTCAGCATATCTCTGCAGAGTCGATGAGAAAAATCATCACCCCACTTCTCACCACCAACGCCAGCTTTATCGAAATTCCTGAAACCAACAATCTAATGATGATTGAGATGGCCTACAACGTCAAACGTATCGTCAAGGTCGTGCAGGCTCTGGATATTGACAAGCTGGCCTCTTCAGACATCCAACTTTATAAACTGCGAAATGCGGATTCAGAAGTACTGGTCAAGGAACTGGAGGAGATTTTCAGTTCTATGGGATATAAAGAAGCTCTTGGCGATTCGCTTTCGTTCCTCTCGCTGACGCGATTAAACTCGATCCTCGTGGTCAACGCTTTTGATAAAATTCTGCCGACCATTGAGTTCTGGGTCAACCGTCTCGACCAACCGGTCGCGGAAGGAGATGTGAGTACCTTCGTTTATTATGTTCAAAATGGCGATGCCCCAGCTTTGGCCGGCCTTTTAAGTGGAATCTTTCCCTCTGCCCAAAGCGCGTCTTCCACAACGACAACAACTTCAAAAGTCGCCCAACCCAAGACTACCGCCACGGGAGCAAATGCAAATGTATCTGGAGCCAAGACCTCTGTATCTGCGGGTAAAAATCCCGTGGTTCAGACAACAAGCGGCCTCAGTGGTGACTTCGAAGGTGAGATCACCATTTTGCCGGACCCGGATACCAACTCTATAATCATTCGCACCAGTCCGCGCAATTACCCGGCTATCCTGGCTCTGATTAATAAACTGGATTTGTTACCACAACAGGTTTTAATTGAGGTGTTGATCGTTGACCTCACTGTTGATGAGCAGACCACGACGGGATTGGATTTTGCCATAAAAAATTCTATAGGTGCTTCAAATGTATCTGGGAGCGTCAGTGGAACTGAAACCGGACTCACCAGCATAGGGAATTCTATCGGAACCGCCACCTCTTCATTTTTACAAGGTGGGAGTTTCTTCATCGGCCAGCCCGACAAAATCATAGCTCAGTTACAACTTTTCGCGTCTGACTCCAAGGCCAATGTTCTGGCCAACCCCATTCTGGTGACTTCGGACAACAAGGCGGCAAATATTTCTATCACCGATGAAATCCCTATAGTGCAGGAGGCCAGCACCCCAACAGCTGGCGGAGCGATTGTCAGCGCGACGGTTGAGTTCCGCAGTGTCGGAGTCAAACTGGCTATCACGCCTAAGATCAATTCAGAAAATTTTATCAACCTGAAAATCAACCAGGAAATCTCCAGCCAAGGGATAAATGTGGGTAGCCAGCCTTCGTTCAACACCCGACAGGTGAACACAGAAGTGGTGCTCAAAGACAATCAGGTGCTGATTATGGGCGGTTTGATGCGTACAACCGCCAAAGAAACAGTCTCAGGGGTACCTTTGCTGAAGGATCTCCCCTATTTAGGGAGACTGTTTGGCTCCAAGAACATCACCCTCAATAAGACCGAGTTGATGATATTTATCACCCCTCACGTTATCTCGAACTCTGATGATTCTGAGTTTGTCACCCGCGAATTCAAAAAACGCCTGAGCAACCTGAAAAACTTCGACTCCAACGGAAGTTAGCCTACAAAACCCCGGAAAAAACCCCATAAAGTGCTTGAAATCAGGGTCAATCTCAAGCATAGTAGGTGTTCTTTTATTCTACAAATCCCTTCCGTGCACAGTTATTTCCTGGCATATGGAGGAACCCTTCCAAAGGAAGCGGATTAGAGCGCCAGATTCCCAGAGTTGAAATGATTAAATCCAAATTCGAGAATAGTTTAGAGTTGATCGGTGGCACCCCTTTGGTTAAACTGAACAACGTTATTCCTTCAAATGGCGCCAATATTTTCGCTAAGCTGGAATTCTTCAACCCAGGGGGCAGTGTCAAGGATCGTATTGCACTGGCCATGGTGGAAGATGCGGAAAAAAAGGGCTTGCTGAAACCCGGTTCCACGATTATTGAGCCCACAAGTGGAAATACAGGGATCGGCCTCGCTCTGGTAGGTGCCATCAAGGGCTATAATGTCATACTGGTCATGTCCGAGAACATGAGCACCGAACGAAGGATGATTCTGGAAAGTTTCGGCGCAAAAACCGAATTGAGTCGAGCCGAATTCGGGATGGAAGGCACCATCCAACGGGCAGAAGAAATGCTGGCTGAACATCCAGACTATTTTATGCCTCAGCAGTTCAACAATCCGGCTAATCCAGAAGTGCATCGGCAAACAACCGGGCCGGAAATCGTTGCCGCTATGAACGGTGAGTCGGTCGACGGTTTTGTCGCCGGAATTGGTACCGGGGGAACTATCACCGGTGTTGGGGAAGTCTTAAAAAAACATTATGAGCAGGTCAAAGTGGTGGGTGTCGAACCAGCAACCTCGGCAGTGTTATCGGGGAAAGCACCCGGTCCCCACAAAATCCAGGGAATTGGCGCGGGGTTTAAGCCCAATGTCCTGAACCTTGATCTGCTGGATCGTATTTTACCCGTCTCCGACGAAGAGGCTTTTCTATTTGCCAAGAGGCTTGGGAAAGAAGAAGGTCTTCTCGCTGGCATTTCTTCCGGAGCCGCATGTTTTGCTGCCAATGAAGTGGCCAAAGAGTTAGGCCCCGGCAAAAATGTGGTTGTTGTTTTACCAGATACGGGCGAACGCTATTTCAGTTTTAATCAATACTTCTAAAATAAACAGGATTTTGTTTTCCTGTAAAAAAACTAAGGGAATGTTGGAATGGGTTACGTTAAAGGATTAATCTGTAAAGAATGTAAAAAAGAGTTTGCCAAAGACCCGATTCACGTTTGTGAATTTTGCTTTGGGCCCTTGGAAGTCAATTACGATTACGAAGCCATCAAAAAGGTCGTGACCAAAAAGTCCATTGAGTCTGGCCCACCCTCCATGTGGCGCTATGAGGCTCTTTTGCCTCTGGATGAGCCCCCTAAAGTAGGTCTCCACACCGGTTTCACCCCTTTAGTCAGGGCTAAAAATCTGGGCAAGGTATTGGGACTGAAAAATCTGTACCTGAAAAATGACTCCGTCAACCACCCCACTTTTTCTTTTAAGGACCGTGTCGTTTCGGTCGCCGTTTCCAAAGCCATCGAGTTTGGGTTCGACACCGTCTCCTGCGCCTCAACGGGTAATCTGGCAAACTCGGTGGCCGCCCATGCGGCAGAAGCCGGTCTGAAAAGTTACATCTTCGTTCCTGACGGACTGGAGGCGGGGAAGATTCTTGGGACCCTGATTTACGGAACGCAGTTGATCGCTGTCAAAGGTAGTTATGATGACGTGAACCGGCTTTGCAGTGAAATTGGCGCCAACCATGACTGGGCCTTCGTGAATATCAACATCCGACCTTATTATGGCGACGGATCTAAATCTTACGGTTATGAAATTGCCGAGCAACTAGGCTGGAAAACGCCAGACAATGTCGTGGTTCCCGTCGCAGGCAGTTCGCTGATCACAAAAATATGGAAAGCTTTTCACGAATTTGAAATGTTGGGACTGGTCGACAAGGTACAAACTAAGGTTTTTGCGGCTCAGGCCACTGGTTGTTCCCCCGTCACCACAGCCATAAAAAATGGCACTGAAAACATCATACCGGTCAAACCGAATACCATTGCCAAATCCATCGCCATCGGAAACCCAGCGGATGGTTACTACGGCATCAAAACCGTAAACACCAGTGGTGGCTACGGAGAAGATGTGAATGATGAAGAGATCGTCACTGCCATGAGACTGCTGGCCGAGACCGAAGGCATATTCACGGAAACTGCGGGAGGCGTTACTGTAGGCGTCACGCAAAAACTGATCCAACAAGGTCGGATCAAACCGGACGAAGTGACCGTTATTTGTATTACCGGCAACGGATTGAAAACTCAGGAAGCCCTGGCCGATTGTTTTCCCGCGCCTAGGGTGATCGAACCTAAAATAGATAATTTTGAAGAAATTTTTGCCAACGGTTTAACAGTTTAAAAGGAGTAAAGTATGGCAGTAAAAGTAAGAGTACCCACCCCGTTGATGAAGTTGACCGACAACAAGAGCGAAGTGACGGCAGAAGGTGCCACCATCAGCGAAATTCTCAACAATCTGGAAAGCCAGTTTGCTGGAATTAAAGAGCGTATCTGCGAAGAAAGCGGTGCACCCCGACGTTTCATTAATATCTATTTGAACGAAGAAGATATTCGGTTTCTTGAGGGCGAAAGCACCGCTGTTAAAGATGGCGATGAAATCTCCATCATACCGGCAATTGCAGGTGGCGCCCTCTAGATGATTGATTTCACCGATGAACAGATAGAACGCTATAGTCGCCACATCATCCTTCCTGAAGTGGGAGGTGAGGGACAAAGCCGCCTTTTAGAATCAAAAGTTCTATTGGTAGGTGCGGGTGGACTGGGTTCTCCTGCCGCGTTTTATCTCGCCGCCGCCGGTATCGGCAATATGGGAATCATCGATTTCGATACCGTCGACCTCAGCAATCTGCAAAGGCAGATCATCCATAATACCGAGCGCATCGGAATGCTCAAAACCGAGTCCGCCAAAAAAACCATTTCAGCACTGAACCCGGATGTCAACGTCACCGTCTTTAATGAGAGGCTGAATTCGGAAAACATCATGCGCCTGTTCGAAGGCTATGATTACATTCTCGATGGCACCGACAATTTCGCCACGCGATATCTCATTAATGACGCTTGTGTGATGACGGGGAAAACCAATATTCATGGCAGCATATTCCGCTTTGAAGGACAGGTCACCGTTTTCAAGCCTGACGAAGGCCCCTGCTACCGTTGTCTCTATCCAGAACCGCCCCCACCGGGACTGGTGCCCAATTGTCAGGAAGGCGGCGTTTTGGGTGTATTGGCGGGAGTGATCGGAAACCTGCAAGTGGTCGAGACCCTGAAGCTGATTCTGGGCAAGGGGGAAACTCTGGTCGGTTCCCTGCTTATTTATGATGCACTGAAAACCGAATTCAGGAAACTGAAATTAAAGAAAGATCCAAAGTGCCCTATTTGTGGCGAGCAACCCACGATCACTGAATTGATCGACTATGAGGAATTTTGTGGCTTGTCACGCTAACAAGGAAATATAAAAATTACCGGTAATTTTTTGCACCGTAACCGGTTAAAAGATATCTAATATCTAAAATGTCAAAATCGATGAAGTTTCCCATTCCTTTCGAGGTTCAGGCGCCAACTTGCCCAGTCATCACCGATCAATCGGTGTTGAAGGCAATTGGCAACACCCCATTGATCCGCATTCATAATCTGGGAAAAGAGTTCAAGGACGTCGATATTTATGCCAAGGCCGAGTGGAAAAACGCCGGCGGTTCGGTGAAGTCCCGCCCTGCCCTGAAAATGATCGAAGATGGTGAAAAATCCGGCAAGCTCACTAAGGATAAAATCATCCTCGACTCCACATCCGGTAATACCGGTATTTCCTACGCACTGATCGGAAAAGTCAAAGGCTATAAAGTCAAACTGGTCATGCCGGCGAATGTCTGCAAAGAACGAAAAGGGCTCATGGCCGATTTTTACGGCGCCGAAATTGTGACCTCCAGTCCCTTTGAAGGCTCCGATGGCGCTATCATCATGGCTAAGAAAATCTATGATGAAAATCCGGACATTTACTTCATGCCGGACCAGTACAACAACGACTCCAACTGGCAAGCACATCAGGAAACCACAGCACAGGAGATATGGAAGCAGACCAATCAACGGGTTACCCATTTTCTGGCGGGTATCGGAACCGGGGGCACCATTATGGGAACCAGCCGGGGCCTGCGCCAACTGAATCCTGACATCAAATGCTACGCGGTGGAGCCGGCGGAATCCCTGCACGGACTGGAAGGCCTCAAACATATGGAAACTTCTATCGTACCCGGAATTTATAAAGAAGAAGAGTTGGATGGTAAACTCAGCGTCCCGACCGATGAGGCCTACGACATGGTTGAGATACTGGAAAAGCAGGAAGGCATCCTGGTCGGGCATTCTTCTGCCGCCGCCATGGTCGGCGCCCTGAAACTCGCCTCGCAGATTGAACGAGGCGTGATTGTTACCGTGTTCCCGGACAGTTGTGAAAGATGTTACGTCAACTTCGGGCAATTCAAGCAGTATTACGAAACCCACTCCAGCAAACTTCCCAAATCCGACTAGATTTTCCCCGGTAAAACCCAACCATGCCGCCTTTTGAAAAACATATTTTCATCTGTATCAACGAAAGAAAAGGCGATGATGCGAGAGGCTGTTGCCACTCACGCGGTTCCGCTGAGCTTCTCGATTATATGAAAGGCCGTGTTCACGAACTGGGGCTGAAAGGAAAAGTGCGGGTTAACAAAGCCGGATGCCTGGATGCCTGCGCCCAAGGGCCATCCATGGTGGTTTATCCCGATGACGTCTGGTACTCCCCGAAGACTAAGGAAGACATGGAAGAAATTATCACCGAACATATCCAGAACAACCGCCCTGTTACTCGCCTGACCCTCCCCTTCAAACCAAAAGCCTGATCTCAGGAACCCTCTCGTTTCATAGGAGCGTGAGAGTTGAGAATCTCGGAACTTAGAATTGCTTGATTACCGTTAGCATGTTTTCTGGCAGCGTAAAAGTGGTTGGTCGCGTCACCGTGTCGACCTAGCTTATCCAAACACAATGCTTCATTGTAGTGCGATTCACCCACACCAGAATCAATGCTCGATGCCATTGCAAAGTGTTTCAGTGCAACATCATAATGCCCTTGATTATAATGAGAAATACCTTCTTCATTGTGCTTATGGGCACTGGCATTGGACCCTTCACGCATGGAAAACTTCAAGGCCGCATCATCCGCAAACGCAGGCGCAGATAGAAAAACGAAAAGCACTGCCACTAAAACATAAAGTAATTTTTTCATCGGTCTCACCTTATCAATCAATAGGGTTACAGAATATGTTGTCCTTATTAAGTCTCTTTATGTGTCCATTCCTTACAAATCTAATTCGGTATTTTGGTTTTTCACCTATTATTCTCCGGCATTTTCGGAGTTCAAACCTTGCGATTGCAACTGCGACTGACAAAGTTTATAAAAAACACCTTTTTGTTGCAATAACTCTCTTCTCGCCCCGAACTCCAATATCTCCCCATTCTTTAAGACGAGGATTTTGTCGGCGTGCAGGAGGGTGGAGATCCGGTGCGCAATTATGATACTGGTTCTACCACGCGTTAATTCCCGAATCCCTTTCTGTATATGGCTTTCGGTTTCAGGATCAACGCTTGAGGTCGCTTCATCCAGCACCAGTATGCGTGGATTGCTGGCCAAGGCCCGGGCAAAAGATAATAATTGCCGTTGGCCGGAGGAAATCCCGACCCCGCCTTCCTTCAGCTCCTGCTCATACTTAAAAGGAAGACTGCTGATAAAATTATGTGAACTGACGGCTTGTGAAATAGACTCGATTTCTTCCTGACCTATCTGTTGGTTTCCCAGTCGAATATTATCTGAAATATTTCCTGAGAACAAAAACACATCCTGCTGAACCAGCGCGATCTGGCGGCGCAAATCATATTTATTAATGTCCTTGATGGATTTACCGTCAAATCGAATATCTCCTTTTTGAATATCATAAAAACGGCAAAGGGCATTGACGAGGGTGGATTTTCCCGAGCCGGTCGCGCCAACGATGGCAAGGCTCTCCCCTTCTGATAGAGAAAAACTGATGTCCTTCAAGATAAAGTTTTCATCATTATAGGCGAACCAGACATTCTCAAACTCGACCGCCCCCTTTATCTTGAAATCCGGCTGAGATGGAACCTTGTCGGGCAATTGTTCAGGCGTATCCAGCAGTTCAAAAATCCGCTCCGAAGATGCCATGGCCGTTTGAATGATATTAAATTTTTCCGCAAGATCCCTCACCGGCTCAAAAAATTTCTGCAGGTACTGGATAAATGCCACCAGGACTCCCAACTGGATTTCATCCTGAACAAACCGCCCTCCCCCATACCAGATGACCATCCCCACAGCCAGCGAGTTGAACAAATCGATGGAGGGCATATACAGGGCGTTGTAATAAACGGTTCTTAAATCCTCTTTAAGCCGGTCGCGGTTAATCCCGCTAAAGTTTTCCAAGTTCGCCTTTTCCCGATTGAAGCATTGGACCGTATCCACACCCGATAAATTTTCCTGCAGATAGGAATTGAGTTCGCTAACATGCGCCCGGTTTTTCCTAAGCGCGTCGCGAGCCCGAATCCTGTACAGGCGCGTGATCCATGCCAGCAAAGGGAAAACAGTGCAAACCACAAGTGTCAGCCGCCAATCCAGATAAAGCATGACAACGAAAATCCCCGTCAATGTGAACAGGTCGCTGAAAATAAGGATGAGCCCTGACGTCAACATTTCATTGAGAACTTCAACATCGTTCACCACTCGAGTGATCATTTTCCCGATGGGGTTCTTGTCAAAATAGGAAAATGACATTTTATGGAGATGGGCAAATACTTTAGAACGCAGGTCAAACATGACTTTCTGACCGATGTACTGCATCAGATAGTTCTGGAAAAACTGAAACACGAATGAGCCCAGTAATACCGCTAGATACAAACCCGCGATAATATCAAGACCTTTAAGGTCAGAAACTTTTATGTAGTCGTCAATGACTATCTTGGTGAAGTAAGGACCTGCAAGGTTGAGCAGGGAAACTCCTAAGAGGAGAAATATCGCAAGCGCCACCCACTGCCCATAAGGTTTTAGATAAACGAGCACCCGCTTGAATAAAACCCACTCGCGGTAGCGGTCTTTCATGTTTTCCATATAGATCATCAGAGAAAGATCTCCATTTCTCTGGCCAGTGACTGATTCTGGAACAGGCTCGCATAGACTCCTCCTGCCCGAGTCAGCGAAGCATGGTTTCCTTGTTCAAGGATTTTTCCAGCATCCATCACGATTATCCGATCCGCGTCACGGACAGCCGAGAGCCTGTGAGAAATAATCAGGGTAGTGGTTTGACTTAGCTGCCTCTTGATATTCCTTAAAATTTCTTCCTCAGTATCCGAGTCCAGGTTTGAGAATGCGTCATCAAGAATCAGCACTTCAGGTTTCTTGATCAGAGCACGGGCCAGAGCGACCCTTTGCTTCTGACCTCCCGACAAGGAAACTCCACGCTCACCGATCAACGTCTCCAACCCTTCCGGAAACCGAGCCATATCTTTGGTCAATCCGGCGATCCGGATAATTTCCTCCAATTCGGGGTCTGTGGCAGATCCCCGTCCTAGCACTATATTGTTACGAATGGATGTTGAGAATAAAAAGGGTTCCTGACTCACATAACCTATGGAGTCTCGTAGTTTTTGCAGAGGAATTTCTTTTATGGGACGGTTTCCTATCAATAAAGCACCGGCAGTCGGATCATAAAAACGTAAAAGCATTTGAGCCAAAGTGGTTTTACCCGAACCGATCACACCCACCACCCCCAGCGTCTGGCCTCTGGAAATTTTAATATCGACGCCCTTCAAACTTTGTGTTTCTGCACCAGGGTAGGAAAACTGTAGCCCTTGAAACTCTATGTCACCCATTTGTTCGAGGAAATCAACTTCTCCTGAAGCTGGTTTTATTTCAGGTTGAGCCTTAAAGAT
Organism: uncultured Nitrospina sp.; assembly: GCA_937891765.1. Classification (GTDB taxonomy): domain Bacteria; phylum Nitrospinota; class Nitrospinia; order Nitrospinales; family VA-1; genus LS-NOB. The sequence continues at coordinate 40,824 of CALAGQ010000005.1, forward strand.
TTCATGAATACGGTCCATGGCCGCCATCCCTTTCTGGGTAAGGTTGAAGACATACCCGATTCCCATCATGGGCCATGAAAGAAGCATCAAATAACCATTAAACGCGACAAAAGACCCCAACGTCATGGAGTCAGCAATCACTGCCTTCCCACCCAGCCACAGCGAAAGCATCGCCGCCACCCCTATAACAAACACCATCGTGGGTGTAAAAATACCGAACATGCGGGTGACATGCAGGTTTTTTTTGATGTACTCATTATTGAGTTTGGCAAACTTTATTTTCTCATTTTCCTCTTGGACAAAGGCATGAAGAACCCGGATGCCAGCAAGGTTTTCCTGCACCTGCACCGTTATTAGAGCCAAATGTTCCTGCACCGCTTTATGACGTTTGCCGATTTCCTTAACAAAATAAAAAAACAAAAATGAAATAAAAGGCAGTGGCAGTAAAACCTTGAGGGCCAGATCAGTATTGATCCAACTCATCATGCCCACGGCAGTGATAATAACAAAAACCGCGTCGATGAGAATCAACACGCCCAATCCGACAAACTCCCTCACTGCCCTTAGATCATTAGTAGCGCGCGACATGAGATCCCCTGTCGTTTGCTGCAGGTACCAAGCCCGGTCCAAAGTTAAAAGATGGCTGAACAACCGGTTCAGGATATCAAATTCAATTTTCCGGGCAGGACCGAACATATACATCCTCCAGCCATAGCGGCCCGTCACAAGAACCAAAGCAATCAGCAAAAGAAGGAACGCATATTTCAAAAGAATTCCCGAAGAGGGTTTCCCCGGCAGGATATCAACAAACTCCTTGATCAGCCAGGGAACAACCAACGTTGCGGAGTCCGTGATGATTAAAGCCGCAACGCCTATTGCCAGTTCCCTCTGGTATTTGGATATATACGGCCAGAATAATTTTAAGTTTTCCAATTTGAATCCTTTTATTCTTCCCACCAATCGCAGTTATTTTTCTAGTCCTTTGATGTCTTTTTAGCTAGAATGGGTGCGGGTTTTGGTAAAATTAAAATTGCTCAGCAAACCAAATACTTTATCCCATTTAATCCTTGAGACCCACAATCACCTGAACGACCAAAAAGAAAGACCGTCTTATGTACGGAGTTATATTGGCAGGGGGAAGCGGCACCCGGTTCTGGCCTAAAAGCCGTGAACAAAGCCCAAAACAATTGCAGAAAATCGTTGGCGACGGGACCATGCTCCAGAATACCGTTCAACGTCTACTGCCTTTGATTTCTATTGAAAATATATATCTGGCCACCAACCATCAGCAGGCGGTTGAGACCCTTCGCCAGTTAGATTCCTACGGTTTTATTTCCGATCATCTCATAGCAGAACCCTGCAGCAAGAATACAGCATTAGCAATCGGTTTGATGGCGAAAGTAATCATCCGCAAATATCCTGATGCGGTCATGGGCATTTTCCCTGCCGACCATGTTGTAGCGAACTCTGAGAACCTTATCAAGACACTTCAAAAAGCAGAAACTCTGGCCCAAAAAGGTTATCTCGTCACTCTGGGTATCCCGCCGACCCGGCCCGAAACCGGATTCGGTTACCTGCAACAGGGGGCTGAAATAGAAAATGAAGCCTATCAGGTGGAACGGTTTGTGGAAAAGCCCGACCGACCTGAGGCCGAACAATATTTAGAAGATGGCAATTACTTTTGGAATTGCGGAGTCTTCGTCTGGAAGGCCGCCACCATTCTTGAGGAATTGCAGCAGCATGCGGGAAATATTTATTCCCAGCTTGAAACTATCGCCGGTTGCATCCAGAAGGCAAAAGGAAAATCCGCCTATCTGGAACTGAATGAAACAGGTCGCGACCTTTTTTCCTCCCTTCCCAGCCTTTCCATCGACTATGCGGTCATGGAAAACTCGTCAAAGGTGGCTCTCATCCCTGCGAATATCGGCTGGAACGATGTCGGTGCCTGGAACGCTTTGGACGAAGTATCTGAAAAAGATTCTGCCGGTAATATCATTAGCGGTAATGTTCTGGCTCAGGACTGCTACAACTCCATAATCCAGTCTGAGAGCCGACTCATTGCCGTATTGGGATTAAACGATACGATCGTGGTAGATAGTCCCGATGCCCTGTTGGTCTGCGCCAAGGAGCGTTCTCAGGATGTGAAAAAACTGGTGGAGTCTCTCAATGAAAACGGCCACCCGGAAGGCAAACAACCTGCTACCGTTAATAAACCGTGGGGATCTTACACCATATTGGATTCAGGCCCTTCGTATGTGCTAAAGCGTATCGAAGTCCTGCCTGGGGAGGCACTCAGCCTGCAATCCCATCAGCACCGCAGTGAACACTGGACGGTTGTCTCCGGCTCAGCAGAAGTGGTGCGGGACGAAGAAACTTTCCAGTTAGAAAGTAACGACTCCATCACCATCCCCAAAAATGCCAAACACAGGCTGGAGAACCTTGGTTCCGACCTGCTGATAATTGTTGAAATTCAGATAGGCCATCTCCTTGACGAATCCGATATCTCACGTTACGAAGACCGCTACGGTCGTTGTTGATTTTTCCACCTGGAAAATAGTGTGCGACAACCCGAGTCTTAATTTTTCGGCAACGAAATCACAAAATAGTTTTTAATGGACTTTGAGTTGACCAGCCGGTTGGCGTATGCGCTGGCCTGGTCCTTGGCAGGAAATTGCCCGGCTCTAATTTTGTACCAGTGTCCTCCGGCTCCCCGGATGGCTTTGACGACGTAAAGGCCTTCGACACCCTTCTTCTTGAGACGCTGGATCATCTTATCCGCTTGTTTGGCGGAAATGACCGCAGCAATTTGAATGGTGTATACCCTGTCTTCCTTTTTTGCTTGTGGCGGGTTTGATGGGGGTATCGATGTTAAAGATGAGAGATTATCCTTATTTTTCGAAACCAATTCGGTGAAGCTAAGAACCAGCATAATTGAAACGGAAACAACTGCAAAACAGACCAGCTTGGCTCTCAACGAGAGATAGCCAAACTTGACAAGGCCTTCAAGAACCTGAAGAAGAATCCATTTAAACCCACTTAAAACTTTGCGCCCCCCCCAACCCAACCCTTGCCTCAATAGTGTCATTCGGCCCGGAACCAAGCCCATCTCCACTTTCAGGCGCTTCAAATCCTGAAGATCTTCCCTGCGGAAAAGTTTGATCTTTTTCAGTTTGGAAGAAATCCGGTTTTCTTCAGACCGCCCTTTAATCTCCGCTTGTTGATCAGAACTCAAGCCCGCGAATACTTCTCCGCATTTCTGGTGCAATTCCGGAGCAACCCCGGCAAGGTTCCCTTCACAATAACTATGGGCAAGATAGCATTTAATTTCTTCCTCCTCTTTAACCGAATATTTCAATGCAAACAGGTAAAACCTCAGAGCTAACTCATCCGTTCTTTTGTGGGCCAGGTAAATAGGCAGGGCAAATTGGATAATTTTACTGGAAAGCTCACTCTTATCTTCCAGCGCACTCAAAAATAGTGACTCAACTTTCCCAGACCATTGTCCAGCCTTGAGAAATAGGCTGGACAGGAAATGAGTTAACTTGGGGTCGTGAATTTCTTCCTGCTGAACCATCACGAGAAGCAGATCCATCTCCTCCTGAGTGAGTTCCCGGCCTTGATTTAGAGTGGCCAGAAGCGGTTTGCGAAAACGCGAATCCCTGGGACTTTGCAAAAAGGCCTGCACATAAATATTCAAAGCCCTAGAGGTTTCATCCCCAATCGACAGAAGATAGTCCGCGTATAGCAGGACTCCAAGAACCCGGTATTGTTTTCCCGTTTCCGGCAAAAAATAAGAGGAGTAGGTGAAGCTCAGAAGATTTTCATACTGGTTTTTAATATCGTCCGGGTTGGACTGAGGAGGAACATTTTTAAGAAAATGCAGAGAGTTAAAAAATCGTTGTTCCCCCACCATCCCATACGCAATGAACCCAAAAAACAGACAGACGAGGATAATGGCCCATTGGATTACCGCATCATCAAACAAAACGTTTGGAAGTGCTACTTCATGCAAAAAAAACAGAACCGTAAAACCTAATCCAAAAATCAGGATTAACGAGGCAGCAATTCGAGCTAGATAGAATTTAAGGGTCTGGTACAACATTTCTTTTTTTAGATTTTTTGGGATTCATGGGTCCGCCTACTGGGTCAGGCAGAAGCCCGGTTTCATCCGGTTCCGGATTTTTTGGCAAAACAGGAGGTGCCGAAAGGTCTACACCTTCTTTGACTGCAACCTCCAAGGTCTCAAGGGAAAACTCGTTAGCAAGATAACCTGTCTGTGCATCCACCGTGGCAAATTTGATTTTATCTGGAACGGGGAATTTTACCGGGCTTTTCCCCTCCAGCACTTTTTGCATGAAAAACACCCAGATGGGCGCGGCAGCGCTAGCGCCGGTCAAACCCTTACCAGGCTTGACTCTCATGGGCTCATTATTATCAAAGCCCACCCAGACGGAAGCTGAAATATCTTTTGTGAATGCATTAAACCATGCATCTTTAAAGTCATTAGTCGTTCCGGTTTTGCCCCCGGCAGGATGGTGAAAACCCATTCTCCTTACGACCTTCCCAGTGCCCTCATCTATCACCCCTTGCATCATATTCAGAAGCGGGAAAAGGGAATCCGGTAAAAACTGTTGCACCCCCTGATAGTAATGCTCATAAAGCCGATTGCCCTGAAAATCCTCAATATGCTGAATCAAATAAGGTTCATTATAAATCCCAAGATTAGCAATAACACTATAGGCCGATGCCATTTCATAAGGGGACAGGCCGGAAGTTCCCAGAGCGAGAGAAAGGTTTTTACCTAACGGACTTTTAATACCGAACTGACGCGCCGTGCGAATTACTTTTTCCGGCCCTACTTCATTAAGCAGTTTCGCGGAAATAATGTTAATGGATTTCATTAGAGCTTTTTTTAGAATAATTTTTCCCGCAAACTCTTCATCGAAATTCTGCGGGCTCCACGGTTCGGTGCCGGGAATATCTAGGGTCAGCGGCTCGTCCACCACCACTGTAGCGGGTGAATAACCCAACTCTTCCATAGCCGTAAAATACACAAACGGCTTGAAGGAAGAACCGGGAAGACGGTTGTTCGATACCGCCCGGTTGAATTGGCTGTATGAGTAGTCTCTACCTCCAAGCATAGCGCGCACGGCTCCGCTTTTATTCTCTATCGCCACTAATGCCGCCTGAAGCGGGGCCGCACCCGGCTCCTTGACAATCTTGCCCTCCAAGGCCTCCAGATGGTTCCGGGCACTTTTAAAAGCAAGCTTCTGATAATGCGAATCCAATGTGGTAAGAATTTTCAATCCCCCAAAATGCACAAATTCTTTACCATAATCCCTTTCTATTTGTTCCAGCACCTGATCAACAAAATAAAGATTAGGATCCGAATCTACCCGAGGATTGACCAGGTCAATGTTGGATTGAAGGGACAATTCTTTCTCATCAGTAGTAATCAAGTGTTCCCTGACCATCCGGTTCAACACATACTCCGTTCTTTTCATCGCCTTTTCATAATGCGAGAACGGATTGGCATTGTTGGGTGAATTGGGGAGGCCGGCAAGAAGAGCCGCTTGCAGCAAAGTCAGGTCCTTGGCGCGTTTTCTGAAATAGACTTGTGCTGCCTCTTCCACTCCATAAGCGCCGCTACCAAAATATATCTGATTGCAATAGGCTTGAAGAATCTGGTCCTTATTGAAAGTCGCCTCCAGTTGAAAGGCAATCAAAAGCTCCTTGATCTTACGCACCCAGTTTCTCTCGAATGAAAAAAACAGGTTTTTGGAAAGTTGTTGGGTGATCGTGCTTCCTCCCTGGGCGATTCTTTTTTGACTAAGGTTGGTCCATAACGCGCGCACCAATCCCCTGTGGTCTATTCCGCTATGGCGATAAAATCGAGAATCTTCAACGGCAATGATGGCTTTGGTAAAAAAAGGAGAAATATCCTCAAGGACGATAGGATGCCTCTCACCAAGAATCTTAATACGCTCGCCATCCGAAGAATAAATTTCTGTCGGAAGGCTCAGGTTGATATGTTGCAGATTGTTGGGAAGCTGCGGCAAATCCTGGCTCAACCAAAAATACAGACCGGCCACAACCAGCACCACAGAAAGAATTAAAGTTAGTAGAACCAGATTTAAAGTATGGAGTAAGCGACCAATCAAGGGCTCTCTCCCGAAGAAGGCGGGATTTCATTAGAAGTTGGATCAGAAAGATCCGCTTTTTCAATTTGTGACATCATATTATTGGCCAGTTCCATTGCCACGGGAATCAAGAGAACTCCAGTGTAGTAATCGGTGTCATACTCAACGCCTAACAACAGGTGTTGGGCCGGCTGTTCGGCAGGCACATCCGAAATGCCAACACGGGTGACATAATAGTTTTTCCCCAAAAACCAGCGGGGTTCCGGGAAAACTGCTTTCTGCGTGGCCGCATCCAAGGATTTTAAAACAGGAAGAAACTCGGAAATCGGGAAAATCCGGTTTGTAGTAAAATTCGAATCCTCAAGGGTTCCTCGTTTAACAGTCCGTGTTGCCTGAACCTCAAACAACGTATCTACAGATAAAAACAATTCGTGAATGGGGATATTTTGACGGTCAATGAACTGCAGGGTGATCCAGGGACCAAATCGTTTCAGGAAAACCCGATCCCAGTTTTTCGTCGAGTCCATCTCTATCAGGTCGTAAGAAGAAATGATTTGCTCCGACCATGGCCCGGGAAAATCATAATAGAGTTGGAGAAACTTTTCCCGGGAAACAACAAGGGGAAACCCCGGCGACAGCCCTTCAAACAAATGTTTGAAGGAAGAAATTCCCAAAGCCGTTTCTTCCTGAAGATCCAGCGAGGATCGAATGGACTTTATCTTGGCTTGCGCTACCAGAGACTGTCTATCCCGCTCCCACATTCTACCTAGCTGAGGTCTTTTGTGGTTTTGCCACTTTAAGTAATAACCGACACTTTTTTCAAACAGATTGGTATAAAACTCAAGGGAAAGGACTGCGGTAAGGACTATCAACCCGGCGGCAACGTGCCATGACTTTCTGACACCGTTAAATTTCACTGAATATTATCTCACCGTGGTTTTATTAATGCTTCGAGTGAGCATTTTAAGCTTGTCTATCTTTTCTTGCAAAGCTTTTTTATCGAGCTTCTTTCTACCAGGTTTTCGTTTTGCCTTGGGTTGACGTACAGAGATCGGGGGAGATTTTTGGGGACTCTCTCCCTTTTTCTTCGTGCCGCGTTGTCCCTGCTCAGACTTATCCAACAATGTACTTGTAGTTTTGCCCGATTCTGCGATTTTCCCTAAGGTGGAAAGACAGTCTTTTTGCAGACGAGGAGCCATTTTTCTAAAAAGCGTTAACATCTTTCTTTCATAATCATCCAAGGTTATGATTTCCTGACGCGAAGGATTATTGAAAACCACCAATCCTTCTTTGAAATTAACCACACTCACTTCTGTGGATGATGAGCTCTTGTTGACTTTCTGCAGAGGGGCAATATCATTCTTATCTATTTCTGAGGTCAATAATTGTTCCAGCGAAATATTCCCCAGCCGGGCAACCTTGACCAGCACTGAGACAGGAGCATCCCTCTCACCCGCTTCATAACGAACAAAAGTACGGAAACCTACTTTTAAAATTTCCGACATGACGGATTGGGTACAACCCAGTTCCTTGCGAATAGTTTTCAGATTCTTCGCCAAAATTGACATGAAAATTTCCACCTAAAACAATTTACATTTATATTCATAATAAGCTATGCACCCGTTCAATACAAGCCGGGAAGAACTCCCACTCTGCAAAGTGGCAACCATAAATAATATCACCCGTTGAACAAACTGGGAAGAACAATGCCTTTAGCTCTGATTCCGTCAAATTTTTAGCCCACCCCCCTCCCACAATCTTCATATCTCATTTTAAGGCAGGAAATTTGACGCCACTAAAATGCGCATAAACCTAGATTTTAAAAGGGGCAGGACTGTTTTTTTCAAGAAAAAAACTATGGCATCGGATTTGCTACTACAGTCCATAAATACCTTTTAACTTGCCAGGGGAAACTGAGTATGAATTCCGATGAATTTTTAGACCAGGAGTATGAGAACTTGAATGATGCCATTTTACAGGCCATCGTGGCATCGAAAGAAGTGCAGGATATTCTTGCAGAATTTAAGAAACAGAATCACATGGATGACAAGGCTGTTCTGAATCTGTTTTTAAGTCTTTCGGAGCTGTACCAGATGATCGATGAGAAATCTTCGAATCCCGGCACTTATAAGCTGGAACCAGGCGCTTCGACATCCGAAAAACTTATGAAGAATGAAGAAAAGTCTTCTGTGAAAGTGGAAAACGTCATCGACGGGGAAGCTTTAACGCACAACGAAGTCCTTTTTGAAAAATACTACCAGGGAAAGTTCAGCGAAGCCACCTGGATGAAAAGGGCGCGCGTCCGCTTCTGAAGAATCTTTCAGGCTCAGGTCATTTTTTTCGGACTATTTCTGGAAGATTTTGGCATCGCAGGATATGTATTTGATCTGCTTGAGAGGAATCACAAAAATTTCCTCGGAGGTGGTCACCTCAAACAGTTCCAAGTCATCACTAAAGCCATGCTTCTGGGTTGTATCTAGAATCAATTCCTGATTATCCACGAAAATAATTTTAAGCTGATACTGCATTCCCATTCCCTTTCTATTTTTAAAATCACTGCTTAATTATCCGCCGCAAAATTTACTCATCTCCTAGTTGGGGTGGGCAATCGCCTCAAACTTTTTCGAAAGAGGATTCCGCAGATAGTCTTCAACATAGTTTTTCAAATATCCCTTTTCATACAGCTTTTTATTTGAAAGAGCGGAGTTCACCTTGTTGAGCACCTTAAACCGCACCCGAGGAAACTGCTCTTTAAACTCATCAAACGACACTCCCGATATGTCCCGCTCATCATCGGAAGATTTCTCCAGAATCACACGAGGAAGATGCACCACCCGCTGGTGGCTTATCCTTTTTGCGACATCGCTGAACGTGAGCAAGGTCGTGCAATCCGAGTCCCCTCCCAAAGTCGCATTGGGAACATAAAGAAAACGGGCCCGGCCCTGGCGGAACATGTGCAGGACCCGGTAAACATTGCCCGCCATCACAACCCAGTCTTTCTTATCCAATTCGCAGGCATCGAAGGTTTTGATGATTTTGTTCCGGTTCAGAAAGGATGTGATATCCGATTCGGTATGGATCATCTGGACGTTGGTCAGGTTCATATCATAAATCTTTTGCGACTCATCGGCGAGAAATCGCTTGCCCTGCCGCATCAAAGCGGTGGTTTTCTCATCAATATATTTTAAAGGGGTCAGGGTGCCCATCCACAACAGGCAATTTTTATTAATCTTTGCAATGGTTTTCGCATCTTCAGACATGGTGCCCGGACCAAATGAATAAAAATTGGCAGATGTTACAGCCGGACCATCCAACACCTCGAGAACCTGATTGACCGAAGGCCCTTTCGGCATCAATTGTTTGCGATAAGAGCCTAATGTAATCACCGAAAGTTCAAAGTTGATGCGACCGGGATACTTTTCTGCCAGACGGTTGATCCTTTGTGGATCAAAATAGCCCACCGAGAACATGATGATATCTTTATCTGTCTTTTCCAGGAACTCCTCAATCCATTCCATCGCCTTGGGGTGTAGGGCGAGGTCTGTCCATTCCATATATTCGTTACCGCCCAGAACCCATGACTCTGCAGCCCGGGTCGGAAAGGCCTGGATCTCACTTAAAATAAACTCCCAGTCCTCTTGCGTGGTGAGAGGCATATCAAAAGTCTGGCGGTAGCTGTGATCCATTTCATAACAAAACGTGCATTTTACAGGGCAGGCCTTTCCCAGGCTTATAGGAATTTTGCGATCCCTGATCTCTTTACGCATCACTTCCTGAAGAAATTCCCGGTTTTGTACGCTCATTGCCATTCCTTAAACGCGCTCATTAATGACTCATCCACCGGCACCTCTTCGCTCTGTCCCGGTTCAAGACTCTGGATAAGCCCGTTAAGATGAACCGCCGCGCAACCCATATAAGCAATACTTTCCTGCTGAAGTTTATAGGTACCCGCCTTCAACTTCGTGCCCAACTCCTCAACATGTTTTGCGTCAAAAGCATGGGTCATCGCAGATTTTTTGAATTCCTCAATCGCTTCCTTGAAACTTTTCTTTTCATGCAAACTGATGCCACTTTTCAGGCTCTCCTGAGCACTTCGAACTTCTTCCACTGTCACTAGATTATCTTCCACCATGGACTCCTTGATTCTTGAACAAAAAGAAAAAGATGGCGTTTGAAATGAGGGACCTATGATCCCGGAACTCAAACTTCCACCTTTTCAGGACCGCACAAAGAAACGGGCTGGCCGCAACCTCGATCACTTTTTAAATTTGGCCTATTGTAGCACTGACTTTACAGGGCCTGTCAAGCGATTAGCCTTGAGTGCCTATAAATTATAAGGAAGGAAACCGGCGAGCTGCCGGTGGACAATATGGCGGTGACACTAATGCCCCTTCTACCCCTTCGGGGCATGAAAGCCCATGAAGAAATATAGCACCTGCGCCAGAGGGGTATAAGGGGTAAAACCAGCAACAACTTTTTTGGCGAGCAAAAGGTACAAAGGGCTCAACGAACCCTTGCCCAATTACGCGCCCCCTGCCAAGGGGCGTAACAAAAAGTTATTGCTCTCTGCGTTAACTAGCAGATTAATGTTTCTTTTCAACACCCTCAGGTGCGTACTGGTGGCCTTCACTACTATACTGTGATTCCATTGAACAGGAAGATAAAACCAACACCAGCGAAATCCAAATAAGTGAAACTAACAACTTTTTCATCCAGCCCTCTCCTCTCAAAAGGTTTCGGTTTCCTAAAACATTATCCACCATTTGTGGAACAGTTTTTGGAATAAGCTTTTTATCAACATTTAGAGAACATTTCAATCATTTTCTGGCATTTTACCCTACAATGGGGGCGGTTAGTTTCTATACCATAATCCTTAGTACCAATGGTGTTATCCTGCTCTCCCCTTCCGACATTGATATTTCAGCCCTTGAGAGCAGGCTCACAACGGCGAAAATTGGCCGTCCCATGCAGATTCTCGCTGAAATCGACTCGACCAATGAGGAAATCGGCCGCAATCCGACCCTCCCGGAGGGAGCGGTTATCATTGCCAACCAGCAAACCCAGGGGCGGGGACGACAGGGACGCTCGTGGTACTCGGAACCCGGAACCGGGCTCTACCTCTCCACACTTTTAAAACCCGACCTGCCATCGGAAAAGCTGTCTCTCATCACTTTGATGGTCGGGGTGGCAACCGTGTCCGCCATCGGGCAACACTCAAAACTCAAATGGCCGAACGATATCCTGTTAAACGGTAAAAAACTGGCGGGAATTTTATGTGAGCATATCCCCGGCACCACACCTGTTATCATCGTGGGCATCGGGATTAATCTCAATCAAACGCGCTTCCCCGAAGATATTCAGGACATCGCCACCTCACTGAAACTGGAAACCGGGAAAACCGTCAACCGCGCCGATCTTGTAATCAGCCTGCTTGAAAATCTGGACCACGAATATGAAGAGTTCCTACAAGGTAAAAATGAAAACCTGATCCGTAAATGGACCGAAAACTCCGACCTGTTCGGCAAAACCGTGACCGTCCAGCAAAAAGGAAAATCACTGACAGGCTCGGCAATAAAACTCGACCCTCAAGGCAGGCTGGTCTTAAAAACCCCGGACGGAGAACAACATATTCTCGATTCCGGCGAGCTGCTCGCCGCAGAGGCAGATAGCAAGAACCCCTTCAGCACAGAACATCGTAGCCAACGGTAAAATGCGGATTATCTGCGGAGATTCCCCGCCTGCTAGCCGTAGGGGCAGAAAATTCACGATAATCCACAAATAGCTTGTTATAAGATACACGCAAAAAATCTACTAAATTTTTATCAACAAAAATACTGTTGGAAGGAATCCCCCCCCCCATGACAAATGACAACTGAAACAAAGTCACCCGAATTACTCAGCTTATTCCAACTGGGTGATCTGAAATTGAGCAATCGAGTAGTGTTGGCTCCCCTGACTCGGGCTAGAGCGGGTGCGGAGCGAATGCCCAATGACCTGATGGCTGAATATTATTCCCAGCGGTCTTCAGCAGGACTTCTTATTACCGAGGCAACAGTTATTTCTAAGCAGGGCATAGGCTGGATCAATTCTCCTGGGATTTATTCGAAAGAACAGGGTGAGGCCTGGAAAAAAATTGTCGGCGCGGTTCACGACAAGGGATCAAAAATATTTCTACAGTTGTGGCATTGCGGTCGAGCCTCGCACAGTGCTTTTCACGGCGGAGAACAAGCCGTAGCCCCCTCAGCCATAAAACTAAATGGAGAATATATACATACTCCGGAAGGGAAAAAAGATTACGAAATCCCTCGCGAACTTGAGACCGATGAGATTCCGCGAATTGTTGAAGACTATAAACAAGCGGCTAGCCGGGCCAAAGAAGCAGGATTCGATGGTGTGGAAATACACAGTGCTAACGGATACCTTATAGACCAGTTCCTACAATCTAAAACCAACAAGCGGGCTGACCGTTATGGTGGCAGTCTTGAAAACCGGTTTTGTTTTCTTCAGGAAATTGTCAATGCGGCCACAGAAGTCTGGCCCGCAAATCGAGTCGGTGTTCGGTTGAGTCCGAATGGAAACTTTAATGATATGGGTTCTGAAGATTACCGTGAAACCTTCACCTATGTTGCAAGTCAACTGGACAAGGTAGGCTTGGCTTACCTTCATGTTGTAGACGGCCTCGCATTCGGTTTTCATGAGCTTGGAGAACCTATGACATTACAGGACTTCCGCAAGGTTTTTTCGGGATCAATGATGGGGAATTGTGGCTACACTCAGGAGACAGCAGAGATTGCGATTAAAGAAAAAAGAGCCGATCTCATAGCATTTGGCCGGCCTTATATCAGCAACCCGGACCTTGTAGATCGATTCCGTAACGATTGGCCGCTGGCTCCCGATGCTGATATGGATGTATGGTTTTCATTTGAAAAGGAAGGTTATACCGACTTTAAATTTTATACGTAAAAAGAAAATATCACGATCAATGGCGAATCGCCGTGTTAGCGCAAAAGGTGGATGAGGTTACCAGCCGCGTAGGTGCGTACAACTTGCAAAGAATCCTGCAACAACTCCACCAATATCGGGAAGGCTTCCGGGCCGCCCATCATCCCCACGGCTCGTACCGCCGCCGTGCGTACCCTTGAGTGCTCATCGTTTAGCGCCATCTCCAACAGGCGAACCCGCTCAGGAATCTTCGATTCCCCCAGAACCCGCGCGGTGGAACTGCGCACACTAAAATCGGGATGCTTTAACAATTCTTCAAACACTATCTGGCAGGAGTTGGATCCCAACCGGTTCAGCGCCAGTGCCGCCGACAGCTTCACCATTCCATCCTTATCGGCGCATAAAGGAATCAAATCCGCCTCCGACTCCTTAAGGTTACTCATCGCCAACGCCGCCGCTTGGCGAATAGACGCATTATCGCGCTTGATCAATTCTCTCAGTTTCGGCAACATATCGAGAGTGGCCTTGCCTTCGACCGCTTTCAGACTGTAGTACACCATCTCCGGTTCGGCATGATCGAACAACTTCGCCAGATGAGGCAGAACTTCTTCGGTCCCAATCTTGCCAAGATAACCAATGGCCTGATATCTGCGGTCGGGGATGGGATGAGTGAGTGGGTCCAGCACATCGGCCAGATATTTTCCTTCGCCGTGCTTCACCAGTCCGGAAGAAGCCGCCATCCGCACCGGCACATCGTAGGATTTTAAAAACGCCTGCACTTCGTCGACCACTTCCGGCCCGCCTACATCGCCCAGTATCTCAACTGCCGCACTGCGAACCCAGATGTCGGTATCTCCCGTCATCCTGCGCGCCGCCTTCAAAGCCTCGCTAGGGGAAACCTTCTGCAACCCCTGCAATGCGAACAAGCGCGCCGTTGGATAGACATCTTCCGTTGCCTTGTTGAGCAGAGGAATCAACTGGGCATCCTGCGACTCGCCCGCCGCCCGCGCCGCCGCCGCCCGCAAAAATGCCCGTTCACTTTGATAAGCATCCTGCAAAACAGCCATACTGCTCTGGCGAATTTTCTTGAGAACCTCATCAGGCCGCGAGTCGGCAACCCCCATCTGCGGAACAAGCAACAGCACAAAAATAAAACCCATTATTCGTTGCATCATTTCAGCGAGCCCTCAACCAGACCGGAGTATCTCGCCATAAGGCTCCGACAATGCTCTTCGTCCTGAGTTTTACCCCGTTTGCCATAGCCATTTATCAGAACTCTACATTTTTCAATAAGCATTGCCGCCACTCCATCCCTTTGCTTCTCATCCAGTCCGTTCTCTTGCAATAATTTCTCCAGCGCATGAACCCGCCAACGATCCATGCCCCAGTACTTAAGCGATAACTGGTCTTCATGTCCCCCGCGCTTGATGATCAATTTCTCATCAATAAAATGAAAAGGATAATCTTTAGCGATGCGCAACCACAAATCATAATCCTCACAGACCGGCATGGACTCATCGAATCCGCCAACCTTCTTCAGCAACTCGGAACGCAATAACACCGAAGACGGACTGACAATGCATAGCGGCAGGCAATGGTGAAAAATATCGCCGGAATATTTGCGGTGCTTTTTCATAGCGTTGACCCGCACGCCATTACGGATCCATATCTCATCGGTGTAGATAGCATGTTGATCCGGGTTAAACTCACTCCATTTCATCTGCGTGATCAGCTTATGCTTTTCCCATACATCGTCCGAGTCGAGAAAAGCGATCCACTCCCCACGCGCTTCGTCCATGCCCCGGTTGCGGGCAAAGGAGACCCCTTGGTTCGTCTCCAACTGAATCAGCTTCACAGCAGGAAACTGGCGCACCACATCAAGCGTATTGTCCGTCGACCCGTCATCCACCACGATCAGCTCGAAGTCGGTGAAGCTTTGCTCCAGCACCGAACGAATCGACTCAGCCAGGCAATAGCCTCGATTGAAAGTTGGGATGATGACCGTGACCTTACTCATTGTTTTTTTAAACCTTTTCTGATCTTAAATCGAGTTCTGACACAATCGTAGTGCAAGAACCCTACGACCTCTGTAATATTCAGATCTACCCCTCAAACGGAAAACAGCCCTAAGTTCAATAGGGTACGTAAATGCAAGCATATCACAACCGAAGCCCTGCTATAAATGCCTTGACAAACACGCTAAATTCCCATAAAACTAGTGCCTTTCCAAAGAATAACGGATTAAAAAACAGCCTACTAGCGAGGCTCGACATGTGGGTTTAATATGGAATTCAGGGACGTCACACAGGATTTAAAAAGCGACCTCGCCAGGGTCGAAAAGGCCATCAATCAGAACTATAAATCAGATGTGCCCCTGATTCCAGGAATCAGCTCCTATCTGATGAGTTGCGGCGGCAAACGCATCCGCCCCATGCTCACCCTTCTGGCCGCCAAACTCTGCGGCCGCGAAACCGACGACACCGTGGTCAAACATGGTTGTGTTGTCGAATATATCCATGCCGCAACCCTGCTCCACGATGATGTGGTCGATGAAACCACGGTTAGGCGGGGCAAAGAAACCGTCAATGCAAAATGGGGTAGCGATGCCAGCATTCTGGTCGGCGACTTCCTCATCTCCCGCGCGATCCTGATACTGGCCCAAGACTGCGAACGCAAAATCATTCAGGCTGTCACCGAGGCCACGAAAGTTCTCGTCGAAGGCGGCATTCACGAATACACCGAAGCCCGCAACATCAAAGTAAGCGAAAAACATATACTCGATATCATCCACCGTAAAACCGCGTCTATGATTTCCGTCAGCGCGCGACTGGGTGGCCTCCTGGCAAACGCTACTGAACAGCAGGAAACCGCCATCATCTCTTTTGGTGATGATTTCGGCATGGCTTTCCAGTTGATGGATGACGCGCTCGACTACGATGCCGATGAGGCCGTACTCGGTAAACCACCGGGAACAGATTTTAAAGAAGGCCATGTCACCCTGCCCCTGCACCATCTCTACAGTAAGGCAGACCGACCGCTGAAAAAAGAAATCGAAGCCTTCGTCAAAAACGAAAATATCACAGAAAAAGATTTAGAGTATGTCGTTGGGTATATGCACAAACATAAATCCATCGACTACACCTTGAACCTCGCCCGCTTCTACATCGACCGGGCCAAATCACACCTCAGAAAAGCCGACTTCCCGGCACCGCAATACATCGAACACTTTGATGCCGTGGCCGACTATATCCATAGCCGCCACCAGCGTGACGCTGGACTCAAAGTAGAATCGATTTAACTGGCAGACAAAAGTTATCTCGGCTTAACCCAAGCCCTTGCCCAATTTACCCATTCATTTGATATATAATGTAAGGAAGTTACCGTTTCTTTCTGGAGAAGCCTATGCCTTCCCATCCTCTGGTTGACCTTGCTATCCAATCGGTCAAACACCATTTAGAAAACGGACAACCCCTGCCCTGTCCCGATCCATTGCCCGAAGAACTACAAGTCCAGGCCGGAACCTTTGTCTCTATTAAGAAAAACGGGTTGTTGCGAGGGTGTATCGGAACCATTACGCCCAAATATGCCAATCTTGCCGAAGAAGTGATCCAGAACGCCATCAAAGCGGCCAACGAAGACCCACGGTTTCCAGCTATAGAAATAGATGAACTCGAACAACTCACCTTTTCAGTCGATGTCCTGACCAAGCCTGAAAAAATCGATAACCTCACATCGTTAGACGTGAAACACTATGGACTGATCGTGCGCAGTGAAGGCAAACGCGGATTGCTCCTCCCTGATCTGGAAAACATTAAAACACCGGACCAGCAATTGAAAGTCTGCCTGAAAAAAGGCGGGATCAAAGAATCTGACAACTACGAACTCTACCGCTTCGAAGTCAAAAGACACCACTAGCCACTCGCGTGGGGCCAACGAGCAATATATTTGTCTTGCTGGCAAACATTATCTCGGCATAAACTGAAATTGTTTCTAATGGCTTCACCTGCCAGAGAGGAGCGACGGTGAAGGTAAAAAAACTCAACGTTCCCGTTCTACAATGAGTGAGAGTTATCTACAGAAAAAGGTTGTCCTTCCTCTTGTTGATTTATTGAAACAGGGGTTGGACCCTTCCAAACTTTCTTTGGCGCTAGCTTCTGGTGCTGTCATCGGTGTCTTTCCGGTAATAGGAGTCGCAACCTTTGTCTGCGGGGGTGTTGCGGCTTTTTTTCGCCTGAATCATCCCGCTATTCAATTGGCGAATTATATTGTCTTCCCAATGCAGGTGATTCTTTTTTTCCCTTTCATGACCATAGGGGAAGCTGTAACGGGGAATTCTCTGGATGAGATTTCGCAAACAAAATTGGCAGAGACCTTTGCCCTCGGCTTTCTGCCTGCGATTCATGAACTGACCCAGTATTTTATGCTCGCCTCTTTGGGCTGGATACTTGCCCTTGCACCCTTATTTGCAGTTTTATATTTTTCCCTGAAGCACCTGATTTCCATCCGGATTAATCCGAAATGCAAATAAAAATTGCGCTTACTGATTGGTAAAGAATTTTCTTTTCATTTAAGTAGTTGATAGAGATTTGATGCTATAATTCCATATTGGTAAAATTGTTTTATTTAACCAAACTTCGGGGGTTTAACCCATGAAACTCCTCAAAATTTTCCTGCTCAGTCAGATCATTATAATCGCGCCGTTGCTGTTGAGTTTTGCCGAGGCCGACAACACAAAAAAATGCTACAGCATGTTTCGTCCCCTTCAAAATGTGGCGCTGAAGATTAAAAGTGCGGGAGGAACCTGGGAATTGTTTGAGAAACGAGAGGTTTTTAGAAAACACTCCATCGTCGGGCTTCATGCCGACTCTAAAATAACCTACCTCATGGTCAACATAGACTACCTATGCCAAAGCCAGGAGGGTATCCCTGTGAACGAGGTGGCAGGTCAGCTCGTTCCCACCATGGAAGAAAGAGGACCCGAGGGTTTCATTGAATATTATTTAACTCTCGCGCATGAACTCAATGAAATTAAAGGCTGGGTAAAATATGCTGAATACTTTAAAGCCCATCAAAATCGCAAACTGGATATTAGCCAGACGAAGAAAACCATCGAAAATGCGCGGCAATATTTTGAGCGCTACAAGGCACTGGCCACAAAACTGAAAACGACAAATGATGTCGAAGGTGCTATTAAAGATGGCAATGCCCTTATTGAGGATATCGTGCAGTTCAACAATGAAGACCCTCTTTTAAAACAAGCCAACCATGAAAATTCGCAGATCCCGCAAGTCTCCAACCTGACCAATGTTGCCGACGAAATGTAAATAGCCTGCGGCTTGTCACAAACGGTTTTTGATTTCATCTGTTTATAGATAACAGGGATCAAAGCCAGTATCCCCAAAAATGCCAAGGATCCTAAAACCCGGACAGACATAATCTCGGAAAAGGAATTGATGGAAGCAATATTATTGCCGGCATTGACATAGATAAAGGTTGCTGACAATGTCCCGAACATGGTTCCAAAAAAGAAATCCTTTAAAGGAGCCTTGGACAGAGACAACCCAATGTTGACGGCAAAGAAAGGAAATAGCGGGACAAGCCTAAAGAACAGGATGCAGTTGATAGAGTTTTCACATAAATGCTCATTCACGCTTTGAATTTTTTTGGAAAGCTTTTTCTCTGTCCAATCCCGTAGCAGATAACGAGACACTAGAAAAACCAACGTAGTACCCAGAGTTGAACCGATATTTACCACCACAACGCCTAAACCCGATCCAAAAATAAACCCCGCCGAAAAACTGAGAAAAGTGAAACCTGGAAAAAAAAACCAGAGTGCATGGAGGGAACATGGTTCTCAACCAATGGAGGAGGATCGAAGTTCAAACCATTTCCGCAACACACCCTGTCACTATTGGGAGGACTGCCCACACCCACAACATAAACCAGAGGCCTGTTTCCTTGCTTGTCAAGGCTTCCTCTCTAACTCCATCTGATACCAAGCTCCCGCTTCTTCACTCATCTTACCCAGTATCACATCATCCAAATCATCGGGCGGGATAGCTTCTGGATTTAGGCACACACTCGCATATTTCTCAGTTGTTATAGCCAGCTTGAAAGAATAAAATTATTTTTAGCAACTGATTCACCATTCCCCCTCTATATCCCATATTATCAAGTTTCCCATCCCCTGCCTTTCATGCAATCTTTAATTAACTGATAATATAACTGGCAAGATTTCTTATTACATGACTCCTCAAGTTGTTCTAAAGTTTTGCCTACGCTTTTTTCGCACACCTTTTCATCCTTTGATAGTTTAGTTTTTAGTTCATTCTCACTAAAAGATTGGCTGCCAATATAAGTATAATTAAACCCACATCCAACAAGGCTAAGTATCATGGCTCCTTTCAACAGAACCCGTTTTATGATCAAATATTTCTGCGGTTCAATGTTATGCAATATCGAAACATCCTTTGGGTCTTGTGGCATAATTATCCTTTCATCCTCTCTAGTTCCACCCAGATTTCATACACCACCATGACATATGAAAACTGAATCCTAAGTCTGGTATAAATAATGGGATCTGGTCAAGGGAGGGCAACCATCCCGCAAGACGGATGCAGGGCAAGTCAATCTTCAAGTAGCTTTTCTACTCCTTGAATGCGTTCTTTGGTTTCTTCCGCCAACGTTGCGAGTTTTTGCGGCGAAATTTTCAAAATACTTAAACATTGGTCGTTCAATGGCTCGGCTTTAAATTTAGCCTTCATTCCATTCCCGATATCATTTTTATTGGCAATTGAATTTGCCATGCAAACAACCAGAGGCAAACTTGCAGGGGTGTTGGGGTTTAAGGAAATAAAGGGTATTGTCACATTAAGTGGTTGATTGTGAGATTATAGGATATGAGTCCTATAAAGAATCCCTATATACGTCATCGCTTCCCACCAGAAGTTATTAGCCATGCAGTCTGGCTTTATCATCGTTTTACTTTAAGTTTCCGCGATATTGAAGAACTACTCGCCATTCGGGGTATTCATACCTCTTATGAATCGATCCGACGTTGGTGCCTGAAGTTTCCTAGCCACTACTCTAAAAAATTACATAAACAGCAAGGACGATTGGGCGACCTGTGGTACTTGGATGAGGTATTCGTCTCTATTGGAGGAAAGCGCCAGTACCTATGGCGTGCGGTTGACCAAGATGGAGATACCATTGATGTTATGGTTCAGAGCCGAAGAAATAAACGAGCCGCATTGCGGTTTTTCAGGAAGTTGTTTAAAAGGCAGG
>CALAGQ010000006.1 GCA_937891765.1 uncultured Nitrospina sp.
TTTTATTTGGTAGCGGGGGCCAGATTTGAACTGACGACCTTTGGGTTATGAGCCCAACGAGCTACCAGGCTGCTCCACCCCGCATCAATGCTGAATGATTAGACTATCACTGATATGAGACGTATTGTCAAGGGCCATTGACCCCATCAACCGTCTTTGAAGAAAAGAAACGGGCTCTGGGAGGGGCTTGCCCAAACCCAGAGCCCGAATGTTCGAAATTTACAGGCTTGCGTTTTTCCGATCAGGATTGCGGAAAAGGGAAGTCTCGTTGGTCAGCTCATCCACGCCCGGGAATGTCTCGTCAGGATGGATTTTCCTCGCTTTTTCCAACAGATCTTCTTCGGTCTCTTTATGCTCTTCATTGGGAATACAACAGTCAACCGGACAAACTTCCTGGCAGGCCTCTTCGCCATGGAACCCTACACACTCGGTGCACAGATCGGCTTCGATGACATAGAAATCTTCGCCTTCGCTGATCGCCGTGTTAGGGCATTCCGGTTCGCATACGCCACAGTTGATACATTCGTCAGTGATAAGTGTTGACATCTTGTTTTTCCTTCTAAGTGGTTAATGATCTCAAAAGAACTAACTATATAGTTAATCGTAAATTATGTTTTGAATTTAAGCTATTCTTTAAAATTTAAGTCGTTTCCCAAAAGGTGTTCCAAACTATAGTCAATTAGAGAGCAAGTCAAGATTTTTTTTGGAAAACAGCCCGATTTGGAAAGGCCCTTGAAAAACAGCCGGTTTGCCATTGATCCACAAAGCTTTACAGGAATCGAACCTGCTTCCTTTATCGGCTCATTTAGGGTGAAAATTAACCCTATTTTCTCCACTGATTTGATATGATTTCACCATGATTGTCAAACGAATCCTTATCTATCTCCCGATCGCGCTGGTCCTGTTCCTCCTGCAATCCTTTTTCTGGGTGCCCACATACGATAAACAGGCGGTGGGCAACCCGACCCGGTTGGTCAAATATGTCCAGGGCTCCAGCGCCGATGCACATATACTCAATCCCATATTGAGCGCCGACAGCGCCTCCAGCTCGATCAACGAACTGGTTTTTGACGGACTCATCGACCTCGACCAAAATTTAAAATATCGCCCCCGGCTCGCAAAGTCGTGGACCCAGTTCGAAGAAGCCACCCTGACACTCAACACATCCGCCTTTTTACCCGGAGGCACTATTGCCGACACCAATACAGACTGGCCTAACACTCTTCTTGCCGCACTCCAGCACAACACCGCATGGAACAAAAACCTGCGCTCCATAGAAGTCATCCCCGGAGAAATAGTGCAGGGAGAATTCGAAATCTCCCAAACGGGAAAAATTGCCTACACTGTGCAACAGCCGCCGCGACTGAAATTCACCCTCGAAAAAATCGATCAGGATTTCTTCCTCCCCATCAAAGAGTGGCTGGGTGAAGACTATTTTAAAAAGTTCCCCTACGAGCGCTTTATCCGCGCGAAAGATCCGCAACAGCAGAAAAAACTGCAATCGTATTACGAAGAAATACTGCCACTGACCGAGCACAATCCGGTGATCGTTTTCGATCTTAGAAAAGACGTCACTTTTCACGACGGCCACTCGTTCGATTCCGGCGATGTGCTGTTCACCTTTAACTCGATCATGAACCCGAAAGGTACATCGCCACGAAAATCCGACTACGAGCCGGTGAAAGAGGCACAAGTGTTAGGCCCGCATAAAATCCGTTTCACCTATAAGCGATTGTTCTCACCGGCAATCAACTCGTGGTCCATGGGCATCCTTCCCGAACATCTGCTCAATAGACAAAAGTTGGATGAGGAGGCGAAGGCAAGAGGGCGCGACGTCGAAGCCTTCATCATGAGAGACAGCGACTTTGGCCGCCATCCTATAGGAACCGGACCGTTCAAGTTCGCCGAGTGGAAGTCCGACGAGCAGATACGCCTGACCCGCAACGATAACTATTGGGAAGGCCCGCCCGAATACGAAGAATATGTCATGCGCATCATTCCCGACACATTGACCTCTGAGATGGAGTTCTATGCCGGGGCGGTCGATAACTACTCCGTGCAACCGCATCAGGTGGCGCGGTTTTCCACAGAAGACAAATACCAGAGCTTTTCCAGCATCGGTTATTTCTATTCCTACATCGGCTATAACCTGCGCAATCCCTTGTTTGCCGATAGAGATGTACGCGCGGCCCTCGGCATGGCGATAGATATCGACCCGATCCTTCAATACATCCTCTACGGCGAAGGCGAAAGAGTGACCGGACCCTACCCGAAAATCACCGACTGGTACGATCCCGAAGTAAAACCACTGCCCTACGATCCCGAAGGGGCGCTGGCGATTCTCAACAAAAAGGGCTGGAAGAAGAATGCAGAAGGCTGGTTGGAAAAAGATGGCAAAATCTTCGAGTTCAACCTCATCACCAATAGCGGTAATCCTGTAAGAAAAAATATTCTCACCATCGTGCAGGATAGTTGGAGGAAGATCGGCATCAAATGCAATACCCAGCTTTTCGAGTGGGCCGTGTTCCTGAAAGACTTCGTCAACGCCCTCAAATACGATGCACTGGTTTTAGGTTGGAGCATGGGCATCGATCCAGATTTATACCAGATCTGGCATTCAAGTCAGGCGGGTCCACAGCAGTTGAACTTCGTCGGCTATAAGAATGAAGAGGCCGACAGACTAATAACAAGAATCCGCAAAGAATATGACCGGGATAAACAAATAGAGATGGCGCGCGAACTGCATCGCATGATCGCCCGCGACCAGCCTTATACGTTTCTGTACGTGGCAAAATCCACCCAACTGTTCGACAAAAAAATAGTAATGATAGAAACAGAAGAGAGCGGCGAAAAAAAATATAAAAAGATCTATCCCACCAAAGACGGCAGAATCCGCTACTACTTCAACAAATGGAAAAAGCTGGCAACAATCCCTACATTTTCCTCAACCGGGTAATTAACCACAGATGGACACCGATGCACACGGATGAATTCTGATAAAAGTTCCCTATTTGTGCGGGAGGGCGTGCGTTTTTGTTTAGGCTTGCAAATCTAATTGTTAATAAGCTGCTACAAAAATTTTAAACCGTTCTTCAAGAAATGCAGGGTTTGGTTTTAAATGTGAAGATCGTGGTGTCGAAATTTTTGCCCCTTGAAATCCCTGCAATCCATGAAGAAGCATCGGCCCGTCAATTTCTTCAAGAATATCTTGCCTGATTTGAATTTGTAAGTCTGGAGTAATCCCTAGAATATTTTTGTCGTACGCAGCATGATGAAGGTTGCAAAGGGCTAGTCCATTAGAAACGGTTGGCTCCCCCAATGGATGCTTGTCAGGGAGAATGTGTGCTGCTTCTAATAATTCTGTATGGCGGAGTCGGCATATTGAACATTGGTCGCGGTATGCACTTAAGACAAGCTCTCGAAACGATTTCTGATGCAATCTGATTTTCAGGCTAGAGGTTATATATCGTCTTCTGGCATCAGAATCATTCTCTGCGACACAAAACTCTTCCTCTTCCATTGCCATTATTTGGCGGTCATCCAATAGCACCTTTAAAGGTTGAATTTTTTGTGTCGTCTCCTACAACATATACGGGCCAGCAAGGGAGATATTTGTTGGGCGCGAGACCATAAAAGTATATTAATGGGAGTTGTAGCTCCATAGCTTTTCTTAGGCCCACATTATCCTGATGGTTTGGTGCCTTGGTGACGATATTCAGGTTTTCTTCATTAAAATTGTCATCATATGGCTTTGGCCTTTTTTCACTTGGAGGGATAGTGGTTATTGATAGAGGGAACTTTAAAACTTTTGGTTTGAAAATACCCTGTGGGCTTATCAGAGGGATGCGGGTGTTATCAAACTTGAAACCTTCAAGAAGAGTGGGGCGGGAGAATAATTTTCCTTTAAGGAGAGTGGTCTCTTCAAGAAATTTGAACGCGGCCAGTCTGATCCTTGAATCAAAGGTTTTATCAAAGTCCATTTGGAGGCCCATTCCTTGGCTGCGTTATGAAACTTAGTTCCGGGATGGGATTTTACTTGTTTAGTGGCAGAAATGAAAGCGTGGATGCTTTCGCAGGCTCAGCAAGACAAACGCTCCATTGGACTTTATCATTATCGAGTCCAGCGTCACGCTGGTATAATTAGTCATGGACAAAACTGGACAATACTTGGAAGACTTAAAAAGCGAAGACCCGGAAACGCGCGAGAATGCCACGAAAGCGTTGTGGGTGCTGTGGCACCAGCAGGAAGGCGCGGCGATGGAGATGATGCTGAACGAGGGGACGGATTTGATGGATCGGCAACAACTGGATCATGCATTGGAAGTGTTCCGCAGTCTGATCGAGAAGTGCCCCGACTTCGCCGAAGCGCATAACAAACTCGCTACCCTCCTGTTCCTCATGGGGCGGTACGACGAAGCGGTTAAAGAATGCGATGCTGTCTTACGCAGAATCCCCCACCACTTTGGTGCTTTGAATGGACTGGGGTTGTGTCTTTATGAACTGAGACGGTTTGAAGAAGCTATCCTGAGTTTCCAGCTGGCTCTCGAAGTTCAACCCTACGCCCTGATCAATCGAACCTATATCGCCCGCTGTCGTTCCAACCTAAACTAGCCACTAGCCGTGGGGGCAGCGGGACAAGGCAAACCCCGTGTGGAGGTATTTATTAATTCCCCCTCATCTTAATCTTCTCCCTCCAGGGGAGAAGGTGAAATGCTTCTACCCCTCCGGGGCACGAGGGCTAATGAGGGAATATCACGGAACGCCTCAGCATGACAGCAAAGGCCCGGCGGCTAGTGGCGGACTGGTTAAAGAGAAGTACCCTTAAAATCCAGGAGTCCCTCGGCTTTATACCGATTGATTTCTTCGTCATTTCTACAACTTTGTATCAGTCTGCTTTGAGCCTCGAGTCTTTCCTTACGGCAATTGAGCCAACCTTCAAGAGTCCCTGAGAGTTCTTCTAGTCCGGTTTTAAGAGAGTTGACTGTCTCTGTAGTTATTTTCAGGTCTCGTGGATATTTCGCTTTGGTCATTGTCCTTATCCTTTAAATTTGGGTTTAAATCCAATTTGATTTAATCTCTATCACTTCATACTCATTTATTTAGAACAAGAGGCATGCCAAGAAACCGCTAAATCATTAACCCCTTATTTAACAAAGGATAAGGAATATCTGCGAGCGCCTGAAACTAGTTATATGTATACTTTGGATTGCATAAACACCTGTGATGTGTAGGGTTTTTTTACCCTTTAGCAGGGGGAGGCCGTGGCAAGGCAGACTCAAAGGAGAGGTCCTTTGACAAGCTCAGAATGACAACATTGGCTCCACGCTTAGTGGTGGAGGAGGACAGATTCGATGCGTTCGAGGGCCCAGTCGAGTTCTTCTTTTGTGATAACGAGTGGTGGGGCGAAGCGGATCACGTGTTTATGGGTTTCTTTGCAGAGGATGCCTTTTCCCATCAACGCTTCGCAAAACTTCCGCGCGCCGCCGGCAGATTTCTTCAGTTCTACGCCGATCATCAGTCCTAGTCCGCGCACTTCTTTCACATGAGGCGAGATAATATTTCTGAGAGATTCCTTGAGATAATGACCCATAAATAGTGATTTTTCAACGAGATTTTCGTCTTCAATAACTTTCAGTGCGGCGCGGGCGACGGCGCAGGCTAACGGGTTGCCGCCAAAGGTGGAGCCGTGATCTCCCGGTTCAAAAACGGCCAGAGCCTCTTTATTGGAGAGCACAGCGGAGACGGGGTAGACTCCGCCCGAGAGCGCTTTGCCCACCAGTGTGAGGTCGGACTCTATTCCATCGTGTTCTTCGGCGAAGAGTTTGCCGGTTCTGCCGAGGCCTGTCTGGATCTCGTCGAGAATGAGCAGGACGTTATTGCGATCACAGATTTCGCGTACTTTTTTCAGATAACCGGAGGGTGGGATGATGATGCCGCCTTCGCCCTGAATGGGTTCTACCATGAACGCTACGGTGTTGGGGGTGATGGCCCATTCCAGCGCTTCGGCATCCCCGAAGGGGATGATGACGAACCCGGGCGCGAAGGGGCCGAATCCATCCCGATATTGCTGTTCGGTGCTGAACCCGACGATGGTGGTGGTGCGGCCGTGGAAATTATTGGCGCAGACGATGATCTCGGCCATGTCGTCGGGGATTTCTTTAATCTGGTAACCCCATTTGCGGGCGGCTTTGAGGGCGGTTTCGACGGCCTCGGCTCCGCTGTTCATCGGCAAAACGCTGTGCGAGTGGGTCATCTCGCAGATTTCTTTATAGAAGGGACCCAACTGGTCGGTACGGAAAGCCCGGGAAACTAGGGTAAGCTTTTTGGCTTGTTCGATGAGGGCAGTTAGGATGCGGGGGTGGCAGTGCCCTTGGTTGAGGGCAGAATATGATGCCAGCATATCTAAGTATTTGTTGCCTTCCACATCCCAGACCCAGACGCCCTGGCCCCGGGCTAACACTACATCAAGGGGCTTGTAATTGTTCGCCCCAAACTCGTTTTCGAGGTCGATGAAGCTCTGTGTTCTCGAAACGGTAGTTGTAGAATCCATATAAACGCCCTCATTAAACCCTGGTTTCCTTCACTAATAATCTAGGGCCAAAAGACATTTTATGCCACCCCCACTGGGCGTGGGGCCAATGAGCAAGGGCTTTTTCTGGCTAGCAAGAAGTATAGGCAAATACTTCTGTCCAGTTGCCTCCCCTGCTGAGGGGTACTGGGCGCCGGCGATCCGCTGGTGGCAGTGAGCAATAGCTTTATTTCGTGGGCAATCGGTTTCTCGGCTTAATGGGCCACCATTTACCCTTGGGCGTTGCCTAGCGCGGGGGCGAATAGAGCTTTGATTTTTTAGATAGTTTTAGATATAATAGCTCTTTCCGAAACCCATTAATATTGAGAACAAACTATGAGTATTGACGATAAAGAGTTAGAAAGCTTCATGCCTGAGTTGTCGTTGGAATGGACCGATGATGCCCAGACCCGCATGAAGAATGTTCCGTTTTTTGTCCGCAAGAGTGTTGTGCGTGGTATCGAGCAGTATGCCAAGGACAAGAGCATCGCGGTGGTGGATGATGCTGTGGTCTCGCGTGCCCGGCAGGAACGGGAAGGCGAAGCCATGGAAGCCCTCCAAAAAAAGCGGGCAGAAGCACAGAAAGCTAATGGGGGTGAACCTCCTGTCCAACGTCAATACGTCAGTTTTACTTTTTACAAGCTCGACCCTGCGTTCCGCAGGCTTCCTCAGGAAGAACGCGATAAAGGGATGAAAGAGTTTATAGATGTGCTCGAGGAATATGACAGCGGTACGGATATGATTCTGCTGTGTTATTCCATGGTCGGGTTGCGCGGCGATGTCGATATCATGACATGGCGCATCTGTTACAGCATGGAAGAGTTCCAGGCAATGACCACTCGTCTCATGCAGACTGGATTGGGAAAATATTTGCATACCCCTTACAGCTATCTTTCCATGACCAAACGGTCGATGTATATGGACTTCATCAATCCGGAGCACGAAGAAGACCGCACGCATATTATTCCGGGCAAGGCGAAATATCTTTTCATCTATCCCTTCGTCAAAACGCGCGAGTGGTATCTGCTGACTCAGTTCACCCGTCAGGGAATCATGGACGAGCATATTTATATCGGCAACAAATATCCTTCCGTCAAGTTGAACACGACCTACAGTTTCGGCATCGACGACTATGAGTTCGTGGTGGCTTTCGAGTCGGATTCGCCAGACGATTTCCTCGACCTGGTGCAGGAACTGAGAGAAACCGAAGGCAGCCGGTATGTGAAAGAAGACACACCTATTTTCACCTGTATCGCCATGTCCATCGAAGATACAGTAAAAAGCCTCGGCGTCTAGCCGCGAGCCGCGGCGGGCAATTTGCAATGACTCGTTGCCGAGTAAATGTTTGCCTGCAAAATAAAGACATTATAAGTTGCCTGCTGAGGTACTCCGCCCACACTAGGCGTGGGGCCGACTGGCAATAACTTTAATAGACTAGCAGGTAGTTTTCTCGGCACAATTAAACCCAGTTGCCTCCCCCTGCTAATGGGCATCCATGAAACGTATCCTGATTCTTATCCCGCTGGTTTTTGTGTTGTCAGGGTTTACGTGGGGCGAGAGCATCACGAAAGAGCAGGGCGATGCCATCCTCAAAGAATTGCAAGCCATCCGGCAGGAACTGAATCAAATCAAACAAAGCGGCTCGGCCTCTCGGGCTCCGGCTAAACCGAAACGACCTACTACAGCGAGCGTGTCCACTCTGGGCAATCCCATATTGGGCGACGTGAAAGCTCCGGTTACGATTGTTGAGTTCACCGACTACCAGTGTCCTTATTGCCAGAAGTTTTATTCACAAGCGTATAAAAAGTTGAAGAAGAATTATGTGGATACCGGCAAACTGCGTTTTGTTCTGCGCGACTTGCCCCTGCCGAACCATCAGTACGCCAAGTCGGCTGCTATTTCCGCCCACTGCGCTGGAGAACAAAATAAATTTTGGGAAATGCACGATGCCCTGTTTGAGGGCGGAGGAAAATTAAGCCAGCCAGATATTCTCGGATATGCAAAGTCGGTGGGACTTGAAACTGATTCCTTCAAATCCTGCTTGACCTCCGGAGGATACAATAATGATATTAAGCAGGATGTTCAGGATGCAGGAAGAGTAGGTATAAGAGGCACCCCCGCGTTTGTAGTGGGCCACACCACCGACGATCTTGTTAACGGAACCCTCATCATTGGCACCCGCCCGTTCACCACCTTCCAAAAAGAAATCGATAAACTCCTCCACTAGGCGCCACTCGGAGTGAGGCCAGCGAATAATATCCCATTGAGCCGAGAAACTGATTGCTCGCGAAATAAAGACATTGTAATTTGCCCAACGTGGCTCGCCCCTTGTCAGGGGAAGTAATTGGGCAAGGGCGTATTAAGCCGAGGCTTAGATTGCCTGCCGATAATGTTATTGCTATTTGCCCGCTGCGGCTCGCGGCTTAGGCGCCGAGAAGTTCAGGAGGTTTGGTGAGTGCGGGTTCTTCATACTCTTCTGCTGGGTTGCTTTTCAGCATTTTGAGTAGCTGGGCGAGGGTGGATTTCAAGTTTTTACGGTGGACGACGTTGTCGATGAGACCGTGGTCTAATAAAAACTCGGATGTTTGGAATCCCTCAGGGAGTTTCTGCTTGATGGTTTGTTCGATGACACGAGGTCCGGCAAACCCGATCAGTGCGCCCGGTTCGGCGAGGATGATATCGCCCAGCATGGAAAAACTGGCAGAGACACCGCCCATGGTGGGGTCTGTCAAGATGGAAATGTAAGGAATTTTCTGGTTGCTCAGTTTGCTGAGAGCCGCAGAAGTTTTAGCCATTTGCATGAGGGAGAAAATACCCTCCTGCATTCTTGCGCCGCCGGAGCAGCTTGCAATAATCAGAGCCGATTTGTTTTCCATGGCACGTTCAATGGCGCGGGTGATTTTTTCGCCCACTACCGAGCCCATGCTTCCCCCCATGAAACTAAAGTCGAAGACGCAGAGTTCGACAGGCAGACCTTCTATTGTGCCCGTACCGGTGATGACGGCATCGTTGGAAAGGCCTTTTTTGACCGATGACTTGATGCGGTCTTTATATTTTTTTGTGTCTTTGAACTTGAGAGGATCGGACGAGGCCAGGTTCTGGTCGTGTTCTTTGAAAGACTCATGATCCATGAGTTGGTGGATTCTCTGCCGGGTTGCCAGTCGAAAATGGTAATCGCAATGGTGGCAGACCTTGAGGTTGGTTTCCAGCTCGGCAATATAAATCTGCTCTTTACATTTTTTGCACTCGACCCAGAGATCTTCATCTTTGGTGGCTTTTTTTGCGCCGATCCCGGCTTTGAGTTTATCTATCCATGACATCTATAAATTTCTCCAGCCCACTTACGTGGGAGGTAATTGGGTGACAATAAACTTCTCCCTTATAAAGAGGACTAAGTTTCGTTTGTTTACACTGCCCCCACGCCGAGTGGCGACTTAATGATTATTTACTGGAGGGGATTCATTAGTCTCCGCTGCCAGTTTTTTATTTGTTAGCAGTAAGCCAATCGGGCCGATGACGGCGTAGCTGATACCAAGAATGAATAATGCCACCCGCGGTATGGTTGCCAGAACATAAATGAATAAAATCACGAACAGGAAACGGGAAAACACCACCCGTTTTTTAAATTCAAATTGTTTGAAGGCAGGGTATTTAATATTACTGACCATGAGAAACGCCAGGCTATAAACCACCATCACCATGATGAATGGATTCATACGTGTGGCAAACAGGTCTTCAAATGCAATAACGATAGATGCTATCACCACCGCTGCTGCCGGACTCGGCAGGCCGATGAAATGTACGCTACGAATTTCGGGCTTGGTCACATTGAACCGGGCCAGTCTCAGCGCGGCGCAAAGCAGGAACAAGAAAGCCGCCATCCAACCCAACCGTCCAAATGGCTTTAATACCCAGGAATAGGCGAGGAAGGCAGGGGCCATGCCAAAGGTGATGATGTCTGCCAACGAATCGTATTGCTCGCCGAACGCACTGGTGGTTTTAGTCAGCCGGGCGATGCGGCCATCGAGTCCGTCAAAAATCATTCCTACCGCAATGGCCCAGGCGGCATAATAAAACTGTTCGTTCAATACTGCGACAAAGGCGTAGAACCCACAGAACACATTCCCAGTGGTGAACAAACTCGGGAGGATATGAATGCCTTTTTTTGGTTCCATGCGTTTCCTATTTTAAATATCCAATGACGGAGCTTCCTCCACTGACAATATCGCCAATTTTGACTTTGATGTCAGTGCCGTCGGGGACAAAAACATCCATGCGTGAGCCGAACCGGATCAGGCCGTAGCGCTGTCCACGTTGATACTCATCGCCTTCTTTGGCCCAGCATACAATTCTGCGGGCGATCAATCCGGCGATCTGCTTCACTAAAATTGTAACATGACCATTATTCAATAGGATAGCGCTTTGTTCGTTATCCATAGAAGCCTTGTGGCTGGACGCATTTAGAAATTTTCCTTTATTATAGCGGTAGGCTTGAATTTTCCCGGCGATGGGTACCCGATTGACATGAACGTTGAAGACATTCAGGAAAACACTGATCCGTGTATAGCCGTCTTCCTCAAGCAAGGGGTCTCTTTCTGGCACAATTTCAACGATCCTACCATCCCCCGGTGAAACGATAGCATTCGGGTCTTCGGGAATGATCCTCTCCGGGTCACGAAAAAACCAGGTGACGAATAGGAACAGTCCGCCAAAAAGTCCGGCGGCCCAGCACCAGGTTAAAGCCCAGAAAACACCGGTTAAAACAGCGAGGGGAAGGATGAACATGTACCCCTCTTTAGCAATGGGAATGCGCATAGATTTTTACTGCGCCTTCTTGCCAACGAAAGGCATCATGCTTCTGAGCTTTTCGCCGACCTGTTCGATACGATGTTCTTTATCCTGCGCCAGTCGTGCGTTAAACATCGGACGGTTGGCAAGGTTTTCCAGAATAAACTCTTTTGCGAAGGCTCCGCTTTGGATCTCGGCAAGAATCTTTCTCATTTCCGCACGAGTTTCCTGCGTGATGATGCGTGGTCCGCGGGTCACGTCGCCATAGGCAGCAGTTGTGCTGATGGAATAACGCATATTGCCGATACCACCCTCATAAATAAGGTCAACAATCAGTTTGAGCTCATGCAAACATTCAAAGTAAGCCAAGTCAGGATTGTATCCGGCATCGACCAGAGTGTCGTATCCGGCACGGATCAATTCGGAGACACCGCCGCATAAAACTGCCTGCTCGCCAAACAAATCGGTTTCGGTCTCTTCCTTAAAATTAGTTTCGAGGACACCTGCGCGGGTGCCGCCAATGCCTTTGGCGTAGGCCATGGCAATCTTTCTCGCATTTTTGGTGACGTTCTGGTGAATCGCCATCAGGCAGGGAACACCAGCACCTTGCTCAAAAGTTCTTCGGACCAGATGACCGGGACCTTTTGGGGCGACCATGAAAACATCGACATCTTTCGGCGGAACAATCTGGCCAAAGTGAATATTGAATCCATGTCCAAACGCCAGAGCCATGCCTTTTTTCAAGTTAGGCTCGATATCTTTTTCATACATGGCCTTTTGTTTGTCATCTGGAATAAGGATCATCATGATGTCAGATTTCTTAGTGGCTTCCGCAACGGTCATGACGTTCAGGCCATCCTTTTGGGCTCTTTTCCAGAAATCACTGCCTTTTCTCAAGCCGACGACAACTTTCATTCCACTGTCGTGCAGGTTTCTGGCATGGGCGTGTCCTTGGCTGCCGTAACCAATGATGGCAATGGTTTTCTTCTTCAGGATTTTGATATCCGCGTCTTTGTTATAGAAAATCTTAGACAAAATGGTTCTCCTTATCTTTGTACAAAATTAATTGATCGATTTGCTTCCGCGACTGATAGCAATTCTTCCAGACCGGACGATTTCCTGAATTCCTAATGGAGCCAATAAGTCCAGAAAGCCGGTTATTTTTCCTTCGTCACCGGTGATCTCAATGGTGTAAGTGCCGGGGCTTACATCGACAACCTTGGCGCGAAACAGATCTACGATTCTGAGAATCTCTTCCCGTACTCGGACCTCTGCATTCATCTTGACCAACAATAATTCCCGATCGACAAAACTTTCTTCCGTCAGATCAACGACCTTGATAACATCGACCAGTTTGTTGAGCTGTTTGGTGACCTGCTCGATTTTAGCATTGTCACCGATAGTGACGATGGTCATGCGGGAAACGCTAGGGTCGGAAGTTTCTGCGACATTCAGACTTTCTATATTGAATCCGCGACTACTGAAAAGACCTGACACGCGAGACAAAACACCGAAACGGTTGTTCATTAACACAGAAATGGTATGCTGCATTTTCTTGAAATCCGGGTTTAAAGGTTCACCCTAACCACTTATGGGGGATGGGTTTTTTTAAGCCACTTATACTAGCAAAATCAACGCTTTTTTACTAATAAGAATTGCTTTTGCGGGCAAAAATAGCGGAAAACTGTCATGGAATTCCCCATCAGTGAGGTTTTGGTCAAGGTCAAAAAGGCGGTTCGAGGTTGTCGAACCCCCAGTGTGACCGTCATCAGCCAGAAGAGCGATCCCTTTGCCGTGCTGGTCAGTTGCATCATCAGCTTGCGCACCCGGGATGAGGTCACCGAGCCCGCCTCGGCCCGTTTGTTCAAGCTGGCGAAAAATCCGGCCCAATTGATGAAACTTTCCAACGCAAAAATAGAAAAAGCCATTTATCCGGCGGCATTTTTCCGCAACAAGTCGCAATCGCTGAAAGAACTTTGTAAAGACCTGGTGGACAATTATGCAGGGAAGGTTCCCGATAAGCTGGAAGAACTTTTGAAGCTAAAAGGGGTAGGGCGCAAAACTGCCAATCTGACTCTGATTCTGGGGCATGGCAAACTAGGAATTTGTGTGGATATCCATGTTCACCGTATTTCCAATAGATGGGGGTATGTGAAAACCAAATCCCCGGACGAAACCGAAATGGTGTTGCGGGAGAAACTGCTTCGACGGCACTGGAAAGGTTATAACGATCTACTGGTGACCTTCGGCCAAAACATCTGCAAACCCGTCTCACCATTTTGCGGCTCCTGCACCCTCGCCGAAACCTGCCCGAAAGTCGGTGTCACCAAACACCGCCACTCGCCGGTCGGCCCCGCGCCTAGCGGTTAGCCGACAGTCTTTTTCTGCAGGGCGATGAGTTCTTTGATGCCTTTATCGGCGAGTTTGAGGAGTCCGTCTAACTGTTTGTCGTCGAACGGTTTTTGTTCGGCGGTTCCTTGAATTTCAACGTATCCGCCGGACCCTGTCTTGACGATATTGAGGTCGACTTCTGCGGTGGAATCTTCCGAGTAATCCAGGTCGAGCATTTTTTTATCGCCAACGATGCCGACACTGATTGCGGCGACGTAGTCTTTGATTGGCAGTTCGTCGATCAACTTTTCCTTTTTCAATTTTTTCAAAGCCAGCACTGTTGCCATGAAGGCACCTGTGATGGAGGCGCACCTGGTTCCGCCATCGGCTTGAATGACATCGCAGTCGAGCCAGATGGTGCGCTCACCCAGTTTCTTAAGGTCGATGACCGTGCGCAGTGAGCGCCCGATGAGTCTCTGGATCTCCTGGGTTCTTCCCGACAGTTTGCCGCGTGAAGCTTCTCGTGGACTTCGGGTATTGGTGGAAGAGGGCAGCATGGAGTATTCCGCCGTCACCCAACCGCTGTTCTTGCCTCTGAGAAAGGAAGGGACTTTTTCCTCAACCGTGGCTGCACAAATGACTTTGGTGTCTCCCATCTGAATGAGAACCGAGCCTGCCGGGTGCATGGTGTAGTTTTTTATGACTTTGATTTTTCTGCATACGTTTAAGGCGCGGCCATCATTTCTGGACATGATACTCCTTGAAAAAATAAGAATGATAAAGTTTTGGGAACTGCTGAACTGGAAAATGTGAAAAGGCCTAAACTAGCAGTTATCAATCAATTTTTCAACATTTTGAAATATCATCGCTATATTCCAAAGCAAAAACCAAATCACCCCAGCCCCCCTTCGCAGAAGGGGGGCTGGGGTGATTTAGAACCTCTCATGCAATATGCAGGCTAGGTTGCAAACAGATATCTCATGCGTTACTAGCTTGTAACTTATTCAATTATTTGGTACTATTCAAAACATTCCAGATTTTTAAAACTTTTCGGACTTTTTTCGCAAGCTTATGGACTCCTACTTTGAAAAAGGAATCAGGCTCAAAGGCACTCTGTGGGTGAAGGGTGCTGTTCACTTTGATGGGGATTTTGAGGGCGAAATATATTCTTCCAGCCATTTTATTGTGGGGAAGTCGGGCAAGATCCTAGGCAATATTAAAACCCATAATGTGACCAATATGGGTTTTATTCAAGGAAACCTGTTTGCGGAGAACAAGGTCGCCCTTATGAACGACAGCCGGTTGACGGGGGATATATCCACCTACCATTTGGTCGTTGATGAAGGCTCGAACTTCGAGGGCCGTTGCAAGATGGTCGATGAGGCTCCAAAAACCGTCAAGGAAGAAATGGAAACGCTGGAAAGACCTGTTCCCAAAACGGCGAAAGTTTCGAAGGCTTCTAATGATCCGAAGGCCTCTGACAAGAAATCATTTTTCCCATTGAAGAAGGCTGCCGGAATAGCGGCAGTTATTCTGGTGATTGCCGGGGTGACATGGCTTTACCCTAGAGGGGGTAATGAACTGGAACCTCTGGTTGAACAAGGCTACAAACTCGTCGCTGAAAAGCGTTATGCCGACGCAGAGGCTATTTTTAAAAAAGCCCTGACTGTTTCCCGGGTCGAGTCCAAAGTGTATGCAGGGCTCGGGGACATTTATTTTGAGGACAAGCGCTACAACGATGCGCTGGCCCAGTTCCAGAGATCCATCGATTTAAATCCCGCCAATGAGGAATACCGTATCAAGCAGGCAAAAACTTATTCTTCCAAAGGACAGTTGAAGGAAGCGGTGGAGTCTTATAAGCAGGCGTTGGAAATCAACCCCGAGAGTGGTCCCGTTTTTTATAACATGGGTATTTTATACCTTGAGCAGAAGGAGTTGGACAAAGCTCGTGAGGCTCTTAATATGAGTGTGGAGTTGGACGCGAATTCTTTTGAAGCCCATGAAGCACTGAGTCTGCTTTATTCTCAGGAAAAAGCATATGACAAGGCTATTACAGAGATTGCCGAGGCAGTAAAGCTTGAAAATGATAAACCCAGCTTGCACTTAACTTTAGGACAGCTTCTTCTCCAAAGCGGTAAGGAAGATGAGGCGGTGAAGGCTTTCAAAAAAGCGGCAGACTTGTTCCCGCAAAATTTCCCTGCGCAAATCCGCATTGCTGACTGGTATTATACCAAGGGGATGCTTGAGGAGTCTCTTGAAACCTACAAAATCGCAGAAGCTCTTGACTCCGGCAACCCTGTGGTTCAGGCCCGGCTAGGAAAAATTTACTCAGACAAAAACCAGATTAAAAAAGCCCAAGAAGCGCTGGAAAAGGCCATCAAGCTTGACCCTAAGGATGCTCAGAGCCATTATCAATTGGGCAAACTGGTTTCCGGTGAAAAGAAATGGGGCCGCGCTCAATCTTTGTTGTCCAATGCCATTGCCCTGGATGCCGGGCACGCTCCTTCTCATTATGAATTGGGAATTGTGTTGTTGGGTCGAAAACAGGTGGACTTGGCTCTGGAAGAATTCAAAAAAGCTTTGGATCTGGAGCCGCAAAACTCGGATTTCATAATGGGGCTGGTGCTGGCGCTGGTTGAGCAAAAGGAACTGGATAGTGCGCTGGAGTTACTTCTTCCCGTTTCCAGAACCGAGGTGAATAATCCTAAAATCTTTTTTTCGGTCTGCAATGTTTATACGAAGAAAGGTTATTTTACGGTTGCCACCGGACATTGTGAAAAATCTTTTGAATTGGACAATAGCAATTATGAGACGATGAATCGTCTTGCCTGGTTGTATGCAAAGAAAAGTGTCAAGCTTGCCAAGGCTTTTGAGCTTTCGAACCAGACTCTGAAAGCCTTCCCCAACCGGCCCGAGTACATCGATACACTTTCAGAAATTCTTTATGTCAGGGGAGAACCGGAAAAGGCGGTGGAAAAAATTCAGGAAGCCATTAATCGGATGCCCAACGACCCTTACTACAAACAACAATTGTGGAAGTTTAAGAATGTAAAGCTGCCACCCCCCGCCTGATAGAGTTTAAAGAGTTCCCGTTGCTTTCAGTCCGATATACGCAAAATAAGCCAAAAGCAAAAGGACTCCCTTTTGTTTTCCCAACGAGTGGTTCCCATACACTATCAGTGCCAGTAGGAATCCGGTGATGGCGGTGGCGATGACCAAATCTGGTTGGATGGGTTCCTGGATATGCAAAGGATGAATGGTTGCGGTGAGGCCCAGAACCATGAGGATATTGAAAATATTACTTCCGAAGATATTCCCGATTGCCATTTCTCCATGGCCTCGCTTTGCGGCGATGAGGGAGGAAACAATCTCGGGGAGGCTGGTTCCTACCGCGACGATGGTGATGCCTATGAACCATTCGCTGATTCCCAAGTTACGGGCGATGCCCACGCCACCTGCGACGAGAAACTTTGCGCCTCCAACCAAAAGCATTAGTCCTGCGATGATCAGTAATGCTTGAAAGGTGGAACCTCTCCCCGCAAAAAGATGAACTTCCTCTTCCGGTTCCTCTGCAAAATCCTCCTTGTGGCTGAAGGATCGCCATACGTAAACACCCAAAAGACAAACCATGAAAATCCCTTCATAGCGGTTGATTTCCAGGTTCCAGGCAATAACCAGTATGAGAAGGGAGGCCAGTATCAGTGGGGGAGATTCCCGTTTAAGTCGATCCGGCGCGATGGACATAGAGCTGATGAGAGCGGTCAAACCGAGAACGAGGCCAATGTTAGCAATATTGCTACCGATGACGTTACCCATAGCCAGTTCCGGTGTGCCCTCTAGAGCGGCGAGAATGGCAACAGCCAGTTCAGGGGCGGAGGTTCCGAACGCGATGACGGTGGCGCCAATTATGAAGGGGCTGATCTTCAGGAAACGGGCAAGGCGAACACTGCCTGTTACCAGAAGGTTGCCCCCATAATATAAAAGCGCCAGTCCGGCAATGATCTGTATAAGGTCAAGCAATCTAAGCCTCGGGTGAAAAATGAAAATAGCGCGACATCATATCACGGGAATAAGAGGGGAGGTAATTGGGCAAGGACTCTTTAGGCCGAGATAGTTCCTGTCAGCGCGACCCACTTTCATGGAGAGAACAAGCTCCACGCCTTTGGCGGTCGCGTAATCGTCACCGCCTATTTGCCACTGGCCGGCTAGCGGAGGAATGTTTTTGGGAATCCTGCCCGGGCTAGTTTTTCCTTGGTGAGGAGAGCCTTTTCGCGGTTGGGGAAAACTCCCAGTTGCACCATATAGGTTTCAACAGGTACATCAGCCTTGTGCGATTCAGACAAAAAGCCCTTTACGCTAAGACGGTCTTGCTCTTTCTGAGCATCTTTAAGGCTATTGAATTGACCGATTTTAAGGCTAAAGGAGTTTTTGGGATTTTTATAATAGGACGCGTTGAACCCATTGCGGGTCAGCTCTCTTAATGTATCGTCCCCGGATTTTTTATTGGCAAAGTTTCCAACTGTTACGACATGGCGGTTTGATTTTTGCGAGAGCGTATGAATAGAGGGTGAAAAACCTTTGGCCGTAAGTTGATTTGACAGAAATTTGGCATTTTTTCTGATACTGAAGGCACCCGCCTGAATATAGAATCTTGAACTTTTACTTTTTGTTGCCGAGGTCGCTTTTTTGGAGCTGGACTTCGATTTAGCGTTTGAATCTACTTTTTTCACCTGTGACGATTTTTTTACTTGCTTGATCTTTGCCGGAGCCTTGGTGTTTTTGGATTTTGGCTTGGTGCTTTCTGTTTTGGTGCTTTTGGTTTTTGGTTTGGTGCTTTTGATTTTTGGTGGGGTGATGAATGGGTTGCTTTCCACTATCGGCTGTGCCGGACCTGAAGATTGTGCGATCGGTATATTAGAGGCGCTTGATCCATCTTCTACTACGGGAACCTGCCTGGCTAGACTTTCTTCTGCGGTCTCAGGTTTTTTTATCTGGGTCTCTTCTGCCGGCTTGACTGGAGTAGCAGTGGTTTGGTGATTGACTTGGAAATAAACCAGACCTAACAATCCGATGCCGATCATTGAAATAGAAAACATGCGCGAATTTTTTGACCGTATCTTTTTTTCCGCTTCCATTTCTGCTTCAATTTCGGCGTCTTCAATGAGGTCGTCAATTCGTTTATGATATTTGCTGATTTCTTCGAGAGGTTGAGTGCTCTCTTCGAAAGGCAATGTTCCCTGTTCTTTAATTTCCAGCATGATCGGGGCCCCTGTAAAATGGTTTTTTAGAAATTAAAAATATTGTTGTTTCAATTATTGGGGACAACTTCAGTTGTGAATGTTAGGATATAAAAAACAGGGGATGTTTAACCCTGTTCACCTTATATATTGAAAAATATATCTGATAAGTCCTTAATTGTCAATAAGATAAGGAAGAGTCCGCTATGGATCTGTCGGTCGATTTAGGCAGTTTGTGTTTGAATAACCCAGTCATTGCGGCTTCTGGAACCTTTGGTTATGGTTTGGAGTACCGTGCGCTCGTGGATTTGAATGCTCTGGGTGGGTTTTCCACCAAGGGGCTTTCTTTGCAGCCGAAAACTGGCAACCCCGTACCGAGGGTGATTGAAACCGCGTCAGGCATGCTCAACGCTATCGGATTGGAGAACATCGGACTGGAGGCTTTCTTATCCGAGAAGCTCCCGCAACTGGAAAACTTGAACACTCGTATCATCGTTAATTTTTTTGGCGATACCAGCCAGGAGTACGTAGAAATGGCCCGGGCTTTGTCGGGTGTGGAACGGTTGGATGCTCTGGAGATGAATGTTTCCTGTCCCAATGTGGAAAAGGGCGGCTTGCAATTCAGTTCCGATCCGGAAGTTTTGGCGGAAGTGGTTGCATCAGTTAGAAAAGTGACGGGAAAGTTTTTGATTGTCAAACTATCTCCTAACGTTACAGATATCACCTTGCTGGCCAAGGCCGCAGAAAATGCCGGAGCCGATGCCTTGTCGGTGTGCAATACGTTTGTGGGGATGTCGATAGATTTGAAAACCAGAAAGCCCCACCTTGCCAATAGAACCGGAGGGCTTTCGGGGCCTGCCATTAAACCGCTTGCCTTGAACTTGGTGTATCAGACTGTGCGGGCGGTTAAAATTCCTGTTATTGGAATCGGGGGAATAACGAGCGGTGAAGATGCGGTGGAGTTTTTATTGGCAGGGGCCAAAGCGGTGCAAATAGGAACCGCCAACTTTATAGACCCGGCTTCGACCCTTCACGTGATTGAAGGAATCCGCCGATATTGTTCGTCTAATGGTGTGAAAAATCTATCCGAATTAAAAATGGACTGATTATCCATTGAGATAAACCCGTGGCACCCGCTTGCCGACATTGCAGAGAATTTCGTAGGGAATAGTTCCCCCCTTCGTCGCCATCTCCTCCACCGATATCATCTGGTCTTCCTGTTTGCCGAACAGGACGACTTCATCCCCAGCCTGCACATCCGCAATTCCGGTGACATCGATAAGAGTCATATCCATGCAGATATTTCCGATTTGAGGCACGCGCTTTCCTCGAATGAGAACTTCCATTTTGTTAGACAGGTTGCGGTGGAGTCCGTCAGCATAACCGATGGGCAGGGTGGCGATGAGACTGTCTCTTTGAGTTGTGAAACTTCCTGAATAGCTGACTGGCTGGCCCTTGGAAATGGCTTTGACCAGAATGATCTGGCTTTTCCACTGCATGACGGGCTGAAACGGAGTCAGGTTTTTTTTCTGGTCGAGCACCGTCTGCAAGGACGGTGAGGGCAGAGTGCCGTAAAGGATGAGGCCCGGCCTGACCATATTGAAATGGCTTTCAGGAAACTTGAACAGGGCGGAGGTGTTGGCGCAATGGGATATTGGTACGGACACACCTTGTTTTTGCAGAATGGCAAGGGAGGTTTGAAATTTTTCGAGTTGTGCCTGAGTGATGGAAATGTCTTCATCATCGGCGGAGGAAAAATGGGTGGAGACACCTTCAATTTTCAGATTCGGTAAGTCGCGAATTTGATCCAGAAGTGTGGGCAAATTTTTTGGAGAGACTCCAAGTCGGTTCATTCCAGTATCCACCTTAATATGAACCGATACCGTTTTATTTTGCTTTACCGCTTCCTTTGAAAGAGTCTGGGCCAGGGGCAGGGTGCAAAGTATGGTGGCAAGGTTGTGGCGGACTAAATCTTCTGCCTCATCGGGAAAGATGCTGCCAAGTATCAGGATAGGGGTATCGACGAGGCCACTTTCCCTGAACTCGATACCTTCTTCAATCACCCCGGCCCCGAGATAGTTCGCGCCACAGTCAACGGCTATCTGCGCACAAGGCACGGCGCCATGACCGTAGGCATCGGCTTTGACAACCGCCATGATCTGGGTTTGAGGGGAGAGATAGTTTCTCAGGTTCTGAAAATTGTGCCGAAAGGCATGCAGATCAATTTCAGCGCGAGTCACGCGATGGTGTGCCATGAAGTACCGGTATCAAATTTCGGATTGCTAATCAGTAAATGGGGTCAGGGCGAACGGCGTTAAGCCTCTCTTCTTGACCGTCCCGTGTTGGATAAGCGACCGCTTTTTTTCACCGCTGGCCCGGAAGTGCGGATAGCCCGGCAACACATGCTTTCTTCATCTTTGGCCTTTTTTCTCACCAGATAAGCCCGGTCACTGTAGAAATTGTAGGCCATGGCATTGGTTCCTTGTTCGTCTTGGCACCAGTAGGTGGATCCGCAACCTTCAGGAAATTTATAGTCGAGATGAACAATGTCTCCATTGAAGTCGGTATTTTTGCATTCATGGTCGTACAGGTTTCTGCATTCCTGGCTTTTGGGCAGTCTCCAGTCATCAAAGCCCGCAAATTTTTGCTCATTGAGCCAGGTTATATAATTGTTGGCGCCTTTCCAGGAGCACCATTTGTTGCGCATTTGATAGCTGTCCTCCTTGGTCCAGGTCAAGTTATACTTGGTGTCGGTCAAGGTGCCATTTTCGTTGTCTTTAAATCGATCTTCGTCTGACATGAGTCTCTAAAAAATAGTTTGGAATTAATTACAGATAGTATATTTTAATAACTACCCAAGGGCAGGCAGGTTGACCAAGCCATAGTATCAGGATTACTAAATGTGTAAATAAAAAAGCGGAACCGTTTTTAAGTTAGTGGGCCCTTCCCATCGTCCTTTGTGCGAAGACCTGTTCTCAATAGATAACTCAGTTCAATTATTTAATTCAGGAATGTCATGCCGAAAATAGAAATTCAAAGCTTTTTTTATGATTTGATTCATTGTAAGAACAAGATCCTCAGCGTTTTTGAAAAATGGGATAAGAAATATGATGCGGATGAGCGGGGTGCCCTTGTTGCAGGGATACGCGATTGCCCGGATGCGGAATTGATAACCTTATTGGTCAATATTCAGAAGCTGGCAACGGGATATGAACAAATCAAAGCGCTGGTCGATGAGGCCGAGCAGGCCCAAGTGGACGAAGCCTTTGTGGAGGATGATCCTGACGACGAAGATTTTTAGTTGATATTCAGCGGGATTCCAGTTTCGGGATTTAGAATCATTCTGGTTAGCGAACGATTGCCGCCTACCCATAGGGAATGGTCGGGGGTTGCTTCAATGCTGAAAATAAATTTTGATTTTAATCCATTGAGAGCTGAAAAATTTTGAAAGGTTTTTCCGTCAAAACGGCTCAACCCGTCATTGGTACCGATCCACAGCCCATCTGACCCATCTGCTTCCAGAGAGAGGATGAAGTTGCCCGGCAGTCCATCCTTCACGGTGAAGTTGCGAAACGTCAGGGTTCGGGTATCCAACAGGCTCAAGCCTCCTCCCCAGGTTCCTATCCACAAGCGGTTTTTCTTGTCCAGCAACATGGAGACCACATAGTTGGGCCGATATTCGGAGGTTTGCAGGTTAGGAATAGAGGGTGATGCCTGGGCGGAGTGGTGCTGGCCTTGGAAGAGCGACATTGTGCCCTGGTTTTCCTGCTGCACCTGTTCGTAGGGGGCGCCTAGTCCGTTCTTGTGATTGAGGGCTTTCCATTTGCCGTTATGCAAGGAAGATATACCGGTTTCTGTGCCGAACCAGACTTTTCCCGACGGTTCAATTTCGATGGCATACACCCAGTTGTCGATCAACCCACCCTCGGTATTCTCCACCGTAAAACTTTGCCAGTTTTTTCTTGATGCGGGGTCACCGGTGACCTTGTTCACGCCGCTCCAGGTTGCCAGCCATAAAGATTTTTTATCGAATTCGATATCGTAGACAAAGGCATCGTTCAACCCTTGGGGGGTGTTGTAATTCTTCCATTGGTTGCCATCAAAATGGCTGAGTCCGCCGCCGTAGGTTCCTATCCACGCCCGGTTTTCGGAATCAAAATTAATCGCGAAGATCCCATTGCTGAGCAAATGGTTTTGATTGTCATAGACTTCATAGTCCTCGCTACTGCCTGTGTCATAGCGGATGACTCCTAATCCGGTTCCCATCCAGAGATGCCGGCCCTGAGAGGTCAGCGCTTTAATATTTCTGGTGTTGAGGGAGAAAGTTTGTGTTTTCAGGATATGAGGGTAGGGTTC
This sequence comes from uncultured Nitrospina sp., assembly GCA_937891765.1. Classification (GTDB taxonomy): domain Bacteria; phylum Nitrospinota; class Nitrospinia; order Nitrospinales; family VA-1; genus LS-NOB. The sequence continues at coordinate 23,281 of CALAGQ010000006.1, forward strand.
CCCTGAAGTTTTATCAGATACACTGAAAGCGCTGGTGATGCTTGCCGGGATAAAGCTCGCACACACGATGAAAATGAATATAATGGTTCTCGTTTTATTCATAACCTTGAGAGGTTGTATGGTGAGATTTTTTCGGTTCGGTTACTATACCCCAGCTGCTTTTATATTGCTTTTGTTTTTTCTTTCGGGATGTGAGTTCTGCGATTGCGAAAAAGAACAAGATAGTTTGTCTCCGATAAGGGTTTCCGAGAGAGATCAGAAAGAAATGGTTCTAGTGCCTTCGGGTGAATTCATCATGGGAACGGACAAGGTTGATACGGAGGGTACGCAAAAAAAAATTGGTGCGGTCAAACCTCTTTATCTCGACCAACACCCGGAGAGAAAACTATTTCTCGGTTCGTTTTATATGGACCGTTATGAAGTGACCAATGCAGAATATCAAAAATTTTTGAACGCTACCCAGTTCACGGATCGACCTGCCCATTGGGTGGACGGGGTTTTTCCTGAGGAGCAGGTTTCGCACCCCGTCACTCAGGTCACTTGGTGGGAGGGTTGGTCCTATTGCATGTGGGCAGGCAAACAGTTGCCGACCGAAGAGCAATGGGAGAAAGCAGCACGGGGTCCAAATGGCCTGCCGTATCCATGGGGTAAGGAGTTCGTTAAGGGCAAGGCCAACTCGGGCATTGATGGAGACCGCAAAACAGCTTCGGTCACCGCCTATCCAGAAGATGTTAGCCCGTATGGGATTTATGGTTTGTCGGGTAATGTTATGGAATGGACTCAGGACTGGTATCTTCCTTACCCGGGGAATTCCAAATCGAACTCCAAGTTTGGCAGAGAGCTGAAAGTTTTAAGGGGTAACGGGTTTCAGAAAGCCGGGCACTATTTTTTGGAAGCCTACCGCTATGCGTTCACTCGCACCGAGGCCAACCCGAATGATTTTTTTGAGAATGTCGGATTCCGCTGTGCGTCAGAAATCATCCCTGAAAAGAAATAATCTTTGAAATAAAACTTAGGACGGATAGGTTCAGGCCAGTATGGTGTTATCTAGGTTAGCGCCCTTGGTGATGGCTTTTGCGATGTTGGCATCTACCAGATAGGCGTCTGAAAGATTGGCGTTGGTGAAATTGGTGCCGTGTAAATTAGCTTCCAGGAGAAAAGCATTTTTGAGATTGGCCCCTTCCATATTAGCGTAAGTAAGATCGGACCCTTCGAGGTTGGCTTCTTCCCAAATGATCCCTGCGCATTGAGCGTCTTTCAACTCCACGCCAATCAGGTTTGCGCTGGTCAAATTGACTTCCTTGAAGGTGCAGGAATTAAGATCCGCGTATTTCAGAATGGAACCTTTTAAGTCCACTTCAGTCAGTTTGGAAAAGCTGAAGTCTGAGCCTCTGGCATTGATGCCACCTAGCCTGGATTTTTTTATGACGACTTGCTTCATAAAAGCGTACATCATTCTGGCAAATCCAAAGTTGCTACCCTCTATGTTGGTAGAATAAAAGCTGGAGTGACCTAGGTTTGCCCCCTGAAAATCGCAGTCGGTTATTGTGGCCTGAGAGAAATCACAGCCCGACAGATTGGTGTTTTTGAAATTGCAATCTATCAGAGTCGCACCTTCAAAGCTGACTTCTTCGAGATTTGATCCGGTAAAGTTCGCACTCTTGATCTTTGCGTTTTTCAGGGAAGACTTTTCCAGGGAAGCTTGGGAAAAGTCGATCTCGCGCAGTTGGGAGTCGTCCATGATCGCCCCAACCAGAGTGGCAAAAACAAAACTGGCGCCATTGAGGCTCACACCTTTTAAATCAAAGCCGCTGAAATCGCCCCCATCCTGCTTGGGCTCTCTCATGACTAATGCAATCATCTCATCAACGTTTGACATTTAGTTTTATTCCCTCTGTTGCGATGGTGGCAGGAGTGCGTTCATGTTCCGCTGAATTTTTTGCGGATTAACCCTGTCATGAATTCCAATTATTCCCACTCGAATGGCTCTGCCCAAAACACCTTCCATATCTGTTCTCATACTCAATTTTGCCGCAAGGGGAGTGAGAGCGAGATTGGCCAGCATGAGGCCATAAAACGTAGTGATCAACGCAGTAGCCAGGGCAGGGCCAATGGTTGAAGGATCGTCGATATGCATTAACATCTGCACCAGACCGATCAGGGTGCCGGCCATTCCGAATACGGGGGCCTGAACGGACATAAAGCGCAAAACCTTTTGTCCGGAGTTGTGCCTGTCGAGCATGGCGTTCATTTCTCTTTCCATAAGTTCGTGAATCTCTTTGGCGTTGTAACCATCCACAATCATGGCGATTCCACCTCTCAGGAATCGGTTGTCAACTTTACTTTCTTCATTCTCCAGTTGTTTCATACCCCCGGAGCGATACTTTGAGGCCAGCCTCATAATGTCATCGACATAGTCTTCTGGTTCGTAAACGCCAGGTTTAAAGGCGTTGTATAAAACCGGCATCAGTGTGGTTATCTTTTTTGCAGGAAACGCGATAAAAGCGGTGGCTATTGCACCCCCAAACACGATTAAAGCACTGTTGATATTAATGAAAACTCCGGCATCCCCACCGCGAATAATCGCCACGGTAATGAGAAATACCCCTGAAAGGACTCCCATCAGGGTACCGGTATCGATCCCTGTTTCCTGACGCCCCTCTTGAGCTACGTCTGCGGCGGTACCTTGTGCTTCCTGAGCTGCTGTGGCCATAGAACTAAATTAGACAGAGGTAAAAAGCCTTAGTGTCAACTGGCGGCTTTTTCCATGTGAGCCGTGGCTCTAATTTTTAATGAGCGCACGATATAATTATTCAGCCAAGGTATCTGTAATATTTCTTTTCGGCCGCTGGGGATGTAAACCTTAAGAAAATCCAATTTTTCAACCCTTTCCGGGCTCAGTTGGGGGCTCAGGTCGGTGATACATCGGGGCATACAATTCAGCCCCGCATAGGTTTTGCAGAAAAGTTCACCCCATGAGGTCAAATAAATAGTTGTGACGATTCTTGCCCGCTCGATTCGTTTATTGATAAATTGATTCAATTCATCGTTATTTTTGCAATCATTTATATTCCCCATAGTGATTTCTGGTGGTGGGGGGTTGCCAAAGTCCAGTAGTAAAAATAATTGGGTGATTTTAGCATCGCCCAACAGATCTTCATTTGAGAGTGCCGCGATGTTGACGGACTCGATGAAGTCTTTGAGTATTTTGAGTAGAGAAATCAGGTCATTTTCCTTGATGGCTTCTCCCTCGGCTCTCAACAAAACCTGGGTGTTTTCGCTATAGAGATTATTGAAAACGGTAAATGCCAAAAGAAATGGCAGGGTTGCCGATTTCCTGATGATATTATCCTTGTCAATTTGCTCCAGATAAGCTCGGGTCTTGCCTCGGACCAGGAACCACTCTGGTTTATCAGTTCTACTTTTTTGTTCCAAAATGAAAGTGAGTTCATTTTCAGCGGTTTTACCATCTACCAAAGCACCCAGGTTATCGACTTTATTGGGGGCGGCTCTGTAAAAACTGAAAAGTTTTCTACCCAAAAGATGGGTGTCTTTCTCAGTGATCAAACTTTCACTGGGATCAAGGGTCTTGTTCTTTTCAGAAATATTTTTATAGGATGCCATCAAAATTTTATTGATGCGGTTTCCCAAGTCTACCTTGTGCATCATCTGCCAGCTGGAGTACTGATTCAGCCGATCAATTTTTTCCGGGCTCCAACCCCATTCCTTCAGCATTTTAATCAGGGTGCTTTTTCGCCAACTATCCGAGCCCTTTTCATACTCCTCGACAGTGACTTGCGTGCCCACCTTTAAATAGAATGCGTGTCTCAGTGCATCTACTTCTTCCTCTCCCTTTGATTCAGTAAAAAACTTTTGTACCCGCTCAAACATTCCGAGATAGGGGTCTATATCAAGATAGGGGACATCATCAAAGTATTTATCTTTAATTTGATGGCATAGTAGATTCGATTTGGTGTCGCCAAACATATATTCTTCCAAGACCCCCATTTTCATGAGTGTCTTAAAAGGAGATTTGAAAGATTTGATCAGAGCCCATATCGACCCACCAAAAAATTCTCCGTCGGAGATATCATCAACATTGCCCATGTCGATGAATTCTTCTTTTCTGAGCAGGGTTTTTCCCGACGTCAGCTTTTCATACAACTCGTAATAGCGGTCGTCATCGCAATCCACCGGGGAAATGAGCCAGAAGGGGACTTTCCCGGTGACAATGATCATGGTTCGATACATTTCCTCTTTCAGGAGTTTTGCCAGTGCGGACCCTGTGCTTTCACTGTCACTTTCACCAAAGATATTATTTTTAACTTCTTCATAATCATTGATGAAAAAATGGGTTTCCAATTTGTAATTGTCCCAGGTCCATGTCTCTATCAAGTTCAGTTTTTTCTGGAACAGCTTCATGCTTTCTTCGGTGAAATCATTTTTGTCCACCAGCAGGGTATAGTCAAGATCGGACTTTACGGTCTGGGCAATAGAACCGACACTGCCCATGAGTAGCGCGGTGTGGATGACTGGATTCAGATCCGGATTCCTGCGGATGATGATGTCCGGAAACAATTTTTCGGCAGCAATCTGGGCTTCCTTGTCGAGTCTGAAGTTATGGATGCCGCAGGGCGGATCGCCCTCAAAATAGCCGGGCAAGCCCTCTTGGTGTACGTGAAGCAAGCGTGGGACAACCAGAAAAATTAGGCGGTCAATTTCAGAAAGGGTGATCAGGTTTCGATCTATTTTAAAGCGATTAAATCTTAAAAAGTCTTGCCGGTTAGAAAAAAGCATTTCCTCATCCGACTTAATGAGTACTTTTCGAGCCCTTTTAATGGCCTCTTCCGAGGGTTGTGGGAGGGGCTTTTCCACAGGGAGCTCTTCTAAAACAGGGCTCTCTGGCACAGAGTTTTCAGGTTCCGTTGGGTCGTTGGCAGTTGTTTCTGCTGATTCCATAACTAAGTATCGTTGGTTTTATGATTTATTAGTAATTTTACTCTAAAAACTGCTAAAAAACTTCCTCAATAAATATTGGCTTCCTGTTGCCGCCAATGGCTATTCCTCCTATTTTTTCAAGCTTAAGGTATAGAACTCACGCCATCTTTTTTAGCTCCCGTAGTCGTTGTCTTTGATTGTTTGGCTTCATCTTTAGCAACTTCAAGTGCCTTCAATATTTTAATTTCGACCCGCCGGTTGGCGGCACGGTTATCGTCGTTGACGTTGTCTTTAAGAGGGCGGAATTCCCCATAACCTGTTACGACAATTCGTTCAGGGGGGAACCGCATTTTTTCTATAATAAATCGGGCTACTTTTGAAGCTCTGGCGGCCGAAAGTTCCCAGTTAGAAGGATACTTGGCGCTCTGCATGGGAACGTTATCGGTGTGACCATCAATCATTACCTGCTTGACACCTTCCTTCATGTCTTCCTCGATAGTGGAAATGATTAGGTCTTCCGCGCCTTGACTGAAGAAGGCTTCTCCTGGATCGAAAAGATCTGAGGTCGGCAAGCGATGGAGGATGGTTCGCGTATCACTTCTTGCAAGACTTTCCGCGTCTACATTGTCTTTAACCAATTCTCTTACTCGCTCCAGCATTTTCATTTCCGCCTTGCTTAGACGGACGTTTACGCTTTCGATACGCATTCTTTTTGTCTGGAATGATGAGAGTGCCTCGGCAAACCTGTTTTCGTCCAGTTTGGAAACGCTGTACATCAAAACGAAGACCACCAGAATAAGCGTGATCATGTCAGAATAAGTTATGAGGAAATTTTCGAGACCTCCAGAGAATTCCGACGTCTGCGCTGAACGGCCTTCAACAGGGCGGAAATCACCGCTATCACCGCCCCCCTTCGCCCCACGACCTTTTTCGTCCTCCATCAGAGTGATTTTCATATCCATCTCGGCATTATCTTCTTTGAGCATTTCCATCTCAACGACCATTTTGCGGCGATCTTTTTCCAGATCCTCGACTTCCTCCTTCAATTCCTGAATGATTTCAGAGGGCAGCATGCCGTCTTCACCTGCATCCATACCGCCATAAAGCATATCTTCATATTTTTTGATGAGCGTGTCTTTTTCTTTCACAATATCTTCTGTGACGGCGCCCGATGACATAGAAGTCTTTTTAGCTTTGACCAATTCGCCCTTAAGCTCTTCAATCTTCTTTTTCAGGTTGTCGCTAGTTCCGGTGTCCTGTCGAAGGCGTTTTAACTCCTTCATCAAAACGTCCCGTTCCCGTGAAAACTTTTTATTGGTCCCTTTTTCTTTCTCAGTGCGCTCCCGGAGAAGTTCGATCTGGGTAGAAAGCTTGGTCACTCTTCCCTTCATCTTTGCATCCATTTTGGCCTCTATGCGCGCCTCGACCTCCGCTTCCTCTTCTTTCTTTTCCTTTTGACCTGCTGCTAATCCGACATTCTTTGCAAGACGGGTGGCCTCAGTCTCGCTTTTTGCCGCGGCAACGGCTTCCTCGGATTGTTTGACAACCTTTTTGAGGTTTTCCACCTCACCTTGATTAAAGGTGATCAGATCTTTGATTTTTTTTTTGTGTTTCCCGTTTTCTTCAGTGGCCTTGCGCAACTCGACCGCCTTTATCTTGAGTTGCTCTTTGAGCAATTGCAGGGATTCCATATTTTTCATAAATTAGCCTCTTGGTTCCTCTGCATATCGGTAAAAAAGCTATAAAAGGTTATATAAAAACAAGAATTTGTAGGTATTGCGCTGAGTTGAAATCATACTCCTGTAAGTTAATTTTATTGAATGATGTTACCAGATGTCAATTGCCCATACTGGCAAAATCAGCTCTTGCTCCTAAGTAAAATACCTGAAACTCCCTGGTGTTAGTGATATAAGGTGTTTGAGGCGTAAAGATGCAGTCCGGCTCAGATTTGATGTTATTTGTTAGGGGTATATTGTTAAGTAGTTGCTATGCATAGATAATTATGGATTCTATTTTAAATCGCAGGGTTGCGGCTGTTTTGTTTTTGGGGTTTTCCTCGGGCCTACCCTTGGCATTATCTGGGGGTACCTTGCAGGCCTGGTTGACGGTGGAAGGGGTCGATATCAAGACCATTGGCCTGTTCACTTTGGTGGGTTTGCCGTATACCTTGAAGTTTCTCTGGTCTCCCTTGCTTGACCGATTTACGGTTCCTTTATTTGGGCGAAGACGTGGCTGGATTTTGGTATTTCAAGCCTTATTGCTTATCTTGATTTTTGCTATGAGCTTGGCGTCTCCTGTCAAGGCACCCTGGGTCCTTGCTTTTCTTGCTTTCGGTTTGGCTTTTGCTTCGTCTTCCCAGGATATTGTTGTTGATGCTTACCGGACAGAAGTACTGAGGGAGAAGGAGCGGGGGTTGGGGGCGGCGGTTTCGGTAACCGGGTACCGAATTGCTATGCTTGTTTCTGGAGCACTGGCTTTGATCCTGTCAGAAGTTTTAGGATGGCGTTCAACCTATATGATTATGGCCGGACTGATGGTTGTGGGCATGACGGCAGTCTGGCTGGGCCCTGAGCCTGAAGACCCAGGGACTCCACCGAGGTCAATGAGGGAGGCGGTTAGCGGGCCTTTGGTCGAATTCTTCTCCAGGGATGGCGCTTGGATGATGCTGGCTCTGATCGTTCTCTATAAACTGGGAGATGCTTTTGCGGGCAGCTTGACTACAAGCTTTTTAATTCGTGGTGTAGGATTTTCTGTGGGAGAAGTGGGGGCTATCAACAAAGGTATGGGGCTTGCGGCAACGATAGTGGGAGCTTTGTTTGGCGGTGCTCTCATGACCCGCCTGGGTCTTTATCGTTCTCTTTTACTTTTTGGAGTTTTGCAGGCTGTCTCTAATTTGTCATTCATGATTTTGTCCATAGTTGGGAAGAGTTATGCCATGTTGGTTTTCACTATCGCTTTTGAAAACCTGGCGGGTGGGATGGGAACCGCGGCTTTCGTAGCATTCCTGATGGCGTTGTGTAACCATAATTTTACCGCAACGCAATTCGCCCTGTTGTCGGCGCTAGCCTCCCTGGGGCGGGTGTTTGTCGGACCTGTATCGGGTGTTCTGGTGGATGAGTTTGGCTGGCTCCTGTTTTTTCTGGTAACATTTTTAGCCGCGATACCGGGGCTGGTTCTTTTGTGGAAAATGCGTGAAAACGTTGAGTCCCTGGAAAAGGGAGATGACAGCAAGGCTATTGTGTGATGACAGAATTCATTTATCTGCACGGATTTGCTTCGGGACCAGGTTCTCAAAAAGCCTGCATATTCAAAGATCGTTTCGAAAGAGCCCGGCTGCCTCTCACGATTCCAGACCTGCAACAGGGTGATTTTGAAAACTTGACCCTGACAAAGCAGATTACACTGATTCAAAGTATTATTGATAAGAAACCCGGCTCGCGCTTTGGCTTGATAGGCAGTAGCATGGGGGCTTATACCGCGGCACTGACTTCAGAAACCCGAAAAGAAATAAAGGCCCTTTACCTGATGGCTCCCGGTTTTAATTTTCTCAATCGTTGGATGGAAAACATGGGCTGGGATAAGAATCGCCTTGAATCAATTCAGGACTTGATCCGGGTCTTTCATTATAGTTACAATGCCGAGGTCGATCTAAATACTAATTTATTTCGTGATGCGATGTACTGGGACTCCCTGCCACTAACCTGCGATATCCCAACTCGTTTAGTTCATGGACTGCATGATGAAACGGTCGATATTCAGGAGTCCAGAGATTTCGCCAGATCGCGCCCCGGGTGCCAGTTAAAAGAACTGGATTCTGACCATGGCCTTTTGTCATGCATTGATTGGATCGTTGAGGACTGTATGGAATTTTTCCGGTCGAAGAGCTTGATGGATGGCAATTTGTAGAAATGGCTAAACTTTTGAGCTCAGGTAATAGATGACTCACCGAATCCTTTTGGTCGATGATGATGAAGAGCTTCTAGCGGCCTTGGAATTAAAACTCGGCAAAGAAGGCTACCAGATAGATACGGCTCCTGATGGTGAGGTGGCTCTCGAAAAAATAAGGGCCAGTTTGCCGGATCTCTTAATTCTGGATGTGAACATGCCCAAGATGAATGGAATGGATGTTTGCAAGGCCCTCCGATCCGATGATAAAACTCGCGACCTCGCGATTATCATGCTTACTGCCCGGGATGATGAAGTGGATCGGATTTTGGGTTTGGAGTTTGGTGCCGACGATTATGTGACCAAACCTTATAATCCCAGGGAATTAATACTGAGGGTCAAGGGCTTGCTAAAACGCATTTTTCATTTCCAGGATAATCCCGGGGTTTCTGAGCATATTGAGGTTGGGCCGTTATCCATTGACTTGGGCAGGCATGAGGTCAAGGTTGAGGGGGAAGTGGTCGAGTTAACGTTGACGGAGTTTAAACTACTCTCTTACCTGATTCAAAATCCGGGCAGAATAAAAACCCGGGATTTTCTTCTGGAGCAAATCTGGGAATACAGCGATGGGGTATTTTCCCGAACCATTGACACACATATCCAGAGGTTACGTTCCAAATTAAAAAAAGCGGGAAAGTACATCAAAACCGTTCGCGGTGTAGGCTATCGCTTTGAAAAGTGTGACTGATCGCCGCTGCTGCCGTTAAGCCATCTCCAGCTTGGCGGTTGATTTTCCCTGCCTTAAGTCCCTCCTTGACTTACCCTTCACCGTAACAATTTCGTAAATAAAAGTGACGGGACTGTAACATCTTCTTGATTTTTCGTTAACACAATATCCCTATGATGATCCTAGGTTGTTAATGCGAACCGATATCGCTTTACGATCTTTCAACCAGGCGGGATCATCTTTATGGGGGATTGTTTGAATGAATAGTCAAATCGAAAATCAGAAAACCACCGGAAAACGATTGAGAGCATGGAGAAAGTCCATCCCCTTAAAGCTGATGGAACTATCTCACTTGATCAAGGTTTCACAGGGTTCGCTTTCTGATTTGGAAAACGACAAGTCTTTGCCTTCGGCGACCACCTTGGCGAACTTATCCATCTACACGGATCTAAATATTTATTGGCTGTTAAATGGTCGCGGTCCGGTAAACAGGAAGTTGGTTCCTGGAATTGACAAGTCGACAGAACAGTCCGATCTTTATGAAGACTTTATGTTTATGATGCAGGATAGAAAATTAAAAGGGGTGGTAGAAAAGGTGATTGCGATTTATAAGAGCGGAGATGCCAAGAAAAAAGCCCAGTTCCATGGGTTTCTCTCTGCGTTAAGCTGAAAAAGGACTAAAGTCCAGGCTTCAGCATTTCTTCAAACATTAGGTTATCCAAAAACTCATCCAAATCGGTGTATTCGTTAGAAATCATTTTCGCGCGTCCCTCAGCCGAGTCATCAATTTTTTTAAGTCCGGCTGAGACTATCCGATCCCTCATTTTCGCAACTCTGCGGATTTCATGGTCTTCCAGATTTTTATTTATCGTCTGAAACTCTTTGACTTTGGCAGCGATATTTTCCCGCATCACCGCTTTCTCTTGCGACTGAATTTCCTCTATACGGTCTCTTTGTTTTCCTACAAGGAACCCCACCACAATATCTTCAATTTTCTTTTGCTTCTGGTAGCCTTTCAGCAAGGTTTCCACGATTTCCTGTTTTTTGGATTCGGTGAGGGTTATGTCGTGGAGAAAAGCCCGCTTTAGCACAGCCCTTTCAGCTCGGGGTTTGCCCCAGCGATGTTCATTTCCTTCATCAACCTTTATGGTCATGACCCCGTTTTTAATTCTAAGGATAGAATAGGCACCAATAGAGGGATACCCATGATAATTATAGTTGGCTTTTAGTTCGCTTACAGCCAGGTCCATGATTTCCGGAGTCATGTTGAGTCCATTTCCCAAATCAAGATAGTTATCCACATCATAAGAGTCGATGAGGGTATTTCCAACAACCCGGATTTTTTTCACAAAGGGTCTGGAGTTTCCAGCTGCAGATATTTCCGGTGCCATAAAAAAAAGAGCCGAAAATAAAAGTGCCAACAACAAATTGCCTTGGGAATGAAAAGTGCGGTCTGATTTCATAACTGTTTTTCCAGAAATACTTCGATAGATTTGAAAGAAGGAGTTTTCGATTGTGGATCAGATTGGCGCGGCACCAGAATGTTGCTTTCAGGATAATACATCATGATGTTTCCCGGTTTGATGGGATAAGCCAGTAATTTTTGCCCGCTCATAATCCCTGTATCATTTTTTACTGTTACCGAGTCGCCCTCGCTCAATCCGATCTTTTTTATATCTTCTTCGCTCATTAAAACGACATTCCGGGATGTGACCCCACGATATCGGTCGTTCGTCTCATAAACCACAGTGTTGAACTGTCCTTCTGAGCGAACCGTCATTAAGATAAAGCTGTTCTTCTTATCTCCCCTAACGGCAGGAATAGGGCAGACTTTAAAACAGGCTTTGCCATCCGGCAGGGAAAACCTCGGGGTATGGAGAATTCTGCCGCCAATATGGAATTCTTCTCCTGTTTGACCAATATTTTTCAGGGGCTCGAATCCGGGGATGACGGTGCTGATGAGTTCCCGGATGCTTCCCGTTTCGCTTAAAGATTTCCACGGCAGCGGGGAATCGGGCAGAACCCGTCGGGCTATTTCCGCGATTATTTTCACCTCACTCTTGGGTCCCGAATAGCGCTCAGGGCCTCCGTCACTGAGCCTTATATAACTGAACATGCTCTCCTGCGTCGTGGGTTCCGGTTCTTCATCTCGGGCCAAAACGGGTAGAATGAGGCTGGTTCGACCGCGCCCGAGAAAATGGCCCTGATTTAAGGTGGTGTTGAGAAATAGACTGAAACCAATTTTAGCAAGAGCCGTTTGGGCAAACGTAGAATCCGGATTGGAGCCATACAAATTGCCCCCAAGACTACAGGCAAAATCAAATTCCCTGTTGTTGGCGGCTTCCATACACGCCAGAGTGTCGAGACCCGGTTCTGTAGGCAGGGTTACCGGGAATTTGGCTTGCAGGTTGTTCAGCACGGCTTGTTTCAATGCGGGAGTCACACCCATCGAACCGATTCCCTGTACATTGCTGTGTCCTCTTAAGGGCAGGAGCCCCGCATGTTTTTTGCCTACCATGCCCCGCATGAGTGCCAGATTGACGATAGCCTGAACATTGTTCACTCCAAAAGCATGGTGGGTGATTCCCATCGACCAGGCGAAAACAGTATTCTTACTTTTACAATAAATGCTGGCAGTTTTTTCTATTTCTTCACGTGAAATTCCGCAAGCGGACTCCAAAGTCTCCCAGGACTCAGCTTTGATATCCTCTTCGACATCGGCAAAGTCTCGCGTATGGTTGTTGATAAAGTTTCGGTCCAGTGATCCAGGGCTCTGATCCAGCAGAACTTTGGCAATGGCTTTGAAGAGAGGAATGTCTCCACCGATATGAGGTTGTAGATAGAGACTAGCAATTTCTGAACCGAATAACAGGCTCCGTATATCCGAAGGAACACTGAAATTTTCCAGTCCGCGCTCCCTCGCTGGGTTGATCACGATCACTTGCCCACCACGTCGGCGAACATCCATAAGAGTGCGCATGAAACGCGGGTGGTTGGAGGCGGGGTTGGCTCCAATTAGAAAAACCAGATCGGCATGATCGAGATCATCGAGTTCAACAGTGGCGGTGCCGGTTCCCAGGCTCTGGTTCAGTCCAACTCCTGAAGCTTGATGGCAGTAGTATGAACAATTGTTGACGTTGTTGGTGCCATAAAGTCTGGCAAAAAGTTGGAGGAGAAAACCCGCTTCATTGGAGGAACGCCCGCTGGCGTAAAAGAAAGACCTGTCGGCGGATGTTGCTTTGAGTTTGTCGACCACCCGGTCAAACGCTTCCGACCAGGTTATGGGCCGGTACTGGTAATCATCCACGTCACAGAGAACGGGCTGGGTTAAGCGTCCGCTCAATTCCAGTTCGCGGGGAGACCATTTCGAAAGGGTGGGGATATCGTGTTGATTGAAAAAATCTTCCGGCAAGGCCCCTTGCATATCGGAGGCCTGGGCCATGAAAGATTTGTTGCACACAGCGGGAAAGTGGCCTTTTTCATCGCGCATTCCACCTTTCTGTCCGCCCATTCCCAGTGCGCAACTTTTGCAGTTATTACGGGAAGACAACGCCTTGAGCATAGGCCATATCCCACCGGCCCGATTTGCCATTTTCAGCGAATAGCGTATGGCACTCCAGCCTCCTGCGCTGCGAGGCAATTTAACGCGCATGGTTTCTACTCCGGTTCAGGTTCCCAGGGAGTTTTGTGGAACCCAGCCTTTTTGTTCGTCGTTGAGACGAACTTCCAGCCAACTGTCATGCTTGCCGGTGACGGTAACCAGAGCGCCTTCGTGTAGCTGAAATAAAGTAACCGCATCTTCAGCGCGCCCGGACTTCACCTCGACATTTTCAGCCAGAACAACTCCCAGTTTCAAATCGGATTCATTCTTAATTTTAACTCCAATTGAAACAAATGCCAGTAAAAGAAAACATAGAAGGGCGTTGCGAACGACTTTCAGGGAAGGAAAACACATCCATAGGGTCAGACTGACCCAGAAAATGAAATTCAAGCTGATGGCAAAAACTATCAGTTCGTTAAAATTAAAATCGTTGGCCCAGAAAAACAGGACATTCAGCGTTCCTGCAGGCGGAAGCTCTATTTTGTCCCGGGTTTGTTGAATGGCAAATTTTAAATTGGCTTCCAGATTTTCATCGCGCGGAATCCATTTTCGAGCGCGAATATAATTCAAAATAGCGGACCCTGTTCTTCCCATCCGGATATAAGCATTGCCGAGATTGTAATAGAGGTAGCCGTTCTGCATCCCTTTTTTGATTAAAGATTCATAGGCCTGGGCAGACTCGGCATAATGCTTTTCAGCGTATAAGCCGTTGGCGCGAACGACATCATTTAAATAATCCGAGGCCTCCGTCGGCAGACTGGCAGAGAGTGTCAGCACAATAAATAAAAAGAACGCGAAAGCGTTTTTCATGATTGTTTCTCCAATACCTTGATCATGTTTTCAGATTCGCCGAGTAGTTCCTTTGTGCTGCCACGGGTCATGGGGGCATATTGCAGGGTCTCATATTTCTCAAGAAGTTTTCGTGTGCCTTCGGCTTTCACAGGCTCGTAATTCGATTCTTTCAGGCGAACCTCCACTTCTTCAGCAGTGATGGCTTTGCCCTGCAGGTTCAGCTTGTCGCCAATATATTCCCGCAGAATTTCTGATAACTGGCGGGCAAACTCTTTCGAGTCAGAATGCTCCGTCAGTTGTTTTAAGCGCTGGCTGGCATTTTTGTAGGCATTGCGACGCCGGTAAAAAGCCACGTCATATTTCAAACGATTCTGTCGTTTGATTATGAATGCTGAAATGATGAAGAGAATGACAGGCGATCCAAAACCGGCACCAATAAATGTGGAAGAGTAAGAACCGTCACTTTTAAACTTGTCCAGCTCGGTGTAGATGGGCAGGATATCTCGGCCAAGAGTTTCGATTTCAGGTTTGGTGGGTGCCACATTTTGTTGTCCAGACTGAACCAGGTTGAGGTTTTCTTTTGTGGAAGACGGTTTTATATTTAAAGAAATCGGTTGGGTTTTCGCGATACGATATTGGGCGCTTGCTGAATCAAAATAGGGCAGGGAAAATTTGGGCAGGGTTCTGCTTCCTGCCTCCAAGGGAACCAGAGCAAATTTAAAAACCTTTTCTCCCGTTATCTGGTTGTTCTGAACTGTTTGGCTGAATTCGGGTTTGTCCGGATAAATTTTGAAATAATTTTTCAAATCTGGTTCCTCAAAGGATATATCCCGGACATTTCCTTTTCCTGAAACGGTCACTGTCAAAGTGGTGGTGTCTCCAACTTCCAAGTCTCTTTTTCCAAGCTCTGCTGAAATATTAAAGTGCCCGATTAAATTTTTAAATCCTTTTGGCGCTCCTTCAGGCAGAGGCAGAATCTCAATGGAAAGAGGTTGCGTTCGCAAAACTTTATGCTCGGCTTGGGTGCGTCGGTTAAAAAATGGATCATTGAAAAACCGGCTGAAAGGATCTTGGCGGGAACGGTTTTGTGTCGTGCGCAAAAGATCCAACTCGATGCCTGAGGCAGGAATTTCAACGAGCCCTTTCTTTAAGGGGAAAAGGGCCATTGATAACTCCTGCACATGATATTGAATTCCGTTCACAACTTTAATATATGATTTGGGTTCTCCAAGGTCCTCTTTGTTAAACCATGTCTTATCGAAAGGCAGTTGTAAATTCAGATTCTTGGCGTCGACGCGATGATATAACCGGAAGGTATAGACCAGTTGTTCTCCGATATAGGCTTTTTTGCTGGATAGGATAGCTTCAACAAATGCGGCTCTGTCTGCAGGTGCTACGCTGCTAGAGGGTTTTTGCACTTCAATTGTTATGGGTTGGGTGGAATAAGTTTTTCCATTTGCCCGCACCCTTGAAGGGCCGATGACAATCGTCCCGGTGTTCATGGGTGTCAGCCGGTAATTGTGGGTGATGGAAACACTTCGCTGAGTATTGATGTACTGGGTGGATGAAGATGTGCCTGCCGCAGTAACTCTGAAATCCGGCAAAGACGGTAGTTCAGGAGGGGGCGTGTTCTGGGTTCCTTGAATGATGATGGAAAGTTGCAGGACATCCTCCAGAGTCAAACGGTTCTTGTCGACTGTTGCCGTGACGGAAATATCCTCTCCAAAGCTCAAGGTGCTGAGTGCGGGAATCAGGAAAAGCGAAAGTAACGCGGCACACGTAGCTGAAAAATTTTTCATTTTTACCAATCGTTCCCCTGATAGGCGGACTTTGTTTTCCCGGCCTGCATGCGGCTGATGTCTTTTAAATCTTCAGTGAGTCCTTCCAATATCTGTTCGGCTTCTTTCTCAGAGATTTTTGCTTCTATTGTGGACTCCTTGGACGGGTCGGAGTTTTCGTTGCTTTTTGAGTCGGCATTTTCATTGCTTTCAGAATCAGCGTTGTCAGGTGGGGGAGGCTGATCCTCTTTCTGTTGCCCGCTTTCATTTTTTGACTGCGGGTCCTGATCTTTCTCGGAAGGATTGTCTTCACCTTTTTGCTGGTCGGAGTCCTGTTTCTGTTTTTCTTTCTCTTCTAATTGCTGGCGGACGTATTCTAAATTGTACTTGGCATCCATATCGCTGGGATCAAGAGCCAGAACTTTTTTATAAGCCGATGCGGCTTCTTCCAGTTTTTCCAGCTTCACCAGAGAGTTGCCGGTGTTGTAGATCGATTTTTTCCGGATGTCCTGATTTTCCTCATCCAGAGCGGATTGGGTGTAAGCCTGAAGTGCTTCCTGAAACTTTCCTTCCTTGTAGTGTGCATTGCCCAGGTTATAGGCGATGCGTGAATCTTCAGGACGATCAACCCGTGCGGAAGAAAAATTCTCAACGGATTCCTTATACGCCCCTTCATGATACTGAGAAACGCCTTCCCGCACTTTTGCATTTACCGATTCGGCAAATACGTTTGAAGGCAAGGATAGAATAAGGAAAAAAGAAATAAGGACCGGAAGATTGTAAAACATATTTTTAGCACGGTTCCCGGCCCGAGAGGGCCGGGAGTGTTCCAAATTGAAATGAGCGGCTTACCTTCTGTCTCCCATAAGCCTGAGCAGCATGAGGAACAGGTTGATGAAGTCCAGATACAGGGTTAGTGCGCCCCGGATGGCTTCTTTAGTGTCTTCATCGGTGCCTTCATTGCCAATAATATTCACCTCTTTGATCTTTTGCGTATCATAAGCGGTCAGACCGACAAAGATGAGCACTCCGGCATAGCTGATGATTGTGCTCATCATGGAGTTCTGCATGAACATATTAACAACCGAAGCAATGATAATTCCAATGAGTCCCATGAATAGAAAACTTCCCCAAGAGGTCAGGTCTTTTTTTGTTGTGTAGCCGTACAGGCTCATCGCACCAAAGGTGCCCGCTGTGACCAGAAACGTGGAGGTGATGGATGCGGATGTATAAACCACGAATATAGTAGAAAAAGTGACACCCGTCAGACCGGCATAAAGCATAAAAACACCAGTGGCCTGGCTCATGCTCATTTGCATGACTCTTGATGCCAGCCAGAAAACCAGCCCAATCTGAGCAATGATGAGAACAATCGGCAGGATGGGATTGCCGAAAAGAATATTCATCATTGCTGGACTGCTGGAAACATAAAAAGCCATGAAACCGGTTATTGCCAGTCCGGCAGCCATCCAGTTATAGACACGCACCATAAACCGCTGTTGCTCTGCGGCATGGGCATCCACGCTCATGGATCTAGAAAAACTTTCCATTATTTATTCCTTTCGTATGTTTTAAACGGAGCCGTTTACACGGGCTCTTGTATCAAATAAAATCGCATATACTGCTTGTCAAGGTGGTTACGCCCGACCACTGGGCCTGGGGCCAGCGTGCAATAGCTCATCGTGCCGAGAAGACTCTTTGTTCGCCAGAGAAGGTTATTGCTCATTAGCCTCACGCTTAGTGATATTTTACCAAAATTGAGCATGGGAATGCAGACTAAATTTCGGATTTTTCCAGAGGCTTTCTTTCAGATAAGCAGGTCTCTATAACCAGAAAAATTAATGCAATGAAAATGAACCACTGGAAACGCTCCTGCCAGATTTTGCGGCGCTCAGATTTCAATTCCTTTTTCTCGATATGCTTTTTGATCTGATCCTGATAAATAGTTTTTAAGTCGATGTCTCCGGTGACAGAGCGGACGTAGCTGCCCCCTGTTTCCAGCGCGATCTGCTGCAGTGTGGTCTCATCAAGTTTTGAGAGAATAACTTCTCCCTGCTGGTTTTTTCTGAATCCGCCATTGCCGGAGAGGTCGGGCAGGGGGGCACCTATTTCCCCGCCAATTCCGATGGTATAAATTTTAACGCCCTGTTCGCCAGCGGACTTCGCGGCGGTGAGTGCTTTTCCTGTTTGATCTTCTCCGTCGGTGATCAAAATCAGGGCTTTGGATTTTTTCTCCTGAGTGCGAAACGCTTTGACGGAAGTCTCGATGGCATTGCCGATAGCGGTTCCCTGTACGGGGATTAATTGTGTGTCGATGGCGGAAAGAAATATTCTGGCGGCGCCATAGTCGAGGGTCAGAGGGCACTGGACGAATGAGGTTCCGGCAAAGGCAACCAGTCCGATTCGATCTCCCTCCACCATATCCAGAAGATCGGAGATCTTCCGTTTAGCCCGCTCTAGGCGATTGGGTTTAATGTCCTCCGCCAGCATGCTGCTGGAAACATCCAGAGCGACGATGACATCTACCCCACGTTGATGCAAGTCTTCCCAATGGTAACCCCAGCGCGGTTGAGTCAGGGAAAGCATAAGAAAAAGGACTGCCAGAACGATGAAAACGGTTTTGCTATGATGCCGTTTTTCCACTCCGGAATGAACCAGCCTCGATAGCAAAGGGTTGCCGCAAAACTTCAGGGTGAGTTGATGCTTCTTTCTCATGCCCCACACCATGAAAATGATCAGTGGGATCAAGCTCCACAATAAATAAAAATAACCGGGCTCGCCAAATCGCATGTTTAAGGGATTCTCCTTAAAAAAGTATTTGAAAGGCCGATTTCCAGTAACAGCAGCGCCAGTCCCGGCACCAGAAAATAATGGAACAGTTCCTTGTACTCGGAATGGTCGATCACTTTTACTTCCGACTTCTCCATTTCATCTATTTGCTTGTAAATATTTTTGAGGGACTCCAGATCGGTGGCGCGGAAATATTGGCCGCCGGTAATTTTTGATATTTCCTGAAGTGTTCCCTCATCGATATCTACTTCCTGATAAACATAGCGTTGGCCGAAAATCGAGTTGACTAGAAAGGGCGCCTTGCCTTTAGTGCCAACACCGATGGTATGGATTTTTATTCCGAAGGCTTTGGCTGTCTGGGCGGCCTGAAGCGGTGCCAACGTTCCGGCATTGTTTCTGCCATCAGTCAACAGGATGATGACTTTGGATTCGGAGTCCAGATCCTTGAGTCGCTTCACAGCGATACCGATAGCCAAACCAATGGCTGTGGAGTCTCCGGCCATGCCAATTTCCAGCTTGCTTAAAAATGATTGCAGGATGCCTTGGTCGAGGGTCAATGGGCATTGTGTGTAGGCCTGCTCGCCAAACACCACCATGCCTATGCGATCGTTGGGCCGTTTATCAATGAATTCGGAGACCACCCCTTTCACTACTGCGAGCCGGGTGATGCGTTTTTCCTCTTCAATGAAGTCAAGCGCTTTCATGCTTCCTGATGTGTCCAACGCCAGCATGATATCGACCCCGACTGAAAGAATTTCCGTACTCTTGTGTCCTTCCTGCGGTCGGGCCAAGGCGACGATCAAAAGTGACAGCGCTAAAAAACGGATGATGAACGGCAGTCCTGCGTAAATATCGACTCTGGACGGGCGTAAGGTTTTCAAGGCAACGAGAGATGAAAAATGCACGGTTGCCCGGTGGCCCCGACTTGCATGGAGGGCAAGCAGGGGCAATGCCAACAGGAATAGCAATAGCCATGGATTTTGAAATTGGAAAAAATTCATGGTTGGTTTGCGGGTTCAGGAGCAGGAGGTTGGGCCTCCTGGATAAAGTTGATGACGGATTGCATCTCATCCGCTGCCATCTCGGCTTTGGCAAACTTGACCTGGTCTGTTTGAGTCAGGATGGATCGGGCCTTAAGCTTCAGGTTGTCACTGAGAGCGGGAAAATGTTTGAAGTGCGCTGTGATTTCTTCCGTGGTCCATTCCCGCGCCGGAAACTGGTAACGGTTTTCCAGATACCTGCGAAAAATTTCAGACAACTCAAAAAAATGATCTTGAATCCGCCCAAGTTGAAGCCATCCTTTATTTTTGAGTGCATCGAGTTCCTTGAAAGCCAACTGCTCTGCAGTCAATGCTGGAGTGGGCGAAGGAAGGATCAGCGACATGGGCCGGGACTTCCACTTGCACCAAAGAAAGTAGAGTAATCCCAAAAGGGCGAGCGCTCCCAAGGCCATCCAAAAATAATCCATCCAGGGCAGAGGATAGTCTTCCAGAGGTTTGATGTCGTGAATCCCTTCCTGGCTTCCCGATATGCCGAGAAGAGATTGCACTGCCAGATTCACTTCAGGGGCCAGAATGGTTCCCTGAATAGTCTTTCCCGGCTCCTTTTTGCCTGAGGCACTAAAAGGGACTGGGACGGAAGGCAGGGTCAATTTACCAACGTCATCGATGCGAAATTTATACCAGTATTCATGAACTCTTTGCCCATTTTTTTGTTGAGGTGGATTCTCCCCCTTCTCGATAAACTCCAGACCTTTTTGGGGCTCAATTTCCGGGGCGGCAGGGTGGATGTCTGCATCATGCTGAACAGTGATGGTGTAAGTCGCGATGTCTCCCAGAGTGAAAATATCAGGAGTGATGCGGGTGCTGACCGAAACCGGGTTTTCGTCTGCGATGGAAAATGGGGGAAAGCAAAATAAAAAGGCCAGAAGAAATGCTGTCTTTATCGGGAGGGTTACATTCATCATTGTTGGGAATGAGTGCTCCGGACTTTTGCAAGGCACGAATCGATGAGTGGTTGCAAGGGCAGGGTTTTGTCTGTGTCTGAAACTTCCGCACGAAACAGCCAGATCAGGGCTTCCTGACAGTTTCCCATATCCGCATATAATCCGCCCACTGTCTGGGCCGCCTTTGCCCTTTCCAAGCTACCAATTTTTTGCATATTCCAAACTTTAATGAACTGGTCGATGGCCTGTTCTTTTAAACCAGAGTTCATCAGGCGTGTTCCCACCTCCTTGTACTCATTGCTCAAATAGAGGTCGGGTTTCTGGATCGCTGATCTGGTTTGTTTCGGGCCAGCTTGTTTGCTTGCAAGCTTGGTAAACAATGCCACAAGAGCTAAAAAGGTGACTACCGTAAGAATCACGACAACGGCTTTCAATTTTTTACTGACTCCGTCGGTGGAGATTTTTTCAGAATTCGTCATTAATGTTTCTTTTCCCGCATTTTAAAATAGCGAATGATAGGTTCTGTTATAGACCGGTTTGTATGAATTTCGATGGTGTCAATGCCTATGGAATGAAAATATTTTTTTCGTTTTTCCCTTTTTTCCTGAAACTGTCTGGCGTATTGCAGGGTCATCTCTTTATCACGGGTATCCACCAATAAGGTTTCTCCGGACTCCGCATCTTCAAGTTGGATCAAGCCAACATCGGGCAGGGTTTCCTCTCGGGGATCGGTGATGCTGATGGCGACCATATCGTGTTTTTGTTTTGCCAGTTTTAATGTTGTTTCATAATTTACATCCTGAAAGTCGGAAATTAAAAATGCGGTGGCTTTTCGTTTCTGGATATTCAAAAGATATTCCAGGGGCAAAGAAAGGTTGGTGCCTTTTCCTTCCGGTTTGAAATTTAGAATGGTTCGGATGATATTCCAGATATGGGCTTTGCCTTTTTTGGGCGGTATGGTGTGCTCGATTTTGTCCGAGAACACGATCAACCCGATCTTGTCGTTGTTTTTGATGGCGGCGAAAGCGAGGATAGAAGCGATCTCTGCAGAAACTTCGTTTTTAAGTTTCTCGGCTGAGCCGAATCCGCCGGAAGAACTCACGTCAACCAGAAGCATGAGGGTCAACTCGCGCTCTTCCTTGAACTCCTTGATGAAGGGTTGATTCATTCTGGCGGTCACGTTCCAGTCGATCAGCCGGACATCGTCTCCGGGCTGATATTCCCGCACCTCACTGAACTCCATCCCCCGTCCCTTAAAAGCCGAGACATATTCCCCCGCCATGATGTCATTGACTAGGTAATTGGTCTTTACCTGAATGGCTTTGATGCGTTGCAATAGTTCTGGCGACAGGTTTTTATCCTGATCCGGCGCGGGAGCCGGTTTCTGAAACCAATCGCGAAAGGGTAGGGTCTTAAACATGATTACGGAACTTCCACGGTGTCGAATATTTTCTTGATAATATCATCTGCCGTTACATTCTCGGCTTCGGCCTCATAGGAAAGGATGACCCGGTGCCTCAACACATCCATACCGATGCTTTTAATGTCATGCGGAACGACATAACCTCGGCGTTGCAAAAAGGCATAGGCCTTTGCGGCCCGGTTTAAAAAGATCGATGCCCGCGGGGAAGCGCCAAACTGGATCATTCCCTTTAGGGAAGACAACTGATGGCTTTCCGGATTGCGGGTTGCTGCAACCAGGTCGATGATATAGTCCTGCAGGTTTTCATCAATATAGATTTCGTCAAACACTTTCCGGGCTTGCATAATTTCCGCAGGAGACACCACTTGCTTGACCTGATAAGGGTTGTTGGAGGTGGCCATCCTCTGCATGATAAGTTTTTCTTCTTCCCGGCTGGGGTAATCGATATGGAGTTTCAGCATGAACCGGTCCACCTGAGCTTCGGGTAGGGGATAGGTGCCCTCCTGCTCTATAGGGTTCTGGGTGGCAATCACCATGAACGGTTCTTCGAGCTTGAAGGTTGTGCCGGCGATGGTGATCTGCCTTTCCTGCATGGCTTCGAGCAGGGCGCTTTGAACCTTGGCCGGAGCTCTGTTAATTTCATCTGCAAGAATGATGTTGGCGAAAAGAGGCCCTTTTTTAATATCAAACTCGCCGGTTTTGGGCTGATATATCTGGGTTCCCAAAAGGTCGGCGGGTAAAAGGTCAGGGGTAAACTGGATGCGTTTGAAATCGGCTTTCACAGATTGGGCCAGGGTTTTCACCGCCGTGGTCTTGGCCAGCCCCGGTACCCCTTCGACCAGAACATGTTCACCGGTCAACAATCCCAGTATCAACCGCTCGGTCAGGTATTTCTGCCCGACTATGATCTGCTCCAACTCATGCAGAAGGGAGGGGATAAATGCACTGGCCTGATTGACGTGTTCCGTTATTTCATCGATCTTTTGTACCATCAGAGAAACCTTTGGGTAAAGTTGAGTTGATTGTTATGGGGAACTGCGAAGATTGTTGAATCTCTGAAAATATAGTTCAATTTCCAGAAGAATGAAATTAATTTTTTTTAATCCCCCACTCGGCGTGGGGCCAATTAGCAATGGCTTTATTTGGCTAGCTATAGGTTATCTCGGCTTAATGCTCCACTCCTCGTTGCGCTGAGGGTATTATTGCTCGCCAGATAAAGCTATTGCAGTTGAGTCCAGCGTCACGCTGGTCACGCCTGGTGAAATTTAGTAAAATTAGGCCAATGATTGGGGATAATTGGATTTTAAGCTTTACAAGCGCGGATACTGCCTTAGAATACCGATTACTCTTATTCCCAAAATATCGTTTTTCTTGTGGAGCGTGTACGGATGGCTGAAAAAGAAGTCAAAGACATCGATAACCTCATTGACCAGGGACTGAATGAAGATAAAAGTGAACTGGATTTGAGGGAGAAGGAACTGGATGATGAGGATTTGCTGGAAGTCCTGGCGTCCGACAAGATTAAAGGCATTACCGCTTTGTTTCTGGAGTTTAATGAAGTCGGAGATAAAAGCATCATAGCTTTGGCCGAATGCGAGAAGTTGAAGTTTTTAACCGCCTTGAACCTGTTTAAAAATAAGGCGACTGACGAGAGTGTCAAAGCTTTGGCCAAGTCTAAGAACATGCTCAATCTTTCTGAGTTGATTTTGAGCGATAATGAAATTGGTGTTGAAGGCGCCAAAGCCGTGGCGACCTCTACTATATTGGGGAATCTGGTTTCCCTGTGGTTGGGCGACAAGCTGGGCGATGAAGGTGTCGAGGCTCTGGCTACTTCTGAAACCCTCACCCACATTACACAGCTTTCCTTATATAGGAATAATATCGGAAATGAAGGCGCAATAGCGATTGCCAATTCTAAAAACCTGAGCAACCTGACGGAATTGAATTTGAATTGGAACTTCATCGAAGGCGAAGGGATGGAGGCACTTGCTGGATCAGAAACTTTGAGCAACCTGAATCAACTGACCCTTACATTTAATCCGATTGGGTGGCGAGGTGCTGAGGCGATTGCAGGTTCTGCCAATTTTAGAGAACTCACTTTGATTGATTTGTATGAGACAGATTTGGGGAATATGGGTGCCAGAACTTTGGCCCAAGCGACAAACCTTCCCAATCTGCAAACACTGGTCTTGATCCACAATGACGTGAGTGAAGGTGTTCAGGCGATGTTTACGGATAATAAAAACTTCCCGAAATTGAAGGATGTTTACTTTAACCCTGGTAAGGGTGAGGAATAATTTGGCAATGGTGTGACGAATCAGGGGTTCTCGGGCTTTGAGCCGGGAGCCCCTTCTTTTTTTAGAGAGCTTTAATTCTTTCCTGATAGATGAATAATAATTATAGAATGATCCTTTTACTAGCGGACTCATAATATGTTTACAGGCGAAAAACCGGATCTGCTCGATATCATGCCTTTCCGGCAGGACAGTATTTATGTGGTGGGGAAGGATGGCATTCCCCAGCACTGGGATGGGGAGGAGTGGTTGCCCGTTCGTACCGAGAATACCAATCCTTTGATGGGTATTTGGGGACCCAATGAAAAATGCATGTAT
This sequence comes from uncultured Nitrospina sp., assembly GCA_937891765.1. Classification (GTDB taxonomy): domain Bacteria; phylum Nitrospinota; class Nitrospinia; order Nitrospinales; family VA-1; genus LS-NOB. Next base: position 47,772 of record CALAGQ010000006.1, read on the forward strand.
GCCGTGGGTATCGGCGGGGTCGTCCTTCACTATAATGGCAAGGATTGGAAACAGGTGGATACAGGGAGTTACGACTCACTCAACTGCGTCTATGGCATTGATGAGAATAACGTATTCCTTTATGGCGTTGGCGGCCGCATGCTGTATTGGAATGGCGAGAAATGGGACTACCGCGAACCCAACACCATTCATGACCTGTTCGGTATGTGGGGTGTAGATATTGAACATATCCACACGGTGGGCGGTGAAGGGATTTATCGGTTTTATGACGGCAAAGAATTCCAGCGTTGTGAGGATTTGACCGATGAACAAATTTCCCTGTTCGGTGTCTGGGGCACTCGCAATGACAATGTTTATATTTGCGGTTCTCACGGTACGATATTGCACTATGACGGAACGGACTGGAAGCCGATGCCGTCGGGGACTGAAGAATACCTCTTGAGCATCTGGGGAACCTCGGCAGAGGATATCTATGTGGTCGGGGACAATGCAGCCATGCTTCACTACGATGGCAAAAAATGGTCTCCGATAGAGCCGCTGAAAGAGGAGTATTTTACAAAAGTTAAAGGACTCGGACCGGATCAAGTCTACGTGGCAGGTGAAAACGGAACGGTGATTAAATTCGACGGTAAGCAGTGGAGCGATATGTCACTATGACCAGCGTGACGCAGGACTCAAATTTTAAAATAAATCTGGATATCCCGTCTGCTTTCGGCGAGGTTGTTCATTATTTTGGGGAGCAACTATGTCTGCTTTAACTTCGAGTCACCTTTTATCCGTTTTTGGATTCGGCGAAAATGATATTTTTGTCGGCGGTGCCGAGGGCACCATGCTGCATTATGATGGCAGTCAATGGTCGCCCATGGAAACAGGGGGGCGTTGGACTTTCAAGGATATCTGGGGCAGTGCGCCTGATAATGTTTTTGCGGTGGTGACCGATGGAAGAATTCTTCACTATGACGGTAAAACCTGGGCGCCTGATGAGGATATGGAAAAACTTCCGCCCATGAACGGGATTTTTGGTCTTGGCTCGGATGAAATTTATGCCTGCTCCCGGCTCGGTAAAATTCTTCGTTACGATGGCAGTTCCTGGAAATACACCCAGACAGGAACCGATACCGACGTGACCCGACTATGGGGTTGTAAAGAAAGTGGCATGTTGGCGGTGGGTTTCGATGGCCTGGTGCTCAAGCAGGAGGGAGAAGGTTGGAAGCGCATGACGTTCAACTCCAATGCCGAGTTTTACGGAGTTTATGGGTTCGGTCCTGATGAGATTTATTTAGTGGGATCGGAGGGTGCTATTTTAAAATTCAACGGAACCGAGTTTACCGAAATGTCTTCTCAGACCATGGAATTTATTCTCGATGTCTGGGGTCCCTCCCGGGACATGGTGTTCGCCATTGGGGATGAGGGAATGATCCTCTACCTGGATGATGGTGAATGGACACGGATAGAATCCAACACCAAAGAATACCTGACTGGCATCTGGGGTAGTAGCGATGAAAATATCTACGCTGTCGGAGATAATGGGCTGATCCTGAATTGGAACGGCGAAGACTGGAAAGCTGTCGAAGGCTGAAATTGCTTGGTTCCACTCTCTTGAAATTCCCCCACCTAAACTGCTTGACACCGGCTTGAGCCTGATGTTAAGGTTTGGTTTCTAAATACCTGATATTAAAGGCGCCCTAATATATTGCTTTGTTTTCGGCAGGTTGAATGAGCACAGGTTTCCTGTGCTTTTTTTAGTATTGAGCCGATCCATAAAAACTATGTTCAAACCCTCATTAGAAGAGTTCCAAGAGAAAGCCAAATCGGGAAACCTGATTCCTGTTTATAAGGAAATTCTGGCCGATCTCGATACTCCGGTATCCGCTTATATGAAAATTCGCGGAGGGGAATATTCTTTTCTGCTGGAAAGCATTGAAGGTGGAGAAAAATGGGCGCGTTATTGTTTTCTGGGTTGCGATCCATCGGTGGTGGTCAGCACCAAGGGCCGCAAAGTAACTTTGATCCGGAATGGAAAAAGTGAGCAATGGGAAATTCAATCAGGAAGTCCTCTTTCAGCGGTGAAGGAAATACTGGCCCGTTACCAGCCGGTGCCTTCTGCCGGGTTGCCAAGATTCTCAGGCGGGGCAGTGGGGTTTGTCAGTTATGACATGGTCCGTTTTTTCGAGGACCTTCCCGAACAAACGGTGGATGACCTTGATGTCCCGGACTCGCAGTTTGTCATCACCGACACCATGCTGGTGTTTGATAATGTTTCGCAGACCATTAAAATAGTTTCCAACGCCTTTGTCGAGGGTGATGATCTGACGGCGGTGTATGAAAATACAATCAGCAAAATTTTGGCCTTGGAAGAAAAATTAAAAACCCCTCTTGCCAGAGGGTCTGCACCCGATGAAGATGGGGGTGCCGCCTTGAGCTTTGATTCGAATATGAAAGAGGAAGAGCACAAACAGGCGGTGACTCGGATCAAAGAATATATTATGGAGGGTGATGTCATTCAGGTGGTGTTCTCCCAGCGCTTGAAGTTTTCCATCACCCGCGATTCGTTCGATATATACCGGGCTCTCAGAACCGTCAACCCTTCGCCCTATATGTATTATCTGAAGTTCGGCGAACTTCAGGTGGTCGGGTCATCTCCAGAAGTCCTGGTGCGGTTGGAAGAGGGCAAGGTAGAGGTTCGCCCCATAGCCGGAACCCGTAAACGCGGAGAAACTGAGGAAGAAGACCTGGCGCTGGAGCAGGACTTACTCCAGGACGAAAAAGAACTGGCTGAACATATCATGCTGGTGGATCTGGGCCGGAACGATGTCGGGCGCGTGGCGGAAATCAGCACGGTGGAAGTGGATGAGCAGTTTACCATCGAGCGCTACTCGCATGTCATGCATATCGTTTCCAATGTGAAAGGAATCCTGAAAAAAGGTTTGGACTGTTTTGATGTTCTGAAAGCGGCGTTCCCCGCCGGGACTCTTTCCGGCGCTCCGAAAATAAGAGCCATGGAAATCATTGATGAATTGGAACCGACCCGGCGCGGACTTTATGGTGGTGCCGTGGGCTATATCAGTTTTAACGGCAATATGGATATGGCTATTGCTATCAGGACTTTGCTGGTGAAGGGCAAAACAGCTTATCTTGGGGTGGGCGGCGGTATCGTTGCCGACTCGGTTCCACAAACTGAATTTGAAGAGACCATGAACAAAGGGCGGGCTTTGCTGAAAGCTATAGAACTGGCCGAAAAGGGGTGGGTAGTATGATCCTGATGATCGATAATTACGATTCGTTCACCTACAACCTGGTGCAATACATGGGTGAGTTGGGTGCCGAAATACGCGTGGAAAGAAACGATCAAATCAGTCTGGCGGAAATTGAGGCGTTGAATCCGCAAAAGATCGTTATTTCGCCCGGCCCCTGCACTCCGGATAAAGCCGGGATATCGGTGGAAGTGATCAAACATTTTTCCGGAAAAATTCCGATTCTCGGGGTTTGTCTGGGGCACCAGTCGGTGGGCCAGGCGTTTGGCGGTGAAATCATCAAGGCCGGTAAGCTGATGCATGGCAAAACTTCGATGATCCGCCACGATGGCAAAACCCTTTTTAAAGATTTGCCCAATCCGTTTGAGGCGACCCGTTACCATTCACTTGTTCTGAATCGTAAGAACCTGCCGGACTGTTTTGAGATTTCCGCAGAGAGCGATGACAACGAGATCATGGGAATCCGCCATAAAGAACTTGCCGTAGAAGGCGTGCAATTTCATCCCGAATCCATTCTGACCGCATGTGGAAAAGAGTTGTTGGGAAATTTTATAAAAGGAAATCACGCATGACATTCCTGGCGGCTCTCCATTCTGTTGTAGATGGAAGTGATCTCAAAGAAAATGAAATGGTTTCTGCCATGACTGAGATCATGGAAGGAGATGTGACCGATTCTCAACTGGCTGCTTTTTTGACAGCGTTGCATGTAAAAGGTGAAACCGTTGCTGAAATTGTAGGTGCAGCCAAGGTGATGCGGGCCAAAGCCGAGAAACTCAATATAAAGGCGACTCCCCTGGTAGACACTTGCGGAACGGGCGGCGACGGAGCCAATACTTTTAATATATCCACGGCCAGTGCTTTGGTTGCGGCAGGCGCAGGGGTTAACATCGCGAAGCATGGCAATCGGGCGGTGTCGAGCCGATCCGGCAGTGCCGATGTTTTAAAATGCCTCGGGGTGAATCTCGATGCCAGTTTGCCGACGGTGAAACGTTGTGTGGAAAAGGCGGGCATCGGTTTTCTGTTTGCGCCTTTGATGCATAAAGCCATGAAACATGCTGCCGGGGTCCGGAAGGAGCTGGGTTTTCGTACCATTTTTAATGTGTTGGGGCCTTTGACCAATCCGGCTAATGCGCAGGCTCAGGTTCTGGGTGTTTTTGATGCTAAATGGGTTCAACCTCTGGCAGAGGTTCTTGATGAATTGGGTTGTTCTCACGCGTTGGTGGTTCATGGTGTAGATGGCTTGGACGAAATAACCCTGACCGGTGAAAGCCACATAGCAGAATTAAAAAAGGGGAAGGTGTCGAGTTATAACCTCGACCCGGACAAACTCGGTTTTGAAATTTGTTTCTCCGAAGACCTTAAAGGTGGAACCCCTGAGGAAAATGCGGCAATGATTGAGGCAATCCTGAATGGAGAAAAAGGGCCGAGGCGCGATATCGTTTTGTTAAACTCCGCTGCGGCAATTTATGTGGCCGGTAAAACCGACTCTCTCGAACTGGCTATTCAATTGGCTGCGGATTCTATCGAATCGGGTAAAGCGCGGGAAAAACTGGAAGACTTGTGCAGAATCACTAATTCTTAAAATGTCGAACAATATACTAGATAAAATTTTTGCGGATAAGCAGAAGGAACTGGCGGGCACCAAGTGCAACTTGCCATTGCCCGAACTTAAAACACGCATAGGGGATCAGGCGCCTGTCCGCGATGTTTTTCAGGCTTTGAATGTAGGGAAAAATTCAAAAATTATCGCGGAGATCAAGCGGCGCACACCATTTAAAGGTGAACTGAGAGAAAATTTTAATGCGGCAGAAATCGCCGGAGATTATGCCAGAAATGGGGCGGCCACGCTTTCTATTCTGACTGAGAGCAATTATTTCGGCAGTCATATTGGCATCCTCGAGGAAGTACGGCCCATCGCCCCGATTCCATTGCTGCGTAAGGATTTTATTTGCGATGAGTATCAGGTTTATGAATCCAGAGCGCATGGTGCCGATCTGTTTCTGTTGATAGCCACCTGGCTGGATCAAAACCAGTTGACCGATCTGCTCAGTCTGGGTAAGGAACTGGGGCTCCCCGCATTGGTGGAAACGCATAACGAATATGATATGGAAAAAGCTTTCGAGGCCAAGGCCAGTTTGATCGGCATCAACAACCGTGACCTCACCAACGGCAAAACGGATTTGAATATTGCCCGCCGCCTGATCCCAATGGCATTACAGGAACCGGGCAACACTCTGGTGTGTGAAAGCGGAATCAGCGGGCGGAAAGAGATTGAGGAATTTGAGGAAATCGGGGCGCATGCATTTTTGATTGGGGAGAGCCTGATGACATCAAAGGATATCCCAGAAAAATTGAAGGAACTGTTAGGCAATGAACCCACAAACAAAAGTTAAAATCTGCGGCATGACGCAATTGAAGGATGCGGTGTTTGCTGCCGAAGAGGGGGCCGATGCGGTCGGTTTTATTTTCTATAAACAGAGTCCGCGGTCGGTTACGATGAAGGTAGTTCGGGAAATTGTTTTAAAACTGCCGCCTTTTGTCGACACGGTCGGGGTTTTTGTTAATGAGTCCGCCGACAAAGTGAACAAGATTGCCGATTATTGTGGGCTGGATATGGTGCAGTTACATGGTGAAGAGTCTCCTGGCTTTTGCCGGAAAATTCACCGGCGTGTGATCAAGGCGTTTCGGATTAAGGACCTTCAGTCCATCAAACAATTGGAAAAGTATTCTGTCGCCGGGTTTCTGCTGGACACGTTTTCCGATGAACTGCATGGCGGTACGGGCAAAACGTTTGACTGGAATCTGGCTCTTCCGGCAAAGAAAATAGGGCCGGTCATCATGGCAGGGGGATTAACGCCACGCAATATTCGGCAGGCGGTCAATCAGGTTCGCCCTTACGGGGTGGATGTGTGTTCAGGGGTGGAAAAATCGCCAGGCATTAAGGACCCTGAAAAGGTTCGTGCGTTTCTGGCAAATATCAGGAGACAATCATGAAGTCGCATAAGCTGCCGGATTCCAGTGGGCATTTTGGGAAATTTGGAGGCAAGTACGTCATTGAAACTCTGATGCCCGCTCTGAAAGAGTTGGAGCAGGTTTATGAAGAAGCCCGAAACGATCCACAATTTAAAAAGGATCTCGACTATTACCTGAAACACTATGTCGGGCGTCCTACCTCACTTTATTTTGCCGAGCGTCTCACCGAGCATCTTGGTGGTGCGAAAATTTATTTAAAACGTGAAGACCTGACTCATACCGGCGCACATAAAATCAATAACACCATTGGTAGCGCTTTGTTGGCTCAAAGGATGGGTAAAAAACGAGTGATCGCCGAAACCGGAGCCGGACAACATGGCGTGGCTACAGCGACCGCCGCTTCCTTGTTTGGACTGGAGTGCGAGGTCTTCATGGGTGAAGAGGATATGCGCAGGCAGGCCCTCAACGTATTCCGTATGCGACTATTGGGTGCGACGGTCACTCCCGTCACCGGTGGAACGCGAACGCTCAAAGACGCCACCAGCGAAGCTATCCGCAACTGGATCACCACCGTTGAAAGCACACATTATATTATTGGTTCCGTAGTCGGGCCGCATCCTTATCCGATGATCGTCCGGGATTTTCAAAAAGTGATCGGCGAGGAATCCAGAGAACAAATAATGGAAATGGAAGGCCGACTGCCCGACATCTGCGTAGCCTGTGTCGGAGGCGGGAGTAACTCGATGGGACTGTTTTATCCCTTCCTGGAAAATGAAGAAGTCGGTTTGATCGGTGTCGAAGCTGCGGGCCTCGGAATTGACACGGACAAACACGGTGCTTCCCTCACCAAAGGTTCTCCAGGTGTTCTGCATGGCATGATGAGTTATCTCCTGCATGATGACGATGGGCAGGTGACCGAGGCCCATTCGATTTCGGCAGGATTGGACTATCCCGGTGTAGGTTGCGAGCACAGCCATCTAAGAGAAACGGGCCGGGCGCAATATGTCCCGATCAGTGATGCGGAAGCGATGGAGGGTTTTAAATTGCTTTCACAGCTTGAAGGTATTATTCCGGCGCTGGAGTCGGCACACGCTATCGCGCATGTGATGAAAATGGCACCTGGCATGAAAAAAGATCAGGTTATTCTGGTTTGTCTTTCAGGCCGGGGCGATAAAGACGTGAACCAGGTGGCGGATATGATGGGAGTTTCTTTGTGAGTCGGATAGATGACCGATTTAAAAGGTTAAATGGTAATAAAGCCCTGGTGGCTTTTTTTACGGCTGGTGACCCGGACCTGTCCGCATCCAAAGAAATTTTTTCTGTGATCGAGAAAAGTGGTGCCGATATCATTGAGATAGGTGTCCCATTTTCCGATCCCTTGGCAGATGGCCCCGTCATTCAGGCCTCTGCGCATCGTTCCTTGCAAAATGGCACCACACTGAAAAAAATTATCGCGTTGGTGAAAGATATCCGGAGTCAATCGCAATTGCCGATTGTTTTGATGAGCAGTTTTAATCCCATTTTCGTTTATGGTCAGAAAGAGTTTGTTGAAGATGCAGTCAACGCGGGAGTGGATGGGGTGATTCTGCCCGATCTTCCACCGGAAGAAGCCGAGGAGTTTTTAGGGTTCGCGAATGAAAAAAAGCTCGATATGATTTTTCTTCTGGCGCCCACCAGCACTCCGGATCGAATCCAGATGATTGGCGAGGTGAGCAAAGGTTTCATCTATTATGTTTCTCTGACCGGAACAACAGGAACAAAAGAAGCGCTTGCTAAAAACCTGAAAGAGAAAGTTTCTGCCATCAAAAGTAAAGTAAAGTTGCCGGTGTTGGTCGGGTTTGGCATCTCCGGGCCGGAACAGGCTAAAGAAGCCGGGCAATGCTCAGATGGAGTCATCATAGGCAGCGCCATCGTCAAGTTGATCGAGTCCCATCCCGAACCGGTCGAGCGTGATAAGCGTATTGCTGAATTTATATCTGGCATTAAAGCAGCTCTCACTAACAGTTCCTGATCTGGAGGAGTTGCCTCCATGTTTTCCCGCATTTCCGTCATCATTCCCGCTTTCAATGAAGAGCAGTCTATCGGATTGGTCCTCGGCGCCCTGCCGCAAGACCAGATTCATGAAGTTATTGTGGTTGATAACAATTCCACCGATAACACCGCCCGGGTTGCGATTGAAAAAGGCGCGCGGATGGTCGAGGAAAAACGCCGAGGCTATGGTTCTGCCTGCCTGAAGGGAATTTCTGAATTGGACAATCCGCATATCGTGGTGTTTGTGGATGGGGATTTCAGCGACTACCCAGAAGAAATTGTGCAATTGGTGACACCGATAGAATCCGGCGAGGTGGATTTTGTTCTGGGTAGCCGGATGATACTTCCCGAAAGTCGACAGGCATTGTTACCGCAATCGCGTTATGGCAACCAACTGGCTGTGTTTTTGATACGCCTGTTTTTCCGCCATCAGTATACTGATCTTGGCCCGTTCCGCGCCATCCGCTACGAATCGCTGAAATCTCTCGACATGCAGGATACCAACTTCGGCTGGACGGTGGAGATGCAGATCAAGGCCGTACAAAAAGGATTGCGTATTCTGGAAGTTCCCGTGAAGTATCGCGAGCGGATCGGTGTTTCCAAGATCACCGGCACCTTCTCCGGCACCATCAAAGCCGGCACAAAAATCATTTACACCATCTTCAAGTATTTGTTAACTTGACTCTGCCCCCGCCGGACTGATTGAGGGATATGCTATATGGAAAACGTTATTCCCTTATGGTTCTCAGTTATTTGTCAGTTGACAATCCTTCACCTATAAAAAATAAGGATGGGTCTATCACAGAAAGACCCGAAAAAAATCATAAAATTTATCGAGAGGCAGGACCAACGGCTTGTAGTATATCAGCCGAACCCGCATTAGCTGACGCCGCCTGAGAATCTTTCATGTCACCAATAAATTCCATGGCGAACCCGGTGGTGACCTGTTCCGTAACCACCGTCCCCCAAAAAGACAGCATGGTGATATCGCGGAAACCGTCTCCTGTATCTCCGTTAACGCCGGTTAAGGTGTTAGGACGTGTTGCAACAGAATTGACCCGTATATGACCGTGAGCAAAATTTTTGGTCCCGACAATGAACTCCGCTCCAGGAAAATTTGCTTTGTTAAGGTTAGGGTGGTTGGTTCTGACTATGAACACTCTTTTTGTCGTTCCTGAGTCAATGGTAAAGCTTTGAGCTGTGGCGAAGGTTGAAGAACTGTCAGACTGAAGTGTGTGTATGGTTAACCCAATTTGCGAAGCCATACCTGAAAGTGAAGTGTGTGACACCGCAATGAAGGTGTAGGACTCTGCATCCGACTGCCAATAAGGAGAAATAACAATTGTAGCACTGCTGTTGTTGGTGATAGTGGTAATAAAAACAAAAAATGTACTCCCTGAAACCGCAGTAAAATTTGTTGATGTCCCTTTTTCTATTTCAATCGTGTTGGAACTTTCTCCAAAATCTCCTGCGGTACTGACCACGACGGTTCCACTGGTGGCATTTATATTAAAGCTCTCGCTGGTATTGGATTTGGCATCAACAACGTTGCCACTTATCGAGGTGAGCGAGATGGCAGTATCAGAAGTGCTTGAGGAGCTCAGGGCACCCAGAGTAATGTTCTCGTCAGCGCTGAGCAGGATGGTTCCGGAACCGCTGTTAAAAGAAGTTCCTGAGGTCATAATGATTGCTCCACCTGAACCTGCGTCATTGGTACCGTCTGAGTCGGCTCTCACTATGATATTCCCAGAAGTGGCTGAGAGGTTGCCCGTATCAGTAAAGATAATATCGTCATCCGCATCCAGGGTAATACTGGTTGCTGTTAAGGCATTTGAAACATTAAGTGAGAAACCACCTGCCACGTCAACAGTAAGGGCACCACCATCCAAAGTGACTTTATTGCTCAAGGTTGTTGCGCCAGTAGTGGTCAAGGTCAAATCTCCGTCCAGGACACCTGATGCATGTTCGGCCAGGTCGATACCTGTACTGCCGTTGTCAAAAGTCACGTCACCACCGGTACCGCTGGTAGCAAAGGTTACAGCTCCGGTGAGGGCGTTGGAAGTATTGTCCAGCGTGATGGGTTGGTCTGTTCCGCTACTTGAAAAACTTGATGTTCCCGTTACCGTGAGTGCGGCCGATTGAGTGATGGCCCCTCCACTTGTCACAGCAAGATTTCCGTTGACCGTATGACCGGCAACTGCGATGGCCGCAGTGGTTTGAAGTGAGAGGTTTCCTTCGGTGACGAATGCCGCTAGATTGATTCCTGTTAATCCATTGTTCAACGCGATGTTCGCCAGGTTTGAACCCCCCGTTTGCGTGGTGAATGTGATGGCTCCGGTGAGGGCGTGGGAACTGTCCAACGTGATCGATTTATCATTGGCATCTGTGATAAACGTTGAAGTACCCCCAACGGTAATCACCCCGCTATCGGTGATGGCTTCGCCTGCTCTTGCCGATAAATTTTGTCCAGCAGTCACCGTTCCCAGGTTCAAGGCAGTTATTCCGTTATCGATGGTCACATCGCCCGTTCCGCTTGTAGAAGCACTCACAGCACCGGCAAAAGAGTTTGTTGTCGTGCTGAGGGTGATGGATTGATTGGCCGTGTCCGTTGTGAAGCTAGATGTTCCCGTTACCGTGAGCGCGGCCGACTGGGTAATGGCGCCACTGCTGGTGACGGAAAGATCCCCGTTGACCGTATGGCCGGCAACAGCAATCGCCGCATTTGTTTGAAGAGTCAAATTCCCTTCGGTGGTAAAGGCGGACAGGTCGATCGTGGTGGAGCCGTTGTTCAAGGTGATGTCAGCCCCGTTAGTTCCTCCTGTTGTCTGGGTGGTGAAGGTGACTGCTCCGGTAATGGCGTTAGAACTGTCTAGGGTTATGGACTTATCATCCACATCTGTCGTAAAGTCCGCCGTGCCGGTTACCGTAATCACGCCGCTGTCGGTGATCACATCGCCAGACGTGACATTCAGGTTTCCCGTAACGCCGACCGTTCCCAGATCGAGAGCCCGGAATGTGTCAATGACTTTGAGACACTAAACGTGATTAATTAGTGTACTTTTCCAAACTTTTTTCATGTTCTGGTGGATTGATCCAGACCGCCGTTGGCAAGGGTGCGGGCTCTGGAATCTTTCTCACGAACCGTTCGGGATGTGCCGCATATGCTTCGCGTAAAATGATCTTCCTCTGCTCCCGCATTTCTTTCGCTCGGCCGTAATGCACCGCTTCGGGCGTGAACAATCCAATCCCCGAATGCCTGTGTTCTTTGTTGTACCAATCAAAAAAATTATGACTATAAGCTCTCGCGTCTTGAATGCAACCGAATCTATCCGGAAACTCGGGCCGATATTTTAAAGTCTTAAATTGCGATTCTGAAAACGGGTT
>CALAGQ010000007.1 GCA_937891765.1 uncultured Nitrospina sp.
GGGATTCTTTCGGGAAAATATAAATATTTTTATAGAATCAGTCTATTGCTGACAGGTCATTTGCAAAAATCGCCCTAGGCTGAAAAATAGTTCAGCCAAACTGAAAATGACGATCACGTAGGAATGATTTTTTTGATACTATCATAACTTCCCCATGACCGGCAAGTTCTTTGCCGGGGACCCTTGGGGGGAAATCAAATAAGACCCATAAGTTAAACGACTTGGAACAGGAGTTTTAATAATGGCTGATGTCATCCATTTTTTTGCGTACAACGAATTGATCAACGAAGAATATTTTAAGGAGAAGGGTCTGGAGTATGTATCCAAATCTTCCGTGACTCTCTCTGCCTGGCAACTGGTTTTCAACAAAGTCCCTATCGATAACGGGGGAGTGGAAGGACTGGGATTAGCCAATATCGAACCCACCCCTGATGATGCCGGGATGATGCATGGAGAACTTTATGCCATGGACGAAAAGTTTCTTCCTCAACTGGATAAACTTTTTGGCCACCCCGATGAGTATCAGCGCAAAGTCATGCGTTTTCACCGCCACGATTTCACCATGATTAATGGATTGACCTATACCGCCCGGCCTGAAAAAATCGACAAAAAACTCAAACCCGACAAGGCCACCATGAAAATTTTCAGGAAAGCCAAGAAGCTTTTCCCCATGCTTTATTTTTCCCGGATGATGAACACCCCCACCTGCGATTGAGCCCTGTATGCCCGCGTTCACTGCATTAGTGAGAAAACCTGGACTCAACTTCCCCCGGGCTTTATCGGAGCATCCGGGAAAGGATGATATCGACCTTGCTATCGCTCTCAGTCAGCACGAAGGGTATGTAGAGGCGTTGGCGCAGGCCGGAGGCAAAGTGGAATTTCTGCCCTCGCAGGATCACCTTGCCGATGCCACATTTGTGGAAGACACCGCCGTGATCTTGCAAGATAAAATCCTGCTTTGCCCGATGAAAGAGACTTCGCGTCAGGAAGAAGTGCGGTCAACCGCTACCACGTTGAAAAAATTTGGAAGCTGTGTGAGCCTTGATGCACCCGCGACCCTCGATGGCGGCGATGTGATGGACACTCCCGACACTATTTTTGTGGGGCTCTCAAAGCGCACCAACTTGCGAGCCCTGCAAGCGCTGGCTAAACTCACGCCTAAAAAAATAGCGCCTGTCGCCGTGACAAAAGGACTGCATCTTAAAAGTGCCACCACCTTTCTCGGTAACAATCTATTGGTCATAGATCCGACACGGGTGGATGCTTCCAACCTGAAACAATTTGACTGGATCGAAGTGAGCGAAGAGGATTCTTATGCCGCCAATTGCCTAGCATTGGGGAACATTGTCCTGATGCCTGCCGGGTTCCAAAATATCAGCGCTAAAATTCGCGCACATGGAATGGAAACCCTCGAACTGGAAATGAGTGAATTTGAAAAAGCCGATGGCGGCGTCACGTGCCTAAGCTTGATCATTCCTACACATTAAAGGCTAAAGCGACCCGAAAAATACACACCACACCCTCATTCAATCTCATTTTTCCCTTCTTTTTAACTCCAACTTAACTTAACTTGAAAGAAGATAGTTCAACCAACAAATAGGAATATGCATGAAAGTTGCGGTCATCTACAACAAGCAAAAAGACGTGGAAGGAGTTCTCAACGTCTTTGGCATGCAAAATCAGGAAACTTATAACCCAAAAACGGTTGAGAGGGTGGCCAGCTCCTTGGAAAAAGGCGGGCATAACGTTCGTATCATTGACGGCAATATAAACGTCATTGAAAGACTTCAGGATTTCATGCCCCGGGTAGTCCAGGGGGAACAGCCGGGAATGGTTTTCAATATGGCCTACGGCCTGCAAGGGGTCAGCCGATACACCCATATTCCCTCATTATTAGAAATGCTAGGAGTGCCCTATGTAGGGTCCAGCCCTGCGGGCCATGGAATCGCTCTGGATAAAGTAACCACGAAGGTGATGATTCAGGCAGCGGGGTTACCCACCGCTCCCTACTGGGTTTTTTATAATGCCGATCAAATCCCCGAAGACCTGCCTTTTCCGGTCATCACCAAACCTAAAATGGAAGCGGTCTCCCTGGGAATTCAGGTGATTCATGATTTACCTTCGTTAAAAAATGCGATTACCGATCTTGTTGAACAATTCAAGCAACCTGTTCTGGTTGAACAATTTATCCCTGGCAGGGAGTTTGCCGTCGGCTTATTGGGCAACCGCGATCCAGAAATTTTACCTATTTTAGAAATCGATCTGGAAGGGGACTCGAACGCAATCCAATCCCTGGAAGACAAGCTCCATAAACCAAAAAACAAAATCTGCCCGGCAAACATAGATGACAATCTAGCTCAAGAGCTCCGCCGATTAACTAAAGAGACGTTTAAAGTTTTGGGCATCTACGATTTTTGCCGCGTTGATTACAGAATGGATAGCGAGGGACGCCTGTATATTCTGGAGCTCAACTCAATGGCAAGTTTAGGGGTCACGGGCTCCTATGTCTATGCCGCTAAAGTGGCCGGCTACACCTACGAAACAATGGTCAACCGCATGCTTGATGTTGCTGTAGAACGTTATTTTGGTAGCCAGCAAATGGATCAGATTGCCGTTGAAGAACCCGGATCGAAAGCCAAAAAAGATCCTCTCAGAATTCGATTGCGGAGTTACCTGCGAGGCAATATTGGAACGATGGAAGAATATCTTTCCAATATGGTGGATATAAACTCCTTTGTTGAAAACATTGAAGGGGTTAACTCTCTCGGTCGATGGATTTCTAACAAGCTGGGACAGATAGGTTTCAACCGCCATGTGTATTCTCGCGCTGAGTTCGGCAATATTTTATACCTCACAAATCATATGGATGAAACCAACGACATTTTGCTCATTGGCAATATGGATAACTCCGTAGACTTTGAAGACTACAACTCCTTCCTGGAAGAAAAGGGACGTATCTATGGAACCGGGGTAGCCCGTGGCAAGGGAGGCATTACCGTTTTGCTCGGCGCTCTTAAAGCCCTGCGTTATACCCGGACTTTGCGGAAGGTAAAGTGTGGGGTTCTCCTGATTCCCGACGGGTCGTCTGGTGAACGTTCCTCAAAACCGGTGATCGAAGAGCTTTCAAAAAAATCCAACTACGTTATAGGTCTAAGTGGAGCCGGCTTAAGTGGTGAGATCATGACCTCCTGTTCCGGTAGCCTGCGGTATGAGATTGAAATAAACAGGCGTCAAAGTAAACAGGGGCTCAAGTCTTCCTCAGAGATCAGCGACCCGATCCTGTATGCATCACAAAAAATCAACTCCCTGAGAAAATTAAATTACGAGTCGGATGGAATTTTCATCACCATTACGGGTTTGCAAACAAAAGGCATGGAAGACCAACCCACTTATCATGCGGCGTTGTCATTTGTGATTCGCTATCGCAATTCAGATCAGCGCGCAAGACTCGAAGACCAAGTGAACCAGATCTTTGCATCCAAATCACAAGACAGTATTAAAGTCCACGTAACAAAAAAATCACCGAGCAAACCTTTTCTGGAAAATGAAAAGACCATTAAGTTTTATGAAAAGGTAGAGAAGATAGCTAACTTGGTGGAGATCCGAGTAAAAAAAGCTGAGAACAGTGTTATCTCCTGCCTGTCCAATGTCGCAGAGGACGTCCCTGCCCTCGATGGTCTAGGCCCAGTCACAGGAGGCTATGGTAGTAACAATGAGCATGTCGTGCGTGACAGTTTGATCGACCGAAGCGTTCTTCTCGCTTACCTCATTTATCTTTCTTCGAAGAATTTCGAAATATGAAGCTGGAACGTATCGAAGGAAGATTCGCACCCACCGATGATGGGAAATGCGCGGTCTCTGACGGAGGAATGGTTTCAACTGCTTTTCCAGAAGCGACAGAAGCCGGGGTTGAAATGTTGCGCCAAGGTGGCAATGCCATCGATGCTGCCGTCGCATCTGCATTTGCGTTAGGAGTGTGCGAACCCCAGGCCAGTGGTCTTGGGGGACAGACCACAGCAATTCTTCACTATAAGGGCGACACCATAGCGCTGGATGGGTCCAGTCGCGTCCCCTCCCTCGCCCATATCGACCGCATTGATAAAAAAACCCAAAGATTCCAAGGATACAAAGCCGCTACGGTTCCCAGCACTCCTGCAGTCCTGGGTTATCTGCATTTCCGCTATGGAAAACTCGATTGGTCGGAAATATTAAGACCTGCCATCGAAATTGCCCGGAAAGGTTATCGCATCACCCCGTTGCAGCACAACCTGCAAAAACGGGAGCTGAAAAAATTTCTCAGCATGGATTCCCTTTCAGGAGCAAAATATTTTCTGAAAGAGGGAAATAAACCTTACGAGGCAGGAGAAACATTCGTTCAGGAAGATTTAGCAGGTTTATACGATCACCTGGCCCGGCATGGTGTTAAAGGATTCTACACCGGAGAAATCGCTCAACAAATTGATGAAGACATGCGATTCCATGAAGGATTCCTGCGGGCGGAAGATCTGGCGCTAATACCCTGGCCGGTCGAGCGAAAACCCATCCGCAGAAGTTACCGCAAAGTTAAGATATTCACATGCCCACCCCCGGGAGCAGGAAGAACCTTGCTTCTGGTTCTGCAAATGTTTAAAAACATGCCTGCTAAATTCTTTAAAAATCCAACTGCCAAAATGTACCATTTTATGGCCGAAACCTTCAGGAAGGGTTTGCTAAACCATAAAGAACGTCCGTTTGATCCCAATATCTATCCTCAGCTTCCACACGACAAAACAATTCTCAGCCTGGAATTCGCCAGAAATCTTTCCGCCTCCATCCGTGACGAAATCGACCCCTCTTTGCCGCTGACCGAACTTTTTACGCTGAACAACGATACCACCCATCTGTCTGTCATGGATAAGGAAGGCAACGCGATTGGCATCACGCAGTCTATTGAACTGGTATACGGTTCAAAGGTAGCCGCTCGCGGGCTGGGGTTTTTATACAATAATTATATGAGTTCTCTCGACACCAATGACCCGTCCCACCCTTATTATCTGAGACCCAATGCAATCCCCTGGAGCTCTGTAGCCCCTATCATTGCCTTTTACAATAACCAACCCTGGTTGGTCGCTGGAAGCCCTGGAAGCGAGCGAATATTTTCGGCCATGAGTCAGTTCCTCTCTCATATCATTGACAAGGACCAACCCATTAGTGAAGCCATGTTAAGTCCGAGGATGCATTGCACAGTCGGAGGAAAGCTGACCTTGGAGGCAGAAAGGTTTGAACCTGGCGTCGTGGACTATTTAAGCAAGGCGGGTTACAAAATAGATGCTCGAGAAGATTATTCGTTCTACCTTGGTGCCATCCACGCCGTCTTGAAATCTCAAACCACAGGCCAGTTTCAGGGCGTGGCAGAAATTCGCCGGGACGGAACAGCCGCAGGCCCCTGATTTATGAATAAATTCCCCATCCTTATTTCCATCCCTCACGGTGGCACCGAGATGCCAGCAGAAATAGCCCCCCGTGTTTGCATCACTCCTAAAGATCAGTTTGAGGATGGCGATGCCTTAACACGAGAAATCTACGGAATTAAAAATGAGGTGCTGAGTTATGTGGAAGGAACTATTGCCAGAGCCTTTGTCGATTTGAATCGGGACGTCAGTGACCGACCTCCAAAAAATCCGGATGGCGTGGTCAAGTCCATGACCTGTTTTGGAAAACCCATTTATCATCCCGACCAGCAATTAGACAACGCGTTAACCGATCTGCTACTAAAAAAATATTATCTTCCGTATCACCAATCCATTCGAACAGCTTTAGACTCTCAAAAAAACTTAGCCCTCATGCTGGACTGCCACACTATGGAAGCTGTGGGGCCGAAGATATCCCCCGACCCCGGAAATATAAGACCCAAATTCTGTTTAGGAAGCAACCACGAGGAAAGCTGTCCTGCTGAAATGGTTCAACGCATGGCCCATTGCATTAAAACCGCTTTTGCATTGAACGATGATGACGTGGTCATCGACAAACCCTTCGCCGGTGGTTTCATAACCCGAACCTATGGCAACAAACCCATCCCCTGCATCCAGATCGAAATGAGTAGAGGCCTCTACCTTGCTGACCCATGGTTTGATAAAGAACAATTAAAGGTAATTTCCAGCCGGTTGGCTCAACTGAGGCAATATTTTAGAGACACTTTAGAATTGTTTTTTGTAAAAGATAGAGGCTAATCTGTTATCGCCAGCCATTTTTGGAAAAAGCCTAATTCTGCTCCTTCCATGTTTGCTTTTCGCAAATCGGTTCCTTTCAGCTTCGCTCCTTTAAGGTTAGCACCCTTCAAATCAGCTCCACTCAAATTGGCTTGCCTTAAATCAGCGCCACTCAAATCTGCCCCAGCAAGATCTGCTCCACTTAAATCGGCTCTTTGCATTTTGGCATTTTTAAGTTTTGCTTTGGTCAAATCTGTTCCGCTTAAATCGGATATTTCATATTTTCTCGAACTCTTCTGGAAAATTCCCGAAAAATCTGATTCGGATAAATCGGCTTCTGAGAGATTTGCGCCTCTAAGATTAACAGCCCTCAAACTCGACCTTTGCAGTTTGGCCTTCTTAAAATTTGCACCTGTAATTTTTGCGTTATCTAAAATAGCACTACTTAGATTGGTTTCAATCATTTGGGCTTCTTTTAAATTAGCTTGAGTTAAATCCGCTCCACTCAGGTCGGCCTCTGAAAGATCAGCTTTATATAGCATCGCACTATTTAGATCCGCTCCGCTTAAATCCACCCGCGTCAGTTTTGCGTCTGTAAGGTTGGCTTCTTTCAAGCTCGCACCTCTCAAATTTGATCCGCTTAAATCTGCATTTCTTAGATCAGCCTTGTTCAAGTCGTGACCTTGAAAATTAGAATTTAATAGCTTGGCGTTAGCTAAATTTCTAGTTTGAACGGTTTTTGGTGGTGTATTCTTGTTTTCCATGAATAGTGAATTTGAATAAAAATAAAAAGTGCGGGTTCATTAAAACTCATACTACCTCCATTTTCCATTTTTCCACCACTAATAAGGGGCTCAATCCAAAAATTAGGTGCAATGAAAACATACTTGAATCGGATTAATGATACATTAGACCAGCAAACAAAACAGTCTCATGTGGGAACTCCCTTGAATCAGACCTTTCCTTAAGATTCTAAAAATCCGTTTATGCGGTAAAATTAACTAACTTTTGAAAATGATTTAACAAACAAAATGGCAAACACAAAACTATGAATCATTTTGAAGTCGTTGCTCTGATACTAGCTATCGCTTTCGCCGTGCATTTAATTGTGCATTGGATTGAACGGTTTGGAAAAAAGTATATCTCCTCTAAAAGATCCGCTTCACTATCTAAAACTCTGACGGTAGCAGGATTAATAAAAAGCATAACGATGTTTGCCCTCTATTTCGGATCTTTGGGATTTGTGTTATCTGAGTTTGGAGTATCGTTGACTGCTTATTTGGCCAGTGCTTCAATTTTTGGGTTGGCTATTGGGTTTGGATCCCAAGGTTTAGTTCAGGATCTAGTAGCGGGACTCACTTTAATTTTTACCGACTTGATCGATGTAGGAGATATGGTTGAAGTTTCCGGACAATCAGGTGTCGTTAAGAAAATTGGTATGCGTTTTACTGTCCTGGAGAATTCATTGGGGTCGCTGGTTGCTATTCCTAACCGCACCATTTCCAATGTTACTAGTTACCCGAAGGGCTATATTAGATGCTTTACAGATATCACCCTTTCCCATGACATAGAGCTTAAAGCCAAGATGGAAGAGGTGGTTTCCTCAGTTTTACAAGATATCAAAGGTCAGTTTCCGGGAATCTTCCGGGCACCTCCAGAGCATATGGGGTGTCAATTATCTCCATCTGGCAAAGAGTTTCTTCGTATCAAGTTTCGGATTTGGCCGGGTCGAGGTGGACCACTGGAAACTGCCTTCAAACAAGAAATCATTCAAAACTTTAAAACCATAGACCCTAATTATTCCGACTGGATGGTCAGCGTCAATTATGAAGTTGCTTAGTTTGATCCGATAGGAATTATTTATAATTCTTGACCTTCTCTTGAAAAGGTAAAGACCTGAATGGAAAATAAGCCGATACCAATAAAATTTCTTAAAACCGTATTCCATCTTGCCTTTGCCCCCGGTAATAAGTTTTCCGCTGATGGAGAGAGGTACTCAAAAAATCCCTTCAAATCAATTCTAAAAAATATATCAGGAGATAAATTCATCAACTCCTGCAACAAAATAATATTCTGACTCGGGTCGCCCGAAAACAAATTATTTTCAGATTTGTCTTTCGAGTCGGAGGTTTCTTTATTTGGATTTGTCTTTTGCATAAACCCAATTCTTAAGAATAAGTGGAACAATCAAAGTCGTTAGCAAACTCATCATTACAAGTGCCACATAAGCGGGCTGTTCTATAATTTTTTCATTGAGGGCCAGGAGTGCGATAATCATCGCCACCTCCCCACGAGGGACCATCCCCAAACCCACCACGAGAGAGCTTTGATTGTTCATTCCCAGTAATTTAGCTGGAAGTCCACAGCCGATCAGTTTAGTCAGCACAGCTGTTACAGTTAGCGCCAATAAAAAACCCAACGTATCAAAGGTGAAGGCCTTTATATCTGCCAAAATTCCTAGCGAGATAAAAAAAATAGACCCAAAAATGATTCTTAGATGCTCTGTACCAACCTTCAAGTGTTTGCGAATCTTTGGTGTTACCCCTTCAAAAGACACACCTGCTACAAACGCCCCCACAATTGCTGAAAGACCCATTAGCTCTGCACACATGGCATAAAAAAAGGCCATCATCATCGTGAAAATAAATAAAAATTCTGGGAATTTGGGGGTTTTATTCGAAGCGCTTATTCTTGCCACAAATTTGGAAATGAACACCCTTCCAAAATAGGCGCCTGCGGCAAGGAAAATTATAGCCTTGATGACCATAATGGCAATGAGTCCACCTGAAAGACTGGAAGAAGCTATTTGTTGAGAAACAGCCAAGGCCAAAAGTGCCAACACATCATCAATAATTGCCGCTCCGATGATGGCCTTGGCGGCTTCCGTTTTTAGTTTGCCCATTTCCCTGAATACATCGGCAGTGATGGCAATGCTTGTAGCGGTCAAGGCCACACCAATAATGATGGCTTTAGAGGGCTCGAATCCAAAGAATTGGGCAAGAAAATAGCCCCCCACCCAGGGAACCATAACGCCGAAAAAACCGATAACACCATAACGCCAGTTACTGATAGTCTTTAATTTGAACTCTAGGCCTATGACGAAAAGAAGGATAATGGCTCCCAAGTGGGCAATGCTTCTTACAAAATCCGTGTAAGTCACCCAACCCAGAATACTGGGGCCAATCACTATACCAGCGAGCATGACTCCGACTACGGCAGGCTGGGCAATTCTGGCTGCAATTTGGTAACCACCTAATGCAGTAAAAAGCAAAAGGCTCATCTGAAACTCAATGGAATCTGTTACGCCATACATTGGTTAAAAAATCCTCAAGGTTTGGATGTGCCTCTACCAATTAGTTGTACCACTTTCTAGGTTAAAGATTCCATGCTTTGAATATCACTTGTATAAATGCCTGATATCCAAAAGCATATTCAAAGCCTCCCATGTTCATTATTTTAGATTCTCCGGTTATTTGAGGCCTATAATGATTAGTAGTTTTTTTTTATGATAATTTGACCTTGCCGTTGGCAAAATACACCTAACTGGTCTTCAAATATGAATGAATTAACCAAAGCACTTGAAGAATTGCCGAATATCCTTTCACGCTGGTGGGATCAGCTCATTACTTTTTCACCCAAACTATTGGGGGCAATTATTCTGGTCATAATGGGTTGGATTGTTGCTCGCATATTTAAGGCTCTAAGCATTAGGCTGGCAGCAATTTTAAACCGGATTTTAAACCGCTTTTTTACTAAAGG
>CALAGQ010000008.1 GCA_937891765.1 uncultured Nitrospina sp.
GTAACAAGGTAGCCGTAGGGGAACCTGCGGCTGGATCACCTCCTTTCTAAGGAGACACACGGGTGTGGGTTCAAAACCATATCCCATGGTCGAACCTGAAAGAGTTTTGAAACCGGGCAACCGGGATCAGGATTCCTAAGGTGGCTCTCTTATCGCACAATTCAGATATTAATGAACATTAGTTCTTTGGAAAATGGAAGTGTTCGAACTCATCCTGGGGATTTGATTGAATGAAACCGGTTTAACCGGTGGAAACAAAACCCCCCCTGGAAGATCGAAGTTTTGGGGCTGTAGCTCAGTTGGTAGAGCGGTAGCTTTGCAAGCTATAGGTCAGGAGTTCGACCCTCCTCAGCTCCACCAGCTTTAGGGGCCTGTAGCTCAGTTGGTTAGAGCATGCGCTTGATAAGCGCAGGGTCACTGGTTCAAATCCAGTCAGGCCCACCATTTGGAAGACTGATCGGAAGCTCGGGGAAGCTTTTGACAGCACAGACTTTTGGAAGTCCGGCATAGACGGAAGTTTATGTTGGGAGTCCAATGTTCTTTGACATCTACATATAGTAAGAAGGGCGTAAATTACAATTCGCTGAGTTCTTGTTGGGGTGAAACCTGACAAGTAAACTTTGTGATCAAGCTACTAAGAGCAAATGGTGGATGCCTTGGTGCCAAGAGGCGATGAAGGACGTAGCAAGTTGCGATAAGCCACGGGAAGCCGCAAGCAGGCGTTGATCCGTGGATCTCCGAATGGGACAACCCAGCCGCTCTAATGGGCGGTTATCATTGGATGAATTCATAGTCCAATGAAGCGAAACGGGGTGAAGTGAAACATCTCAGTAACCCTAGGAAAAGAAAACGAAGTGATTCCGTAAGTAGTGGCGAGCGAAAGCGGAAAAGTCTAAACTGGAGGAACTTGTTTCTCCAGGGTTGAGGGACCTCAATGTGATAGGTGAAAGGCGAGCGTAACGGATTGGAAAGTCCGGCCAGAGATCGTGACAGCCGAGTGCGCGAAGTTGGAAGCCGTCTAGAGGTATCCCAAGTAATGCGGTGCAAGTGAAACTCTGCATGAATCCGTCCCGACCACGGGATAAGACTAAATACTCCTTGGCAACCGATAGTGAACAAGTACCGCGAGGGAAAGGTGAAAAGTACCCCTGCTAGGGGAGTGAAATAGTTCCTGAAACCATTTGCTTACAATGTGTCGGAGCTCAGCGTAAGCTGTAGTGACGGCCTGCCTTTTGCATAATGAGTCTGCGAGTTATTGTTCGTGGCAAGCCTAAGTTCTTATGGAATGGAGGCGAAGCGAAAGCGAGTGCGAATAGCGCGACTAAGTCGCGGGCAATAGACCCGAAGCGGAGGTGATCTACTTATGAGCAGGATGAAGCTGCGGTAACACGCAGTGAAGGTCCGAACCGGTGTACGTTGAAAAGTGCTCGGATGACTTGTGAGTAGGAGCGAAAGACTAATCAAACCCCGTGATAGCTGGTTCTCTCCGAAATAGCTTGAGGGCTAGCGTTGGAAAAGTTCTCCATGGAGGTAGAGCACTGGATGGCTTAGGGTCCCTACCAGGATACCAAAACCAATCAAACTCCGAATGCCATGGATCCCGTTATTCCAGCAGTCAGACGGCGGGGGATAAGCTTCGTCGTCGAGAGGGCAACAGCCCGGACCGCCAGCTAAGGTGCCTAAATGTTATTAAGTGGAAAGGATGTGACGTTGCTTAGACAGTGAGTATGTTGGCTTAGAGGCAGCCACCATTTAAACAGTGCGTAATAGCTGACTCATCGAGCGATGTCGCGCCGAAAATGATTGGCGATTAAATAGCATACCGAAGCTGCGGATTTCCAGAGGTTTCGACCTTTGGGAGTGGTAGGAGAGCGTAATGAATGCAGTGAAGCCGTACTGTAAAGGAGGGTGGAGCGTTCATTAGTGAGAATGCAGACATGAGTAGCGATAAACCAGATGAGAATTCTGGTCGCCGTAAACCTAAGGTTTCCTGGGGTAGGTTCGTCCTCCCAGGGTTAGTCGGGAGCTAAGACGAGGCCGTAAGGCGTAGTCGATGCACAGCGGGTTAATATTCCTGCACCGGCTAGGGTTAAGGCAAGGAGGGACGCGGAGAGAAAGGTGATTATGTCATCGAAAGACGGAGCTTAGCTTTCGGGCGAAGCGCATCACTGGACAAACCGCCGAGAAAAGCTCCTTGTTGTTCCCCTGGCTGCCCGTACCGTAAACCGACACAGGTGGGTGAGTCGAGTAGACTCAGGCGCGCGAGAGAAACCTCTCTAAGGAACTCGGCAAAATAGCCCCGTAACTTCGGGATAAGGGGTGCCTACTTCGGTAGGCCACAGTAAATTGGGTTTAGCGACTGTTTAACAAAAACACAGCACTCTGCCAAGTCGTGAAGACGACGTATAGGGTGTGACACGTGACCAATGCGGAAAGATCAAGGTAAGTTGTTAGCCGTAAGGCAAAGCTCCGAGCCAAAGTCCCCGTGAATGTCGGCCGTAACTATAACGGTCCTAAGGTAGCGAAAT
>CALAGQ010000009.1 GCA_937891765.1 uncultured Nitrospina sp.
ATTTATACGTGTTTGAAGTAACAGGTCTTTTATTGAGCGCTTTTGGCCCGAATTTTGCTTATATTAATATTAGATAAGTAATTATAGCTATAGAAACTCAGGTGATACAAATGAATCTAAGAAAAAATATGAAAAAGGGAGAGATCATTTTCCACGAAGGCAACCCAAGCGATTACGCCTACATAATTGGCAAGGGTTCCGTAGAAATCTTTGAAAATACACTCGGGGGACAGAAAGTTCTGGGAGTTCTGGGTGATAACGAAATTTTTGGAGAGATGGGTCTGATTGACGGCTTGCCGCGATCGGCCACGGCACGGGCTCTAGAAGATTCGGTGGTTTATATCATATCCCCCGAAACCTTTGACAACCTGGTTCACAACAACCCGGAGGCCCTGTTGCCCATCATGAAGATTTTGACCAGCAGATTGCGAGAAACGATGAATTGTCTGAGGCAGGGCTACAAACTTCCTGGCGCAGACAGACGTTTCGCCATTTAAGACTTTGAGTAAAAATAAAATCTTTTTATTCAGCAGAAGGGTGTTTCCATGAAAAAGGTTAATTACAGAAAATATGATTTAATCTTCACCGAAGGCACTCCGGGTGATTGCGCCTACATGATTGACGAGGGAAGGGTCGCGATTATCTCGGGCAAGGGCATTCAGGGGAAGCACAAGGTTTTGGCTATCTTGCACAAGGATGCCATTTTCGGAGAGATGGCCTTGATCGATGAGGAAGTTCGCTCCGCGACGGCATTTGCCCTTGAAGACTGCCAGTTGTCCGTCATCACCACGAAGACGCTTCACTATTTAATTGAAAACGAACCTTTGACGCTAAGTCCTCTTTTGGAGGTTTTGTCGCAACGATTGCGCCAAACCACAAAATTATTGCAAGATAAAATGGGAACCCGGCATGGTAGCAGAGCTACACATCCCGTCGGGAAAGGCTAGGTCAACATGGACGAAAACTTAAAAACTTTTTATACCGGTGACATCATCTTTCTGGAAGGACAGGCCAGCAAATGTGCTTACATTATTGAGTCCGGCAGAGTTGGGATCTACCGAGAAGGTTACCGAGGCAACCGGTCACTGGTCCGCCAACTCGGCAAAAATAAACTGTTTGGAGAAATGGGCCTGATCGATAAATACCCACGGTCCGCGACGGCTATTGCTCTGCAGGATACCCGATGCATGATCATTGAAAGATCCCGGTTCGATTACCTGTCAAAATTCAACCCACATTTCATGGTCAGCCTGATTAAATCGTTAACGGAAAAACTGAGAACCACCATCACCAAGTTGAACAAGATAGAACCTTCAAGCAAAACCACGGCGCCCGATAAGACTACCCTGCTTGGGTTTTTCCACAAAAAAAGGAGCATAGAAAAATGAATGTTTTAAACTTTAAACTCGGAGAAGTGGTGTTCCAAGCAGGTAGTCCCAGTGAGTGCGCATACCTCATTGAAAAAGGAAGGTTTGAAGTTTCCAGAGTATGCAGTGGACAAAAGCAGGTCATTGGTGTCCTCACGGAAAAAGAGATTTTCGGGGAAATGGGATTGATAGACGGCCAGCCCCGGTCCGCAACCGTGACCGCCCTTGAAGAAAGCCAAGTATCTCTTATAACCCAAGAGTGTTTCAACTCCATAGAAAGATCCAATCCGGAAGCCTTGATGCCTCTATTACGGGTGCTTTCAGCACGGATCCGCGATTCCTACAAGTTGTCAAATCTAAAGAGTTCCTCTTTCTGAATATCCGCACAGCTCCAAGCCTGCCCCAAAACCCTTAACCTTCGTATTTACAAGGGGTTATATTTCATATAGAATAGTAATGGATTAGAGGTCAAGTTTGTTTCCTTAAAAACCGTTTTATACATGTGAGCCCCAGTTATTAAACGATTCGGCCCTGGTTCGTGAGCTAATTTTGTATAATGGCACCAATAGATCCCGAAGGATCTGGCTGACTCGAAGATGATTTTCAATTGTGTGTCTACGATCTCCGGTGAATGAAAACTCTCAGTTACCAAACTTTCAAATTTCAGACACCACCACAAAATGAGTCGGCGGTTACCCGGAAGGATGATACAGCAAAAACCTTTTCGTCCCAGGAGCCCTTGACCAAACCGCATAAAATCCTGATCATCATTCCCGCCTATAATGAGGAGAAAAATATAGGCGCGGTTCTTGAGAACATCCAAAAAAAATCACCAGGATTTCCCATATTGGTGATCAATGACGGTTCTTCTGACAACACAGAAAAAGTAGCCCAGGAACATAACGCCGACGTTATTTCCCTGCCCTACAATTCAGGCTATG
This sequence comes from uncultured Nitrospina sp., assembly GCA_937891765.1. Taxonomy (GTDB): domain Bacteria; phylum Nitrospinota; class Nitrospinia; order Nitrospinales; family VA-1; genus LS-NOB. The sequence continues at coordinate 2,309 of CALAGQ010000009.1, forward strand.
GTGTCGCACTGCAAACAGGATTTTTATATGCCGTAAAAAATGATTTTTCCATCGTGGTGCAAATGGATTCCGATGGCCAGCATGACCCGGCAAACATTAAAGACCTACTCGAAGAAGTTCAAAGGGACACCTGTGATGTGGTGATCGGTTCGCGTTTTTTGAGCAAAGATTCCTATAAATCTTCTCTGGCCCGTCATGCGGGGATGCTGTTATTTGGTGGCATTGCTTCTCTTTTATGCGGGCAAAAAGTCACCGACCCAACTTCAGGGTTTCAGGCCTTGAAGGGCCAAGCTATTCAGTTTGCCGCCAGCGATAATTATCCTCCAGACTATCCGGATGCGGACTTTATAATCTTGATGAACCGCTGTGGGTTTAAAGTTAAAGAAATCCCGGTAACCATGCACGCCAGCCCTGAGAAAGAGTCCATGCATCACGGGCACAAAACGATTTACTATGTTTTTAAAATGTTTCTTTCAATTTTCGTAACCCTGTTAAGGAAATACCCAAAGAGGTAAACCATGCCCCCTCGAATTCAAATAATTTCCATTTTGATATGCATATTTCTGGTCGCATATGTTTTTGAACTGGTCAGAAGAAAGCACTTGAGCGAAGAATACTCAATGGGCTGGCTGGTCACCGGAACTTTAATGCTTGTCCTTTCTGTTTCTGAAGATGCCATAAGGTGGGTTTCAGGGCTGGTGGGAGCGACGTTATTCACCTCCACGTTATTCTTTTTCGGGCTCTTGTTCCTCATGATCATTTGCCTACATTTTTCTATCCGCATTTCCGCCTTGACCCAGCAAGTGCGCGCCTTGACACAGCATGTCGGAATTCTGGATCACGAAAAAAAGGCGCTGGAGAAAAAAATCCATCAACCTCCCTGGCAAACCGGCACTTCCAGTCTGGAGCAGATTTGAAAATCTTACGCACCATAGAAACCTTTTTGCCCTATATTTGCGGCCCTGCGAATCAGGCATTTCAAATTTCGCACCGCCTTGAAGAAAAAGGGATCGCGTCACCGGTCTTCACTACCTACTCAGATGTTTCTCCTGATCTCCCTAAATCAGAAAAGATAGGCCGTGTCTCTGTGCATCGATTCAGATCGCAATTCAAAATCATGCGCTATCTTGTCAGCGCAGGAATGCTATCCCAACTGAAAAACTTTGACATTTTACACAGCCACAATTACCGCAATTTCCAGACCGACAGCGGTTTTTTTTTGCGTTCTTAAAGAATAAACCGTTCATCTTAAATACCCACGGCTCCCTGCTTGGATTCAAAAACTATCTCCCTTCATTTCTTCAGCAATTTCCTTACCATGCTTACGACTGGATAACTTTGAAAGCCTCGGCAAAAAGAGCCCAGGCCATCATTGTTTCTTCAAAGTTTGAATATGAAGACGCCTTGGAGTTTGGAATCTCTAAAGACAAAATCCATATTATTCCCATGGGCATCAAGGTAGACGACACAGAAAAGACAGTCAATGAAACCCTGCAACTTCTGTTTGTCGGCCGAATCGCAAGAGTTCGCCGCATCGAGCTATTATTGCAGGCCGTTGAAAAGTTAACGTTTCCCTTTCATTTAACCATCGCCGGAGGGGAGGAGAAAACCAGCAGCGTCACCCGCTCCGGTTATCTAAAAGAATTAAAGGAACTCACTGAAAGGCTCAAATTAAACAGAAAAGTTACTTTTGTGGGAAGGAAAACCCAGGAAGAACTAAAAGGGTATTACAAAATGGCAGATCTATTCGTGTACCCTTCCAAATACGAAAATTTTGGACAACCGCTCATCGAGGCCGGAGCCCACGGCCTGCCGATTGTCGCCACTGCGGTGGGTGTCGCCCGGGATATTGTCATTGATGGAGAAACCGGTTATCTGACCCCTGACAACCCAAAAGTGATGAGTGATTGCATTCATTTATTGCAGGACAACAATCTTAGAAAACAAATGGGCGTGCAAATTAAAAACCTTATCAGAGATAAATTTGACTGGGAAAATATCATGAGCCAATATCTCACTCTTTATAATTCTTTTTAGCCTGTTGACGCCGCTTCCAGACTTTTCAAACTCGCCAATATGCAGTCAGGCCCTCTTCCAATTTTCTGGGGGAATAAGAAATCGAGGTTTTACTGATATCATGATCTTTACTGCACAATAAGCGTGGAATCTGATCGGGAACCAGAATATTTATCCCCAAACTTGACAATACAATCGCAGTAAATTTTACTAGGCTCGCTGGCAAGTGGAACTTGAGCCTCTTGACACCAAAATATTCTGCAATTCGATCCACCAATTCATCGAAGGTCAACGCCTCCGGCCCTGCCAACAGAATCGTTTCGTTTTCGAGATTTGCATCTAAAATAGCTCGCGCCATGGCAGACACCACATCGTCGATATAGACTGGACTGAGCAGGGCCTCTCCTGCCCCGATCACGGGCACGCACGGATATCTTCGAACCCAATGGATCAAGCGGTTGATAGCATCACCTGCGCCCTGACCGTACACTTCAGACGGGCGCAGGATAAGCCACGAGATCCCTGACTTCTTAATACATTTCTCGGCTTCCAGTTTGCTACGGGCATAGCCCCCACCCTCCAATGACGCGGCGCACGAACT
>CALAGQ010000010.1 GCA_937891765.1 uncultured Nitrospina sp.
CAAATATATATGAGTTAGCGAAAAAGAATGTTCCTGAAGCCTTGAAGATAATGATCCGCGATGCGGAAAAAGGTATTGCTGAAGCGCAATACAACTTAGGCGTGATGCATCAATATGGATTGGCAGTTCGCCAAGATGATCGGGAGGCCATGAAGTGGTACCGACTTGCCGCAGAGAATGGATATAAAAATACCATTATATATGATCTGGCGAACAAGAGTGTCCCTGAGGCCTTGGAGATTTTGACCCGCGATGCGGAAAATGGTGTTGTTGCAGCACAGGTAAACTTAGGTGTTGTGTATGCCAACGGCCAGGGAGTTCCCCAAGATGAGCAGAAAGCCTTCAAGTGGTACCGGCTTGCCGCAGAACAGGAAATTGCCCCCGAAAAAATAATTATTGAAAAAACATTCACGAAAAAGAATGTTCCTGAGACTTTGAAAAATTTGTCCCGCGATGCGGAAAACGGTGTTGCTAGAGCGCAAATCAATTTAGGCGTGATGTATCAATATGGGTTAGTAGCTCCAGAAGACCATAAGGAAGCCCTCAAGTGGTACCGGCTTGCCGCAGAACAGGGGGATGCTAAAGCCCAACTTTTTATGGGATTGATATATACCAATGGCCAGGGAATTGCAAAAAATAGCAAAGAGGCCATGAAGTGGTACGGGCTTGCTGCAGAGCAGAGGATGGCCTCGAAAAAAATGATGATATACGACTTAGCGAAAAAGAATGCTCCTGAAGCCTTGAAGGTTTTGACCCGCGATGCGGAAAAAGGTATTGCTGTAGCGCAATACAACTTAGGTGCGATGTATGCAAATGGAGAAGGCGTTCCACAAGATTTTGTGTTAGCGCATATGTGGTACAATCTTTCTGGTTTGCAGGGGCATAAAGATGTCACAAACCAGATAAATTTGGTGGAGAAGAAAATGTCTCCACAACAAATAGAGCAAGCACAGGAAATGGTAAGAGACTGGAAACCGCAGAAGTAGATGCTGTAATGGATCTCTCCAGCAGAGTTCTGATGTGTTGAAGTCTGGCAAAAATGATAAGGCTAATTGCCTCCAGCGGCTACGCTGGTCCCTATGAAAATTTGTCTTACTATTTATTCTTCTCCATGGTCTGAGTTCAAGGGTGGTGGACAAATCGCCGTTCATCATCTTGCCAGTGCTTTGCAGAGAATGGGGCATGAGGTTCATGTGCTTTATTCTAAAAGTCATGGCGAAAAGATTTCAGCAAAACCCCCCTATACCGTGCATTGGGCGACCCGTTTTCATTGCGCGTCATTAAACTTGGATATTTTTTCCTTTGCGCGGGCCTTGAAGCGTCTGATGAAATGGGAGCGGTTTGATATTGTGCATGGCAATGCCGAAGAGGCTTTTTTTGCCAGCGATATTGCCAGAGATTTTAAGGCCGGTTACGTATTTACCAGCCACGCCAATATGATCCCGGAAACCGGAATGATTTGCGGGATGCTGCGGCCTCTGACCTTTTTAAAAAATCTCAACAACTATTTATTACGTTCCTCAGCTTACAACGCTTCCAGGGTTATCACCTTCAGCGAGTTTTCAAGGAAGTTGGTTCTCAAAGGGTTGAGAAAGAAAAAGGGAAAAAGAGTGATGGTGGTTTCTCCCGGAATAGACCCTTCCTGGTTCGAAGTGAAAAGGCAGGCCGAGGGCTCCAAGGATCTGGTGTTGTGGGGGCGAATGGAAGAGCAAAAGGGAATTCCCGAGTTGCTCCGGACTTTGAAGGAAGTTACGGGACGAATCCCGGAAGTCCGGCTTCACCTGATCGGGGAGGGGAATATGACAGAACCCTACCGCAAACAAGCGAAGGAGCTGGGGGTACTGGATCGGGTGAATTTTCATGGCTGGATGGATGTTGATGCTATTCAAGAATTCATTTCCAAATGTGCGGTTGGGGTTTTCCCCTCGCGCATTGAGAGTTTTGGTTTGTCAATGGCGGAAGCGATGGCAGCGGGACTGCCCATCGTCGCAACCCGGGTGGGAGCGCTTCCGGAATTCATTGAGGATGGGGTGACAGGAACCCTGGTGCCCCCGGCCAATATCCCGGCACTTTACCGAGCTATACTCGAGAAACTGGAAAATCCGGACCGGGCCCAGACCCTCGCAGATGCCGGACGGGAAACAGTGCGTCAGCGTTTTTCCTGGGATCAGTCCGCTCAGAAAATGACAGAAATCTACCAGTCCGTTCTGGATGAAATATAAATGACAGCATTCCAATTCAAAGAACCGGCAAGGTTTGATCTTTCCATCATCATTGTCAGCTTCAACACGCGCGATGTTCTTTTGGATTGCCTGACATCTGTTGATGCGAAAACAGAAGACATCTCTTATGAAGTCATTGTGGTGGATAATGCTTCCAGCGATGACAGCCCTGCTGCTGTTTCAGAAGGCTTCCCCGATGTCCGTCTTATACGCAATGACGTGAATAGAGGTTTCTCTTTTGCCAACAACCAGGGCATTCGCGAGTCAACAGGAAAATGGATCGCTCTGCTGAATCCGGATACACGTTTGATCGAAAACAGCTTTCAAAAAATTTTTAGATATTTGCAGGAGCATTCAGAGTTTTCCATCATAGGTCCGGGCATCATCGATGAGTCCGGCCAGCAAAGCCCAACCCGATTATGGGAAGACACTCCTTGTGATGCGGCCCGGAAAATTTTAGGTCTTTACAATCCAAGTGATGAATTGCAAAGAATGGGGGACATGAAAGCCAAGGAGGCGTTGGTGACCTCGGGCAGCTGTTTTATGATCCGCCGCGAATTGTTTGAGGAGATTGGTCTGCTGGATGAAAATTATTTCTTATATAACGAGGAAGATGATTTTTGCCGCCGGGCCAGAAAGCATGGAAAACGAATCTGCTTTTTCCCGGAGACATCGATTCAGCATCTGCACGGCAAAAGCACGCATCAGCCGGAGCATCGGGAAAAAGTCATTGTAGAAACCTATAAAAGTAACCTTTATTTTTATTCCAAGTATTATTCCTGCGGCTGGAATTTAGTTTTGCGATCTTTATATAAGGTAATATTTCTGGCGGGATTGATTCGGTCCTTCTTCCGGCACTTGACGGGCTCCGCCACCGAGGGAGCCGATAATTCTCTCAGGCTAAAACTCAAGCTTCTATTTTCCCTCTGAATTGTTGTAATATAGACCATTCATTCACCAGTCCGGTTTAAATTTGATGAAAATGGTTGACGTAATTGTTATTGGCGGTGGGCATGCAGGCTGTGAAGCCGCCCTGGCTTCGGCCCGTATGGGGTGTTCCACTGTGATGATCACCCTGGAAGCGGACAAAATCGCCTTGATGCCGTGCAACCCCGCTATTGGCGGGGTGGGTAAAGGCCATATTGTGCGTGAAATAGACGCGCTCGGCGGTGAGATGGCGAAAATCATCGACGAGACGGGAATCCAGTTCCGGGTTTTGAACTCGTCTAAAGGACCGGCGGTTCACGGTTACCGGGCTCAGGCTGACAAGGATTGTTACAAAAATGCCATGCGCCGGGTTCTGGAAAATACCGACAACCTCGACCTGCTCTTTGAAGAAGTCGATGAACTGATTATTGAGAACTCTACCATTAAAGGTGTGCGGACAGCGTCGGGAACCGAAATCAAAGCCGTGTCTGTGGTCATCACTACAGGAACTTTTTTAAACGGACTCATCCACCTTGGGCTGACAAGCAGACCGGCTGGGCGGGTAGGAGAAAAACCGTCCACCAAATTATCGCAATCGTTTCTCGCTGCTGGCTTTGAACTGGGTCGTTTGAAAACGGGAACCCCGCCGCGCTTGAAACGCGATAGCATCGACTTCAGCCAATGCATCATCCAACCTGGAGATGATGTGCCACGGCCTTTTTCGTTTTCAACTCCCGGCATTGACCGGAAACAGGTGCCCTGTTACCTCACAGCGACCAACGAACGAACCGCACAGGTCATTCGCGACAATTTGCATTTGTCTCCGTTATACAGCGGCGTGATAGAGGGAGTCGGTCCGCGTTATTGTCCTTCTATAGAAGATAAGGTTGTTAAGTTTCCCGACAAGAGTTCGCATAATATTTTTCTCGAGCCGGAAGGTTTGGAGTCGGACTGGATTTATCCGAACGGTATTTCCACCAGTCTTGCTGAAGAAGTGCAGCTACAGTTCGTGCGCACGATTCCGGGTCTGGAACAGGCCGAGATTGTTTTGCCGGGTTACGCCGTGGAATACGATTATGTTCCGCCCACGCAACTCACTCCAGCTCTGGAAACTAAACGGGTGAGTGGGTTGTTCCACGCAGGCCAGATCAACGGCACCTCTGGTTATGAAGAAGCGGCAGGCCAGGGCATCATGGCGGGGATCAACGCTGCCCTCAAGGCGCAAAAACGCAAGCCGTTTCTGCTCACTCGCATGGATAGCTATATCGGCGTGCTCATTGATGATCTGGTGACCAAGGGTACGTTAGAGCCCTACCGCATGTTCACCTCACGCGCCGAATATCGACTGATCTTAAGGCAGGATAACGCCGACGAGCGACTGATGGAAAAGGGGCATGAGCTGGGCTTGGTGAATAAAGGCCTACTTGAAAAATGTATGGAAAAATATCGCGCGGTGGATAGAGAAATAAAAAGGCTGGAAGCAACAACTGTTGCGCCCAACTCTGAAACGCTTGTCCGGTTGTCCAAGCTGGGTATTCAGGAATTGAGGAATCCGACTACTCTGGGGGGGCTGCTCCGTCGCCCCGAAGTTTCGCATGATGGGTTGCTAAGAGCTTTTGATGGCGGAGAGGTTCCGCAATTGGTTGGCGAGCAGGTAGAGATTAGAGTGAAGTATGAAGGATTCATCAACCGGCAGAACCAGATGGTGGCCCGACAAAAGAAACTGGAACACTACCGCATACCCGATGAATTTGAGTACCAAGGAATATCCGGACTGTCCCACGAAGTGGTGCAGAAACTGGAAGAAATTCGCCCGGTCACGTTGGGCCAGGCAGGGCGCATCTCTGGAGTTACTCCCTCCGCCGTCAGCCTGATCATGATCCTGTTAGAAAAAATCTCTGCTCAAAGGAAATAACCATGCATACCGATTCCATTCAATGGCGGATCGAAGTCGATAAAAAAGACATCGGATACATTGACAGCATTTTTGATGGATATGAAGGTCTGGCGGTGGTGCGAACACTGGACGCCTCTCGTGGGCTCATTGAGTTGCTGGTCTCGCCCGACTATCTGGAAGACACGCGTCGTCTGATAGAAGCCCTTTCCAAAGAAATTTCCATCCGCCCACTCCACTAGGCGTGGGGCCAACGAGCAATAGCTTTCTTTGGCGAGCGGGAAGTATAGGTGGCTCAAAATGCTCCTGCTCAGCTGCCTCCCCTGCTAAGGGGCACTAGGCGTGGAGCCGAGAGAACGTTTGTCCGCAAGTTAAAGACATTGCAGTTTACCAGCGGAGGTACTCCGCTCACTAGGCACCGGGTCTGAAAGATAATATGCATACCGATTCTATTCAATGGCAGATCGAAGTCGATAAAAAAGACATCGCATACATCGTCAGTATTTTTGACGGATATGAAAATCTGGCGGTGGTGCGAACGCTGGATGCCTCTCGTGGACTCATTGAGTTGCTGGTCTCACCCGACTATCTGGAAGATACCCGCAAGCTCATCGAAGCCCTTTCCAAAGAAATCCCCTTCCGTCCACTAGGCGTGGCCAGCGTGACGCTGGACCCGGCTAGCAGCGGCTCGTAGAGCCGAGAACGTTTGCCCGCAAAATAAAGACATTACTCACTGGCCCCACGCCTAGTGGGCGGTCGCGTCAGCGTCACCGCCCCATTGCCAGCGGAGGCACTCCGTTAGTAGTGGATCATTGAGTAGACAGGGGTGTCTTTGAGTTTTTCCCGGCCGTTGAGGAAGTCCAGTTCGATGAGGAAGGCGGCTTCCAGTACTTTTACATCTTGAAAATTTTTCTGGATCAAATCGAGGGTGGCGGCTAGAGTTCCTCCGGTGGCCAGCACATCATCAATGACAAGGATATTTTGTCCAGACCGGAATGCGTCCTGATGAACTTCGACGGTATCGGTTCCGTATTCCAGAGAGTAGGTTTCCTTAAAAGTTTTGTAAGGCAGCTTGCCCGGTTTTCGAACCAAGACTACTCCGGTGCCAAGCGCATAGGCCAAGGCTGAGGCAAAGATGAATCCGCGCGCCTCCACACCGACCACTGCGTCCACTTGCTTGTCCGAGTAACGATCCTTCAGAGTATTAATGGTTTTCTGGAACGCGACCGGGTCGGCCAGAAGCGGTGTGATATCTTTAAATATGATTCCCTCTTTGGGGAAGTCTGGAACATCGCGGATAATTTCTTTCACAGCAGTCTCACCTTTCTTGGTATGGGGATAGAGTTGTAACCTTGGTTTTTTATCAAAGATTGTATAAAAAGAACACTTTATCTTTTAAGAGGCAGATACTTTATCGGGTCTTTGGGATGCGTGTCGTTGCGCACTTCAAAATGGAGATGGGGCCCGGTGGATCGGCCGGTACTTCCTATCAGAGATATTTTTTGTCCCTGCTTGACGTGGGTTCCTTTTTGAGCGAAAAGTTTTGAGTTGTGTGCGTAAAGGGTGGTCAGGTGATGCTTGTGTCTGATGAGGATCATTTTCCCATAGCCGGTGGGCCCCCAGCCGCTAAACACCACTTCACCCTCTGCGGCGGCATGAACAGGGGTTCCCTTGGGTGCACCGATATCAATGCCTTCATGCTTGCGCCCGTCTCGCATCCCGAACCGGGAAGTCAGAGCTCCCTTCGCTGGCCAGACGAGAAAACCTTTGCGGGGTTTGACCGTAGGTGAGGAATTCTTTTTTGCGGAACGGGGGGCAGATTCGCCAGTGACTGGTACCTTTAAAACTCTGCGGGCTCCCGGTACCCATAACCGGGTTCCTACTTGGAGTTTTTCTGGATCTCTGATGTGGTTGGCGCGGCGCAGAACTTCCACATCAAGATCATAGGTTTTGGCGATGCGGTACAGGGTCTGGTCTTTTTGTACCGTGTGGTACACCCCTTCCCCATTTTCGGGCCAGGGATCGAATTGAAAACCCTGGCATCCCGTAAGGAATAAAAGGGTTATAAAAAAAACTGATTTGTAGTAAAGATGGAAGGGCATTTTATAGGGGCTTGAATATGCTATAACTTATTGAAAATTGTAGCATTTTTTCAAATTCGTTTACAAGTTTCGAGGCATCCTGTATAACCGAAAAATCGTTTTAACTCAGAATCGGAAAAAACCACGATGAAAAAATCGGCACGGTTGGAAATAAAAATCCTGGTTTCTCTTCTCGGGGCGCTTTTGTTAGCCGGTTGCGGACAAAGCCAGCCCTCGCCGGATTTGTTTGCCCTGCCGGTTTCCTATATGGTCGGGAAAAAACCCGAAGTGGTGTTAGCCCGTGACATGAACAACGATGAGTTCCCCGATTTATTGGTGGTGAACTCGGCGGGCAATTCTTTGAGCTTTCTCGAAGGTCTAGGGGACGGCACTTTCAAAAACCCGCAAACTATCGAAACTGGGCGCGAACCTTTTGCCTTGGATGTGGCGGACTTCAATGGTGATCACATTCCCGACATCGCTTTATGCAATTATGGTGATGGCAATGTTTCCATCATTCTTGGGCAAAAAGATGGACTGTTCAAGTTGAAGACCGATGTGAAGGTGGGCCGGCTTCCCATCGCGGTCAAAGCAGGCGATTTCAATAATGATGAAAAAATTGATCTGGCCGTGACTCTGCGCTTCAACCAGTTAATGATTCTTCTCGGGGTGGGAGACGGCACTTTTAAACTCGCCGAGGCCTATCAGGCTGGCCCCACTCCTGCATACATCACCATTGACGATTACAACAGCGATGGCAATCAGGATATTGCCATGGCGCTCAATGCAGACAAGGTGAGGCATATTAAATTGTTTTTAGGCAATGGCGATGGCACGTTCCTGCCACCCAAAAAAATCACTGGTGGCAACCAGTCTTCTTACATCATTCACCACGATATGAATCTGGATGGGAAGACAGACCTGATCGCGTCCAGTCCGATGAAGGACAGCCTCAGTATTTATATAGGAGACGGGAAAGCCAATTTCACCAAGCTGGAAGACTTTGCTGGAGAAAAAGGGCCGCATAATATTGTGGTCGGGGACTTCACGGGCGACAAAGTTCCCGATATTGTCGTGTGCAACCGCAGAGGGGGGAGTATATCCGTAATTCCCGGGAGAGGAGACGGAACATTTATTTATCCGCATTTTAATTATGTCGTGGGTTCCCAGCCCCGCTCCATCGCCGGTGCGGATTTCAACCACGATGGCATGATGGATATCGCCGTCGTGCTTTACCAGAAACAAATCCTCGAAGTTTTTTTGAGCAAAAGCCATGTCCGCTGAACGACGCATAACCCCGGCCAGCGGCCGGTAGCAATAATTCATTCAAATAGTTTTTGATTGTCATGGCTCCGGGCCATCCCGGTCGTGAATGGGCTCGTCTCCTTCGATAACATATTTTCCATCCAGCCATTTTCCCAGATCAATGGTTCGACACCGGTCGGAACAAAAAGGCAAAAACGGATTCTTGTTTCTGTCCCTCTCTGAAGGCTTCTTGCAGATCGGACATTTTAGGAGTTTTTCAGGGGACTCGTTCACGGTTTCCAGCCTCAATTCTTTCTATTTTCAATCCTAGCACAAGCGGGGTTTTTGCCCTCCTTCATCCTGACAGCGAATTTTTGTTTACATTCCGCAGAACTATTTGTATATTAAGGCGTTATAGATGCCGGTTTGGGCCGGGACAATCTTGTTTTTTTGGAGCCCTCTGTTTAACCAATTGTTTTTATAGTGATTAATTATTTCTGAGGAAAATTTTTCAAAATTTTTATTAGGAAAAATTACAGATTAAAAATCAATAGGTTATTAGGTTTTAGTTGGAGGGGCTTGTTAAATGCGGATTGAAATTGGTTATCAACCCGATGGGATGAAACGCTATGATTACTGAAGTTCAATTACCGGATTATTACCAGTTACTCGGTGTTAAATCTGGAGCAACCCAGAAAGAAATCGACAGGGCTTATCAAATGCTGATCAGCAAGTTTGATTCTTCCGGGAAAAAAGCTTCTTCCGCAGATGAGCCCACACTCAAGGAACGGATAGAGGCGGCGCAAGAGGCTTATGACACGCTCTCCCACAAAGAGAAACGCGAAGCCTATGACGCGGTCGTTGAAGTTAAAAAAGGTAATGTGTCTGACGAGCCAAAGAAGAGCTCGGGACCGCTCAAGTTTCTCGGGGTGAGGGAGAACGCTAGAAAACCCAGACACCAGAATGTGTATCAGGATTTTTTCGGATTCTCCGAGAAACCTTTTGATCTGACCCCAGACCCCAAATACCTGTACCTGAGCCCAAAGCATAAAGAAGTGCTTGCGCATCTGGTTTATGGTTTGCAGGAGAACAACGGATTTTTGAAAATCGTTGGAGAAGTTGGAACGGGTAAAACGATGATCTGTAGAAGTTTTCTTAGAGAGCTTCGCGCCGATTTTAATATCGCCTATATATTCAACCCTTGCATCAACGAGTTGGAGTTGCTGCAAACGATCAATATGGAATTGGGAATTCCGGGCAAGAGCAAGAGCAGAAAGAAGCTGGTCGATGTTCTGAACGGTTTCCTGTTGGAAGAAAGGTCGAAGGGGCATCGGGTGGTGGTCATCATTGACGAAGCTCAGGATCTTCAGCCCAAGGTGTTGGAGCAACTTCGCCTGCTCTCCAATCTCGAAACCGATACCGAAAAACTGATTCAGATTGTCTTGATCGGCCAGCCAGAACTGGACAAGGTTCTGGCCAAAGACGGGCTCCGTCAATTGCGTCAGCGCATCACCATCAAATGGGAACTTTTACCTTTAAACCTTGAAGAGACCCGGGGCTACATCCAGCATCGTCTCAACGTTGCGCTGGGTAAAGGAAAGGTGCGCTTTTCCCGGCAGGCGGTGGAAACGGTTTTCCGTTACTCCCGGGGTATTCCCCGAATGATCAATGTAGTGGCCGACCGCACCCTCTTGATCGCCTTCACCCAAAGCACTAAGAAAATCACGCCCAAGATCGTCAAGCTGGCGGTGAGTGATATCGGCGGATTGGTTCCTCTTGAATCCTGGGCAGACAAGTTCTGGAAGCTGGTGCTTCCTTCTGCACTGGTTGCGGGCCTGGCATTTTTTGCGGTTAACTTTTTTGCTTTGCCAGATCATAAAAAAAGTGCTCCAGGAGGAAAAGATATCTCTGCGTTGATCCAGGAAAATCCGATGGATCTGTCTACTCCGGGGGAACTGGTACCCACTTCAGCCATTCATCCTGTTGTGCCTCTCGTTGCGCCTCCCGTCGTGTCTCCCGTTACGCCTGAAGCTGAAACTGGCAACACTCCACAAAGGAGGATTCCCAGCAACAGGCCGTTGAGCATTTTTGATCCGGAAAAACTGGTGACCTACCTTTCCAGCCTGACCTTGATGGAAAGCAAGTTGGAAGCGGTGAAATGGATTCTGGAGGCCTGGAACGTGGCTCCTGAAGAAATGCAGGGATTGAACGAAACAGACTTGGAAATGATTGAAGAGGATCATCGATTATCCTCGCTCGAAGTGAACGGCACTCTCGAACGGCTGAAAAGCCTGAACTATCCCGCGTTTCTCGAAATCGCTCTGCCCAATGCCCAGGGAACAAAATATCTGGCGCTGGTTTCAATTCGAGGTGATACCGGGGTGTTTGGTTCGGTGGATAAAATTGAAATGCCGCTTTCGATCATTGATTCTCTTTGGACCCGCAAAGCCATTATCCTTTGGAAAGACTTTGAAAATTTGCCGGAATCTATAGGAGTGGGTTTCAAGGGTAAGGAAGCAATATGGCTGCAAAAAAACCTCAGGCTTCTGGGGTATTTCCAGGGAAGAGAGGCCCTGTTATATGGTCCGAAAACCGTTCAGGCGATGATGGAGCTTCAGCGTAACAATAGCATCAAAGATGACGGGATCTTTAATACTGACAGTAAATTGCTTTTATACAACCTGTTGCAAATCTACTCCACCCCGAAATTGGTTTCCCAATAAACCTTCTTCCTTTTTTTGAAAGCGCGACACAATGAGCACGATATTAAAGACGCTCAAAAAACTGGAAGAGGATAAAAGGTTGCTTGAAAAAGACCTGGACCTCAAGGACCTTGTCCTGCAAGAGGACCAAAGGCCATCGGCCCGAAAAAATCCGGAAATTCCTCGCAATAATATTATCACGGTGAGTCTGGTCCTGGTGGGGGTCATCGTTGTTGCCTTGATCTGGGGAGGCCGACCTTCTACTAATAACGAAGCAACTGCTATCGCTCAAATACCGACGGTACAAAAACCGGTGGTCATCAACAAGAAAGGGGCCGTGCCGACGGTGGGTATTCCCTTGTCCAACATTCCGGAACAACGTCAGAGTTATGAAGAGAGCGTCAGCAAAAACTTTTTCCCTGTTGCGGCCGATGGGATCTCTCCTCCTCCGATTCGGGATGTTCGAAAAGTTCGGAAAATTTTTGAACCTGTACAAGAACCTGAGCCGTTGGAAATCAATGAAATTCGCGATTTGATTCAAACCGCTACATCAGAAGCTGAACAACCAGACATTTACCCTGAGAAGTTGGCCTCACGAGGGATTTCCATTCCCAACCTGAAAGTAAAGGGCATCATCTTTTTTTCTTCGGGCAGTCCTTCCAACCACATTTTTGTTTCCACATTAGAAAGCAAAAACCGCAAAGTCCGTGTCGGTGAAACAGTGCAAGCGGCCACCCTCAAACACATCGAATCGAATCGCGTAGTATTTTCCTACCGCGGCGAAACCGTCCACCTCCGCATCGGCGAATAATCGGCCAGCGGCCGATGGCAATGGGGCAGTGACGCTAGTGCGACTGCCGAAACCTAAGCCCTCTCTGATAAGGAGACTGTGCATAACCCGAGATCCTTCGTCGCCTTCGGCTCCTTGAGGATGACAAACTTGCGTTTCTTGTCATTCTGAACGCAGTGAAGAATCTCGCCATTACGCTTTTTCTCAAAGTACCCGTTCTACCCGTTCCGGGCATAAAATTATTGTTGGGGATATCACACGCTCACGAAGGCTGGAGTGATTTACAACCTCCTGTCATGCAATTATTTTTCTAGCTAGACTATCGATAGTTTGTTTGATGGCTTTGATTTGGTTTTGTGCGGAGGGCATGCTGTCGTGGTGCGGGTCGGCTTCGTCCAGCGAGATGATGCCGGGGCCGAGGTAGTTGCAGTAAAACGCGCCTAAAGGGCGGAACTTTTCCAGCGGCTCATCTTCGGAATTAACGATAACGGTCGTTGAGTTGTCCGGGCCGGGATAAACTTCGAACATCCTGTTGTCTTTCTTGCAGTATGAGATAATACGTTCGATATCTTCGGGAGCAAGTGCTTTGTAAATGGTATGCAACAATCGTCTCCTGTTTGTGGTTGGTGTAAGAATTCTAACAGATTTCCCGCTTAACTAGTGCTTGCTAATAATTCCTCCCCTGTAAGGGGTCATTCAGGTGAAATTATGAACGACAAGATGACAGAAATTTTGGAAAGTATGCGCAAGCTCGAGCATCAGCTGATTCAGGAACTGCAAAAAGGCGAAGAAGAATATTTTTACACGGTCAAACATAAGCGGATCAGGTTTGAGCGGGAAGTGAAAGCGCAACACCGCCAGCTGGTTAAACGGGTCCGCCAATATTTGAAGGACGCGGAGATTTTAAATATTCTGACAGCACCGGTGATCTGGTCTTGTTTGTTCCCGGCTGTTTTCATGGACATGGTGATGTCCTTTTATCAGGCGGTCTGTTTCCCAATCTATGGAATCCCTAAAGTGAATCGCAAAGATTATATTGTCTTGGACCGGCACTACCTCAGTTATCTGAACGGACTGGAGAAAATAAACTGTACCTATTGTGGATACTTTAACGGCTTGATCGGGTATGTTCAGGAAATAGCGGCGAGAACCGAGCAATACTGGTGCCCAATCAAGCATGCTCGAAAAACCCGATTTGTGCATGACCGATACTCCAAGTTTCTCAGTTATGGAGATGGGGTGAGTTACCGCGAAAATATTGAATCGGTTCGGCGCAGATTTGATGATTTGAAGTAACCGGACAAAGCCCGGTGGCGACCAGCAATAACTCTTGCTGCTGGCAAATGGTGTGGGCGGTTTAGTGGCCCTTGCTATCTGCCTCCCCTGCAAAGGGGTTGACTTTGTCGGTCTAACTTTGCTACACCCAGAGGCTATGTATTTTCAAGACATCATTCTCAATCTACAAAACTACTGGTCATCCAGAGGATGTGCCCTGCACCAGCCTTATGACATTGAAGTGGGCGCAGGGACGTTTAATCCTTGCACCTTTTTCCGGGTGCTGGGTCCGGAGCCTTACAGTGCCGCGTATGTCGAGCCTTCGCGCAGGCCTACCGATGGCAGGTATGGGGAAAACCCCAACCGCCTCCAGCATTATTACCAGTTTCAGGTCATCTTAAAACCATCGCCCGAAGATGTGCAGAACCTGTATCTCGATAGCCTGATTTCACTGGGGGTGGACCCGCTGCAACACGATATCCGTTTTGTCGAGGACGATTGGGAATCGCCCACGCTCGGGGCCTGGGGTTTGGGGTGGGAGGTCTGGCTGAATGGTATGGAGATCACCCAGTTTACTTATTTCCAGCAGGTGGGGGGCATAGACTTGAAGCCGGTCACAGCCGAATTGACGTATGGGCTGGAACGCATCGCCATGTACCTGCAGGATGTGGACAACGTCTATGATCTTAAATGGAATGAAAATATTTTATACGGCGATGTCCATCTGGAAACAGAAAAACAGTTCTCGCGTTATAATTTTGAAGCGTCGGGTAAGGAACGATTATTTCAATGGTTCGATATGTATGAAGCAGAAGCGAAAGATTTGCTGGCGCAGGAACTGGTCTTGCCTGCGTATGACTATACTTTAAAATGTTCGCACGCCTTCAATCAGTTGGATGCCCGAGGAGCGATCAGTGTTACGGAGCGAACCGGGTTCATTGGCCGGGTGAGAAACTTGGCCCGGTTATGCGCTGAAGGGTATGTGCAACAGAGAGAGGCAATGGAGTTCCCCTTGCTGAAGAAGCAGGCCTGAAACATTCAGCTCCCGGACCATATGTCAATTTGCGCGCTAAGTACATTGGCTTTTGGGTTTTTGAGCGCATTCTGTCTATCCAACTCCATCGTATAAAACATCATTGTTTCTTTAATCATCTTGTCTAGTATTTCATCATCCAAATCATCAGGCGGTATATCCGCGGGATTGGGCGCATGCCCTCATATTCTTCTGGCTTCGTTTCAGTTAGCTTGAAAGTGATACCATTTATGGAGGTTGCTGTTTGTTTTTTTAGGTTAATTTTCGAAGCGGACACTCACTCACGCTATTTATGCGTTAGACCTTTTGTCATAAGTAGAGTTCCTTTGAGGCTTCCTCCCTGCGGCTATTCTCACGTCTATCCTGTTCGACAGTGTGGCTGGCTTTCCTTCTGTCAGATTCTCTTTTTTCCTCATTTGTTACTTCCAAAAGACCTAGCTCTTTCAGCTTGGCCTTGCAACGGGATTCTTTTGTCAATTGGCATATGATTTTTTCGTTGACGCTCAAGCTCGGGATGTTATTTTTTTTAAAATAATAGGAAAAGGTCGCCCAAAGGCTGGGAAGGTCATGAAATTCGTTAAAGGTGGAGAGAATTTCTGTCATATTGGTGATGCTTTTACCATCCACTCCAAATAAAATGAACTTTTGCATTGCAAGGTCGTAGAGCACCTGCGACATTTGCTCAACACCCGTTTTTAAAAAGATAAACTTATTAACGTTTTTCTTCAGAGCCTCGCTTTCGCAAGAAAGCACTGCAATATTTTTGCCGGCTGTTTCCAAATATTCATGGAGTTCTTTCCAAATATTCTTATTACCCAACCTATTCTCAAGACTATTCCTCTGGGCTTTGTTCGGAAATAAACTTCTGAAAGCAGAATAAATGGTGACCAATTCCCTCGCTTTACTTGGATACATCTTCCGTATATTCGTTTCTATTCCCTGGTCGTAGTGCTGCATTTTTGTTTTAAACTCTTCTATATCTACAGGCTCATCGGCCTGAATTTTGGAAGTGACCTTGGATATATATTGAAACAATAATTGCTTAGTATTGGGAGGATACCAGAAATCAATCTCATGAATGATAATGTTGAATCGATTAAGGACATCTCTTCCAAACTTCTCTTCGTGATGGGGAGTAATGATAATAGTAATATCGTCGGGTTCCTTTTCTTGGATAACAATATTGAAATCCTTTTTAAATAACTTGCTAAAAATTACTTCTAATTTGTCAAAAGCCAAACTCTCTCTCTGGATGTGCTCATCTACTTCCTTCATGATCACATCCAAGCGGCTTTTATCAGAAGGTTCGGCAAGCTTGGTTTCCAACGCTTTTAGAGTGCGCGCAAGCTCACTCTTGTTATAAACGACAAGGTCTTTGCGCAGCTTATTGAATTGCTCAAGCAGGGGGGGGATTTTTTTTACTTCTTCAGTATATGAATATTTTACCCTGACTCTTTTGAATAAAAGAGTCAAGTATGATCCTATATCGAATATATCGCTCATTTTGGAAATCGATCGATTATCATCCCGGATCTGCGAATAAAGTTTCCCCAGTTTCGGCTCCGACCTTTTGTCGCTTAAAAAGTCCTCCATAACTCC
>CALAGQ010000011.1 GCA_937891765.1 uncultured Nitrospina sp.
CCGTCTTGAAACACGGACCAAGGAGTCTAACATGTATGCGAGCCATTGGGTTGACTAAACCTAGAGGCGCAGTGAAAGCAAAGAGTAGCTTGTCTGCTCGAGGGACGATCCGCAAGGCGCAGTCCCGTGACATCCAATCAACCTCGCATTGTTGGGTGTACACAGAGTATAAATGTTGGGACCCGAAAGATGGTGAACTATGCCTGGCCAGGTTGAAGTCAGGGGAAACCCTGATGGAGGACCGTAGCGATTCTGACGTGCAAATCGATCGTCGGAGCTGGGTATAGGGGCGAAAGACTAATCGAACCATCTAGTAGCTGGTTCCTGCCGAAGTTTCCCTCAGGATAGCTGGTGCTCGTAAACGAGTTTCATCCGGTAAAGCGAATGATTAGAAGCATTGGGGGCGAAACGCCCTCAACTTATTCTCAAACTTTAAATGGGTGAGAAGTCCGTCTTGCTTGAGTGAAGTCGGACACTGAATCGGAGTGCCAAGTGGGCCATTTTTGGTAAGCAGAACTGGCGCTGTGGGATGAACCAAACGCGGGGTTAAAGTGCCAAAGTAGAAGCTCATCAGATCCCACGAAAGGTGTTGGTTGCTTAAGACAGCAGGACGGTGGCCATGGAAGTCGGAATCCGCTAAGGAGTGTGTAACAACTCACCTGCCGAAGCAACTAGCCCTGAAAATGGATGGCGCTAAAGCTTCTCACTTATACCCTGCCGTTTAGTCAGAGCTGGCCCCTTGAGGCCCTGACGACTGAACGAGTAGGCAGGTCGCATCGGTGGCGCGGAAGGCTCTGGGTGTGAACCTGGCTGGAGCCGCCGGTGGTGCAGATCTTGGTGGTAGTAGCAAATACTCCAGAGAGGCCCTGGAGGACCGATGTGGAGAAGGGTTTCGTGTGAACAGCCGTTGGACACGAGTCAGTCGATCCTAAGGCTTAGGGGAAGCCTTATTTAATAGAGCGGTGTTTTCTTTCTGAAGCAGACCGCATCTACAGCCGAAAGGGAATGAGGTACTTATTCCTCAACCTGATAGCGGAACCGATCCGGGCCCTCGTACCCGACGCGGCAACGCGAATTGAGCCTGAGACGTCTGCCCTAGCTCTGGGAAGAGTTGTCTTTTCTGCATAAGCCGCCGAGGCCCTGGAATTCCTTCGAGGAGAGAATGGGTTTTGGTCTAGGCAAAGAGTCCAGCAGTTCTCGCTGGATCCATGAGTGCAGGGTGGAACCTTGAAAATCAGGCTGAGGGTTACGGCGGAGTCGCGTCAGCTCGTACCCATATCCGCAGCAGGTCTCCTAGGTGAACAGCCTCTGGTCGATAGAATAATGTAGGTAAGGGAAGTCGGCAAATTGGATCCGTAACTTCGGGATAAGGATTGGCTCTGAGGGCCGGGGTGCTTGGGCTTTGTGGTGGAAGCGGGTTGGCCTACCGGCAGGTCTGGCCGAGCCCTCGGGTGAAGTCGGCCCTGTTTCACAGGCTCCCGTGGATACCCATTGCTTTGCGGGCCCGGCGCAAGCCGGTGTCCCGTTCAAGCATCGATCAACGGCTAACTCAGAACTGGCACGGACTAGGGGAATCCGACTGTCTAATTAAAACAAAGCATTGCGATGGTCAGA
>CALAGQ010000012.1 GCA_937891765.1 uncultured Nitrospina sp.
TGAAACTGAACGTGGGGCTCAGCCGGAAAGTCGGCGAGCCCAACTACGGGTCACGAGGTGCCAGCGTGAACCTGGAACTCGAACTCGACAACTCGCTGGTTGAACAACCGGAGCGTCTACGCGACCGCATCCGTCAGCTCTATCAACTGGCGAAGGCGTCCGTTGATGAGGAGCTGCACGGCACTGGCCAGCAGCCCGTCGGGAACAACAACAACGGCAGCGATCACAACAACGGTCACGGTGGCGGACTCGACCAGTACCGTGTCACCAATCACGGCACTGGAAACGGTAATGGCCAGCGTCAACCCACCAACGGCCACGGTCCACGGCAGGCGACCAGTTCCCAGGTCAAGGCGATTCACGCCATCGCTGGGCGTAACCGCATCGACGTGGGGCGGCTGGTGCAGGATCGCTTCAGCGTGCAGCGTCCCGACGATCTGTCGATTTCCGACGCCAGCACGCTGATCGACGAACTCAAGTCGGCACAGACCGGAGTGTCGCGATGATCGCCACCGTCGGTCAACGCGGCTCACCACTCAGCGTGGTCGGCAAGAAACGTGACTACATCTCGCACTCGGCCATCACGACGTACCAGCAGTGCCCACTGCGTTACCGGTTCAAATACGTCGATGGCCTGCCCGAGACCGTCGTGTCGTCCGCCCTGATCTTCGGCGGAGCCATCCATTCAGCACTGGAGTCCCACTTCACCGAGCTGCTGCAGCGATTCTTGCTGCGTACTGAACCTCTCCGGTAGAAGTCGATGCCAGTCGATCCAGTTGAGCGTTGATGTCATCGGAATCCGGCTGCAGCACGAGAACGTCACGAATCGCCTGCATTTGATCTGAGGAATCTCCGTATTCCAAGGCTGTCAAAAGCTTGTAGATGATCTTTCTGCTCACGGGAAGGTGCTCAGGTAGCGCGTCCGAAGTGATGACAGGGGTTGACAGTCCGACTGGAGCAATTGGGTCTAAGGCAGGCTTGGCGATGGGGGCAGCCGCAGAGCCACCGTCTTCCAGCAATGCTGGCGCAGTTGATCCGCCGCTTGCCTCATACACCGTAGAAACGACAGCCGGTTCTTCATTGACGACACGCTGAACCTGCTGGGGCCCAGTCGCAAACCGGGTGGGCGTTTCTGCTCCATCAGTTGCTGCCGCGACCCTGGTGTGATCAAAGCTTATGAAGGCCATGGGCACTTCAGTTGGGCTTCCTCCAAGCCTCACGCTCATCGTGGCAGGTGCCTGATTTTCGGGAGCTGTCGTGCTGCCAGATCGAATCGCGGTGACGGGATGTCGAAGAGTCAAATCCGGAAGCTTCTGGATTTCGGCTCCAGGCGTCCTCGCAACCAGTTCCGGGGCCTTTTCGATGATTGGGCTCTGGTTGGTCGAATGGCTGAATGGGGTTCGCTCGCCAGCCGCAATACTGAACAACTTCTCGTTCAGCGTATCTGTTACGCCATCCTGCGGCTGAGAAGTGTGATTTGTTTCGGGAATTGCCTGTTGCCGAAACAGGTCGGCGATACCTGCTGTAGTGCCTGAGCCATTCGCCAGTCGGGCCAGCAGTTCTTCTGTGTAGCTTTCTGCTTTCCTGGATGGAGGCATGCTGAACGGGTCAGGAGCAGTTTGGGAAACGGGCTTACTTACAGGATTTGTGTGAATGGCGTGTGCGACCCTCTCTTCAGTCGGCCCTGAGCCTGGGGACGGATGCGAGTCTGTCGCAGGTGATCGAGAGCCAGGTACATCGACTCCATATTCCTGGGCAATGTGAACAAGTCCCTGAGCTGCCCGGCGATGCTCCGGGTTATGATCCAGAGCCTTGCCCAAATGGAATTTGGCTTTCTCGATCTCGCCGTTTTGAGCAAGAATGAAACCCATACTCGTATGAGCTTCCGCCGGTCCTGTTGCCTGCGAGAAGGCGACAAGCGCCTCTCGCTCCTGACCCTGGCTGGCCAGAACCATCCCCAGATTATTCAGTGCTCTCTGATTGTGTCGGGACTTCTGCAAAGCCTCACGGAGGGAATCCTCAGCCTCTTTATTCCGATTCTGAAGATATCGCAGATAGCCGATGTCCGTCAGCAATTCAGCATCGGGGGGAGCAAGCTGCAGCGCCTGAGAAAAGAGTCGATCGGCCTCCTCATGGTTTCCCTGATGAATGGCGACGACCCCCAGCCGATGGATCGGATCCGGGTTTCCGGGCTCCTGTTTCATCAAGGCCTGATAGCCGACAGTCGCACGCTCAAACGCGCCCTGCTTCTCGCGCAGCCGGGCGACATCGATACTGGTTTTGGGGCTGCTAGCTGGAATTAGCGAAACCGGACCAAACTGTTGATGAAAACGGCTTCCACCACAGCCACATAACGCTGTGGCCAGGAGGCAAATTGCGAGCTTGATTTTCATGATCCGTCCTTGGCAATGATGACGCCAAACTCTTGTCGCTGTTGCGATTTGACCTTCAAAAGCTGCAGTGACAATCACCTAGAAACCACCGCCAGCACCGTTTCCGTTTCCGTTTCCGTTTCCGTTTCCGTTTCCGTTTCCGTTTCCGTTTCCGTTTCCTCCACTGAATCCACGCCCGAAGGAAATCTCAGCCTCGTGCGAATATGCGGGAGCGGCAGGTGCTGGTCCCACCACTACACGAGAATCAGCGCTGGCAACTCCCAGAATATTCAGTGCTCGTGCCACCAGTACGCGACGCTGGCTGTCCAGCTCTCGATCATTGTGAACGGGAAATCCATATTCCGTTTCTGGCTTGATCGCCAGGGATGACTCTTCGATCACAACCGGAAAGGGGCTTTCCTTGGCTCGGGCTGCGATCTGCCGAACATGACTTTCACCAGCCGGAGTCAGTCGCTGAGTTCCTGCGACGAACTCGTGATCGTAAATCACAAAGTCAATTGCCTCGCCGTTCACTTCCTGCTGCTGAAGGATGTTCTGAACGGCCTGGCCGTTTGGTGTCGGAGAAGGTGGACACGGAACCGGCACCTCGACTGTCCATTTGCTCTTTTTCCACCAGCAGTCGTGGCAGCAGCCGGCTGACGCGAGACATGTGCAGGCCATTGCGAGGGTCATTAAACACCAGTTTGGAGATGCGTGAATCTTCATATTTATCGTCCTGTCATCGTTCGATGATTAGAAATTGTCTGGATTCTCCGTTCTAACCGGAGTTTTCGTCAGATTGAGCAGAGCTTGACACCGGAAATGCCGGGCTCATTGAGACAGGCCGTGTGCCCCGTGGATGTAGTAGCTTTGTGACTGCTGGTAGTACTTCGGATTTGCGAGCATGTCCCGGTACTGCGGCCACACCGTGCTGCGGTGAAACACGTTCTCAACGCCTTCGATCCGGCTGCGAACGTAGAAATTGAAGTCATCGGGCTCCGTCAGGCCCATCCCTGGGAGCAGGGAAGGAGCTTGATCCGGTTCCAGCGGATGTACGATTTCCGGGCTGACAAGCATCACAAGTTCCGTCTCGTCGCTGTTGTGGCTTTTATCGTTAAAAAAGATGCCCAGCCCCGGAATCTCTGCCAGCCCGGGGACTCTTGAGCGAGCCCCGGCCTGCTGGTCGAGCACCAGACCGGCAATCGCCAGAACCTGTCCTTCTCGAAGGTCGACTGTCGTCGTGACAGCCCGGGTGTCGACGCCGAAGATTCCATTGACGGAATTTGCCGCATTCAGGGTGCTGAACTGGGGCGACACCTGCAGGCGAATGCGATCTTTGTCAATGATCGTTGGAGTAAAGGAGAGTTGAGTGCCGAATCCACGAAAACTGGTTGTCGCTGATTCCACGCCGCCCACGCCAACGACGGTAGGGACTGCGAATTCACCGCCAGCGATGAATGTTGCTGTCTTCCCGTTCAATGTCACCAGAGTTGGCTGAGACAGAACTCGGGCGGCTGAATGAGCCTCAAGAAATTTCAGAAACAGGTTAAAGCTGTCCTGATTGAAGGTGCCGTTCATCATGAGATTTCCGCCACCACTCAGAGCGGAACCAAACGTAAAATCCGCGACATCGATGTCAAAGTCGACGCCGAGATTCCGCACAGCACTGCGTTTCAATTCTGCGATTTTCACCTTCAGCATCACCTGCTGTTCACCGGGGACAGTCAACAGATTTGTGATCTGCGTTTCAGGCTGACCACTCCGGCCTATAACGGGGTCCACGGCCTGAGCATTTCCGAATCCACTGCTTCCCAGACCACCACCAGAGAGCGATTTAGAATCGTGACGGATAAGCTGCATGATCCGCGTTGCTTCCTCAGAGTCGCGGGCCTGCCCCTTGACAATGAGCTTGTTCGCAATGGGAAAGAGCATCACACGGCTGTTGGGAAACAGTTCGTTCACCTGATCCTGGAGCTTCAGATACTCCATTCGCCGTTCAAACGGTTTTTGGTTTTTCACCCTTGCCAGAAAGCTGAGGATGTGCTCCTCGCCGTTGTTGTTCAGCCACAGAGTCACTGTGGTGGCCCCGACGGTTTTCCCGATGAGTTCGACCTCTTTTGGCCCATAGGGAACAAATGAGACAATCCCAGGGTCGGACACTGCAGCACGTTTGACCTCATATCGCGTGCGAATCAGCTTCGACTGCTTCAGAGTGACTTCAATTTCCGCACTGGCCTCATGGACGCTGTCAATCAGCATGTCGATCTGGTTCTTCGTTTCCTCACCCAGATTTGGTTTTGCGTCGTCCTGAGCCACAGCCTGGGAAACCTGCGACAGGAACGAAAATGCCAGCAGGGCCAAGCAGAATTTGCCCGCTGAATGCATCGATGTGGTCAAAATTGAGCGAACTCTGTTCATGTTCTTAATTCCCGCTCCTGAAGTATTAGGCTCTGTGATGTCTGCGAATGTGTGGCTCATTGTTGAGACATTCACACGTACCCATTGGAGATGGGGAGGAATGAGCCGGACAGCATGTCTTTCGGAATTGTGGTGGCTACGCGGGTATTGCCGGATGATGTTTTTCTTCGGTTTTTTAGTATTACTTAGGCCTCAGCCCGTCTATCTTGCCTGAACTCGCCAGAAAGGAGCCTTTGTCGCGGCAACGCTGAGAGTTGGGGTCGATAGTTCCGACAGGCCTTCTGAAGGCTGCTGTCG
Organism: uncultured Nitrospina sp.; assembly: GCA_937891765.1. GTDB lineage: Bacteria > Nitrospinota > Nitrospinia > Nitrospinales > VA-1 > LS-NOB. Next base: position 5,088 of record CALAGQ010000012.1, read on the forward strand.
CCACTCCCCTTCCAGGAGAACACCATGTCTGCCTCGCAACTCTTAATTGCATATGCCCTGATTTCAGGGACTCCACAGCCACTGGTGGTCGAGTTTCCGCCCGCGTGTTCCACCTGCCCGGTGCCTGCAGTCACGGCATTCCTGCACGCTGCACCCGTTGGCGGCGTTTCGCCCGTTCTGAGGGTGTCCCCCGTGATTGAGGTGCCACTGCTCTCACTCGCCATCAGACCGATCGATCCATGCATTGCAAAACGATGTCGGGCGGAAAAACACCGCACAACGGGCGACATGTACCCTTCATGCACACTGATGCCGCCAGCCTGCCATGGCAGTTACTATTTCCGACCGTATAACGTCAGCACAATTGGCAAACAGCAGGCGATCGTTCAGGGTTGGGGCGAAGACCCCCGTATGCCGTATACGACACGCCTGTTCGAAATGCTCTACGCCAACCACTGCTACCCACCCGTTTTCTGTCCGCCAGGTGACTGCACTCCCCCGCCTCCGGCAGCCCATTCTCCAACGACCGTTCCATCATTTCCTCCCCCTGCAGGCTCCGGTAAGCACCAGCCATCTTTCCGGGCACGCCCCAATGTGCCAATTATTCCACAGAGCTACGAGGACCCGTTCGTTCCTAAAGCGGCTCCGTCCGATCACTTCTCTGCCGTGAGATGATGCTGAAAGGGACGTATTCGATTTCACAACTCATGGGTTGAGGGAGGAGATGACAGTGTCAGTCGCATGGCCCCAGATAGTTTTTGCTGCATGTGTTGGGACTTTCACTATAGCCGCAGCCGTTTGGGATGTACGCGAACGACGAATCCCGAACTGGCTCAACCTCGCCGCTCTGACGGGAGCCGTTTTCTGGCAGATGGCAACTCACGGCTGGACCGGACTTGGTGACGCAGCCGCCGGATTCTCGGCTGGATTTTTCCCCTTCTTTGCTGCATGGCTCCTTGGAGGTAATGGCGCTGGTGACGCAAAAATGCTTGGTGCCTTAGGAGCGTGGTTCGGCTTGACGGCAACCCTCCTGGTCATGGTTACCAGCATATTCCTGCTGCTATGCATACAGATCATCGGCTGGGGTTATTCTCATGTTGCAAAACCAGTCCCTGCAGGTTCGACGCCCCCACGCTCTCCTAATCATCAGAAAACCCCCTTTGCCGTGCCGGTACTGGGAGCCGCGTGGGGTATCGGGCTCTTGAAACTGATGCAAATTGGCATTTCGTGATCACGAGTGCGGTATCCCAGACCATTTCGAATTCGATTGACCCGTCTTTGAGCGCCGCGATCGTCGCTCGCCAGCCGGCGTTGCCGCGCGTGGTGACGTCTGCTTCGGATGCTTCGAGATTGAGTGTCAGGTCTTTGACGTTGGTCATCTCCGACCACGTCGGAGCCGCGTACGACCCGGTGTTCCGGTACAGCTTCGCTTCCATGCCGAGTTTCATGAGGGACTCCCGTCCAATCAGGTGATGCCGTTTCCGAAGCCCGTAGGGTCAAAAAACTCCGCCAGACCATGAAGTTCAATGGCGGACGTCAGTTCGGTCACCGGGCGTCGCTGCCTGGCGATCGCCGCTGTCGCGTGAAGTTTTGTAGACGCCGGTTAGAAAACGTAGCGCCGGTCGGTCGAAAAACGTAGCGCTGTGGTAGTGAAGTGGGGACTCGGATTCCAGACGAGCTTTGGTCGCTGGCGGTGAAGCTGGCGGATCATCATGGGATCAGTCGCACGGCGTCTGTGTTGGGGCTGGATTATTATTCGCTGAAGAAACGCGTTGCAGCGGGGAACTCCGGAGTAACGTCGGTGCCTTCGGCGTTCGTCGAAGGCTCAGCGTCTTCTGATTCGGCGTCGGCGTGTCCGGCATTCATCGAACTTTCGTCGTTACAGGTGCCATCGCCGGGGGCCTCGGGCGAATGTGTTGTCGAGTTTGCGGACGGCACGGGGGCGAGCCTGCGGATCCATCTGAGTGGTTGTCAGACGCCCGACCTGGTGGCGCTTGGCCGGAGCTTCTGGAGTGGCGAGTGATGCTGCAGATCACGCCGCAGATGAAGATTCTGGTCGCTGTCGAGCCGGCTGATTTTCGCAAGGGGATCGATGGACTGGTGCGGCTGTGCAAAGACTCGCTGCAGGAGGATCCATTCGCCGGTGCCGTGTTTGTCTTCCGCAATCGCCGCGGCACGGCGATCAAAGTGCTGGTGTATGATGGCCAGGGTTTCTGGCTTTGTTATAAACGTCTTTCCGAAGGACGATTCCGTTGGTGGCCATCGGCGCCGGCCCAGAATGCGGAGGGTCAGGATGCCGAGGCGTCCGTGCCGGGCCAGGTATGCCAGGGCGAAAGTCCTGGCGGCTCATCAACTGTCGGTGCTGTTTTCAGCCGGCGATCCGGACCGCACGTCCGCGGCACCGGACTGGCGTCCGGTCAGTCCTCGCAGTTGATGGTGAAAACTGCTCTTGATTTTCAGCGGGAATTCATGCCTCATGCGTGCCAGATGGATCGAACGTGTGGCAAGGAAAGCCGGGCGAATCATGACGCGGAAAACGCCGGAGATCATCGAAGTGAATTCTCAACAGTTTGAGGAACTCCTCGAACGGGCAGCATCCAATACGCTACGTGACGAAGACACCGAGTTGCTGCGTCACCTCTTTGAATCGTATGCCGGGTTCTTCCAGATCGTGGGAGATAAGAACACGACGATCGCTCGTCTTCGTAAGATGATGTTTGGCGCGACGAGCGAGACATCAAAGAACGTGCTCGGCGATGCGGAAGACGCACTGAATTCCTCTCCCGATGAAGGCTCAGACGGCGATGCCTCGGACGATCCGTCCGCCGACACCGATAGTAACCAGGCCGAGGATTCTTCAGAGACTTCTCCCGGTCATGGGAGGCATGGTGCCGATGATTATTCGGGCGCCGACCAGGTGGAAGTCCAGCATCCGGAACATGCGGCGGGCGAGGTTTGTCCCGACTGCAGTCAAGGGACGCTTTACGAGAAGTCACCCGGCGTGCTGGTTCGCTTTACTGGCCAGGCACCGCTGCACGCGACGGTCTATCGTCTGCAGAAGCTGCGCTGCCATCTGTGCGGAAAACTCTTCACGGCACCCGTTCCCGGTGGCGTGGGCGACACAAAGCACGACCACTCGGTGGCCAGCATGATCGGACTCTTAAAGTATGGAAGCGGGCTACCGTTCAACCGCCTGCAGCACTCACAAACCGCCTGTGGCGGCTGCAGGGGAATTGTGAGCTTCCTCTGGCAGCCTCGACCCAGTGGGACATCGTCAATGCCGCGTCCGCGTTGATCGCTCCGGCTTACGAAGAGTTGATTCGGCAAGCCGCCCAGGGCGAAGTCGTCTACAACGACGATACGACCGTCAGGATCCTGGAGCTGATGGGAGAACGCGTCAGGAAAACACCACCATCAGACGACGAGCACGATCCGAAGCGCACCGGCCTGTTCACTTCGGGCGTTGTCGCCACGCGGGCAGGCGTGCGCATGGCGGTCTTCTTCAGCGGACGCCAGCATGCGGGTGAAAATCTGTCGGACGTGTTGCAGCATCGCGCCGCCCAACTCGCAGCGCCGATCCAGATGTGTGATGGGCTGGCGAGGAATCTTCCCGGCGAACTCGAAACGATCGTGGCAAATTGTCTGGCACATGGCCGCCGCAACTTCGTGGAACTGTTTGATCGATTTCCCGATGAATGCCGGCACGTGATCAAGGCCTTCAAGGTGATCTATCACAACGATAAAGTTGCACGCGAGGATGCTCTGTCTGCAGAAGCCCGCCTCGTCTGGCATCAGACTCACAGCCAGCAGACGATGGAAGATCTCCAGGCGTGGCTGCAACGTCAGTTCGCCGAGAAACGGGTCGAACCGAACTCGGCCCTGGGTAACGCGATCAACTATCTGCTCAAACGCTGGGAACGGTTCACGTTGTTCCTGCGCCAGGCGGGAGCACCTCTGGACAACAACATTTGCGAACGCGCGTTGAAGAAAGCGATCCTGCATCGCAAGAACTCCATGTTCTACAAAACCCGCCGTGGAGCCCACGTCGGCGACATGTTCATGAGCCTGATTTACACTTGCGAGCTGAACGGAGCCCACGCGTTCGACTATCTGAACCAGCTCCAGCTCAACGCGGCGGAT
>CALAGQ010000013.1 GCA_937891765.1 uncultured Nitrospina sp.
GTAACAAGGTAGCCGTAGGGGAACCTGCGGCTGGATCACCTCCTTTCTAAGGATGTTTATTCAGCATTTATGTTAAATAAACTCTAAAGAACAAAAGGGATAGCAGTCAGCATCCCTTCAAGCGGTTCGCTTAATTTATTAAGTGGATTGATTTGATAAACATTAATCGTTCCACCGTCCTCAAATCTCTTCTTCGTTATAGAAACAGAAATGGCAGCCGTCGTTTGTTTTTTATTGGCTTAATTGCGCGTATAGTTTTTGCGTTTGCGCTCAGGCTTTCATGCTCTGCATGACGGGTTTTGCCCTTGCTTACCAGTTACACTGGTTGGGATTGGTGTTAATATGGAACAAATGTGGACTGTGAACCAAGCCTGGCTTGTCTTTGATTTATCAGGGCCGGTAGCTCAGGTGGTTAGAGCGCACGCCTGATAAGCGTGAGGTCGCAGGTTCAAGTCCTGCTCGGCCCACCAGACTTGGTTAAATGGTTTTGGCCAGAAATTTGGTGAGGGGCCTTAGCTCAGCTGGGAGAGCACCTGCTTTGCAAGCAGGGGGTCAGCGGTTCGATCCCGCTAGGCTCCACCAAATTCTTTTAGAATTTGATTTTTTCTGTTTTTTGTTAGTATCCTCAGCTTTGCTGCGGGCGGCCATTTGGCCTTGCCTCAGTATAGAGGCTTTGGGTCGGAACTTATTAGCGAACGGCTAGTGAGCGTACCGACTAAGCGGGAGGCAGGCGCAGGCTGAAAAGCCTAAGGAATGGATGTTCCGCTGGCGACTGAGGTTAGCAAGTAGTTTTATAACGAAGTTAGAAAAGGTATCTCCTTAGGGAGTGTTTGATGTTTGAAATTGTGAATGTTTTTTGCGTTAATGCGTATAGCCGAGCCGGTTATATGACATTAACAATCTGAGTGTTGTCATATTTTTGAGAGTTTTACTCTCTGGATATGGTGACGTTCTCAAGCGTGATAAGGGCATCTGGTGGATGCCTTGGCGTATGGAGGCGATGAAAGACGTGACAGGCTGCGATAAGCCATGGCGAGGTGCCAGTAACCTTTGACCCGTGGATTTCTGAATGGGGCAACCCACCCTTAGGGGTATCACTAAGTGAATACATAGCTTAGTGAGGCGAACCCGGTGAACTGAAACATCTAAGTAACCGGAGGAAAAGACATCAACAGAGATTCCCCTAGTAGCGGCGAGCGAACGGGGACCAGGCCAGTGCTCATTAAATTTTAACCGGAACCAATTGGAAAGTTGGGCCATAGTAGGTGATAGCCCTGTACGGGTGTTGAATTTAGTGAGACTTGAGTAGGGCGGAACACGAGAAATTCTGTCTGAACATGGGAGGACCACCTTCCAAGCCTAAATACTACCATACGACCGATAGTGCACCAGTACCGTGAGGGAAAGGTGAAAAGTACCCCTATGAGGGGAGTGAAACAGATCCTGAAACCGGATGCCTACAAGCAGTCGGAGCACCCCCTATCAAATTATTTGTGATTTATATCATGGCTGATTGATAGAGTTTGTTTTGAATGTCTTTTTGTAGCAGTGCGATAAGCACGAGTGATATTTTATAAGATATCCTTACTACGCTATATAATCCGAACGATAGTTCGGTTGCAAAGACGACGAAGCGATTATCTATTGAATTGTAGCAAATTTTTGCGAATAATTTGATGGGTGGTGTGACGGCGTACCTTTTGTATAATGGGTCAGTGAGTTAGTCTATGTTGCAAGCTTAAGCCGTTAGGTGTAGGCGTAGCGAAAGCGAGTCTGAATAGGGCGACAGAGTAACATGGATTAGACCCGAAACCCGGCGATCTAGTTATGGGCAGGTTGAAGGTGTAGTAACATACACTGGAGGACCGAACCCACGCGTGTTGAAAAACGCGGGGATGACCTGTGATTAGGGGTGAAAGGCCAATCAAGCCGGGAGATAGCTGGTTCTCCACGAAAACTATTTAGGTAGTGCCTCGGACGAATACCAACGGGGGTAGAGCACTGGATGGATGCGGGGGACGCGAGTCTTACCAACTCTAACCAAACTCCGAATACCGTTGAGTACTATCCGGGAGTCAGACTATGGGTGCTAAGGTCCGTAGTCGAGAGGGAAACAGCCCTGACCACCAGCTAAGGTCCCTAAATCATATCTAAGTGGGAAAGGATGTGAGACGGCCAAAACAACCAGGATGTTGGCTTAGAAGCAGCCATCATTTAAAGAAAGCGTAACAGCTCACTGGTCTAAATAAGCTGTCTTGCGCCGAAGATGTACCGGGGCTAAAGATATGTACCGAAGCTGTGGATTTACTCTTATGAGTAAGTGGTAGTGGAGCGTTCCGTAAGCCGTTGAAGGTGAACTGCGAGGTTTGCTGGAGGTATCGGAAGCGAGAATGCTGACATGAGTAGCGATAAAGAGTGTGAGAGACACTCTCGCCGAAAACCCAAGGGTTCCTGTTCAATGTTAATCAGAGCAGGGTGAGTCGGCTCCTAAGGCGAGGCCGAAAGGCGTAGTCGATGGGAAACAGGTTAATATTCCTGTACCTGGTGGAATGTGACGGATGTGAAGTGTAGTTCTTTCTTATTGGATTGAGAGGGCTGCTGGATCGTCCCAGGAAATAGCACCACCATATAGACCGTACCCCAAACCGACACAGGTGGGTAGGTAGAGAATACCAAGGCGCTTGAGAGAACT
>CALAGQ010000014.1 GCA_937891765.1 uncultured Nitrospina sp.
TTAGAATACCCTTTTAATTTTTATTGTAGCCAAATTGACCTCTTGAAAGAAAAACTTCTTTCCAATAGCTCTCTCTCTTTTTGATTATATCATCATCGGTTTTCATGGGGCGATATTCAAGCAAAGATAACCTAAAATTATTTCTAGCATAATCAGGGGCCTCTTTTTTGATGACTTTAATAAGTTCATCATTTCCACCATGTTCTGTGCCCATATAGCAACTCCACCTCGACCAAATACCCGAAACTCCATATGCCGAGCCGACATACGATTTGCCATTATTCTTATCCATGATGACATAAACACCTTTTACATTTTCTAAAGCAGCTTTCCAATCAGGCTTTTGATTTTCAAAAATGGGAACTAACATATTAAAGTCATGATTGATGTTCTCATACCCTGGAAATAATGCACCGGAATAGGGCTGTTTAAATATCTCCGCAACCTTCATGTCATTCAGATGCTTCTCTAACAAAAATGCTCTGCCTCTTGATGGTTTTTTCAATTCAACCTTCAATCTGCCGATATATGGAGAATATTCAGTTAGCTCTTCAATTTCATAACTATGCTCCATAGGAACATTATTTCTTTTTAAGACCTTATAGATTCCGCCAAAAAGCCACATGTCATTTTCAGGATAGAAATCAATTAAGGAAAAAATGTAGTCTCTTGAAAACTCATCCTTAGTATTTCGCCATGTATTCCACTCAAACCATTCCTTTTTATTTCTGACGTATACATCTAATGGTTGATCATCCCCGTTCCAACGCGCCGCATGAAATTTATATTTACTAGGTTCATCAACTTGAATGATATTCGTAATTGGAATTTCAATCATTATTATTTCCTTTCAAAATCTGTATTTAGCTAGAGACACCTTTGACTTATAGTCCCTCGTAACCTCACTCATCCCCTACGATACAATTACCATACAATCCACAAAAAAAGGGCCTAGTCAAACTGACCCGACCCCTTTATATATACCAGATTTACATGCCCCTAACCTATGGGCCAAAAATAGGCCACTTGACCACAAAAAATGGCAGGTATTGATGGATTTTACTCCATTTGTTACCCGCCCTGTTACCCAGAAGCAAAAAGGACTTACAGCCGAAGCCATAAGTCCTTTATTTACTGGTCGGGTCAAGAGGATTTGAACCTCCGACCCCCTGCTCCCAAAGCAGGTACGCTAGCCAGGTTGCCACCACCGGGTTCAACTAATAAGCTGGGTGCAGGTATTCTTGTTCTTAAAATTTTTGAAAATTTTTACCCGACAGTCGCGCGCGACCATGTTAAAAACTGGAACGATCCACACTACCCGGCATGGTGGGATTCGCGGGGGGCCCAAAGCCTTAGCGTTGGAGTCCCATGAAACTTGCCAGGGCATTTGACCTTCCGAGCCCTGGTTCCTTCCCCACCCAGGCTCACTGAGAAGACGGAGAACCTATTTCCACCCTACACATTATTCCAAGCCCCTTTCTGCAAACAAGTGGCAAAAGAGTGGCAAATATAGCAATATAAATAAAAATGATTATAGCCTAATGGCCATAATCCCCGTAAATACTGGAGCCAGCGGGCGGAATTGAACCGCCGACCTACTGATTACGAATCAGTTGCTCTACCCCTGAGCTACGCTGGCTTATAGGTCTATCTAGGTTGGAAAAAGTGTACTTTACACGCTCTGCCCGGTAAAAATCAACCCCCCACTCGGCGTGGGGCCAATTGGCAATATCTTTCTCTGGCTAGCTAAAAGTCTTCTCGGCTGAAAAGGCTTTTTCACTGAGTCCAGTGGCTCGCGAACAAAATGAGCGTCTGCCGCCCCACCGGCACCACGCCTAGTGGTCGGCGGCGAGGGAATTGTGTTTGAAAATAGTTCGAAAAGCCTTAAACTCAATATATCCAAATAGCTGCCTGCTTTACGGAAGGGAATGAATGGCCGAAGATATTAATAAAAAAGAGTTCGACTGGATCTCTGAAGTCTTCAAAAAAAAGGAGGTCTTTACCGGGCTCAGCTACAGCGAGCGGGAAGCCTTGATTGAAGATATGTATAAGATCCGCTTTAAACCTGAAGACATCATCTTCAAAGAGGGAGACAACCCCAACGCCTGTTTTTTAATTTATACGGGAAAAGTGAAGGTGGTAAAAAACAAGATGCTTGTTCTTAAAAAAAATGTTTCCACTTTAGGGCCCGGCTCCTTTTTTGGGGAGATGGCTTTTCTCACCTACGCGCCGCGCTTAGCGACAGTAGTCGCTCAAGAAGATATGGTCTGTTTCGTTCTGCTCAAAGCCACCTTCCAGCGATTGCTGGAAAAAAGCCCCGCCTTTAAAACATGGCTTGAGTCACTTTCCGAAAAACGCATGATCAAACTCGATAGCATCTAACTGCTAGCCGCAGGGGCAACGGGGCGGTGACGCTATCGCGACCGCCAAAGGCATCAGCCGCTGGCCGAGGCCACACGCCTAGTGCGCTAGTGAGGCATTTCTAACTCGCTGGCGGTCCAGGCCATGCCTCGGTTTGATCCCCCGGCGAACCCGATTTTACTGACCACAATTATCCCGAACGCGGTGCTTTCTTTGAACCAACCAGTAACGGTCGGGACGATGGCTTTTGGGTCCATTCCCTGCTCGATCAATTGGTAAGCGCGGAAGGCGGTCATTTGCATGACGATGGCTTCACCGTCACCAGTAGCGGCCACGGCCCCTAACGGCCCGGCGTAGAGCCCGCACCCGATCAACGGGACATCGCCGACGCGACCGGGGATGGCATCATCGATACCACCGGTGCTGAGCGCCGCGGCAAACTCGTCGCCGGATCGAACGACACAGCCGACCGTGTCAGTGGTGGAAAAATCTTTCCCTGTATTGGCAATTTCACCGGGCGTGACGGGTTGGCAGTCCTGATTCTGTGCAAACTCTGCCGCACCTCTCCCTGCCAGCACACGGTACTCGGACTGACTGACGATACGCGCGACTTGCACCGGGTTTTTGAATCCGCTCAACGCGGCGACTGCGCCGAAGGTGCCGGAACTATCCATACACGATGCGTCCATTTCCGTTGTGCCGTCCATGCGTTTATGCGATCCGACTCCGGCGTTGAAGCGTCCGTCATCTTCCAGACAGGCGACAGCGTGACAAGCTGCGTCGATGACGGACTCACCCGTCTGCAGGGACATCATGCTCATTTGCCCGGCGATGGCGGTGCCATCGGCATGGGCCGGGTCGGACCCCGCCCCGCCGTGAGTTAAAACGACTATCTTTTTATTATCTTCCATATATGTACGCCAATAAAGTCATTGCCAATTACCCGTACTCCACTTGTGGGTCTATTATAAATGCGGTATGCTTAGAGCCAACCAAAAAACGACAGGTAACCGATGGTTAAGTTTTGTTTGCAGTGTAAAAACGCGTTCTGGGGCGGACAGTATTGCCCGAAATGTCCCGGCGAAATCGAACTGCTCGATGCCGCCCTGCCCGAGAACAAAAAGTATCTGCCGGAACTCAATATCGATGTGCGACCAAAATACTACGCCCGCAGCTCCATGCTGCTTTCCTGTTTCGGATTCATCATGGCCCTGCCGCTCGGCGCGTTTCTGTTCTTACGCGGCATGTCTTCCTCCGGCAACGTCGCGCTGTGGGCCAGTGTTGGCATCGGCACCATTGTCATCGTCTCGTGGGGATGCTGGTACCTCGCCCACCGACTCTTCGATAAACAAATGGAAGATGTCGAAGTCGACGACAAAGAACCACAACTAGATTAGTTACTCCCGTCTCAAACCCTCTTTGATAGCATAATTAATAAATTTTTCTCTCGCCTGCTTATCCTGCAATTGTTCTTCATCGATAACAGGGATATCAGGAAAATGTTTCATGAAAGCCTTGGCGAACAGGCCAGCAGTGGTCTCGCCTGTTTCACCATAGAGGTGAACGCCTTGCGTTCCGCAGGAAGGCGAACGGCTTTTAAAAATAAATCCTGAAAGACCGCTCAGTTCTGCCAGCTTTTTCGTGTTGAAATCGATCAGGGTTTCTGTCCAGTCTTTTCCCGATTCGACCCCCACCATGCGGTCACCTGCGATATGAACCTTTTCTCTTGGTACGCCCATGCCCATTTCCACTTCCGGGCAAACGGGCACGGCTTCGAACCTCTCGTCTAAATCGAAAAGGTCGAGCACAGTCTGGTTGTGTTTGTGCCCGCCGTTATACCGAACCGGTTGACCCAGCAGACAACTGCTGACTCCGATTTTTAGTTTTTCCGAATTCATGAACGAATGCTACCAATAGGGCCGCCCGGCAACCAGTACTATTTTCAAATATCCCGCATTGCGCAAAATAGCCGCTAAATTTAGTTAGTTTTATAGAATTTCTCCGGTTTTCCAGGCGGTAAAGCCGACATATTGGCTAAATACCTACCAAATCCAGGCCATTTCTGAAAATAAATTCTAAATTTTTTCCCTTATATTTCAACAATTTAAACTATTATCTATACAAATAATTAATTTTTGTCTAGATAATAGTTGACAAATCTAAATAGATGTCTAATATTAAACTTATACAAGGTTATAAGTTTTAAATATAATTATCACTAAGGAGATCGAGTCATGAAAGCAAAACGAATCGTCCTCAATACTCTGGCAATCACGGCAATGACGATTTTCACATCAGGCACGGCCCTGGCACATTCCGATCACGACCATTCCAAAGTTCCTTTCAACTGGGAGTTCTCTAAAAAGCTGAATGCCAAAGTTGAAAGAAATCTTAACGCCGACAAACCGAGCGGAGTCATCGGATTGAATATGTTTGAACAGAAAAAGTTTAAACATTACGGAATCAAGGTAGGCAACAAATTTAATACTGCCGTTCGAAATGTTGAAGTGACTTTCGAGAGAACTTCCGCCGGCCTCAAAATCACCGATGCTTCCATCATTAATTTTTCGTCAACGAAAGACATCGTTCCCATAAGGAATATTTCCAGCGTATCCAAAGTTTCTACACAGGAACTTTCTCACGCCGGTCACCAGCACAATCGCCTTCCGGTTGAATGGGTGTTTGGAAACAGCACCATTGAAAAAATCGGAAGACATATGTATGAAAGCAAGGGCAATATCTTGGTTGGTTTGACCCAGCTTGAGCAAAAATTACTCAATACCTATGAAATAAAAGTGGGCAACCTGTTTCATCTTTCAATTTCCGGCCATAGTTTTCTGGTTAAGAGAACTTCGAGTGGATTAAATATCATCAGCCATGCCCAAAACGCAGAGCTTGCGATAGCAAACGAAGAAGCGGTTAGTGATAATGCTTAGTCATCGTTCCAAAAGCATAAAGGATAGAAATTTCTATGACGCAACCTGACAAAATGGAAAACCTGATTTCAATAGGTGAACTGGCAAGACTAACCGGAATAACCACGCACACGTTGAGAGTGTGGGAAAAGCGATACGGCACCCCCCACTCTCAACGATTGCCTTCCGGTCATCGCCGGTACCCCAAGGAAGATGTTCCCAGACTCCGGGCCATTGCCAAGGCCCTTGAGTCGGGATACCGAGCCAGCAAAGTAGTCTCGGGAACCCTTGAAGAACTGCAAGGGTTGATGGGCTTAAGATCTTTTACAGATACCAACCCGGCATCGACTGAGGAATCAGAGAGTTCATCCAACGAAATGTTGGTTGAACGTTGGGTCATGGAAATTCATGGATACGATGATGATGCGCTCCTTCAAGGCTTTCATCAGCAATGGAACCGTGTCGGGCCTTTGAGGTTCGTCGCGGACTGTGCGGTCCCTTTCATTAAACGCGTTGGAACCGGTTGGGAGTCGGGCGAATTGACAGTTGCCAATGAACATTTTGCAACAGAGTGTCTGTCAAGTTTTCTCACCGGCAAATGGCGACAACTCAATAGCAAAAAACAAGGGTGGACAGTGTTGATGGCTACTTTGCCAGGAGAAACTCATAACCTGGGGTTACTCATGGCTGCGGTTGTAGCCAGCCTTTCAAATGCGAAGATCACCTATTTGGGTCTGGATACACCGCTTGAAGATGTGATCGCCACAGCCAACAAGCACAGCCCAGAACTTCTTTGCATCAGCATTTCAAACGGTGCAAAAACGCTAGACCCTGAAGACAGTCTTTTAAAAATCAGGAAAGGGCTGAACAAAAAAATTAAAATTGTTTCAGGCGGGAATGGAACACCCGATAATTTACCCGGAATCCTGAAGATAGAGGATTTTATTAATTTTAATGACTGGTTGGGGGACTTTGAAAACACCCTCAATTTAACATAAGGATTAGCAATGGATACTAATAATCAGGCTGTAATTCTGGTAGGGCATGGCGGATTGCCCAAGGACATCCCGCAAAAAGTGGTAGAAGGCTTTAAGAAGATTCACAAGCAAAGAATCCGGACAGGTGGCGAGATAACAACACAGGAAAGAGAGTTGGAGTCCACTATCAGGCATTGGCAGAGAACGCCGGAGTCGGATCCCTATAAAACCGGACTCGAAACTCTTGCGTCCCATATGAAACCATTACTGGATGGTTATATTTTGAGAACCGCCTATAACGAATTCTGCCACCCATCGATTGAGGGTGCCGTGGATGAGTTAGCGCAGGAAAGCGTTTCGAAAATAATTATAGTGACAACTATGATCACCCGGGGAGGGTCTCATTCTGAAATTGAAATTCCTGAGGAGCTAAGAGCCTTGAGCACAAAATATCCGGGCATCGACTTTCAATATGCTTGGCCTTTTGGCATGGATTCTTTCGCCTTATTTTTAACAGATCATATTAAAAACTTTAAGCCTTTGCTGGCTACAAATATAAATTAGAGGCCTCAGATGACAACACAAAGATATTTTTATAAGGGCAGAGATTTTATACAACTTCGCAGAATTGCAGGTCAGCTAATAACCATCGCCTGCGCTTTTATTATGCTCCTGCTTGCATACATCATTCCCGGTTCTTTGTTGGACTTCTAATAAGAATGTTTAAAAATATCACAACCGGCTATTGGCAAAAAAATAAAATGACCTATCTTTGTATGGATACGATCAAGCATCATGTTGCTAAAACTCATTTCCACTATTTTAACTTTCGAATTACTCCTTTTATTTGCCCCTATAATTGGGCGTGCGAATGTTACTTCCCTGACAACACCTGATAAGTTTAAAAATATGGTTTTAATTCCAGCGGGGACGTTCAGGACCGGCTCCGATACCACTTTTGCCAAGATAGCCCCTGCTCAGGATATCTATCTGGACAGTTTCTATATCGATAAGCATGAAGTCACCCAAGATCAGTTTTCCGATGTGATGAATAGCAATCCTTCCAAATTTCGAGGCCTCAATCTGCCGGTCAACGCTGTCTCCTGGGAAGAAGCCGATCAGTATTGTCAGAAAATCAACAAAAGGCTGCCTCGTGAAATGGAGTGGGAAAAAGCCGCCAGAGCCGGTTCATCAACCCGGTTTTATTGGGGAAACAAGTTCGAGGGGCATTTCGCCTGGGTTTCTGAAAACTCTGACGGAAGCCCTCATCCTGTAGGCTTAAAATCTCCTAATAGTTTCGGACTTCATGACATGATCGGAAATGTGTGGGAATGGGTTGCGGATTGGTATGATGATAATTATTATCAAAAAATGCCGGATTCTAATCCCGGAGGACCTTCAAAAGGAGAATATAAGGTCGTTCGTGGAGGGTCATGGGACACAATTCTTCCCCTTCTCGGAGCTGCTTACCGCACCCGGGCTCATCCTACAGTTCAGTTTGCCTTCTTCGGATTTCGCTGCGCCGCCGATCCTGAACAATAATCCTAATTGCTGACTCGGTGCCCTATGTCTTTGCGGTAGTGAATTCCATCCCATTGGATTTTTGAAACGGCTTCGTAGGCTTTTTTAATCGCGGAAGCGGTATCGGCTCCGGTCGCGGTGACCCCCAATACCCGCCCGCCGCTGGTGAAAACTTTGCCGCCCTCTTCTTTGGTCCCGGCATGGAAGACCGCAACATCGGGCAAGGCTCCGGCTTCTTTTAATCCCGATATCTCTTTGCCTTTTTCATAAGGTCCCGGATAACCTTTCGCCGCCATCACCACGCAGACTGATGACTCCGGTTTCCATTGCAATTCACATTGGTTGAGGGTGCCATCGATGCAGGCTTCAAAAAGCGGGACAATATCGCTTGCCATGCGGACGAGAAGCGGTTGCGTTTCCGGGTCGCCGAAGCGGGCGTTGAACTCCAAAATTTTCGGGCCGTGTTTGGTGAGCATCAATCCGGCGTAAAGAATTCCCACATAAGGCCGGCCTTCGCTCTTCATGGCGCGAACCAGAGGGAGCATCATTTTGTCGTGCACCTTTTGACGCATGATGTCGGTGAACACCGGTGCGGGTGAATAGGCCCCCATACCACCGGTGTTGGGTCCTTGGTCCCCATCCAATGCGGCTTTATGGTCTTGCGCCGAATCCATGAGGAGCACGGTGTTGCCATCGGAAAATGCCAGCACCGAAACTTCCGGGCCTTCGAGAAACTCTTCGATCACCACCTGGTCGCCGGCTTCGCCGAACGACTTGTCTTTCATGATCGTGTCCACCGCGCTGCGTCCTTCTTCTGCGTTACGACAGAGGATGACGCCTTTACCCGCCGCCAGTCCGCTGGCCTTCACCACAATGGGGCCGGTTTCTTTATCGAAATATCTTTGCGCCAGTTCATGCGAGGTGAAGATTTCATAATCCGCAGTGGGCAGGCCATATTTTTTCATGATGTCTTTGGAGAAGGCTTTGCTGCCTTCCAGTTCGGCGGCGCGTGCAGTCGGACCAAAAACGCGCAGACCTTTTTCCTGAAACCGGTCGACGATTCCCATCACGAGGGGTTGTTCGGGTCCCACCACGGTGAGCCCAATCTCATTTTTCTCGGCGAACTCTAAAAGCTGGTCGATCTGGTCTGCGGCGATCGGCACATTTGTGGCGATTTCAGCCGTCCCGGCATTGCCCGGCGCACAATAGATATCGGTGACTTTCGGGCTCTGGCGGATTTTCCAGACCAATGCATGCTCTCTTCCCCCGCCGCCAATTACCAGTACCCGCATTCTCTCTCCTTATTACTTTGTATGATTCAAGCTGGAATTTATATAAAATGCACCCATGTTGCAACTCTTTCATAGCCGATTTTTATAATAATGGTCAAACTCGACTCGATCAGCAAATCTTTTGGCGGTAATACCGTGGTGAAGAATATCTCGCTGGAGATTGCGGCGGGCGAACGGTTCACCCTGCTGGGGCAAAGTGGTTGCGGTAAAACCACCCTGCTCAGGATGATTGCCGGATTCGAGACCCCCGATAGCGGAACCATTGCCATCGAAGGGCAGGATGTCGGCTCGCTACCCATTGAAAAAAGGCCCGTCGGGCTGATCTTTCAAAACTACGCTTTGTTTCCCCATATGAGCGTTTACGATAATATCGCGGTCGGGCCGCGCATCCGCAAGCATTCCGAATCCGATATCGCCAAAAGAGTCGATGAGCTGCTGGAGATCACTCATCTGAAAGCCTTGCGCGACGTTCACCCCGGACAAATCAGTGGCGGCGAAGCGCAACGAGTGGCCTTGGCCCGTGCGGTCATCAACCGTCCGAAAATACTTTTGCTCGATGAACCCCTGTCGGCGCTCGACCTCAGCCTGCGCCAGCACCTGCGCGAAGAACTCGTCGAAATGCAGAGAGCGCTTAACATCACCTTCCTGTTTGTCACCCACGATCAGGAAGAAGCGATGGGTCTCGCCACCCGCATGGGGATCATGGATGAAGGCCGCCTGCAACAAGTCGGCACACCCGCTGAATTGTATGAACGACCCGAGACCGATTTCGTCGCTGAATTTCTTGGGGATGTAAACCGGCTCACCGGCAAGGTGGAACAAAGAACCGGTAACACCGTCACCCTTTCATTAGGCCCGACAGGAAATATCCAATGCATTTCTGAAAGTTCTGAACTCGAAAATCAAACCTGTTACGTCCGGCCGGAAAAATTATTTTTTGATACCGGCCGACCGCAAACTCAACCCGTTAATATTTTGCAAGGGACTCTGCGAAGCATACAATTTTTCGGCAGTCACTCCCGCTACCAATTGGAACTTGCTGGAGGACAAATGCTGACCCTTTCACCGCAGCACCGTAAATCCGGGTGCCCACAATATTCTATTGGCGATTCGGTACGGGTTTTGTTCGCGGTGTCCGATGTCTTTACCACTCGGCGTGGGGCCAATGAGCAATAACTTTAATTAGCGAGCAATGGTTGTCTCGGCTTTAAAAAACTTGAGTGCTTTTAAAATGAAAAAATTCCTGATAATTATATTCGCCACAGCTTGGTTAATCGCCAGTTGTGATAGTTCTCCTGCTGGCAAAACTTATCTGGTGGCGACCGATGCCACACTGGTGCCCATGTCTTTCATGAGTGTCAGTAATGATATAACTGGATTCGAGCCCGACCTCATGCGGGCGGTGGCGAAAGAGGCTGGTATCAACATCCGCCTTGTCAATGTCGAGTGGGCGGGTTTATTTGGCGGGCTCATCACCAAAAAATTCGATATGGTCATCAGTTCTGTCACCGTTCTCGAAGAACGCAGGGAACGCATGGCCTTCGGCGACCCTTATCTTAAAAGCGGTCTGGCTCTGGTGATCCGTAAAGAGCAGGAAGGCATCAACTCCTTTGCCGACGCACAAAAGAATAATCTTTTAATAGGGGCGCAGATCGGGACCACGGCTTATTTCTTTCTGGAAAAAGATCCGGCAATTCGCAAGAAGGGTTATCAAATGTACGGCCACGCCGTGAGCGACCTCATCAACGGAGAAATTGACGCGGTACTGGGAGAAAGCACTGGAACGCTTTTCTATAAGAACCAGCACAAACCTTTATTTGAAAAAATTAAAATGGTCGGCGAGATCATGACCAACGAACATTACGCCATCGTTTTTCACAAAGATGATAAAGAACTTTTAGCAAAGGTTAATGTCGCCCTGCAAAATGTTTTAAAAAACGGAACGGTTGCACGGCTCCACAACAAATGGGATCTGGGCCAAGCCGCCCAGGTACCGGAATAATTTCTTAAATGATGACCAACTCATCCCAAATGAAAACCCAGAACTGGGCGTGGAACCTCGCCGTTGTGATGAGCTTTGTTTTTCTGGTTTACCTGCCCGCGAAAGAAATCTTCCTGGCCAAAGAGCAATCCGGCGGTTATGTGGAACTGCTTTCGCTTCTACCTTCTGGCGTGTTCTACACACTTCTGGTCACCCTGCTGGGCAGTGCCAGTGCCATTGTGGTTGGGTTGTTGGTGGGTTTGGGGAAACTCTCGGACAATCCACTGATCCGGGTGCCCGTTTCTTTTTATACCGAGGTGTTACGCGGCGTTCCTCTGCTGGTGCTTTTATTTTATATCTATTATGCTTTGGGTGAGTTCGTTCATATGCCGGCACTGGTCGCAGCGGTGGCAGGATTCGGCTTCAGCTACGGAGCGTATATGGCCGATGTGTTTCGCGCCGGCATTGAAGCCGTCCCGAAAGAACAGGGTGAGGCGGCGCGCAGTCTCGGTATGAATGAAAAGCAGGCCCTGTTTCAAGTCGTTCTGCCGCAGGCTTTGCGCACTATTATTCCCGCTATCGGCAATCAGACTCTGGGAATGTTGAAAGACACCAGTCTGGTTTCAGTACTGGCCATTTCCGACATCCTTCGTGTCGGCAACGAATATGCCACCAAACACTTCAATTATTTTGAGACCTACACTTACGTAGCCTTGACCTACCTGCTGCTCACCCTTTTGTTAGCGCGAGGGGTGCACAAACTTGAATCGCGTTACCGCCTCCACTAGCCCACTAGGCGTGGGGCCGACTGCAATAGCGTATTGCGGCTAGTAGCCACTACTCTTTCACTGGGTCCAGCGTCACGCTGGCTAGTGGTTTTCGGTCGCCCATGAGGCACAGGGAAACATCCAGAGCATCCATAACCAGTGAAATGAGGTTGAATGCGAGCACCGAAGCCAGCCAGATGCCAAAGGTTGTGTCGAAGCCCATTTCGGGGATGCGGAATCCCAGCCAGATCACCAGCGGTATCCAGAAAATATGGCCCAGTCCGAGAAGCCGGACGAATCCGTATCGGTGAAATAGGAACACCATCAGCATGGCACTGGCCAAAGTAGAAGCCTGAACCGCCTGAGCCTCCAGCGTGGGTAAAACAAAATAATACAGAGCTCTCATCTAAGGCAGTCGTATTAAAGAGGGTAAGCCTTACAGATTATTTTCAGGTAATCCGTGACATCAAGTTTGATAGATTATATATTAGGGTTAACGAGGAAATTTGTGTCCAATCGAGGGGGGAGGGAAGCATGAATGCCACATTGGAAAACGCGAAAAATATAGCTACAGAAGACTATTTTCTGCTGGTGATTCGAAACTGGGATGACAAACTGGAAGATTATTTGCCTGTTGACGACCCGTCAACCACAAGGCAGACCTTTAGCCAATATTCAGTAGCAGAAACTGCTTTTTTTTCTACAAATTATGGAAGTTGCTCGCAGTCGGGAGGAAAAGATGTGAAGCTCGAATTGCTGCATTTGCGTTTTGGCGTCCCGCATATGATCCGAAACCGCATCCTGTTTCCCTAAGTGGGTTGCTTGTTCTCCAGTTCCTGAATCAGGGATCGGATCGGTTCTGCCCGCTGCTGGCTCGGATCCAGGCGAAGGGATTCTTTTAAGTGCTCCAGGGCTTTCCCCGTGTTTCTCTGGAATTGGTGATAGACCATCCCCAGACTTAGGTGGACGGCTGGCAGGGACGGATTGATGCTGAGAGCCTTTTCAAAATTTTCTATCGCCGCCGGGATGTTTTTAGTCTGCATTTGAATATTAGCAATGTTCAAATACGGAAAAGCGAATGCGGGGTCCAATTCCGCCGACTTTCGGTACTCGCCCAAAGCCAGATCCAAATGGCCTTTCATCATCAAGGCATTGCCCGCCCCAAAATGAGCCTTCGAATGGTTGGGTTGCATGACTAAAAATTTCTTAAAATTCTCAATAGCTTCATCAAACAAACTGAGCTCCATAGCCAGATAAGCCAGATTGTAAAAAGCCTGCTCAAAGTAGGGGTTGAATTTTATGGCTTTTCGATAAGACTCTGCCGCCTCCTGACGCTTTCCGGTGAGATGCAATGCCCGGGCAAGGTTGTAATACGCCGGACTGTAATCTGGTTTTTGTTTTAGAGCCTTTTCGAAATAACCAATCGCCTGCGGCAGTTTTCTTTGTTTGCCATAAATATTCCCCAGATTATTCAGTCCAAAAAAATAGTTGGGATCTATTTTTAACGCGCCTTCAAACTCGATGATGGCTTCATCATATTTCCCGAGTTGGTCATACGCCTCGCCAATATTGTTATAGGTACGAACCTGATTGGGAGATTTCTTTTTCGCGTCGCTCCACAAAGTCACCTCATCCTTCCAGTCCGCGTTTCGAACCATCGCCCCCAGAGAAAAGAAAACCAGGATCAGCACCGCACAGTAATTAAGGAGTTTTGTTGCGGGGAAAACTTCCCCGCTCCGCACATAGCTAAAACCCCCTGCAACACAAAAAACAAAACCGACCATGGGCAAATAAGTTCTATGTTCTACCGCCACATCCAACAAAGGAATGAAGCTGGAAGTTGGTAACAGGGTGAGCAATATCCAGGCCATTCCGAATCCCACAAACCGTCTGCCAACTTCATCTGTTTCAGAAACACGGGTGGAGATTCGAACCCAGAAAAATATAAAAATTCCCAGCGCGACTATTCCCAGCCAGTTGGCCGGTTGCAACCAGTCGCTCAGGACGGGAAAATTTACATCAATATTCATATTGAACGGAAATAACATCTTCCTGAAATACTCGAAGGGAATCACAGAGGTTTGCGTCAATAACCAGGTTGAGGATGGCAGGTAGGCAGAGGAAGCGGATAGCAGCCCGCCCGCAACAAATTGCTTGTATCCCACGAACGTAAGAAGAGGGATTGCTAGAAGAAAAATCCATTTAGCATAAGTCGCAACCCAGACTTTCGGTGTCTCGCGGGAAATAAAATAAAAGTGGAATAGAAAAAGCATGGCCGGGAGCGTTACAATAAGTTCTTTTGAAAAACCTCCCAGCAGAAAACAAATGCCAGAACCTATGAAATAACCCCACCCCTTCTGGCCGGTTTGTTTCCATTTTTTGAATCCCTCAAAAAATAACATCAGCGCACCCAGATAAAATACAGTGACCATTATCGACGAGCGGCTTGAAATATAGGTGACGGACTGGGTGCTGAGCGGATGCAGCGCAAAAACCATTGCCGCAAAAAATAACAAACCGGCAATACCTTTTTGAGGTGAAACATCCTCCACAAAACTCAGGACTCTTCGCGAGAGCCGATAAACCAGTAATGTGGCGAGAGCATGAAGCGCAATGTTGAACAGGTGATAGCTCCACACCTCAAATTCGCTGATGGCATAATTAATATTAAAACTGAGGATGACCAGCGGACGCTGGAAGAGACCATCCTTGTTCATGAATTGGTGAATTTTGTCTAATCCTCTAATCCAGGGTTTTTCCAGAATAGAAGGGATATCATCAAAATGAAAAGAGTTCAGGAGCGTATTGGCATACAACAGCCCAATCATCGTCACTAAAATTAATCTTGGGTAGATAGGATTCATGCAGTTATTTTTTTCCTGTAAGCGCGTTCTTGATCCAATATCAGCCAATGGCTTTTATAAATTCCTGTTCAATTTTTTTTACCACCATCTCCCAGGAATATTGGGTTTCAGCTATATTTCGGCATTTGGAACGCATTGCCTTAAAAATTTCCGGGGCATTTAAAAAAGTTTCTATCCCCTCGGCCAACGCTTCCGGGGATGTGTTGTGAAAGAGAAGCCTCTCATCCACTTGTTTTAGAATTTCCACCGTCGCTCCTACGGGGGTTCCCATCACCGGTAGCCCGCTGGCAAATGCTTCGGCGGTGACCAGGCCAAAGCCTTCTATAGCAATCGTGGGAAGAACAAACAAGTCTGCGCAACGAAAGTAAAGCGGCAACGTTTCACGCGGTACCAATCCGACAAGCTGGACACAATGGGAAACTCCCTGTTCCAGAATTAATTGTTCCAGTCGGTCTTTCAAACTACCCTTGCCTGTAAGCACCATTTGAAATTTTAGGTCAGAGTTTTTGCGGTGAAGAATTCCCGCCGCGCGGATCAGGTTTTCCAATCCCATTCGCTGCTCTAAACGACGAACCGTCAGCAGGAGAGGAATTTCTACCGACAGTTTTAGATTTTCTCGAGTGGAGTTTATCTCCTCCCTGGAATCTGCCGGTTTAAATTCTTCGATGTCCACGCCGCCCGGGATCACGCACAGTTTTGGTTTTGTGCACGTATAGTATTGCAGAAAACGATTTTTAGAATATTCGCTCAAAAAGAAAATAGTTCGGGACGCCGCGTATCCGGCCCACTCCATCAACCGGATGAACTGTAGCTGGAATTTTAGTTTTATTGGTATTGCAGAATTTTCGGTGCCAAGCTGATTGATTTTTTCCTCATCGTACCAGGAGCTATGGAAATGACAGACTTTAGGAACCTTCCACAATTGCGGATGCAGGATAGCTAAAAAACCGACCAGGGGATTATGAATATGCACCAGATCAATTTTTTCAGACTTCAGAATATAATTCACCTTCTTTCGCGCTGCTCTCCATAAAGAAACAAAACCTTTGCTGTCCTTGAAGGAAATGCGGTGAAAATTGATGCCGTCAATCTCTTCATTGTCTGGCAGCGATTCGGAGGGCTTGCAGGTTATCAAATGCACTTTCTGTCCGCCAGCCACCAGGCGCTTATTGACCTCATAGGTCAAGCCCCATGCGCCACCCACTTCATCGGGATAACAATGGTATTGCAGGGAAAGAATCGAGAGATTTTTTTCAGGATCACTCATAAGTTGCAGAAAGGATAAAACCAATGCCGAATATTTGCAAGAAAACTGCTGATTTGGGGTCTATTCTGGATAAATACCGTCGATAAGTCCACTGAGAGCATAAAATTCACCTCAGGTTCCGGGGCTTTGCGCCGAGGGTCCCCATTGAATCTCAAGGTGTTATACTATATATTAATAGTGGTAAATCCTTACCTTAATTTTGGGGGCGATCTGGTTTCGACGGGAGAGCTGATACAAAGGTTGCATGCACGGGATGCCGTTGGCCCGTTAAAAAACGGCTTTTACATAATCGCCAACGATTATGATGTAGCTGTAGCCGCTTAATTTAATCGGTTACCGTCCGCCGTGTCCATGTTCGCGGGATGCGGGTCGGACGTCACTCAGCGAACTGGTTTGGGCCGCATGTTCCGGGCGGACTGAACGAGATTTTTAGGAACTGGCTTTGGCTTAATCCTGCCTTGGGAGTTGGTCAAAGTAAGATCTAAATCAAAGGATAAGCATGTAGATGCCTTTGCTTGAAACCTTTCGGACGGGGGTTCGATTCCCCCCGCCTCCACCATTAACACTTCCAACACAATCCAA
>CALAGQ010000015.1 GCA_937891765.1 uncultured Nitrospina sp.
ACATTCAGAGGTTATGCACTTATTATACGAATTCAGGTATCGTACAAACCGCCACTTTTACTTTTAGCAAGTTCATTCATTCCAATGGATGTGGCTGCAGCCACACCAGCTACAGCTACTCCACCAATAATGAGCCCAACCCAACCTATAGGGGTAGCGACTACTAAAAAACCGAGCGCAGCACCTCCTGCATTTACCACGGCAGTTCCAGAGGCAGCACTAATTGCGAAACTACTGGATTCAATAAATAAATCACGTTCCCAGTTGTCTCCAGACTTATAGCTGTTATGAATATTTCCCACTCGACTACTAAAATCTATCACCGCCAGGCCGTTACCAAGTAGTTTTGCATGCTGGCTGAATTTAACCAATTTTTGAGCTTCTATCCTACTGGTCACATCCAGCCTGGTTATATTCCTGCTACTTCTTGCTATGTTTATTCCACGTTGCGGCTTGCTTAAAGGTGTACCTCTTCTAGATTTGATACCCGCTGTTACTGCATTCAGTTCGTGATTAAAGCGCCTTTGCATTTGCTGATAGGCTGTCATTACATTTTTCT
The DNA here is from genome assembly GCA_937891765.1 of uncultured Nitrospina sp. Taxonomy (GTDB): domain Bacteria; phylum Nitrospinota; class Nitrospinia; order Nitrospinales; family VA-1; genus LS-NOB. The sequence goes on from CALAGQ010000015.1 coordinate 560, forward strand.
TAGCCAGCGCTTTAGCGGCTGGATTACTCTTCATTACCTGCCTGTAATTCAATAATGATTCCTGGTAGGTTTTTACAGCTCCGGCAAAACCACCCACGCGGTTTGCATAAACACTAGTGGATGCACCAATCAAACCACTATTATATTCCTGTAATTTTGAAGAGATATTGGCAAGCGCGAGAGTATTTTCTGCGCCTAAAGACAATGATAATCGGGTTAATTCACGGGAGACCGGCATTGGGCTTAACAGGCACATAATGTCACGATCAATACTGTTTAGTTTTTTTATAACCGAATAAGGTGTATGGCTATTTAAAATATCTGGATTGACGCAGTTAAGACCGAGCAATCCATCTTTTGAGCCGGGTTGTTGTTTGAATACGCTATTTAAACTTGTAGCTGAGAGTAACCAAAATAAATGATGGGTTATCCCCGTTTTTTTATCACATTATTTAATGGAAAAAGAAAAGCCCCCTTAAATAACTTGAAAATTACTCAAGAGGGCTGTCTCCTATATTCTGCGAAGAAAAAAGGAAGACAAATCCAGTGTGCCATGCCTTTATTAACGATACCAGTTTTTATCATTTTCTATATCAAGTAGATCTTGATATAGCGTCTAAAGTACAGCGACAACCTTGTCAATATTGCGATGGAGTCCTGCACAGTGCCCGTTATCCCCGTAAACCCCGTGGTCCACGACATTGTTTAACCGAAGACTATGAGACCCGCTTCAGTTTTTGCTGCGCAGAAGAAGATTGTCGACGCAGAACCACGCCGCCCTCGGTACGATACCTTGGTCGTAAGGTTTACCTCGGTGTTATAATTATTTTGATAACGGCTCTTAATCATGGGTTATCTCGTAGCCGTCGGCAGCAGTTGTTTGATCAATTAGAGGTTAATCCACAGACTTTCTATCGTTGGCTAAAGTGGTGGCGAGAGTTTTTTCCAGCAACTCGTTGCTGGCAGTCAGCGCGAGGATTGTTTCTTCCACCAGTGAATGTTGTTCAACTGCCAGGTTCGTTATTGGGTCGATTCATGGGTCGCGATTTACAGCAGCGTCTGTGTCAGTTTCTTCAGTTACTATTACCTCTGTCGAGTACTTTCTGTCCAGGTTATATAAGGGTGGCTATCGACCCGCAGAAGATGTGATTTTCAACTATCTTCGGTTCTTCTAGACTGCAAATTCTTTTTAAACAGGAATCAAGTCATGGGGAATACAGAAGATCCTGATCGCTGGGCAAGGTTGCGCTTTGCGATCATCGGGCCTTTATTGGCCGCACCACCGGAGCGAGGCGAGCTACAGCAGAAGCTTTTGGAGTTATCTATCTGCCGCTGGAAGCACCCGGTTAATGGTACCGACATTCAGTTTAGTGCATCGACCATAGAACGCTGGTTTTATGCAGCACGTCATGCCGTTGATCCGGTGGCGGTATTACGGCGGCAACGTCGCAGTGATGCGGGTCGTGCCCGTCGATTAACGGCCTTACAAATTCAGGCACTGAAAGCACAATACGACAGCCACAAAAGCTGGACAGTTCAACTGCATGTGGACAATCTAGTGGCACTGGCTGAAGAAGAGATCGCCCTCCAGTTCATACCCTCCTATGGCACCATCCGCCGTTATATGAAAGCACAGGGGATTCATCGTAAGCGCCTGCCTAAACGTGATACCCCGGGTGCAAAACTTGCCGAACAACGATTACAAAAGCTGGAAGTACGCAGTTACGAAGCAGACTATGTTCATAGCTTGTGGCATGCGGACTTTCATCATGGATCACGTCAGATCTTGCTGCCGTCAGGCCGCTGGGTAACGCCTTTGTTACTGGGTATCATCGATGATCACTCCCGTCTGGTGTGCCATCTGCAGTGGTATCTGGATGAAACCGCTGAAACATTGGTACATGGTCTTTGCCAGGCTCTGCAAAAGCGCGCCTTACCGCGTGCACTGATGACGGACAATGGAGCGGCCATGCAGGCAGAGGAGTTTAAAGATGGCTTGCATCAGTTAAGTATACTGCACGAAACCACCTTGCCTTATAGCCCGTACCAAAATGCCAAACAGGAAGTTTTCTGGGCGACACTGGAAGGCCGTTTGATGGCCATGCTGGAAGGAATTAAAGAACTGTCACTGGAACAGCTTAATGAGGTTACCCAGGTCTGGGTGGAGCAGGAATACCATCAAAATAAACATACCGAAATTGGGTCAACACCCCTGCGGCGTTATCTTGATAAGATATCTGTTGGACGAGATTGTCCAGACAGTCAGACCTTGCGACAGGCATTCCGTTGTACCGTAAAGCGTCGCCAGCGTCGCAGTGATGGCACGCTCAGCCTGGCAGGCAAACGTTTTGAAATCCCAACGCGATACCGTCATATTGAGCAACCACAAGTCCGTTATGCCCGCTGGGATCTCAGTTCAGTTGATCTGATTGATGGGCACACACACAAAATACTGTGCCCACTTTATCCTCTGGATAAAAGTGCCAATGCCAGTGGGAAACGGCGTGTACTGGAACAGACAGAAGAAACTTTAACAGCCTTAGAAACTTCTGCAACACAGGGCAATGAATTACCACCGTTGCTCCGCAAACTGATGGCGGACTATGCCGCTACCGGTCAACCACCCGCTTATCTTCCTAAAACCCACCCGGAGTCACACTCATGAATAAAACACTGTTATCCCTGTATGGCCTGAAATGGAATCCCTTCTCACCGGAACTGCCCACGGAAGGTGTCTATATCACGCCAAAAGTTGAACAGTTCTTCTGGCGTATCGAACAGGCGCTAATCCGTGAAGGCGGATTTGCCATGATCACTGGCGACCCTGGCACGGGTAAAAGCATCACCCTGCGTCTACTGGCTGAACGCCTGTCAAAACTACAGGATCTCAACGTGGGTGCCATTGTCCATCCCAGTGGCAATTTAGCCGACTTCTATCGGGAGATGGGCGACCTGTTTGGTATTGAACTGAAACCCCATAACCGATGGGGCGGTTTCAAAGCGCTGCGAGAACGTTGGCTATCGCATCTGGAAGGTACCTTATTGCGACCGGTATTATTGATTGATGAAGCCCAGGAAATGCAACCTGCCGTGCTCAGCGAACTGCGCCTGCTGAGCAGTATGCAGTTTGACTCCCGTACTTTACTGACCGTGGTGCTGGCCGGTGATACCCGTCTTACCCACAAACTACGGCGTGATGAACTGCTGCCTCTGGGCAGTCGTATCCGCAGCCGACTGGTGATGGACTATGCCGATCGCAACGAACTGATCACCTGCATGAAACATCTGCTATCAAGTGCGGGTAATGCCAACCTGATGACCCCCGAGTTGGTACAGATCCTGTGTGATCATGCGTTGGGAAATTATCGTGTACTCACCGGCATGGCCGCTGAACTGTTAACCACAGCTGCCTTTAAAGAACTGACACAACTGGATGAAAAACTCTACCTGGAAGTGTTTGCTGCACACGCATCCAAAGCCCGTAAAACAGCCTGACACAACAGAGGGAAAACCATGGACTCACCAACATTGATACTGACCGACCTGCCTGAACTTTCCGATGAAAGTGCTGCACAATTACACGACTTCTTAAACGTATTTGTGACTGTATTTGAGGAGCGTTATTACACCCAACTTAATCGATACTATAATTTACAGACAATACCAGAACCCCAGGAACCACCAGATGATGATTTGTTTGAGGACTTTGACAAAATTCCGTTTTAATAAACAGCAGTAACAACCCGTTCTCTACTGGCAGGGAAGCCAATTTACTTTATTTTTTGCAGATCACTCCATCAAGTAGTATGAACATGAGGTCATCAATTATCGTGGACACGCTCA
>CALAGQ010000016.1 GCA_937891765.1 uncultured Nitrospina sp.
GTCAAAGGAACGCCGCTTGATCATGTTCCCATACACCACATTTGACTATAACTCCCCGGATTAACAGGCGGACCAGTAACACTAGGCTTCCTACTATTGCTGCTACCAACAATAGAATTAAGGTCAGGCTTGCGAGATTTTACCCCAGCAAACTTATTATTTAGGTCTCTAAATTTAGGTTTGATACCATTACCACCCGTGATTACAGGATCACCACTACCTTGACGTTTTGCAAGTCTTCTCCTGGCTTTATCAAAAAATGGTCCCCTGACCGCACCTTCAGCCGTCTCTCTTGTAACAGTAATGGAGGTACCCCCTCTCTTTGCTGGAGGCCCTCTTTGCTTATCGGCCTGCTTCATTAGACCGGCTGGCAACTCCCCTGCCTCGGCCTGTTTCAGGAGCCCAGGCGGAAAAGTCCCATTTTTAGCCATGGCCAACAATCCTGGGGGAAGAGCATCATTCGCCGCCAACTCAACCAAAAGCGGCGGAAGATTCTGGATATCGGATACAACTCCATTTTTCAAAACACCCAGCATTTTCCCCTTGGTGAGCACCGATTGCGGACCCAGTTTTCCGTTGGGAAGCTTCGGAGCAGTATCGATGCTACCTTCAATATTGATGAAAGAAGTCTTGCCGTTCGGATGGACGGTCACAACGAATTCCGTTCCCCTTACCCCCGCCACAGCAGTAGGCGTCACCACCTTGAAGGCCGACCCTTTCGATTTACCTTTAGTCACCACAAACCGCACAGTTCCCAAAGCCACATTGACCACGGTTTGCCGGAGATCCTTTTCAGGATCGTAAATATGCTTTTTAATATTAACGGAAGCATTTTCCCCGAGGGTCAATGAACTTTTATCATCGAAGGTGAAAGTGGCTTTTGATTCAGGCTTGGTCCTAATCTGATCATTCATAAAGACCGGGGAAGCCAGCATGATATCTGTCGAAGTTCTCTCTCCCTGATGAGTCTGAAGAATTTGCCCTTCTACACCCGTGGTGATTCCAATATCGGCCGATTTGACAATTCCCTGTTGCTTCAAAAACTGTTTCTGCTCAAACAGGTTTTTGCCTGGAGGTTCGCCGGACAGAGCGTAGGCAACCCGAACAAACTCCTGGTCGGTCATTACCCCTTTCGCATCTTTTTCAGTTAAAACTTTAAATCCGCGAACCTTTAAAATCCGGGACATTTTAGAAAACAACTCTTCCTGAGATAACTCCGCATGGTTTTTGGGAAGGAAGGGGTGATCAGGTTGATTATGGGAAACCATCGCTATAAATTCAGCTCTGCTGACTTGCGAATTATCCTGGCTGGCAGAAACAAGAACCAGAAAGTAAAACCCTAACGCTATCAAATAGAAACAGCGAGTCCAATGCGGTTTAGTTGCCTGTGTGAATAATTTCAAACTCATAACAACTCTTGATTTTTATTTTTCATACAACTATTTTGAAGCAGAGGCTTAATTTTTGCTACTGACAAAGGTTTACTGAAAAAATAACCCTGAGCCCAGTCACATCCAGTATGCTCCAGTAATTTCTTTTGTTCAAGGGTTTCAACTCCCTTGGCAACTGTTTTCAAATTCAAACTTTTCCCAATGCTAATAATAGTATTGGTGATCGTGGAGTTAATCCCGGCAGAGAATCCTTGAATCAACTTGGGGTCAATATTTAAAGTACTTAGAGGGACACGGGCAAGATTATTCAGTGAAGACAAACCCAGCCCAAAATTATCCAAAGCCAGTTTTGAACCAAATTCGTGAAGCTCCATAAGGTTTTTATACGCCTGATCGGAGGTTTTCAACAAAGCCATCTCAGGAATTTCAAATTCAAACATATCAGGTTTGAGACCATAATTGCTTAAATAACTCTCTATTTTTTCTGTAAACTTCCCCTGAAGCAATTGTGCCTGGCTGAGATTAATGGAAACGGGTATTAAAGAAGTTTCTTCCTGTCTCCAGGCTTTTATTTGCTTACAAACGGACTGCATTACCCAGTCCCCAATTGACACAATCAAACCGCTCTCCTCCGCTAACGGAAGAAATTCAGCCGGAAGCACCAACCCTCTTTCAGGATCATTCATCCTCAAAAATACTTCCAGCCTTTGATATTCACCTGTTTTGATATCTATTTTGGGTTGATAGTCCAATAGGAAGTTATCGTTCTCAAGCGCTCGACCTAAAAGAGTCTTAAGGTCAAACCTTCTTTGAGCAACAGACAACATTTTGGGATCATGAAGAAAGTATGTACTTTTCCCTTGTTCTTTGGCCCGATACATCGCCGAATCCGCGCTTTTAAACAGCGTCTCAGCATCTTTGCCATCGGTTGGATAGAGCGCAATTCCTATACTGAAACTTGAATAGATTTCGTGTTTATCGATTTTAAATACGGGTTTGAGAGTGGAGATAATCCGTTCCGCTAACAGAGTAGAGTACTTATTATCTTTCAACCCCGTCAAAAGAATCACAAACTCATCTCCACCTATCCTTGCCACCGTGTCTTCACCGCGCAACAACCCCGCCAAACGTTTGGCCACTTCCTTTAACAGTTCATCCCCAATAGAATGTCCTAAAGAATCGTTCACAGATTTAAAGTCATCCATATCCAAAAACAGCAATGCAAAATTTTGTTGAGTTCGTTCTGAATGGGCGAGCGCCAGTTTGATCCGGTCATTGATCATATTGCGGTTGGGCAGGCCGGTCAAAGAATCAAAAAATGCCATGCGCTTGATTTCGGATTCCAACTGCCGGGACTCCGTCAAATCCCTGACCACAGCCAACACAGCGATACCTTTTCTGAAAAGGACTACCTTAAGTTTTACCTCCACCGGATAAATTGTTCCGTTTTTTCTCTTTTGCAGGGCATCAAAAACCTGCACCAGCCTATCTCCTGTTCGAAGTGGTTCTACAAACATCTCAAATTCCAAACGAGACTGGTCTTCCCAAAAATCGTATAACGCTTTTTCACAAATCTGAGCTTTGTTATAACCCAGGCTTCGGGAAGCCGCCGAGTTGGTTTGGGTAATTTTGTAATTATTAGCATCAATGATGTAAGTCTCATTGCTGGTGTTATCGAGTATATTTGAAAACTTCTCAGCATCGTCCTGCGCCAAGGTCAATTCTTCCTTCATATGATCTATGACATCCAAATCTTTTCGGGATCTTGCTGAAAGAGTTTTAAGAAGAGCGAACAGCGCTTGGGCATGGAGAGCAAATTCCTTCTGAAATCTTTCCTCAGTAATTTCCAGCAGCTCTGCTTCTGTTTCAGCCCGAATGGTTGCAGACCGGGGCTCAGATTCAATCAAGCCCATTTCCCCGATGTACTCACTGGGTTTCCTTCTAGCTATAACTTTATGTTTTTTATAAACAAGCAGTTCACCTGAGAGTATGATGTACATAGCATTGGAGATATCTCCCTCTTCAAAAAGCACTTCAGAAGGGTTGAGAGATATTACTCTGCAGGATCGAGCCAGTTTTTCCAGAGTTTCATCAGAAAAAAAGCTGAGAAAATCGACATTCCTCAACTGCTCGAGTTTTTCCGCGTCATCCGTGGTTAATATCGCCATGCTTGTCACTTGAGGTTTTCTCCAAAAATATTCTTCCTACTACTATGATAAAAATTATAAACGAAATAACTCTTATTGCACTCCCCCACGAACGGGGGGGGGCCAAAACATCCCAAAACCAATAACCCTTGTTTTCCCCTATATTGCCGCGAGTTTTTCAAAAAATACCTCGAGGTTTGTAACAATATTGTGACATTTTTTCTGATCGTATTGAATCGCCTTCGCCTTGTCCAAATCAATAAATTATTGAATAATAAAAAAACAGCTATCCATAAACTTAAGGAACCCACTTAATTGATCCCTTCAATCAAAAAATATTCCTCCCTTTTCGGTGGTTTTCTTGTAACAACGCTGTTTCTGCTCACCTATAATTTTTCACCATCAGGGTTACGTCCCCTGGAAAACCTTTTCCAGAATATCCACTTCAAGTTGCGGGGCCCTCTTCCCCTCAAATCCGATATTGTCATTGCAAAAATTGATGAGAAGAGTCTGGACACTCTGGGTCGGTGGCCCTGGTCAAGACAAGTCATGGCCAAACTGGTGCAAAAGTTAAATGACTATGAAGCAGAAGTGATCGGTTTCGATATTATATTTTCTTCACCACAGTCCAGTGCCGACCATGAAGCCTTAAAACAATTGAAGAGTGTGATCGTTCAAAACCCGAAGGCCCAGATTCTTTTGGATCAGCTATTAAAAGAAACCAACGCCGATGCTAAATTTTCCCAAGCGCTATCCAGTGGTCCAAAGTCGGTGTTGGGCTATTTCTTCCACTTTTCTCCAGAGGGCTTGGATCATCTAACTCGAACTCAGCGTAATCTCTATTTTGAAGATATAAAGACCTC
>CALAGQ010000017.1 GCA_937891765.1 uncultured Nitrospina sp.
AAGATTTTTCCTTCCGCATTGGCGAGCAGAAGTTTACGCTCAAAGTCTACTTCGAGAGCATCTTCCGTGTTGGGGTTGAACTTCAGAGCCTTGTCAATTGCGACAACGCTGAAGCTCTTAACCGGTGCACCTTTCGGGCAGAGGGTCTTCTTTTGCTTCTTGGCAAAGTTTTCGTTGCCAGGAAGAATCTGTAGATCCTTCTGCATTTTGTCATGCACGCGGAAGATACTCCAGCTGCCTTCAGACAGATGAGAGGTACGTCCATCGTACATCAGGTAATCACCAGCCATGCTCTGATAACCACCAGCAGTGGTCGCCAGGTCATAGCGTTCAGCGATACCTATATGCAGAGCGTTGGTCACCCGTGAATCCGGGTCATAACGCTCCGGTCGGAACCCATGTCCTGAAAGGGAGAACACATGGGTTTCGTTCATCATACCGTGCAACATGCGGAACACAACATTGTCCCCGACGTACGCGCGAATTATTGGCGTATCCGGATCTCTGTGAACCTTGCTGCTGAACAGTTGTGAAGCATCAGGGTTGGACTTCAAACGAGAAGCCAATGATGCGGCACGGAAGTTAAATCCACCACCTGTGGTGTGTGTACCACCATTGAGGTGAGGGAAAGCCACTTCCAGCATGGTAGATGGCATCTGAAAGGAAATTGACTGCCCAGCAGCGATCGCGTTCTCACGCGAAAGTCCGGGAGGATTCCCCTTTGTCACCAACTGTGCTGTATGTGGAACCGTGTCATGCAACTGCACAACGATTTCACGGAAACTACCATTACGCCCGTAAGCAAAAGGTTCGGTTCCATGAATGTCGGCAACAGGGCCACTGCGGATCTGTTTACCGGTTTTCGGATCGTGATACGTGGAGCCCCAAGGCTCAACGATGGTGGATCCGATTCCGCCGTGCGGCCAGGTGGTCGCGCCGAACGCATGGTCATGCCAGAACACCAGACCCAGGTCTACATCCACCCACCAGCGGTAACGAACATACTCCGTACTGGCAATCTGTCCGGCTTTGTGGGCGTGAGTCATACCTTCGGTGAACTCGATGGTGTATTTGCCATCTTTGGCAAGACCCTTGGTCGGGTCAGGCGAGATGCTCTTGATCCAACGAGCGTCTTTGCCATTGGGAACTTCAATACCAACGATGATATCAGCACCAGCGTGGTATGGAGTCGCATGGCCCGCCATTTGAATCTGCACCTTGGTGTCTCCCGGCTTGGTCGATTTCAGCACTTTGGCGTTCATCGGAACCGGCATACCAACATGGTGTCCATCTTTCATCTTCTTATCGAACTGTTTATAAGACCTCATAGACTGATCGTAAGAGAAACCTGAAATTACGCCGTCTGAAGCCTGATTGTCGAACTGGAAGAAATGCGGATGAATGTTCAACTTCGACATCTGGAAGTTGGTGAAATCATCATCATTCCATTCACTGGTCAACAACAGATCCACGCAGTCATACACGTTGGCACGAATAACCAACGGAATGGCTTTTTTAGGATCTGCTTTTACTTCCGCCATATCCTCATCGATAACATAGATCAGACCATATTTATCGATGACCGGCGGAGTATTACCAACCGCACCCGAAAGCTCGATCGGGGTGTTGATGAAGACCAGATTGTACTGCCTGCGTCCAGCGCCAGCGGGGCAAAGGCTCCAACGCCCCTGCTCACCAGGTTTGGCACCACCCGTATTCTCCATAGTGGCATCACTTCGCGAACTACCGGATTCGGTCTTAGTAATAACCTCCGAATCCGTCTGCAAGTGGAACGGCTCCAACCAGGGAGCACCACCATGATTGCGAGCGAACGGTACACGCTTACCGAAATGCGGCGTCATATGAGGCCACGCCAGTTTGCCGTGCTGATCAAACTGAAGCGGATGACGTTTACCCGGTCGCGGAGAAATGTACTTAGGTGTTTTCAAAGTAGATTCACGCTCGGAAAGAGCTTGGTTGCCTTTCCAATCGTAATCCCATACAGATCCGTCATAGGCAAGGATCTGGCCTCTTTCGTCATCCGTATGACCGGGTTGCCCTTGGGGCGGGAGCATGTACTTAACCCAGTCTTTGACGTTAACGACCGGAGTTTCTTTGGACCAGTCGCTTTTTCCACTATCAACAACTTTGAACTTCTTACCAAACCAGTCCATGGTTTTACCGACCAGTTTGTCTGAAGACTGTCCTTGGGGAATTCTTCCCGCACGATCTGGAAGCTCCTCCAGAGGACGCATAACGTCGGTACTACCCATCGGATAGTTACCATTTTGCAGGGTGTTGTATACCCGCCAATAGCCCCACATACCCGCTACGTAATGATGCGCAACATGACAATGGAACAGGAAGTCGCCAGCAAGACGCTGACAAAGTCCGGACCCACACTCGGTCTCAAGATCAAGTGCTTCAGCAGGCCCAATAACTTCCACGTCAACCCGGTCGGTCGTGGTGCGAACTACCGGATATTTGACCGGCCCGTCATAAGCAGCTTGAGTCAAGTTTGTAAGTTGCGGCTCACGTTGCGGAGACCGGGTCCAACGAATGGAACCACCATGTGGATGATGCGAGTGAAACACTTCACCACCACCATGGATCAAACGGAACTTCGCCGGGTCACCCAAATAAGAACGGGGAACGGTCGTCGGAGCATCCGCAAATGTATAAGAACTGTAGGACAGAGATTCGTCCTCATAATGAAAATGCTTCTCCTGCTGAGCCAGGTTGTTTATACCGAACGGCTCAGAGCGGAAGTTCATAGCACGGGCTGAAGGACGATAAGCATCCGTCAACGGGTCGCGCTGTGGAATCATTTCACCATGACGGTTGAGAGGACGAAAAGATTCGTCACCCACTTCATGATAAAAAAGAGCGAACTCACGGAAATCCCGAGAATTCTCATTAGCGATCATAGCCATCCAACCGTTTTCCATCGGCTTGCCAGTAAAAGGGCTCAGGTAAGTGGAACCCCTCGGCTCAACAATGAAAGCACCAATCAGACCCAATGCAGAAGGATCACGACCTACATGATTCTGAATCATGTGACTGCCTTCTTGCTCATCAACAGGAATGTGCCACTCATATTCCCCAGATTTGCCAGAAGCAACAATCGAACCCGGAGTGGCCGCCGTGTTAGGCTGGCCGGAAGAACTGATGATCATCGCGGAACCACTGATCTGGAAACTCGCATCTTCATCTTCCAACCGGTTGGTGAACTTAATGCGAACACAATCACCCTGGTTACCACGAATGGTCATAGGCTGAATTGCATCACCCTGCAGTCCTGTAGACACCGCACCCGGGTCAAGCCCATCTTCCTTCTTACGAGCCGCAAGATTTCTTTTCTCCTCATCACGAACTTTATCGATGTCCTTATCCAGAACATACATATAGCCCGGGTAGTAATCTCCCCATTGGTTCAGGGTGACCTCTACGTTGATGGCAGAGATTTCATACGTCTTGGTTGGAATATTCCCCGGACAATGAGCGCCTTTATAAACCTTGGCGGCCGCTTCCGTGGGTCCAAGCAGATAACTCTGGCCTAACTGATGAGCTGACCAAGAGTCGTGGAACCCGCCGCCGGACGAAGCCGGGCTGGCATGCTCCTTAACCTTGTCTTGAAGCTGTCCCATCAGCCTCATAAATGTTTTGTCCATCTTTTCCTGGCTGCCTTCCAAACCACTCATCACATCTTCTTGATTGAGCTGGTTCTCCAGCTTGTCGAGCCAAATGGGTCGTTCTACAGCAGAATTACTACCGTGTTTATCATGACCATGATCAACACTGATAGCGCCTGCAGGAGAAACGAGAACCATTGCAAGCCCAAGAACTATAGCTAGCCTTGTGCCCACGCTCCGCACCAGATTCAGGATTGGATTACTTCTCATAAGTGCCTCCTCCTTACGTTAATATTCATACTCTTGGGTTAAACAGGTTGGTATTTAGAACAGATAATTTCTGTTTCATCTGGCTTTCTTAGTTTTCAGGAAGCAGGGTTGCTTCCATCCATTAAAAAACGGGGTACCGGGCAGACCCAGCCCTCGACTAATCAATATATAGATACGGAAAACCAAGAATTATTCCCAGAATCTGAGGATTCCTGAGAAATAAATGAGATTTGTAAGAAAGGGCCTACAAATAGGGGTTAAGCCCATAAAATCAAACGATTTAGCAGGGAAAAGGGCCAGCGGGTGGGTGA
>CALAGQ010000018.1 GCA_937891765.1 uncultured Nitrospina sp.
CAACACCGATCTTTTTTACCATTTTTCTCTGAAAACTGGGTTTTTCAGGGACGACGAATTAGAATCGAACTTACCTTCAACATCTACTATTTTCATATCGGCCGAATCTCTTGTTGTAATTTTCATTCCAATGCCTCCAGCCCGGTTATTTAATTCTTCAGGAAAGTTATTCGTCAAGGTGCTTAACAAGTGTCACAATATTTTTGTTACCCATGCGCTGGTACTGGCACTCATCCATAACACTTTGTGTTAAATGGATACCCAATCCGCCAATATCACGATCATCAAAAGGAACATTGGTGTCTGGTGCCCTGACCTCAAATGGATTAAAGGCCACGCCTTCGTCTTCAATCTGAACCCGCATCTTGGAGTCAATGACTTTAACCATTATTTTAATTTCATGCTCATTAGAGTCTTGATAACCATATTGAATAATGTTACTTAACAGCTCATCAAATACCATATTGATTTTGCCAGTTATGTTTTCCTGCAATTTAGCACTCCCAACAAACTCTTCTAACCGGGCATAGACACGTTGAATTTCATCAATTTGATTTTTTATTAATATTTCAAATGAATCGTTTCCCATGCTTTTTTCTCACCCCTCGTACTGCAGGCTTAAAATAGTGATGTCATCCGCTTGACCAGCGCCATCCTCAAATTTTTTCACCTCTGAATATATAGAGCCTACCATTTTTTCAGCGGATTCATATTTCCGGGAGCCTAGTAAATTCTCCAAACGTTCATCAGAAAATAAAGCTCCATTTATATCAAAAGCTTCTGTTACTCCATCCGTGAACAAAAATAATTGATCGCCTTTAGAAAGCTTATCTTTATCTTCCCCAAAGTTAATTCCATCCATTGCCCCAACTACTGGACCATGACGTTTATCTAAACGGCTCAATCCCCCATTTACCCGCTTTATATAGGGGGGATTATGCCCGGCATTAGTATAAGTAAATTGGCCCGACTTTAGGTCCAATACCGCAAGAAAAATGGTCACAAACATGCAACTTGCGTTTTCTCTACTCAACTCATTATTTGTATAAGAAAGGATGGTCGCTGGAGACACTTTGTTCTCTGATATGCTTTTAATCAATGCTTTTGTTGCGGCCATAAACAAGGCCGAAGGCGCTCCTTTCCCCGAAACATCGCCAACACAAACACCAAACTGTCCCTCTCCCATAAAGAAAAAGTCATAAAAATCACCACCGACTTCGCGAGCAGGCTCCAACTTTGCGTACAAGGAAAGCTCTTTGTGGTCTGGATATGGAGGAAAGTTAGTCGGCAACATGCTCATCTGAATTTCTCGGGCAACCACCAACTCTCTTTCCATAAAATCATTCTTTTTTTCTAGCTCCTTATTTTTTAATGCCATCTCCTTTTTTAAATGCCTTAAGTGCAAGTGGGTCTTTACACGGGCACAGACTTCTTCAGGGCGAAAAGGTTTGGTCACATAATCAACCCCTCCGGCATTAAATCCTTCTACAACAGACTCCATTTCTGTTTTTCCAGTTATAAAAATAACAGGAATATCTTTATTCATTTCATTTTGCTTTATCTTACGACAGGTCTCAAAGCCAGAAATTCCCGGCATCATAACATCCAGCAAAATCAGGTCGGGCGGGTTAGCCTCAACCATCTCCAAGGCCCTATTGCCATCTTTGGCAACAGCTATATCATATTCATCCTCCAGCGCCTCCACCAGGATATCAATGTTGGCATCGGTATCGTCCACAATCAAAACCGTTGACTCTGATAGTTCTTTCACAATAAACCTTTATAAAAAATATTATTTCCTAATTTTTTTAGACACCGACTTCAGAATTTCTAACCCCTCTTCATACTTGTATTTCTTAACGCATTTTTCAATCTGATCTATTTCTGATTCAATCTCAGAAGGCCATGTCAGTTTTCTTATTTCTTTAAAGTCTTCTTTGCATTTTTTTGTTTTTTGCGACACCAAATGCGGTTCTAATGTTTTGAGTGATGACAAAAGAGACTCTGGCGAAGAAACTTCCAGCTCTACCAGACTTCCCTTTGAAACCTTTTGATCTTGATTATTTGCAAAGCCCGAATTCTTCAGAGAGGACAACACCTGCCCCAAATGCTTCGCAAACTCGCTAATAAGAAGTTTGTATTCATCCTGCTTTTGCTTGGAAAGTGCCCCTTCCAGCTTATCAGCTATGCCACTTAATTTATTCGCTCCTATACTGCCAGAAACACTCTTTATTGTATGAACCAGCATTTCGGCTTCTTTTTCATCGTTATTTTCAATTGCAGATTTAATTGTTTCATTTGCATTCGAATATTCTTCAACAAATGATCTCAGCAACTTGCGATATAGCTTTTCGTTTCCCCCAACTGTGGCCAACCCATTACTTACCTCAATAAATTCCATATCAGGAATTGAAGCTTGAGATGATTCAGTTTTTATTTTATTAGTCTTTTGAACATCTTCAATCGTATCCTGGCTAATATTTTTTGGATCAACCCATTTCAATAAAGCTTTATACAACTGTCGATTATTAATTGGTTTAGCTACATGGTCATTCATCCCAACTTCGATACATTTTTCGCGATCCCCCTGCATAACATTGGCTGTCATTGCAATAATAGGAAGAGATTTGAATCTATTATCCTTTCTAATGTTCTGTGTTGCCTCATATCCATCCATAACGGGCATTTGACAATCCATTAACACAGCATCAAAGTCAATCTCAGCCACCATTCCAACAGCCTTTTTTCCATTATCGGCAATGGTCACCTGGAACCCTGCATTTTCCAGAATCTCCTGGGCAATCTCCTGATTAATTTTATTATCTTCTACCAGCAAGAAATGTGCTCCTCGAATAACTTTTAACTCATTTTCAAGTTCTTCTTCCTTACTAGAAGTAGAGAGAAGCGGGGATTTTTTTCCACTCACCGCTTCCACAATGGCATCGTGCAATTTTGATGGATTCACAGGCTTTAAAAGAAACCCATCCAATTTTAGTTCTTCAGCCTGATCCAGAATGTCTTCATGGGTATAAGCCGTCAGCATTATAATTTTGGGAATTTTAAGCAAGTTAGTATTTTTCTTTACAAGAGCGGCGGCTTCCAGACCACTCATCTCCGGCATATCCCAATCCATAATGATCAAGTCAAAGGGTTTGTCTTTTTCTGCTCGTTCGAGTTCCGCTAAACATTCTTTCCCTGTAGTCGCCATCGTAACGTCATAAGAAAATGCATTTAGAATATCTTGAAGGATTTCTCTGGCAATCTCATTATCGTCAACCACCAGAACTTTGAGACCATCAAGATCTAAATAAGATTTCAATACTTTTTCCCGAAACCGAGTCTGACCAAATTTTGCGGTGAATATAAATTGACTCCCTTTCCCTGCCTTACTTTCTATCCATATTTTCCCGTCCATCATATCTACCAGTGTTTTACAGATAGTCAGGCCTAATCCCGTCCCTCCAAATTTTCTTGTGGTAGAGCTGTCTGCCTGACTGAAAGGTTTGAATAGACGAGAAATCTGCTCTTTTGTTAGACCAATTCCTGTATCTTTTACAGAAAATTTAAGCACCCAGGAATCCGACTCCTCTTTTTCAGTTGTTACTGACAAAACGATTTCACCTTTTTCAGTAAACTTAATAGCATTGGTCAGCAAATTGGTGAGAATTTGACTTAAGCGTAATGAATCACCAATCAAGCTTTGTGGAACCATTTTGTCGACAGAAAAAAGCAGTTCCAAACCTTTATCTTGAACCTTTTGCGACAATAGAGCAGAAAGGTTTTCTAAAACCTCTTCAAGGCTGAATTCAACCTGTTCCATATCCAGTTTCCCTGCTTCGATCTTGGAGAAATCTAAAATATCATTGATGATTCCCAGCAAGGCATCTGCCGATATTTTTACTTTATTAATATAATTGTGTTGCTTTGGGTTCAATCCCGTTTTCAAAGCCAGGTTGCTCATTCCAATAATAGCGTTCATTGGTGTTCTGATTTCATGACTCATATTTGCCAGGAACTCCGACTTGGCCTTGTCAGCTGATTCCGCTTTTATCCGGGCCTCTTTAATCTCATCCTCTGCTTTTTTGCGCTCTGAAATATCACGAGTAGTTCCCGAAAACATAATCGAATTTGTTTCATCGCCCGATGATTGAGTCACCGAGAGCTCAAGAGGAAATAAGGTTCCATCCTTACGCTGTGCTTGAACCTCTACCGTCGTGTTTATTATCTTGGCCACCCCGGTATTCATGTAATTAGAAAGATAACTGTCGTAATTGCTTTTGTGTGGTTCAGGCATAAGCATATTAATTTTTTTTCCTTCGATTTCCGAGACCTTGAAACCAAACATTTTTTCTGCTGCAGGGTTGAATGCATGAATAACACCCTTCTCGTTGATGGAAATAAAACCATCCAATGCATTCTCAATAACCGAACGGACTCTTTCTTCACTGGCCCGAAGCCTTGTTTCAGCCTCATTTCGTTCTGTAACGTGCAACCCTGAGCGAATACCCATTGCTACAAGCTTGGAAGCTTCCTTCAGCCATTCCATCTGGTTTTCGGAAAACTTGTAGTATGAAACCAGCTCTAAAACACCCATAACCTCTTCATTGTGAATCAAGGGGTAAACTACAGCACATTTTGCAGGCATTTGGCCAAAGCCCAGGGACACGCATGGGATTTCTGAAATATCCTCGACAATCATGGGCTCACCTTTAGCGGCGGCCTGACCAACCATTCCATATCCAATTTTAAACTTCCCCAGAGCTTCGCCATTGTCAGGGTAAGCACATTGAGCAACCCGCTCCAACATGTCATCGGATGTCTTAACGAAAATTGCTCCCATAGGCAAATCCAGAAAGGAGATAATCAAGGATAGAATTTTATCGCACAACTCAACTACTTCCTGCTCACCCTGCATACAGGAACTAAGCTCATGAAGCCCTGTTTTCAGCTGGTTACTTTCTTTAATTTCTTCCGTCTTAATTAACAATTCCTTCTCAGCGGTTTCCTTTTCCTTCCCCTTCTCTAACATTTGTTGCAGGGAAAAAAGAAAATCTCCTTTGAAAGCTGATGCCTTGATTTTCAAATCACCTCTTAAAATCTTTTCTGAATTTTCGATAAAACCTCGAATGCCATCAAGCAACTCATTGAAAGCATTTCCCAGTTTCCCTAGCTCATCATCTGTAGTGATTGAAATTTTATCTTGTTTAAGGTTTCCTTTGGCAACACTCTCTGCAATGTTTGCTATTTTTTTAATTGGCTTCGAGAACATTCCTGCAACATTGAAGGCAATAAGAACAATTAAGGCTGAGATCGCTATCATGAAAACGATTACCCACTGCAATAGTGTGTCCTGAAAAGAAAGCGCTTCGTCCTCATCTATTTCAGCAAGGATTCCCCATTTTTCCCCGTAAATATCTATGGGGCTGAATGCGCTCAAAACCTTAGCCCCTCGATAATTTTCAAATATATCAAAACCTGTTTCATCATTAATTGCCGATTGAGTGCCTTTTGTTTTTACTTCGGTAAGGCCTATTGACGTTTTCAAGGTTTTTGATTTTGCTATAACATTGGAAGCTACCCCTAATTCCTTTAACAACTGAAAATATTCCTCTGGCTTCTCAATAAATAACCGCAAATCATTCCTTAGCTTGTAATCAGACCCAACTAAATACACCTCACCCGAATCGCCTAATCCTACGTCCCGCCAAGACTTGTTGCTTGTCATGACCGCGTTAAT
This sequence comes from uncultured Nitrospina sp., assembly GCA_937891765.1. Taxonomy (GTDB): domain Bacteria; phylum Nitrospinota; class Nitrospinia; order Nitrospinales; family VA-1; genus LS-NOB. The sequence goes on from CALAGQ010000018.1 coordinate 5,738, forward strand.
TTTGTCCAACGGGACCTGAAAAATCAAAACACCCAATTTCTCTCCCATGTCAATAATGGGCGAAGCTATAAAGGCCGCTGGAGCATTATATGAAGGCGCGTAGGGTTCAAAATCAATAAAAATTGAGAAATTTTGGTTGTCTGCTTTAAGAGCCGCCTGAAATGCTCGACCAATCCCCGTTTTGGCGTAAGGACCTGTCAATAAGCTTGTGGCATAGTCCAATTCCTTAAATACCGAGTAAACGATATGCCCTGTTTCAGGCTCGACCAGAAAGATATCGTAATATCCAAATGTTTCCAGGAAGGTTCTTATAGGAGGGTGATATTCTGCATGATCGCGGCTGTAACTGCTTCCATCTGACGCGGAATCTAATTTATGTTTTTCACCAATAGGATTTGGGTTACCTGCAATATATAACCATTGCAGCAATCGAGAATCTTCCTTGCTGGGAAACCACTCATTTACAGCATTATTTGAAGCGCCCGGTGTGTTTTCATGCTGATACTGGTAACGCTTTAGAAGTTCCTTCTCTTTATTCTCATCGTATTTTAAAGAATTAGCGCCGAATTGAGTTTTAATTTGAGGAAAGGAGATACTAAACCTCATCATCGCGTCTACGATCATTCTATCTTCGGAAAAAGTAAGAATTTGATTGCGAAGAAGGTCGAAGTAATTTTGAATCTGCATTTTTTTCTCTTCGCGAAGAGAGACCAATCTATCTTTATTTGTTTTCTGCAACTCTTCAGTTACTTTATTAAAAGATAGAAATGCAATCAACAGCATGGGTATCAACCCAATTAACAACAATAAAATGATTAATTTTTTACGAATTGTAAAAGCCATTTTCCATCCAGAGTTTTAAAGCTTTTATATTAACTGGCCCGACACATTGTCTCTTACGATTGAAGCATAGGGTAGATGCCAAGCGCAATAACCCTTGCCACCTCTTCCAACCATTTTACTTGATGCTCTGTCAACCTCTCATTAGTAACGAGTTCTAACACGCTAATCACATCCTCCTCACGCTTCACGGGATACAGCAATGCATAGCGCGGAGTTTTCTTTCCAAATCCATAATGGATGTACGGAATTTGAGCCACATCATCGACATGTATTGACTCTCCCTGACTTGCAACTCTGCCTAGCATGCCGACTCCCACCTCAAAAGTACCAGGAAACTTGTCGTCCAGGGGATAGGTATAGTCTGCAACTCTTTTAAAAGACCCGTTGCCATCTTTTATGAATATCGCCCCAATCTTCAGGTCTAATGCGGGCACGAGTGAAGAAAGAATATTATTGCCTAGTGCTGAAAAGTTTTTTTGGCCGTGCATCGAGGTGCTCAATTTTTTTAACCATTCATTTTGGCTAGTAATGCGGGCCAGTTCCTCAGTTCGTTTTTCTACTTTGCTCTCCAGGTTTTCAGTAGCCTCCTGCAAACCATCCATCACACTATTGTATCGCTCCGCAATTTGGCCCACTTCTGTAAAAGGTTCTACTGGAACTCGGATGCTCGTATCCTTTGTTTGAGTTTGCCGATCCATAGCCTGAAACATTTCAAACATAGTTGTTGTTGCTCCATGCTCCGATACGTTGAGGCCTCTGTATTCATCCTCGGCAGAAACCCGCAGAGGAGAAATCCCATTGATCAACTTGATCAAAAAATAACTCACACCAAATGTCCATACACCGCAGACACCTATTCCTAATGACTGAACTCCTAATTGTTCCCAAAACCCTAAACCAGTTCCCAGGGTCTCTGGATCACCAAAAATAGCCAACGCTAAAGTTCCCCATATTCCTGCCCCCAAGTGAACGGGAATCGCTCCAATCGCATCATCTATTTTTAATCGCTCCAGCAAACGAGTGCCCCAAACCACAACAAAACCACCAATAAGCCCAATCAACAAAGAGTCCACCGCACTTACGGCATAACAATTTGCTGTAATCGCTACCAATCCACCCAGCGCCCCATTCATCACATACTCAACATCTGCGTTTCCACTTGTGACCCAGCCATAGCCCAGAGCACCTATCAAGCCTGCGCCTGCGGCAAGCATAGTATTCGCCACTATAATGGGAACGGTTTCATCCATAGCAAGGGTACTACCGCCGTTAAACCCGATCCAGCCAAGCCAAAGCAGAACCACTCCGAAGGTTGAAATAGGCACATCTGCGCCCGGAATATTGTTTGGCGGTCCATCCTTAGGAAATCGCCCACTTCTGGGGCCTATGACCAGCAAGGCTGCCAGTGACACCCACCCGCCAACACTATGGACTACAGTAGAACCAGCAAAATCTAAAAAACCCATTTTGCCTAACCATCCATTGGCCTCTCCCACCTCTAAGCCATTCCAAACCCAATGCCCGAATACGGGATAAATCAAAAACGAAACCAGTATGGATATAATAATGTAACCTTTGAATTGTATCCGTTCCGCAATAGCACCAGATAAAATGGTAACCGCGGTACCACAAAATACAGCCTGAAATAAAAAGAACACCGTTATCCAGACCCCGACTTCCCCAAAATCGTTGACAAAACTCGTTGTCCCGATCCACCCTCCGCTGGATTGACCAAACATGAAGGCATAACCCAAGGCCCAAAAGAGCACAATGGAAATAGCAAAGTCCGTTAGATTCTTGATGGCAACATTAATATGGTTTTTGCTACGCGTCAGACCGGTTTCCAAACATAGAAACCCACCCTGCATTAAGAAAACCAAAGCCGCGCTGATCAATACCCAAAGGATATCTATGGAGCTTTTATCTGCCATTTTAGTCCGCCTGAGACATTTAAATTATTGAAACTAATGGGTTATTTATTTTAACTCCAACCGCCTGCATTACAAAGTACTAATTATTAGTTTCGATAGACATTCAAATTTCAAACTACATCAGAATTCCAATAACCCCTACCTATTAAAGCGAGAGAATTCAGACCTCAAGCCGCCAGCAAACTAAACATCAACCATTGGTCAAATCTCCAATTAATGGCAAAAAAAGGTACAATTAAAATACCTCGCATAAATACTCTAATAATTTTGAAGGAGGCAGTGGTTTTCAATATGTGGCTAAAAACTCAAACTTTACGGGCATCTCTATGGGTTCTTCTTTTTGCTTTCATATTTCCGGCAAATTTGCATGCAGAATTGAGCCAGGATGACAAGGTAGCCATCGGGAAAGAAATCACAACCCTTTACCGCTCTGCAAGAACGGTGATTGCCCAAAAACAAAAACTGATTAATGATGCATTGAAAGGAAATAAAGGATTAGATGCGGATACAGTAATCAGATTAACAAAGGCTCAATTTAAAAAAGCCCGCGGGAGCGGTCTTATAAAGATAGATAAATCTACCATTAGAGGGAAAATTCAGGAAGCGATGTTGGAAGCCATTAAAAGTGTAATGATTGACGCTCAATCCCTTATCAATAAAAAGGACCAAGGATTTAAAGGTTTCCTTCCAGCAATTTTTGCTGGGCAGGTGGCCAATAAGTTTAACCTGTTAATTGAAGGGACAGCTTATATCAAACTAACAGCTCCAAAACGCTATATTCGGAACCGATCTAACCGTCCAGATATGTGGGAACACAAAATTTTAGAAAATCAATTTATGGATCAGAGTTATGAAAAGAATAAAGTTTTTGTAAGCAATGCCCTACATAAAGGAAAGCCCGCATTTCGCCTCATTTTACCTGAATACTATAAACAATCCTGCCTTGATTGCCATGGAACGCCTAAAGGCGCAAAAGATATCACCGGATGGAGAAAAGAAGGAGGAAAATTGGGAGAACTTGGCGGGGCCATTAGTTTTGTGATCTATGATTAATTAGGAGTTCTTACCCAATCCTCTCGCCAGCAATTACACTATCCAGAGAAGTTCCCCTGACTGGATTAAGAGAGCGACCTCATAAATCTCCTCAGATGCTTTAAAGTTGATTTCCCCGCTTGCACCGCCATTTGTAAGTATCGGTGCCTTTATCGATTAAATGTGGCTTAATTAACTGTCCACTGATATCGGGAAGATCACAGAATAATTCGAAGGGAAAGTGGTAGATAAGGTAAAAGACAATGTTGACTATGTGGACGAGGCCTTTTTTAACATCCTCTCTGAAGCCACGGCGTTGGAAGCGGCAAAGAAAATGCGTGATAACAAATTAGGCGCTCTGATTGTTGTAGGAGGTGGTGAGAATTTAGGGATAGTGGCCGAAACCGATTTTTCCCGAAAAATTATGGCTGAAGGGTTGAACCCAAAAGAAACCAAAGTTAAGTTTATAATGACCAAACCGATTATCAGGGCAAAGTCCCATTGTTAGTTGAAATTGAACAATGCCTCACGCCACTCTAATA
>CALAGQ010000019.1 GCA_937891765.1 uncultured Nitrospina sp.
GTCATTGCGGATTGATCACTACCCCGTTGCTCTTGTTTTATATGTATAGGGGAAAACCATTAAATTTTAATAGCCAAAATATATTTTTAAGCCATGAGTGAACAGATCTACTTTAGCCTGTATCAAGAGGTGCCTGATTATTGTGTGCGCATCTTTCAAAGTGCTCATTGGGTACTTGGTAATGGAGTTAAGCTTGAAGTCAATATCATCGGGAAAAGCCATAGGGTGATCAGCCGCCGAGGAGAGGACTGTCTTACCGAATTCATTACCTGTTTCGATCAGAATTTGCCCGAGCAAGCCTTGGAGAGAGTGTGCCTGCTACCGGGTATCGTCCACGACCGGGAATATCGATCCGGCAATCTGGCATATCGGGTCAACGTCGAACATGTCTCCCGGATTTTTAACACTATGGAAGAGTTTACGGATTCGCTCGGTGAAATTTCTGAAACATTGACGCATGAGTTCATGAGTGCTCCGGGCCATTCTGGGGCACCACTGCCTTTTACCGGTTTGGCCTTGAACTCTGACACAAACACCTTTTATACTGTTCATACTTATCCCGAAAGGGGTATTTCCGTTATCAGCCGAACTGCCATTGATTTACCGGTTTTATCTACGGCAACATGATTAAACGACTTTTCAATATTGCGCGCGCCGAATTCAACGATTTGGTGCAGAAAAATAAATCGGCTCCATTGCCCGAGCCTGATTTTTTTGGGAACCGTCAGGAAGAGACCCGTTCAGATCCCTTGGCGAAATACTATGCCAACCTGGAAATACCTGTTGGCTCGGACCGGGAAACAATTAAAACTGCATGGAAAACGCAGATGAAAAAATACCACCCAGACCTTCATGGTTCTGATCCGAAAAAAAAACAGATTGCCGAAGAACTTACCCGCCAATTGAATCAGGCGTATCGCACTCTGGATTCAGCATTTTTAAAAAAGTAAGAGGAGAAAATAATGTCCGATTTTGAAAAAGTGAAAGATTTTATACTGGATATGGGATTTGCCATAAGCCATGAGGACCCCAAGGAAGAGTTAGTGGTTATAAATGATGATGAAAGAGGAATCAATAATCTCGTGATTGATTGCGAAGCCCCTATCCTGATTCTTGAACAGGTCATCATTCCAATGCCTCAGGATTCTTCCGATTTCTGTAAACGTATTCTGCAAATCAATCGCACGTTGGTTCACGGTGCTTTCGTTCTCGACGAAGAAGGCACAACACTATTATTCCGGGATACCCTGCAAATAGAAAACCTGGACCGCAATGAATTGGAAGGTAGTATCGATGCATTGAGTCTTGCGCTTGCAGAATATGCAGGCGAACTGGTTTCATTCGTGCGCGGATAAACACAAATTTTGTAATGGAGAGATAAAAAATGGCCGGATTATTTACAAGAATACTGCGACTGGGCAAGGCCGAGGCGCATTCTGCGGTGGACAAGTTCGAAGACCCTATCAAAATGACCGAGCAGGGCATTCGTGAACTGAAAAAGGATTTGGAAGAATCCATGAAAAGCCTGGCGCAAGTTAAAGGCATGGTGATCCGCATGAGAAACGATGCGGAAAACAAAAAGAAGCTCGCAGCAGATTACGAAAGTAAGGCTATGGCTCTGTTACAAAAAGCCGAGCAAGGTTCACTGGAAATGTCTGAAGCTGAGAGGCTGGCAACAGAAGTTCTCTCGCGCAAAGAAGATGCAGGAAAAGAAGCTTTACGGCTCAGCAAGGAGGTTACCTCCCAGGAAAGCATGGTTCTCCAATTACAACGAAACGTGGACAAGTTGCGCACGACCGTTCAGCGTTACGAAAACGACCTGGTCACCCTGCGTGCCCGATCCAAAACCGCGGCCGCCACGAAAAAGCTGAATGCACAAATCGCCCGAGTCGGGTCCGACAGCACCATCGCCATGCTTGAAAAAATGCGCGACAAGGTCGAGGAAGATGAATCACTGTCCCAAGCCTACGGCGAAATGGCAGATTCGGGGCAAAGCGTGGATGATGAGATCAATAAAGCCCTGGGAGAAGGTTCGTCAATGCCGGGAGTCTCCGATAGCCTTGCTGCCCTTAAAGCCAAAATGAAACTCAACTAATCATGGTCTTTGACTTTTTTAAAAAGAAAAAAGCGGAGCTTCAAAAAGAAGAGTTTCGTATTGAAGATCTGGTGCTCGGCAAACTCAAAATAGGTTTTCTGGTCGATTACGACATGAAAACCTATAAGGTCACCGCTTGCAACAAATACCAGTGGGAAGAAGGCGGCACCACAGATGAATGGGAATTAAAGGCTGGCGATGAAACCTGGTTTTTGGAACGCTCCCAGGAAGATGGCGATGTGGAATGGAGTTTTTGCCGCAAACTACCTATCTCTCAGTTGGAAGGGGACATTGCTAGTGAAATTGTGCGCAACGAAGATCCGCCTGAAACTGTCGTATTTCAAGGCAAAAAGTTCGTTTTTGAGGAAGACGATATAGGCGAGTTTTTTCGTGAGGGGTCAGATGAAGGCTTGAGTTTTGTTTCCTGGGATTTTGAAGATGAACAGGAAAAAGAGTTTCTTACCATTGAACAATGGGGTGAGACGAAATTTGACATGCAAGTCGGTTTTACGGTCGAGGAATTTCAATTCTCCAATATCCTGCCCGGTGAATGATACCGTTGCCTTAATGACTTTAAATCACATCGCTAATATAAATCCCAACTGCCCTGCCGGTAATATTTCAAGATATTGTGATTGAATTGAGTGTTGGGTTCAATCTCTCCCTCCTTTTCGAACAAACCCTTGCCAAAATGCACCATTGAGATCATGGCATCCTGATTAAAAAAACGGGTCTCAATATCCGAAAATTTGTGCATCGTTAGTTTTTGCTTGAGAAGTTTTGCGGACATGGCTTCCTGCCTGACCCCGAGGTTCCACCCCCACTGACCCATACTGGGCACAGAATTCTGGTAAGACAAGATCGAAAAATCGGCGGCCTGCATGGTTTTTTTTATGCAAAGAAATGCTTCGGGAGAATACAACGGGCTTGTACTTTGCGTGACCATAGCTCCGAAAGGTTTGAGATGCTTTTCAACCATCTTGTAAAACCCTAGAGAATAGAGTAGCGATAGCGAAACCGATTTAGGATCGGGCAGATCAATGATAATGGCATCGTAAAGATCGCCGGATTCTTTTATGAATTGATAGGCATCTTGATTGACCACACGAACGCGAGGGTCATTCAGCGAACCTTGATTGATGTTGAGAAAAATTTTATCCTGCCGGGCTAACCGAGTCATGGCCGGATCAAGATCCACCAGAGTAAGACTTTTCACATCAGAATACTTAAGAACTTCTCGGGCAGCCAAGCCATCGCCCCCTCCCAGCAGTAAAATATTATTACGCTCCTCAATCAAACCCATCACAGGATGCACAAGAGGCTCATGATACCTTTCCTCGTCGTAGGTGCTGAATTGTGTGCTTCCGTTTATGAAAAGCCAAAAATCATCTTTCCATTGGGTGACAACAATTTTTTGATACCGAGTTTGCTCCTGATAAACAATTTTATCTTTATACTTGTGTTGTTCACCGTATAGAACAATGGGTTTAGCGACTGCGAAGGCCATGACCGAAACCAAAAGAAGAACAACAAATTGAAGATTGAGAATACGGGGCCGCTCCAAACGGTCTGGGAATTGCCATAATATCAGCGAGGCAACAAGCAGGTTGAGACTGCCAATAAGAACCGGGGTATAGGTCAGCCCCAGAAAAGGAAGCAGGACGAAGGCAAATAGAGCCCCACCCAACAAACCCCCATAGTAATCATATTCCATGACCGAAGAAATGTTTTCCCTTAACGATTCATAGCTCTGATTGATTCTCGTGATCAATGGAATCTCAAGTCCGGTCATGAATCCGATCATGCAGGCGATACCATAAACTACAAGCCCAAAATGAATCGTATAGGCCGAAATCCAAAAACAAAACATGGCAGAAAAAGTACAAAGAAACGATAGGCCGTACTCGATCAACACAAAACGGTCAAGAAGCCGGGCTTCATATTTTCGGCTATAGCGGCTACCCAGCCCCATGGAAAACAGCATCAGGGAGATCACTATCGTCCATTGTAGAATGGCATCCCCCAAAAGATAGCTGGCCAGGGTCGCTAATGTGTATTCGGTCACTATCGCCGCGCACCCGGTCGCGAAGACACAGGTCTTCAAAATAAAGCTCAAGCGATGGAGCTTGGATTTTTCGGAGCTATCTATTGAGGATGTTGGCATGAGTTAACGGTGCCCTAAAGAAAATCAAATGCACCAAGTGATGAGGAAAGAGGCACCGATGTATGAGGAGGCTTCCAAAAATGCTGCGCCTTGGTTGGGTTCCACCTGGTTCACCAGCTCATCGGCCAAGCTGCGTCCGGGTAAAAGAATGCGGTCTGTGAGAATACGTGCGACAGGAAGCAGAATTAGCCCTACCAACATGTAGAGGGTAAAGGTCATTAAGTTTTCTTCCCAGGAAATAAAATTTTCGGCGGAAGCCGCGCGAAGCAAATTGCCGATGCCTATCAGCGCTCCGGCAAAGCCGATGCCCACGGCAACGTTATCTTTTTCAATCTGCTCGTGAATATTGTATTTCGTAATGAGGTTATAATATTTGCCGACGAGAACGAGAACGGTCTGGCCCAAAGCCCAGAATGCAATGGCTGTAAAAATAGACCCACCCTCTCCATAAATGGCTCCGAAGATATTGAGCCCTGTGGCCACAAAAACAGCGAACTCGACCACACCGGTGCCACAGTTTTGATCCTGCAAAATTTCCTTGCGAATATCGAATTCAGAAAGAATGAAACGATTATTAATCAAAGCCGAGAGGTTGAGCAAAACAATCGCCAAAGGTCCATAAATCAGCATATCGATCAAATCATCTTCCAGTCCTGCCGATGGCCCCGCGATCACTCCACCAATGGAGAACGTTAATCCTAGATAATAACCGCACAGGACAAGGGCAAACGCCATATTGTCTTTTTCCACCAGTTCATCTTTGATGTTGTAGCTTTGACGAAAAAGAATAAACATCAGGTGCCCGACTGCAAAGACAGCAAAACAAGAGCCCAGATATATTAATGAAGATAAGATGTGATCTAAATTCATAATCATTTACCGAAACTAAAACCGCGGCTTCTAAAGGTGTTTTTGCTTCGCCCCATGCGTTGATTAACTTTATTCTGGAAGCGGGATTGCGATCCTGCTTTTTTTGCCATTTTTCTTTTGAAAAAATCCGGTTTTTGTTTTTTTGTTACGGTCCCAGCGGTTCCATATTCCCGCCGCGGACCGTAATAAGGCCGACCGCTGCCGCGAAAGGAGGAATAGTCGTTATAGTGGTTTCGACTGAGCCCGAACCCGGCCCAGTTCATCACTTGAGACATCAGCATGTATTTCCCGTAAAACTCCCACATACTGCCGCCGCTATCGTTATCCCGCCAACGACCGTACTGAGAATTTCCAACATATTGGTAGCCGTTTGGAAAGGGTGTGGTGGATACGGCACCATCGGCAGTTTTAGAGGCCAAGACCATGCCGAGATAAGGTCCATTTTTTTTATAATAAGAATCATCGACTTCGATGAAGGGACGTTGGGTTTTTTGTTCTCCTACATCAACACGGTATTGATGGTAGTAAGAAGGAAAGAAGTTGCCTTCCTCGCGCATATCATTAAGGATGATCGCGTACTCCTTTTCGCCTTGCAGTTCGTTCTGGATTTTTTCTACCGGATTCTGTCCGGTCCCACAACCCTGAATAAAAAGAGCGACCGGTAGAAAAAGTAGCAGAGAAAACTTAAACCTTTCTCTGAGTGATAGCATGGCGTTGTTCCGATTCATTTTTAGAAAATTAGTCTAGGGGTGAGAATCCTTCAGCTAAATACACTACTAAAGTGTAACCTATCATACCAGTTCTGCTAGTATAAACATACGTTTGTTTAGTGTGAGAATTTTTGCTTTATAAAGTAAACCGCTATAATCATATTTTTAAAAGTCGACGGAAATCAATAGCATGTATTTTTATTTTTTAAAACGCACTTGGAGAAAACTCAGACAACCCGACTTCCGTCTGCTTTTCGGTTTGGGCTTGATCTTTTTGTTAATGATCCTGATTTTTGCGTCCGTTCTCTCGACCTATGAAAAGAATGTTACATTTTCAGACGGACTGTGGACCGCTTATATAACTTTAACCACGATCGGATATGGGGATGTTTCAGCAGCGACCCCGCAAGGACGGTGGGTCACGGTTTTGACCTCGATGCTGGGTATCGGTTGCTTCGGAATTTTGACCGGGGTCATTTTGGAACGGGCCATGCAAAGGAGAACGAAAAAAATGAAAGGCGAAGGCAAGTATACAGGCAAAGGACACTTGATCATTGTTAACGTTCCCTCCTATGCGGAGACAACGGAATTGATGAAAGAGTTGGACCACAGTCCCGATTTTAAGGATATCCCCCGCGTGCTCGTAGCCGCGCATTTACCCAATCAGGATAAAGAGATCCCGCATTTTTTATCGAAAAAAATAGACGCATTCATAATGGGTCTGCCTTCAGCTTTGGAAACATTGCAGCGTGCCAACGCGAGCGAGGCCAAAGCATGCGTTCTCACCTCATCTGCATCAGACCCGGCGATGGATGATACCAACACCCTGACAGCCGGTCTCATCGAAAAAAACTGGTCGCAAGTCACCACAGTCATGACCTGCAGTCGAGCAGAAACGCTGGGCAACCTCAGCACCTTCGGTATTGATGGAGGCATCAGCACCACCGACTTGCAAATGGGACTCTTGGTTCAGGAATTGGAAGACCCCGGCTTATATAAAGTTTATAGCGAACTGTCATCAAACTCTGGCGGCAACCAAATTTATATCAGCCAATCGTCAGTAGGGTCGTGGGAGGAACATGACAAGGAGTTCAGTTTCGGAAGTTTAAAGGTTGCTATTATTCAACTTAATCTCTCGATAGAGATTTTGGGCCTCCAAAGACAAGCAGGAGAAAAGCCGCTCCTTAATCCAGAAAACAATCTGATTCTAGCTCCTACCGACCACATCGTTTATATGTCCAGGAAGCGCTTTGACTGGATGAAAAACAATGGTCAAATTCTGCGACAAATTAACAAGTTGTCTTGATAAAAATTTCCCTAAAGAGCCAAATTCATGGAGCTAGTGGAATCTATGGAGTGGCTGAAACAGTTTGAAATCGAGAACTTCCTAAAAACGTCAACTTGCGATTCGCGAATCATTTCTTCGCCCGCTCCAAATACTCTCTCGATGAGGTCGAAACACGCACCACTTCGCCTATTTGGATAAATTGTGGCACCGTCACAACTAGGCCGGTTTCAAGCGTTGCCGGTTTCCCAGAACCGGAAGCGGTAGCTCCTTTCAAAGGAGGATCGGTAACGGTCACTTTAAGTTCCACCGCTTCGGGGAAAGTCACACCGACGGGGCTGTCGTCACAAAACTCAATCTTTACCTTGGCATTGGGCAAAAGAAATGCCTTGTCATCGCCGATGATTCTTTCTTCCAGGAACGTCTGCTCATAAGTTTCGCAGTTCATGAAACACAGGCCAGCGGGGTCATCGTATAGATATTCCATCTCTATCTGTTCCATTTCGGCGCGCTCTACCGATTCATCGGAACGGAACTTCATTTCTGTTTGCGTTCCGTCCTTTAGTTTTCTAAGCTTGGCCTGCATGGATGCCTGTCCTTTTCCTGGAGTGCGATGTTCGGTCACCATGACACGATATAAATCACCCTTAACCTTGATCACATACCCGGGACGAAGCCCATTACCTTTAACAAAAGCAACCATTCGACAAATTCCCCAAATTTTCTGATTTGTTGAAGCAGGATAAAACGAATTTTTCACCCTTGGAACCAACGATTATCATGGAGCAAATAGAAAGAATCAAGGAAAATCCCGATCACAACCGGAAAGCCTCAGGAGAATTAATCGGATGAAATGCCCATTATGCAGTTTTTCAGCTCATTACCTGACCTCCGGAGAAAACCGAGAGTATTGGCTGTGCTCACAGTGTCGGGCAATATCCGTTCCTGCAGAGTTCCATATTCCCAAAGACGAAGAGGTCAAACGCTACCTGGAGCATGAAAACAGCCTCGAGAGCGAAGGCTATGTGCAAATGTTTCAGAAAAAAATTGACCTTCTTCAAACCTACGAAATCAAATCGGCTCTGGATTATGGTTGCGGCTATGAGCCTGTCCTGAAAATCCTGCTCGAGAGACAGGGAATTAGGGCCGACGGATATGACCCTAACTTTTTCCCCGACATCCGTTTGGATAAACTTTATGACCTCGTCATCTCCACGGAGACCTTTGAGCATTTTAGAAATCCGGCCGAAGAAATCCCGCGCATTACCGGCCGGGTGATACCAGGAGGAATTCTAGCGATCATGACCCGGTTTTACCCGGCCAAGGACTTTGCAAACTGGTATTATAAACGCGACCCCACTCATATTATTTTTTACTGTTCAGAAACCTTCCAGTGGCTGGCAAAAAATACTGGATTCAAATTGGTCTTCAACAATGAGCATGATTTTGTGGTATTAAGTAGGCCCGGGCCACGCCCGGGGGAATATTGAGCGCAGACAACTTTTTGCCAGCCAAGCAGAGCTACTGCACGCTGGCCCCACGCCCTCTAACGAGGGTTGCAATTTGGCAATGGCTCTTTAGGCCGAGATAAATTGTTGCTCGCCTGAAAAAGTTATTGCTAACTGGCCCCACGCCTAGTGGAGAGAGGTATTATGGCAGGAGAATATATTTTCACCATGCAGGACCTGATCAAACGTTATGGACGTAACGAGGTGCTGAATGGAATCAACCTTAGTTTTTATCATGGCGCCAAGATTGGCATCGTCGGAGAAAATGGATCAGGAAAATCCACCGTTCTTAAAATCATGGCAGGGGAAGATCAGGATTTTGACGGCCGCGCTGCGCCTTTAAAGGGAACCACCATCGGGTTCCTTCCTCAGGAACCGGTTCTGGACGACGAGCAAACTGTCCGGGAAAATGTAGAACAGGCGTTTGGCAACATCAAGAAAATGATTGAAGAGTTCAATCAAGTAAGTGCCAAAATGGCTGAACCCATGTCGGATGACGAAATGGAAAAGGCCATGGAAAAAATGGGTCGGCTTCAAGATCAGATTGATGCTGCAGACGGATGGGAACTGGACCGGCAGGTAGAAGTGGCGATGGATGCCCTCGTGCTCCCCCCTGATGACCAGAAAGCCGGAACGTTGTCGGGGGGCGAAGCCCGACGAGTTGCTCTTTGTAAACTGCTACTGCAAAAACCCGATATGATTCTTCTCGATGAACCCACCAACCATCTTGATGCCGAAACCGTACAGTGGCTGGAAGACACGCTCGTCAATTATCCCGGCAACGTCATCGTCTCCACCCATGACCGATATTTTCTCGACAACATCACTAAATGGATTCTTGAACTGGAAGGCGGAAAAGGCAAACCATTTGAAGGCAACTACAGTTCCTGGCTGGAACAAAAGGCCGAAATTCTGAGGCGAAGAGAAAAGTCCGCATCGACCCTGCAAAAACGCCTGGAAAAAGAACTGCAGTGGCTGAAGGAAAGTCCCGGCGCCAGACGCAAACACAATAAAGGCCGAATTAATGAATACGAAAAACTTTCCGCACACAAAGTAGACATGGAAGATAACTCGCTTGAGATCCAGATCGCTCCCGGCCCGCAACTCGGCGAACAGGTGATTGAGGCCGACTCACTCAGCAAAGGTTATCAAGGGGAAGACCCCATCATCAAAGACCTTACTTTCTCAGTACCGCGTGGAGCGGTGGTTGGGTTGATCGGCCCCAATGGTGCCGGCAAAACCACCTTGTTCCGTATGATCGCCGGCGAAGAACAGCCCGACGCAGGAACTCTCAAGCTGGGGGCTACGGTAAAACTTTCCTACGTTGACCAGCACCGTCACGACCTGAGCCCCGACAATACCGTGTTCGAGGAAATCACCGGAGGCACCGAACATATTGAAGTCGCGGGAAAGACCATCGTTTCCAGAGCCTATGTCGGACGGTTCAATTTCAAAGGTCCTGATCAACAGAAAAAAGTGGGGGAACTTTCAGGCGGGGAACGCAACCGGGTTCATCTGGCAAAACTTCTCAGAAGAGGCGGAAATGTTTTGCTCCTCGACGAGCCCACCAACGACTTGGATGTAACCACCTTGCGTAATCTCGAAAATGCCATCCTTGATTTCAGCGGATGCGTTCTGGTCATAAGCCATGACCGGTTTTTTCTCGACCGCGTCTGCACCCACCTTCTGGTTTTTGAAGGCAACAGCAAAGTGCGATGGTTTGAAGGAAACTTTGAGGAGTATCAGGAAAAACGCAAACAGGAACTGGGCGGCAAAGAAGAAAACAGAAGATCAAAATACAAAAAACTAACCATCCATCACTAGTCGTGGCCGGGCAACGCCCGGTGGCAGTGAGCAATGGCTTTTTTGGGCGAACTAAAGAGCTATCTCGGCTGAAAGAGAAGGTGGTTTTACTCCCTCTTTCTCAAAGTACCCGTTCCGGGCATGAAGTTTATGGAAGGGGTATCACAAGGGTTGGAGTGATTAACCTTTAGGAGTGTTAGTGGTATGGGCCGCTTTAAGCTCATTGGCGCTCCGTCTAGGAGATCGCGGGAAAGGTCAGGGAAAAAGTGGTTCCTTTTCCTTTCTGGGAGGAGACGTCAATCTTTCCGCCATGCTTCAACACCAGTTGATGGACAATGTTCAGTCCCAGGCCGGTTCCCTTGCCCTGCTCCTTGGTGGTGAAAAACGGATCATAAATTTTCGACAAGTATTCCTGTGGAATGCCCGGCCCCGTATCACTGATTGTCGCGAGAACATTTCCATTTTGCCCTTCGGTTGAAATGCTCAATCTCCCTTTTCCCTCCATCGCCTGCACGGCATTAGTCAGCAGGTTGATAAATATCTGTTGGATCTCCTCAGGCTTTGCTTTGATGGGCGATAGTTCAGAAAAATTCCTGTCCACTTTAATGTCATTGTTATAGGAAGTAAGAATTGCGATATCAATAGCCGCATCGATACGCTCATTGAGGTCCACTTCTTTTTCTTCCGCCAACCCCGATGAACGTGCGTAACCAGACATATTGAGAATGATCGACGACATATGTTTGGATCGGTCAAAAACCTTGCTGGCATATTTCTGAATTTTCTCCGAATCCTCTTCACCAATAATAGCTTCGGCAAAACCCATGATGGAAACCAGCGGATTGTTCAACTCATGGGCGATGCCCGCGGCAAGCGTACCCAAACCAGATAGTTTTTCCGCCATAGCCAGTTGGTTGTGCAATTCCACATCTTCCGTAACATCCCTTAAAAGCAGTCCCAATCGCTTGCCACTGTCGTCATGGATTACAATGTCAAAAATCTGAAAAGCAAAAACTTTCCCATCCAGCTTGACGGTTTGCTTCATGCTTTGCAGGGAGGGAGAATCCTTAGGGGCAAGAGGATCTTGCGCGGTATAACATTGTATGGTTTGGTTTCCCAGCTTCCGGGAAGTGACGGGAACAACTTCACTATAAAAATTGAGGAGTTCATCCTGCACAACTTTCCAGGTCAAGGCGGACTCGGCCCCCAAGTCCATTAAAGAATGTCCTTGAAGTTGGTCGGCAGTTTGCTGGGCAACAGTCTCAAACGCCCCATTCATATACTCTATTTTTAGATTGGGATCAAAAATAACCACCGCGTCGGGAACACTCCTGAGAATGCTATCGGTGTATTCCTTGAGATAAAGAACTTCCTCGGTTTTTGCGCGCACCTGATTTTCCAATCCCGAAAAAGATTTTTGCAACAGATCGTTCATCAGGTTCACTTCATTGGCAAGTGCCTCAAGTTCATCTCCGGTTTTAATTTCCAGCGTCTCAACTTTTTCACCTTTACCAATACGCTCTGCAGCTTTCTGAAGCCGGCGAATCGGCTCGACAATTTTTTTTGCCGCCAGAGAACCCATGCCCCCAATCAACAGAATGGACACGACACCGGCCATGGAAATCCATTGAAAGAGTTGGTGCATGGGGGCGAACAGTTCATCCGAGGCTTGCCATGCAAAGGTGTACCAGTTTTTGCTTTCCGACCGGGTAATCCATTCTCGAGTCTGCTCCAAAGGTGAAAACCCGATAATGGAAAGATCTTCTCCACCATGACCATCACCCATGGTTTTAACCCAGTCCGGATTTTTTCCCGTAACACTCCTGACCAGAACCGGGTCTGGCAACAAAAAACCCGTTGGCAATATAGGGCAATCAATCACCATCCCTCTCGAGTCGATCATCATGACATGGCCCGTCTCTCCGAAGGTGATCGGCTCTATGGCACCGGAAAAAAACTCCTTCGTGTCAAAAACATGATGCAGAACCCCGATGGTCTTTTCGTTTTCATCCAGGATCGGGAAAGCAAAGGTCATCAGAAAGGATTCGGTTTTTTCGTTAAAAGTGACCGGCCCGATATAAACAAATTCTTTGCCACCAGCGATGGTTTTGCTCCAATCGGGCTTTTCATTGTGGCGAAATCCCGGAAAGTCATTGATGCTCGCCCTGAGCACTCCGAACGCATCGGTGACATACAAAGCCTGAGTCGCAAGAACAGACAGGATCTTTCTTTTCTGGAAATTTTTGAGTACCCGGCTGGCTTCTGTCTCGAGAATGGAGCGGGATGAACCGGCACTCTCTGCCTCAAAATATTTTTGCAGTGCTACGGGATCGAGAGCAAGGAGGGTCTGGTTAAAACCAGCAATGGCAGATCGGATGGAAGGGTGAGCGGCGTGTCGGATATTCCTCGAGATCTCCCCCTCAATCAATAAATCTATCTTGGTAGAAGTTTCATAAGCCAACGCCTTGAAGCTGGCTCCAATCACCCCCTGCAGGGATTTTGTCCCCTGCAAATAGGAAAGGATCATAGCCAGCATCAAGGGTAAGGCCCCAACCCCGAGCATAGTCCAGATCAATTTATTTTTTAATCCGGTACGTATGCCCTTTCGTGTTTCAGTTTCCCCGGAACTCCCTACTTCAGAAGCGGAGTTGCCGTTATGTGTATCCATAAATTGAACCCCTTGCTATGGATACGTGGTTCAAACATAGTTAAACTCTTGTGGGGCAGCGAGCACCTCCGCAACTTTGCTCAGCAGTGTTGTTTTTTCAACAGGCTTGACCAAATAATCTTTCACTCCCTTTTTCATCAAAGAAACTGCCAGATCCGAATCGGGATAGCCTGTGACCACAATGATAGGAATGGAAGGCGCTTCCTTCTTCAAATAATCAATCGCCTCAATGCCATTGACCTTTGGCATTCTGATGTCGCAAAGAATCAGCCCAACCTGTAGCAGATTGGAACCTGACTTCATCATGGTGACGCCTTCTTCTCCATCGGCAGCCTCAATCACATTGTACTTGGCTGACTCCAGATGTAGCCTTAATACCTCTCTCACTTCTGCTTCATCATCAATGATCAGAATCTTACCTTTGGTGCCAGAAGCGTTGTCTATAATGGACATTGTACCCTCCTACTCAGGATTGGGAATAATTTTCGCTGTCTGGGAAAAATCATAACTTGATTCTCTCACAAACATTGACTAGTAACTTCATGTAGTATAATTCCCAAAAACGGATCCCGCCATAGTTACAAAAATTTATTTTTTTTCATTAACAAATTTTAAGATGCGGGACGCAGAGCAGGAACAAACCCTAAGCTATTGGATTTCAATGAAAAAACAGGAGGGAAGAAGGCATTGTGCCCTGAGACACAATGCCTTTTCTATTATTGGCCTTTGAAAGTGGAGCGAACGTAAGCAATGACATCGGCCAGGCTTTGCTCGGGTAAAGTCATGCCCCAGTCTGGCATGTTCGGGGATTTCCCGACACTCTTCCCACCGTAATAAACCAGATTATATAAATAATCTTCCGGGTAATCGGCAAGCGGCAGATCAGCATGCACTGCGGGTTTCGGGTCCAGCCCTTTAGCTCCCGGCCCGTCCCCCTTACCTTGAGGGCCATGACATTGCACACAATATTCTTTATAAACTTTGCCACCGCGTTTCGCATCGGCATTTTTGAAAGCCGCTGAATTCCACGGCTCGTAGAATTTAAAATCCTTCACCCCAAGAGTCATGAGGTACCCGATAATATGGCGTGCTTTGCGCGGACTGATATCAGCCAGATATTCGCCGCTGTGCGGAGTGAAGTCCTGAGGGTTTTCCGCAAACCGGCTCCACCAGTCCAACGTATAGCGGTTGCCCGCGTCAAAGAGATCAACGCTGATCGGGCCGCCTATATTTTTTCCTTCATCGTCCTTGATCTGGTGGCAACCCATGCAGGAATATTGCCGATAAATATCTGCTCCCAAACTGGCCTCCATTTCCGTGAAAGTGGACATGTCGACAAAACTCTTTTTAACGCGGGAGTCGCGGTAGGTCTTTTCCATATAATCGGCAAGCGCTGTGGCCTCTTCGTGCATCAAGACCATATGCTTCCCGGAAAAAGTGGACTTGTCCCAGCGATAACTGTTCGGATAGAGGTTGCTCTCCTGACCCACCAACCAACGGATCAACCAGGGACGCTGATATTTCACACCACTCCACATCAAGTCAGGCGCTTTCAGTTCAAACTTGGAGGTGGGTTGTCCTTCGAATCTGTGACAGTTTTTGCACTGGCTGTTGATTATTTTTTCGGCGAATCCGTCATCACCGGCCCACAATCCTGATGGCACTGACAACAAAACGAGCAGTGAAACCCCTCTCATCAAAAATCGCCACATAATATCTCTCCCGTCCTTGTTAATAATCTTCAGCCTCTCAGAACCAGAATCCGGATTATTGTTTTACTTTTTTCCAGGTTGCGAGAACTGCCGCAGATAATGAACGATCTGCCAGATTTTCCGGTCATCCAAATCTTTAAAAGCCGGCATGCCCGTTCCCGGTGAACCGTTGCGGATGATCCAGAACAACTGACCGTCGGAAACTTCCTGCATCGTTTCCTGACAACCGAAATTTCTCGGTGGGGGATTCAACCCCTGTGCCATGATTCCCAGTCCATTCCCATTCGCGCCATGACAGATTTTACAGGCCACTGGCTGCACATCCCCTTGAAATAAAGATTCGCCGCCATAAAGAGTTTCCCGACTGGGTTCCAGAGGATTGGGCTGGTTGCGGATATCATCGGGAGCCTGAGCGGTGGCCCGGACTTGGGGACAAAACCCATCACCGGCAAAACCCTGTCCATGATGCCCACGATAATCTCGCATATGATGCCGACGCCCATGCCCCATTGGCGGCCCAGCCCATACCTCAGCGATCATACCGAACATCAACAATGCCAGAATCAACCCAACACTAATTTTTCTTTGTCTACTAAATCCCTGCACCATATTGAACATCACCGATTAATTGTTTAACTTATAGGTACGGATAAAGTGGATCACAGCCCAACCCTCTTCCTCGCTAATGACCTTGCCCACCCGAACCGGCATTTCCGTTCCCGGACTGCCGTTCCTGAGCACCCACATGAGCTCGCCATCCGTCCGGGCCTCCTGCCATTTGGGATCGGTGAAATCTCTCGGCGAGTGCCCGGGACGCTCCACCCCTTTTCCATCGACGTTGTGGCAGGTGACACACTGGCCTTTGCCGAAATATATTTCTAGCCCGGTTTCTATCCTTTCGGGTGTCGGCGGGTAAGGGTTATCCATATCCTGGAGTTTTTCTAAAAGCTCAGGGGGAACCCTCGGCTCATAAGGATCTGTGTGAAAAGCTTCGGCCAAACCTGCCAGCAGGAGAGCCGCTATTAGAATTAAGTGGATCGTTCGCATAGTTTAGGACCCATTAGTATCAAAAAACAGAAAGGGATGCCACCCCCTCACTTCCCAAAGGATCGAACATATAAAATCAAGCGCCAGGCTTCTTCCTCTGTCACCACCAGAGGAATAAATGAGGCCATGGCGGTTCCCGCACTGCCATTTTTCAAAATCCATAGCAGTTCTCCATCCTCACGCTCCGCTTGCCAAGCCTTATCGGTAAAGTTTCGCGGAAGTTTCCCTACCAGCCCTGGGATTTCCCCCAGTCCTTTGCCATTTATTCCATGACACGTCACACAAAATGCTTTCCCATGAAACAACGCTTTTCCTTTTTCAATGTTGTCAGATGTTGAAGGGAATGGATTCTTCCATGATCTGGCCTCCTCTATTTGAGCCTGAGGCACCCGAGGCTTCAGAACTTCAGGGTCTGAGGCTTCACTCCCAACAGGCCAGAGACCCATACAAAGCACATAAAAAACCCATTGCTTTATTTTGTTCCCCTTCATAACCGCACTCCTCGAACTCTTGCCGTATTTGTGGAACACAGGGAGAACGGATCACCGTCCTCCCTGTGCACTGGTTGCTTACTTACTCTGTTCGAAAAACGTGACCCAAAGAGGTAGGCGTTGTTACGGTTCCATCGGGTACTACCTGATTCTTACCCCAGAGATGGAAGATCACGCCGTCTGTTTTCCCGGCAGCTTCGGCCAAGGCTTTCACTTCCTTTGGGTCTTCAATATCAAGAATTACTACTCGACCCGTATCTATCTCGACTTGATGATCGTGAAAAGTCCGGTTCCACTGGATCAACGGAACGTTCTTTCTCGCGAGATCTTTGGCAATAAAATATTCGACCGCCACAAGTCTGGCATCAGGAGCGGTGGTCTCAAACAACATGCACTGAAGAATCTCACCTCCCTGAATTCCCTTGCAATAATGGTGGTAAGGGCCACCCACCGTGCCATTAGCCATCATGTGTGGTGCTTGAACATGAATAGTGTACCCATCTGCTGGCCCGTTACCGCCACTTATAGCTGGGGTTGCGAAAAAGCCCAAACCCACCAGACTCATGATACTCATCATCAAAATCGTTTTAATTGTTCTTTTCATTGCTACCTCCTAACAGGCATGAAAGTGATTAAATAAAATTTGCTTCATTGTGATTCAATAAATACTCACACCAAAAAGTTTCAGTGCGTTCCTGCTTCAACAACCTGAGACAAATCAAATATGTTGATGGATCTCAGGACTGATTGTTTTTTTCCCAACGTTCCAAGGTTGTCAAACCATACACAGCAACAATGATCAACCCGGCAATGAACCACCAGGGTGAAAACCCGGTTAAATCAGCAAAGGTCACTTTTCCTAAATTCCCCACACTTAAGATATGAGTCTTTATCCAGGGATAGGATTCAGCAAATAGACCGGCACCGACAAACATTCCCAACACTCCCGGTATAGCGTGCCGGGAGCCTTCACCAATAGCGGCTACCGCAGTGCCGGGGCAATACCCCAACACGGCCATTCCCGCGCCAAAAATAAGTCCGCCCAAAGCGTTGCCCAGAAGTGCCGTGGTCTTGACATGTAGATTGACATCTAAACCTAAAGCCCGCATGCCATAAATGCCGACACTACCGACGATCACCGCTGTCAGCATTATTTTTAGAACGGTAAAATCTTTTAACAGGAATTGCCCCACAATCACGTTGTATCGGGTCACACCACCCTTTTGCAGTAAGAAGCCAAATAAAAAGCCTGTGACTCCTCCCATTAGAATTGTGCTCGGATTTGCAAAAAAATGTTCAAACATGACCTTGACCTCCCTTGCCATACAGCAACCAGGCCGTAACAATCCCAGAAACAAATAAGCAAATAAAAAATATCCAGGAAGAGACGGCTAACTGAAGGCCTCCGGAAATTCCATGCCCGGAAGTACAACCTCCCGCTAGGCGCGCCCCGAAAATCACAACGATCCCCGCCAAAAAGGCTCCGACAAAACGAACCCACTTTGAAGGACCAAACCTCGATTTCCAAAGATCGGGAACAACTTCACGCACGTGAGTAGAAGAAAGAAGTGCCGCACAAAACGCGCCCAGAACCAGCATCACCACTAATGAAAACTGCCACTCGAAAACGGGATATGGTTCATCCAGGGTGCCAAGATATTTCACAAAATAAGAATTTGACCTGATATGAGCCTCAGACACCAAAGCTTCAACCGCTCCTGCGGCCCGAACCATGGTTGTAGAAACCCCCAAGGCTTTATTCATCAAAGCAAAGGTCACCCATGAGAGAACTCCAATTCCGGTTCCCACAGCATAAGGCGACCAACGCGCTTTTTTTAATATTGAGATCATAGTCTTCTGTTTTCCCAAAAATCAGTTAATGTGGCAAGAAATCCGGTGAGGACCGACAGGACATTCTCCAGCATACTCTTCACTCCCTGAGAGGAATGAAGAACGCGGGCCACCTCACGGAGAATTTCGTATTCCTGAGTCAGCAACCTAG
>CALAGQ010000020.1 GCA_937891765.1 uncultured Nitrospina sp.
CTTTTTTCTTAGCTACTTTTTTCTTCGTAGCTTTTTTCTTAGCTACTTTTTTCTTAACTACCTTTTTCTTTGCTGCTTTTTTCTTTGCAGGTTTTCTCTTTGCTGCTTTTTTCTTGGTTGCCATCAAGATCTCCTTTTTTACGTCATTCGGTATTCGTTTCAGCGCCCAAATACCGTTTATCATTTTATGTCATAAGCGTTTGAAGTCAAGCGAATATTAAGAAAAATTAATGTTTCAGGGGAGGGCGTTCAGCTGCCGTGGAAATTGTGAATATGATTTTGCGGGGCGCTGTTTTTATGTGACTCGATAAAACCTGTATGTATAAAGGGGGAAACACCCTATTTGGTTTTTTTTAATTTTTGCGAGTATACTGATTTTGTTTCCTGAGTGCCTTAAAGGGGTTTGAAAAAAATAATTATTTTTTATGAATATTTTGCTCGAAAAGTTGAAATTTGGTCAGTTTGAAACATTTCCAGAATTGGCCCATGCTGTTAGCCCTCGTTGTTTCGAAAACGATCAAGGTGGAATTGAGGAATTTTCTTTCCGGAACAATGGTGGATATGGAAAGACAAAAGAACATGTGAAATGGTTTTTAGAATCCATAGGAATAGAAAACTGTGGCCTGTTTTTGGTCAATCAGGTTCATAGTGATAAGATTTTTATATTAGATGATCCAAATCTTACGTGTGATGAGGCCAAGAAAATTTCTGCCGATGCCTTGTTGACTCAAATTCATGGAAAGCCTATCGGGATTTTTACTGCAGACTGTCTTCCCATTTTGCTTTATGATCCGCGATTGAAAGTGATCGGGGCCATTCATGCAGGAAGAAGAGGGTCCGAGCAAAACCTCCTTTTTAAGGTGGTTGGGGAGATGGCTCGGGTGTATGGATGCCGCCCTGCTGAGCTGCTGGCAGGGTTTGGGCCCGCAATCGGGGGATGTTGTTATGAGGTGGATGAGGACTGCGTTCAACCGTTTAAAGAGTTGTTTTCTGCTGAAAAGGGTTGGTTTTGGCCCGGTCCGGCGGGCAAATATTTCCTGGATTTGATTGCGGTGAATAAAATGGCGGGTGAAAAGGCCGGCCTTCTACCGGAAAATATTTTTTCGATGGATCATTGCACATGTTGTTCCACCCGAAACCTGTATTCCTATCGACGCGAAGGAGAGACAGGAAGAATCCTTACAACCATCATGTTGCGTCCATGAAGCGTTGTTTTTTTCTAACTTGGTAATCACATGATCGATAAAATTGATAAAGAAAGTTCATACAGAGGGGGAGACCTGCCCTTTCCTGCGGATTGGGTGAGAACCCAGCCGCGCAAAGTGGAAGATATTTTGTCTGGTATGTCGGTGGAAAAACAGGCGCGATGTATTCTTGGGCTCGACCCCGATCTGCAACAGAAACTTCTCATACTTTCCGAAAAAGCGGTCGAGGTGACCCAGTCTCTTCCCGTGGAAGAGGTCTATAACCTGGTCAAAGAAGTGGGGAAAGAAGATTCCCTTTTGGTTATATCCATGTTGTCACCGGATCAACTGCAATATTTTTTTGATGTGGAATGGTGGCAGGGGGACAAGTTCCTGCCTAAGCAGGCTTCGGATTGGATCGTTTTGCTGGATCAATGCCAGGACCCTGAACTCCTGAATTGGTTTTTAAGTGAGGATTTCGACCAGAAGGTGATGCTCTTTCAAGCCTTTTTTAAAGTCTATAAGAAGGATGAAATGACGGATTCCTACGAAGGGGTGGAGGGACTTGAACATTTCACTCCTGATGGAGTCTATGATATTTTTTTCAAAGTTGAAAACAGTAAGGAAGTCAGAAAGCTTCTGCTGTTGCTCCATGAAAAGGATCAAAACGTCCTTTATAATCTGCTGGAAGCGGTGATCTGGTATCCCGTTACCCTTACCGTGGAGAGGGCCTATCAATGGAGAGTGAACCGCGCTGGTGAAAGAGGCATCCCTGAATTTCAGGAGGCGATAGGTATATACAGCCGTTTGGATCCAGAAACTTTAAAGCTGAAACTGCCTGCGCTGGAAGAACTTCCCCCAAGCCGGTTCAGGCTTTCTCCCGGATATCCCCTGGCCCATTTAGAGGAGTCTCTTTTTTTCACCCAATGTCTTGCTGCTCTGGAGAACGAGAGCCGTCTTGAAACCCTGCGTTGGGAACTGGTGTGCCTGGCCAACAAAGTCATTGTTGCCGATGGGATGGAGCTATCCTCCAGAGATGTTCGCCAACAGGCTCTTAGAAAAATACTGGGGTATATAAACATGGGTTTGGAACTGGGAGCAGAAGGCGACCTGAAAAAAGGAACGGCCTTGTTGGACCAGGTTTGGATGCAGTCGTTGTTTCAGGTGGGCTATGAACAATTGCGGCAGATTCGATCTCAGGCAAGCGCTTTCATTAAGGAGCACGGCTCTTATATTGAACATTTTATTTCAGCGGGCGACAAGGAAAGGCTGGGCGCTTTGGTTTTTCGGTTTCCTCAGGTGGCGGAAAAATTCGAGGACGCTTACAATTGGCGGGATCTGCAATCTATGGAAGATGTCGAGGCGATTAATGATTTTTTAGCCCGATGGAAATTTTACAGCCGTTTTACCCGTCAAGTGTTGGAGCTGAGCGAGTCAACATTTCCATCTTTACAGGGTGATGGCTTGGATATCCGTGAATCTTCAAACCTGTTAACGTTGGTGACCACAGCCTTGGCGCAGTACGTTTTATTCAGCCGATTGTCCTGTGAACCGATTGCGGATGTGGCGGCAAAGAGTTTTCTGGGAATGATCTTTTTGCCGGGCATTTTCCAAGACGAGGCAAAGCTGTGCAATGAAGACCTTTTCGCAGCCTTCGAGCAGGAATTGCTAAAAGCTCCCATGGCCTGGACGGATTCGGATAAAAAATGTTTGCAGGATTTGTTGCGTGAATGCGCTAAAAATCTTGAAACCCAGTTTGGCAGCCTCGACCTCACCCGTCCAATTGACTGGAAATTCACCCAAGGCTTATCCACTACTAAGCGTGGGGCCAGTGAGCAATAGCCTGAATGGGTCGCGGGGCTTAGATAAAGCTAGTGTTCATTGGGTCCAGCGTCACGCTGGCGCCGGCGGATTTTTATTTTAAATTGGGGTGAAAAAGTGTAGACTTCGCACTTCATTTGTATCCCGAACCCTTTAATTATGGAGAGGTGAGTGATGACCGATCCCAAGAAAGCTGCACCCCAACCCCAGAAAGAAGAACCCGCGCTTTGGGAGTCCTACGGCTCTTTTCCGGTCTGGATATTGAAGCTGATTCATACGCTGACCCCGGGTTTTCTGATATTGAAGTCTCCGGCTCCAAAAAGAAAACTTCCTCAATAAACTTAACGTTTTTCTATATTTAATGAAACCCATTCGACGGGCATTAATAAGCGTATCGGATAAGACCGGTATATTGGAGTTCGCTCTTGAACTGCAGAAATCCGGTGTCGAGATACTTTCCACCGGCGGCACGGCGGAGTTGTTGCGCAAAGGCGGTGTCCCTGTGATTCAGGTGTCCGACTATACCGGTTTCCCTGAAATGATGAATGGCAGGATCAAAACGCTTCACCCCAGGGTGCACGGCGGGATTCTGGCCCGCAGGGATGTGCCGGAACATGTCCAGGCAATGGAAGATCATGGCATCAGGCCTATTGACCTGGTGGTGGTCAACTTATATCCCTTTGAGCAGACGGTAGCGCGAAAGGATTGTACCCTGGAAGATGCTATCGAGAATATTGATATTGGCGGCCCTGCGATGGTCCGATCTGCGGCGAAAAACTCCAAGGATGTGGTGGTGGTGGTGAACCCGGACGAATACGGCCCGATTTTGGCGGAAATAAAAGCTGGAGACGTAACTCTTGAAACACGCCGGCGGCTGTGCCGGGACGCGTTTGCCCACACCGCCCGTTATGATTCCTTGATAGCAACTTATTTAACCGGAAAATGGCAAGAGGATGGCGACTTTCCTCCTTTGCTGAACCAGCCGTTTGAGAAAGTGCAGGAACTGCGTTATGGAGAAAACCCCCATCAGTCCGCTGCATTGTATAAGGAAAGTTCTCCGCTGCTGTCAGAGATTGTTTCTGCTAAACAACTGCAAGGCAAGGAACTCTCTTTTAATAATTTTATAGATTTGAATGCCGCTTGGGAATTGGTCAAAGAATTTGATAAGGGGGCGGTAGCGATTATCAAGCACACCAACCCCTGTGGTGTGGCGCAGGGCGAGGACCAGTTAAAAACGTTTATCGTCGCTCGTGAGGTGGACCCAACATCTGCGTTTGGTGGAATCCTTGGATTCAATCGACCGATTACTGTCCAGACTGCGGAGGAGATTGTTAAAAACTTTGTTGAAGCCGTTGTGGCGCCCGGTTTTGATCCGGAAGCTTTGAAACTGTTTGCTGCGAAGAAAAATGTCCGTCTTATGCAGATGCCGGAAATGGGATCGTCTGTGGATACCGGAAAATTTGACTTGAAGCGGATCGGCGGCGGCCTGTTGGTCCAAAGTCAGGATTCGTTGACCTATGTTGAGGATCAACTCAAGGTGGTCAGCGCAAGAAAGCCCGATGCCCGGGAAATAGAGGACATGAAATTCGCCTGGGTCGTGGCCAAGCATGTTAAATCCAATGCCATCGTTTATGCCAAAGACCAGGAAATTATTGGTATCGGCGCGGGGCAAATGAGCCGTGTCGATTCTGCCCGCGTCGCGGTCGAGAAGGCACGCAAGCCTTTACAGGGAGCGGTCATGGCCTCGGACGCGTTTTTCCCTTTCCGGGACTCCATCGACGAAGCCGCAAAAAATGGCGTTACTGCCATTATTTCCCCTGGCGGTTCCATTCGAGATGAAGAAGTTTTGCAAGCGGCTAACGAGCACAAAATAGCCATGCTGTTTACTGGCACCCGCCATTTTAAACATTAAGAAGACCCTCCGCCCACTAGTCGTGGCGCCAACGAGCAATGGCTGTCTCTGGCTAGCAACGAGTTATCTCGGCTGAACAGGCTATGCCAATTACCAGCAGAGGTTCTCCGCCTCCGTGATAGTCGGGGCTAAACAGTTTTGCCTTAAAGCCGATAAGTTATAAAGGTTTGCTCTTGTTTGCCAAAGAGAGCTTTGCATAACTCGAGATCCTTCGTCGCCTTCGGTTCCTCGAGGATGACAAGCTGGCGTTTCTTGTCATTCTGAATACTTCGGCTTCGCTCAGCACAGGCTCCGTGAAGAATCTGGTCTTCACACATTTTCGACTTACGCAAAGGTCTCTCTGTCAAAACGCTTGAGGACAACATGTTAACTGTTTCCATGAGATGGAATAAATTATGAGAAAAAGTAAAACCCCCATTAAAAAGCTCATCAAGTGGGTGATTTTTGGTGGGCTGATTTATGGCGGATGGCAGGCCAATCTTCGCTGGGAGGAGTTCAAACCTGTGTTAGCGGAGTTGGAGGAAAAGAACCCTGAAAAATACGCCGCAATGATTGCAGAGGCCAAGTCTTTTCATGTCAAGGAGACGCAGCAACTCTTTAAGGAAATTGACTCCATGACTCGAGGGGACGTGATCGCCCTGCGTTATGAAAAATGGAAAGAAAAAAGAAAAACGGATAAGAAGTTTGCAGCAAAATCCTATGATGACGAATTACTGAATCGGATCGAGGTCCGAAAAGCATTCCAAAAAGATTATCAGTCCCGTATGGATGGACTCCGTGAGTTGAAACAGCATCAACTTGTCAGCGTCCAGTTTGAGCAATGGAAAAAAACCGAACCCTGGAAGCAAAGGCTCGTCCTTCACGAAAAATGCGTGAAGTATATAAAAATGGAAATAAAAGACCGGGAAGTTTTTCGACGTGGTCTGGAGGTTTCTAAAGTTTCAACCCTCATAGCCCGGCTTTCCAACGAGCCTCTTCCTGTAGAATTGCTTTGCAACGATCTGGTGCCGCACGCAACGTCTCCGGAGAAGGTTCAGGAGGCGGTCCTGAGTTTAAAAGAAACCCTGACCTTTAAATACTATATTCAGTTGTTGGAGGAAGTGGGCATTCCCAGAAGAGAGGTGTATTCCTTCAAAGACGAATTGCGCGGCAAGGTCAGGGACTACAATGACTCTTGAGCCAAAAGGTTTCTTGTTCGCTCAGGAAGGTAGCTGTTCTTTTTCCGAGGGAGCAGTCTGATTCAGGTTTTCTGTTAATTGCGCGATAGCAGTTGCCAGCTGTTTGATTTCGGTATTGGATTTGATTTCGGGAAGCTCGGTCGTTCCCCGTTCCTCCGCAAATCTCACCAGCTTTTTCAAGGGCCTGATGATCATGCTGACGGTATAGAATCCACCAATGATACAAACCACACTCCCGACAATAGCCATTCCAATCATCTCATTTTTTAATTGCCGGGCACTGCGAATGACCCGGCTCTTCAACAACTCCATTTGATCGGGAGCTAAAGTCTGCGTGTCCATGGTTCCCACAATCCTCTCAACTTGCCCAAGCTGGATGTAGAGAAAGAACGCGGCATACCCCAGGCAGGAGATGACAACGATGTAGCCAGTCATTAACAGATTGATGATGCTCTTCTTTTCCCCCGGAAGCTCGTCCCGGAAAATGGAATTTTGTTTCATGATTTGCCGAACCTTTTCAATGTTTCATGGAATGCATCAAGCTTCTCCCAAACCGAGCTAAACGTCAACCCAAAACTCCGGTCAGCGACCGGTGGCAGTTTGCAATGTCGTTATTTTGCGGGCAACCGTTCCCTCGGCCTCACGAGTCATTGCTCATTGAGTCCAGCGTCACGCTGGCGCCTAGTGGGCGGCTTGCCGGAAGGCTTTTTTTAGGCGAGCCCAGTTGAAGGCTGATCCGGGGTCGTGTTTGCACTCCAGTTCGTTTACGCCTTTTTGCACATGAGCGTGACCGAGGATGCCGGAAAACTTAGAGTAGTTTTTTAATCTGTCGAGCGGGTGTCGGCCGGAATTTTTGTCGAAGGGCACTTGCAGTTTAACTCTGGGCAGAAGATGGTTGATACCGATACAGAGTTTGATCAGAGCTTGATATTGTTGCTCGGTAAAATCCCACATACGAACCACCCGGCCATTGATTTTTTTGCTGAAGTACCCCCTTGAACCGTAAGTGCGTGATGGGGTGGCCAGGAATCCGGCGGTGCGGATTTTTTCGCGATAGCTTTTGGGCAGGTCCAGCACCCATTGTCCTTTTTTCTTTCGGTATTTATCCTGCTTGGAAGGGAGCCATTCGGATTCTTTAGCCAGAGCTTCCCATGAAAGGTTTGCCATCTCGACATGGACAGCCCTTTCGTTGCCTTGCCGGTCATCGGCAGGTGCGGTATTGGTTTTCCAGTACAGGTCACAGGTCTGGTAAAGGGTGCCATCGAGATCGAGATAGAAATGGCTGCCCTTAAAGGAACTTTCCGTCATCAACTGGTGGCAGTGGTGGGAGTTGTAGCAGGCGTCATAATGAAGAACGAACTGGTGAACGCATTGCACCAGTTCGTTGTAGGCCGATTCGGGGTTCAGGATTTTATAGGCGGAATCTTTTCTGGACGGCGCGTCGTTGAGCTTGGGGTCGTGATGAGAACAGGTGGACCGACCTCTCTTGTTGGGGCAAGCAAAGCCTTCGTCCCATAAAACCACACGGGTTCCAATATCTATTTTATGGCCGCAGGCAACGATATTTTGATTCATAAGCTGAGAGAACGGGGTTTAACACAGAGGGATAAAGTTTAACTTTCTGCGGTGCCTCCCCAGTGAAGTTTTTTTCTCAGGGTTTGATAATAGTTTTTTCCGGGAGCCTGCACCAGTTTTACTGAGACCTGAGCTTTTTCCGCTTCCAAGATATCTCCGGATTTCATATCGCAACCCATTTGTCCATCGAGCGTTATTCTGACATCCTCGTCGTCATGGCGTTTGTCCAGTTGTACTTTGATCCTGGAGGTGTCGGGAACCACAATGGGTCGGTTTGTCAGGGTAAAGGGGCAAATCGGACTCAACACCAAAGCCTGCATGCTGGGGTGAATGATGGGTCCTCCTGCCGAGAGAGAATAAGCGGTGGAGCCTGTTGGCGTGGCGATGATCAATCCGTCAGCCCGGTATGAGGTCATGGGCTGGTCGTTAACCCGCACCGTAAGGTTGACGATTCTGGCCAAGGCGCCCTTGTTGATGACAATATCATTCAATACATTAAAATCTTGTATTTTTGTTCCGTTACGCCAGAGCGAGGCATTCAGTAGCATGCGGTGTTCTATTTCACATTCTCCATTCAGGGCGCTTTGAAGAGTGGGATAGAGATTTTCGAAGGTAGTTTCGGTTAAAAAACCCAGGTTCCCGAGGTTGACCCCCAGAATAGGAACGCTGTGTGAGTGGGCGATGCGGGCTACCTTCAACAAGGTTCCGTCTCCTCCAAGCACGATGATCAGTTCACAGAGGTTGGGGATTTCTTCATGGGAGCAGGTAGCTGTTTCACCGATCGACTCGGCGGCATTCTGATCCATATAAAGCTTGTAGTCTCGCTCTCGCAACCATTGCACCAGGTCACTGACTACTTTCGGGTCTACCGAGGGTCTTGGCTTGCAAAATAACCCTATATTTTTCACTGGATCCTCAAGATTTGCGCAACGGTTCTAGAGGGGCGGAGTGCCTCCGCTAGCACTTAATGTCTTTAAACTGCTGGCAAAGAGCTAGTTCGGCTCAAAGAGTCATTGCTATATGCCTCCCCCGCTAAGGGGCGTTATCAAAGTTTGCCGAAGTCCTCTGGTTTGATATTGTCCAGCCAGTTTTTCCATTGCTTGTCATCGTTCGTTTTGGTTTTTTGCGGATCGGGGAGGTCCAGACTTTTAGCGGCTTCAATCACTTTCTCTTCAACAAAAATGGGAGCCTTGGTCCTCAGCGCCAGCGCGATGGCATCGGAGGGACGTGAGTCTATGGCAAGAGTAAGGTCTCCACATACCAGAGAAATGATAGCATAAAAGGTGTTGTCTTTTAATTCATTGACGAGGATATGGTTGACTTCCCCTTTCATATTTTGAATCAGGTTTTTGAGCAAATCATGCGTCATGGGGCGTGGCGTGGAGATTTTTTCTATCTCCAAAGCGATTGCGTTGGCTTCAAAATAACCCACCCATATGGGAAGTGCCTTGGAACCGGTTGAATCTTTCAAAATAATGATGGGCATGTTGGTGAGTGGATCCAACGTAAGGCCCTCAACTTTCATTTCAACCATGGTGTTGCCTCGAAAGAGGGTTAATTAGAAATAAGTGATTTTATCAGGTTTGATGTGAAAAATCTGTAATATGTAGCTGTCTAAAAAATATAGATAACCTCAGGGGATTTGTCAACGGATTGTGCGTCGGAAATGCCCTTTGTGGTTTGATGAGAGGGGTTACTTCTTGTCTTGCTGGCCTTTTTGTTCTTTTAGAAAACTTTGCAGGGCGCGGCGAACTTCATCAGGAATTTCAATTTGGTTCAACGTATCCCGACAAATAGTGGTTGTCGACTTATAAGTGTTCAAAAAAGCGATGCAGGGGGGGCATTCCTCAAAATGTTCTTCAAGGGATTTGCTGGTGTCCTGGTCCAGCGACCCTTCAATATAATCGTATAGCAAATCAATGCACTCTTTACAGCAGATCATGTTTCCCCCTTTTGGGAATTGTATTCCTCAAAATAGCCGGAAAGTTTTTTCCGCAAAAACAATCGGGCCCGGTGCAGTCTCGACTTTACCGCCGGAATGGTCAGGTCTAATATCTCGCTCACCTTTTCAGTTGAGAGGCCTTCAACGTCCCGCAATAAGAAAACCACTTTTTCTTTTTCCGGCAAAAGGCCAACGGCTTTGTTGATGACCTCGCGCGTTTCATTGGTGAACAATAAGGACTCGGTATTTTCCGACCAGTCTTGAATTTTTTCCTGCTGGAACCCGGCGCCATTGAAAGAGGGCAGCAATTCATCAATGGAAATGTTGGGTTCCTTTTTCTTGCTCCGCAGCTTCATATAGCTGGCGTTTAAGGTTATGCGATAAACCCAGCTTGAAAATGCCGATTTGCCCTGAAACGTATTGATCTTCCTGAACAGAGTCAGGAGAACCTCCTGGGTCACATCCTGTGCATCCATTTGGTTGCGCATCAGGTTGAAACTGAGGGCATATATTTTCTTTTGATAAAGCTCCGCGATCTTGTCATAGGCATCAAGATTACCGGCTTGAAGATCCCTGACCAGAGCTTCTTCTATTTCTCTGTCTTCTTTTTGCTGGGTGAAGGACATAAAAGAGCAAATCCAGTTTTATTTTCTGTCGGGAAAAGGCATAGGTTTCTTTAAAGGAACCCGCCGGGATTTGCAATTTCCCCCTTTTTATTCCAGTTATTCTAGGATGCTTTTAAATACAAAGCGATTCGTCAAATAAAGGCTAAACTTTGTAAAAAAACAGCCCTTCCTGGAGGGGGAGGGAGCAGGGGGATGACTTACTTGTCTTCCGGTTCGGGGGTAGAGGCCACAGGGTTCTCAGCGGTTTCGGGTTCATCGCTATCTCCTTCGGTCACCTCTTTTGCTGCATCAGTCGCATCTGTCGCTTCCGGAAGTGCTTCTGCATCTCCTTCTTCGGCTTCCTTCATGGATTTTTTGAAGTTCCGAATGCTGTTACCAAAAGCGCTGCCAATTTCCGGTAGCTTTCCAGCCCCGAAGATGATCATGATAATGACCAAAATGATCATTAATTCTGGAAAACCTATTCCCATCATAGCGAAAATCCCTTTATTTATTTGAGAAAACACCGATTATAACACAAACAGGTATGAAGACAAATGCAAATAATTGCCTGAAAATCAGGTGCTTTTATGCTACAATTCGCCTTTAATCGGTGCGATTGTATCAATTTTAATCTATAGGAAACAATAAGATATGAGAATTATTCTGCGTGCGATTCCTTGGCTGGCGGTTTTGTTAATGTTCAATGTGGCGACTGCGGGAGCCGAGAGCTTTTCACAAAGATTTGAAAAAGGGAGCTCCGATTTTGGCGCCCAATTGGGCTGGGGACATACCTTCAATCTCCCCCCCGGGCCACCAAACCGAACAGATTTGGGGTTTGCGTTCTTTTTTCCTAACTGGCAACGTAATTTGACCGGGCTGATCGGCGGCGATTCCTGGTATCGCGGCGCGTGGTTCTACCATATGGAAGCCGGGGTCGCCTTTGCGGATCGCGATGATAAATTCCTTTTGGGGTGGTCGCCGTTGATGGTCCAATATAAATTCCTCAGTCCTAAAAGAAGATGGGCACCGAACGTTCTCTTGGGCGTGGGTTTTTCGATGACCAACTGGAAAGATATCGCCGATCGTGAATTGGGCAGTGAGTTCCAGTTTCTGCTTCATGCCGGAACCGGGCTGGAATACTTCACGAAAGAAGGCGCTTATTCCATTAACTACCGCCTTTTCCATGTTTCAAACGCTGGAATTCAATTTCCTAATATCGGACTCAATGCCCACGTTTTCAGTCTGGGTATGCGCTTCTAGCCACTCGGCGTGGCCAGCGTGACGCTGGACCCGATGTGTAATAACTTTTTTAGGCTGGCAAAGAGTTGTCTCGGCCCTACTAGCCGAACCGTAAAGCTCCCATGACATCCCCATCTGGCTTTCTTAGCCGTTTCTTATCCGCCATCGAGCGTTTTGCTTATCGGCGTTCCCTTCTCGTCGTTTTCGTATCTCTGGTTTTAGCCATCCTGTCTTTGTGGGTGACTGCGCAAAAACTCACTTTTAAAACCGGGCGCGGTGATCTGGTCGCCAGAGGCCTGCCTTATGTCGAGACCTATAAAAATTACCGGGCGCAATTTGAAGATTTAAGCGGTATGGTCGTGGTGGTGGAAGGGAAGACTCCTTCGGATATGACCAGCTTTGCAGAAGCGCTGGAAAAAAAACTTAGAGCCCAGCCCCATTTATTTTCCAAAGTTGTTTATAAAATCGATACCCGTTACTTCCGCTCGCGATTCCTGCTTTATCTCGATCAAGATGAACTGCAAACATTAGCCGGTAAACTGGAAGACCATCAGGGTTTTCTCGAGTCGGTGAACGCCTCACCCGGGCTCAATCCGCTTTTATCCAGTATCAATGCTGAAATCAGTTCCGGCATGGTCGATTCCCTGTTGACTGATTTTCTCGGCGGAGAAGACGAGGGAGATAGCAAGGATGAGGGAGACCTCGATCTATTAATTCGACTGCTGGAAGAAATGACCCGGTTCCTGACCGGCGAAACCGATTATCGCTCGCCTTGGCAGGCTTTATTTAAAGGCGGTGCCGATTCCCTGCGTGACGAAGGCTATATGGTCTCCGAAAACGAAGACATGCTTTTCATTCTAGTGGTGCCTAACGATGACGAAACCAGTTTCACCGGTTACAAGGATGCGGTCGAGCAGGCTCGTCAATTCATAGCCGAAACCAAAAAAGATTTTCCCGATGTAACGGTTGGGCTCACCGGCGAAGATGTGATCTCCAGCGATGAAATGGTGACCACCCAGTCCGATGTCGAAACCGCATCCAAGATTGCTTTGATAGGAGTCGCTCTGCTGTTCATCATCGCCTATCAGGGAGTGGTCAAACCTCTTCTTGCCGTGTTCTGTCTTCTGCTCGGCTTGAGCTGGACGATGGGATTCACCGCCTTGACCATCGGTCACTTGAATATTTTGTCCGTCGTGTTCACCACTATCCTGATTGGGTTGGGCATAGATTTTGGAATCCATATCCTCGAACGTTTTAAGGAAGAACGCCAACAAGGCAACGAAATTCTTCCAGCCCTGCATAAAACTTTACAGGGAACAGGCAAAGGAAATTTTTCCGGCGCCATCACCACGGCTATGGCGTTTGGCGCCATGGTGCTGACCGACTTCATCGGTATTGCGGAACTGGGTTGGATCGCCGGATGGGGAATTTTGTTCTGCATGGTCGCCATGCTTCTGGTGCTTCCCGCTCTGGTCACGCTGGAAGAAAAATGGCGCAAGCCCATTTACGCACAAACAAAATCCTCCACCACAAATCAAAGAGGCAGCATCGATAAGCTGTTCGATCATTATTACATCATCATAGGGGTCTGTACCGTTCTGGTTGTCATCGCATCGTTGTCATTGAAAGACCTGCGTTTTGATTACAACCTGCTCAACCTGCAGGCTAAGGGAACCGAGGCGGTTCGATATGAAATGAAAATTCTTGAAAGTGCCGGGCGGTCTGCCTGGTCTGCGGCCATACTGGCCGACTCGCTGGAAGAGATTCAGGAAAAGGAACGCCAACTCAAAGCCCTGCCAACCGTGGCCCGGGTTGAGAGCATCTCGGCGGTGGTCCCTGATAATCAGGAAGAAAAAGCACGCACTATCCGCGAAAACCTCGCGCCACTCTTAAAAGATCTGGAAGTGGAGCCGGAAGATGCAGACTTTTCCTTAAAAGCGTTGAACAAAACCCTCAAACATATCCAGTTCAAACTGCAGGGCAGGGAGGGGGATGAACTCGGTCAGGTCAAGGTGGCGGGAGACAGTGTCCGAAATTTTATGGAACAAAGCCAGAAGGTGGAACCCGGTCAGGCCAAAAAAAGACTCGAAAATTTCTCGCAATTACTGTTCGCAGATTATCGTAATCTTATGGAAGAACTCAAAGCCAATGCCGATGTGAAGTTGGTGCGGCTGGAAGAAATTCCCGAAACCCTGAGAAAACGTTATATCTCGCAAAAAGGAAAATACGTGGCGAATATTTTCCCCAGCGTGGATGTCTGGGATCTCGATCAACGCCAGAAATATTTGACCGACCTGAGATCAGTAGACCCCAATGTCACCGGCACCGCAGTGCATATGTTTGAGTCCACCCGGTTGATGACAGAAGGTTATGTCAATGGCGGACTCTATGCCATGACCGCGATCATTATTTATGTGTCCTTCCTGTTCCGAAATCTGCGTACGGTTTTTTTCGTTTTGCTGCCGGTGCTGGTGGGGTCGATCTGGACGGTGGGCATTATGGAACTGATCGGGTTGAAGCTGAACATGGCGAACCTCGTCATCCTTCCCCTTATTTTAGGTATTGGCGTGGTCAATGGCATCCACATCACTCACCGCTATAGGGAAGAAGAAGATAAAAACGCCAGCGTCTTAGGAAAAAGCACCGGTCAGGCCGTTCTACTAAGTTCCCTCACCACGATGATCGGGTTCGGCAGCATGATGGTCGCCAACCACTATGGCGTGTACAGCTTGGGACTGGTGCTGACTCTCGGCGTGTTCAACTGCCTCGTTGCATCCGTCACCTTCCTCCCCGCACTCCTGAAACTCAGCACCGCCAAAAACTGGAAAGTCTAGCCACTCGGCTTGGGGCCAGTGAGCAACCGGAGAGCCGCCGAAAGCTGATGAATATAACTTCCCTCTTGTCAGAGGGAAGTTATATCGGCTGAATAGACCCGCGCCTGACGGTATGTTAGAATCGCTTGACCTCAGTAGGCTGGTGGTGGCATAAGTGGTTTGTTTGGGCCAGTTTGCACCCTTCAGGGGTTATTTGGCATCTTAGAGAGAACACAATATTTAATAGACAGGTTTGGATATGGCGATTCAGTTCACAAAAATGAGTGGCAGTGGTAACGATTTCATCATCATCGATAATCGGGTGCCGGTTATGGACGATGCGAAGAAAGTCGATTTCGTCCGGCGCGTGTGTGACCGCAAAATGTCTATCGGTGCCGATGGGGTGATCTTTGTCGAGAACTCAGACAAAGCCGATATCAAATGGGATTTTTATAACGAAGATGGTTCCTCCGCCGAGATGTGTGGAAATGGCGGTCGTTGTGTGGCCCGTTATGCGGTGGAGAGGAATATCGCTCCCGCTAAAATGACTTTGGAAACCGTGGCCGGGATCGTTGGTGCGGAAGTGAATGGTGCAATCGTGAAGGTCAAACTCACTGCGCCGGAAAATTTAAGGCAGGACATCGCGGTCGCTCTGAATGGAACCGACTATCAGGTAGACAGTCTCAACACTGGCGTGCCGCACGCCATCATTTATTCTGATAATGTCGAGAACGTGAATGTGAAGGAGGCCGGTCACGGCATCCGTTTCCACGAGGCGTTTGCTCCCGCCGGAACCAATGTCGACTTTGTCGAGAAAGTCGGTGACCATGCACTTAAAATCCGCACCTACGAGCGCGGAGTTGAAGACGAAACTCTGGCCTGTGGAACGGGAGTGGTGGCCTCGGCCCTGTTATCTTATTATAAAAAAATGGTGTTGCCTCCCGTTGAAGTAGAAACCCGGGGCGGCGACATTTTGAAAGTAGATTTTGAAACAACCAACGGTGAGGCCGGTTCGGGAGTTTATCTGGAAGGACCCACCCGCATAGCTTTTGAAGGCACACTTGCGGAATATTAATCAGCAAAAATAATCAGGTTCCCATGTTCGAAGGTTCGTTTGTTGCCATAGTGACTCCGTTTAAAAACGGCAAAGTAGATGCCCAGGCCCTGCGCGGGTTGATCGAGTTCCAGATAGAAAATGGAACGAACGGAATCGTGCCCTGCGGCACTACCGGCGAGTCGGCTACCTTAAACCATGCCGAGCATGAAGAGGTGATTCAGATTACGGTCGATACCTGTAAAGGACGCATTCCCGTTCTGGCTGGTACAGGGTCCAACGCCACTCAGGAAGCGGTGGAGTTGACCCAACGTGCCCAGAGAATTGGGGCAGATGGAGCGTTGTTGATCACGCCCTATTACAACAAGCCGACTCAAGAGGGATTGTTCCAGCATTTTTCTGCGGTGGCGAAAGAAACCGATCTGCCGATCATGCTTTATAACGTTCCCAGTCGCACTTCCATCAATATGGTGCCGAGCACCGTCGCGCGTTTGAGTACCGTCAAAAATATTATTGGCATTAAAGAGGCTTCCGGTTCTCTGGTGCAGGTCAGTGAGATCATTGATTCCTGCGGGCCGGATTTTGAAGTGATATCAGGTGAGGACGCATTGACGTGGCCGATTCTCGCCATTGGCGGCAAGGGGGCGATCTCTGTCACAGCCAACCTGGTTCCTGACAAGTGCGCCAAGCTGGTTCAGGCGGCCAGGGCCGGGGATGTGGAAACGGCAAAAGCTCTGCACTATGAGTTGTTGAAGTTGAACGACATCATGTTTATCGAGACCAATCCTATTCCTGTTAAAGCGGCCTTGGCGCTCATGGGCCGGATCGAGAATGAGTTTCGTCCGCCATTATGTGCGCCTTCCGACGAACATTTGTCGCAATTGAAGGCTGTGCTAAAGACCTACGTTTTGGTGTAACACCACACTTGGTGGGATTTATATAAGCACTCTATAAAGAAATAATGAAGGGGAAGACCATTGACGAAGATTCTTGTGATTGGTATTGCCGGGCGGATGGGGAAGACCATTGCCGGGTGCATTGAAGACACGGAAGGCGTGGAGCTGGGTGGCGGAACCGAACAGGCCGGCAGTCCAAACCTAGGGCAAGATGCAGGCGAAGTCGCCGGCATCGGCAACAAAGGTGTAGTGGTCTCCGACAATCTTGCAACAGCCCTTGAGGCCTGCGATGTTGTGATCGATTTCACCACTCCAGAATCGAGTTTGCAAACTTTGCAGGTCTGCGCCGAAAAGGGCAAGGCTGTGGTGGTGGGCACGACCGGATTTTCTCCGGAGCAACGCGAGGAGATTGAACGGATCGGAAAAAAAATCCCCTGTGTTGTGGCTCCCAATATGAGCATCGGTGTTAACGTTTTGTTCAAGCTGGTTGCCGATGCGGCACGAGTGTTGGGGGATGCCTATGATGTCGAAATTGTTGAGGCACATCATAAGTTTAAAAAGGACTCGCCCAGCGGCACCGCCGTGCGTATTGCAGAAATCGTTGCTGATTCGTTGGGAAGAAATCTCGAAGAGGTCGGCGTTTATGGAAGAAAAGGCATTGCTGTGCGCACCCCGAAAGAAATAGGCATTCATACTTTGCGGGCAGGAGACATCATCGGTGAGCATCGGGTTTTGTTCGGCGGCATGGGAGAAAATTTCGAAGTGTTCCACCGCGCCCAGAGTCGGGAAACTTTTGCCCGAGGCTCTATTCGTGCCGCGCAATGGATTTTAGGTCAGCCTAATGGCGTCTACGATATGCAGGACGTTTTAGGGCTGCGCTGATTAAAGGAAAGGTATGAGTTCTTCACCTTTTAAATTTGATCGCAGAAGTTTTCTCAAAATATTTTCCCTCACCACCTTGTCGGCGTTGGTGCCGAAAAAAGTTGGATGGGCGGATGATTTTCGTAACGACAAAAACATTCCCAAACAATACGTTCAGAACCGGGATACTCCCGACTTTCATATTCGCAGTGCTAATCCGTTTCTCGGTGTGGAAATGCAAAACTGGGGGCTGTCGATAGGGGGCATGGTTAAAAAACCCATCGGTCTCGCCTATGAGGATTTGTTCGGATTAAAAATGCATTCCCAGGTTTCGCGACTCAAGTGTGTCGAATGCTGGTCCGCCAAAGCCAAGTGGGAGGGGTTCCGTTTTGAGGAACTGCTGAAACAGGTTCAGCCCGATCCGGCGGCAAAGTTTGTTTATATTCAGTCCGCAGATTCCTATTACGAAAGTTTTGAGTTGGAAGAGTTGCTTCGGCCCCGTGTCCTCTTTGTCCTGCGTATGGATGGGCAGCCGTTGAGTCGTGATCACGGGTATCCTCTGCGACTTATCATGCCCTTCAAGTACGGTTATAAAAATATCAAATACATCACCAGTATTAAATTTCTCGATTCCCGCAAGCGTAATTACTGGTCAGTGAACGGGCCTTATTCTGTAGATGGAACCATCCAGCCGGGTGTTGACCATCCTCTGGACTTTGACAAGAAACCCCTGCCGATCAACGGCGGCGAAGTCTTCCATTTTTTTGATGAACGTCCGGGCAAAGAAAAAGGCGTATAGCCATGAAGGCTTCCAGTATAATCCGTCTTTTCCTTCTTCTAATTTTCCTGTCTTCCTGCGATTCCCATAGTGTTAAGCAGATACCTGTAGAGGTTCCGGTGGGACTCGTTGTTCCTGAAGAGATGGTCTATATCCCGGCTGGGGAATTTATCATGGGGGATACATCCGGCGATCAAGGTGGAAAGCCGGTGCAGTCCGGCGCGTACTTTATAGACCGATATGAGGTGAGCCACGAAAGTTATAAAAAGTTCCTGCCGCAACATTCTTTCAACCCTAAATGGGCCCGTTGGCCAGTGGCGTTTGTGACCTATGCCGAGGCCGAGACTTTTTGCCGGGCAGGGGGCAAGCGTTTGCCCAGCGAAATAGAATGGGAGAAAGCGGCGCGGGGTACGGATGGACGCAAGTGGCCCTGGAAAATTTTTATCGATCACCCCAACAACGGTTTCTCAGGTTTTATGCCGGAACCGGTGGACAAGAGGCTGGACTGGATCAGCCCTTATGGCGTTTATGGTATGGGCCATAACGTCTGGGAGTGGGTGGCTGATGACTACACGCTTGTGGGGCAAGAGAAAAAATTTAAAGTCCTTCGCGGTGGATTATTGCAGACTCATCTCACGATAAAGTTTTCGCCTTCCTGGGTTCGCAACTGGATGGATCCTGATGAAAAGTTGAACTTCGTTGGA
Source organism: uncultured Nitrospina sp. (assembly GCA_937891765.1). Taxonomy (GTDB): domain Bacteria; phylum Nitrospinota; class Nitrospinia; order Nitrospinales; family VA-1; genus LS-NOB. The sequence continues at coordinate 18,566 of CALAGQ010000020.1, forward strand.
TTTCGTTGCGCCAAAGATGTTTGAAAAGGATAAACGTAGATAGGAGTCCTGCTTAATAATCGCCTCTCAGGTGGTCGGCGATTTGTTTGGCGGCGGAACTATAAAGATTGTCTTCGGAGCCGCCGGTGATTCCTCCGGATACCCATGAGTCGACTTCCCAGGCACCGACCATATTTCCGTTATCGTAGAGCGCGGCTTTTACCCGGAGTCGGGCCTTGGCGGAATCGGACATGCCCATGGTTGCGATCCGCGCCATTCGATTGCCTTCATCGAATTCCATAACTTTATACTTCAGGTTGTAGCGGGCGTTTTTTCCGGCCAGGACATAACCGGTCATCTGAAGATTTTCTTCAATGGCCCCCTGCAGTCTGGAGCCTGCATCCATGAGGCGAAAATCTTTCGATGTCATGTCAACGATTGAGATGGTGTTCTCGGAATTGCTCCATCTTTTTTTTGTGACGGAGTCCACCCCCGAACAGGCCGGCAGGGTCAGCAACAACACAACGAGAATTTTGGTCATCAGGTTCATGGTCGCTCCGGGTGAAATCACAAGTTTCCAGTCTGCATCTTAGCAAATATCGGTTCTAGTATTCAATGGCTTATCTTGGTTAGAGGAACCAGTGCAAAACGGCTTCCTCGAATTCGCTGAACCAGAGCTGAACTTCTATGGGGATAAGGCTATTGATATAGGTCATATAGCCGGTTGCCAGCACGATGCCCAGTGTTATCAACAGAATGCCGCTGAACAGGTTGGTGGTATGCAGAAAAAAAGTTTTTCCTCCGACTGTGAGATCCCAGCCTTTGCCGCGAAGCAGGGTCCAGAACAAACCGTCTTTTGGCAGGTTGCCGCACACGGTGGCAACGGCGATGAGAGGAAGTCCCAATCCCACTGCGTAAAAGAATAGTAAGAGCATTCCCTGCGAAACGGTTTTTTCCGAAGCCGCGAGCATGAGAATGCTCGACAGGATGGGTCCGACACAGGGAGTCCAACCCAAAGCGAAGGTTGCGCCAAACAAAAAATATCCTATGAACGTGGAAGCGGGTTTGCCTTGAAAGGTCGCTCCGGAAAAGCCTTTTCCGAAAAGGGTCATGACCCCGAAAATTCCCACGATGCCGCCGCCGATCTGGGTGATCTGAAACATATAATCCCTGAGGATTTGGCCCAAAGCACTGGCGGAGGCTCCCATCGCCACAAACAAGGATGCCAGCCCGAAAAAGAAAGCCAGAGACATGAGGCCCATACGCGTCCGGTCGGATTGCGCGGTCACCGCGAAATAAGCCGGAAGAATAGGCAATGTGCAAGGCGATAAGAAACTGAACACTCCCGCAATGAAGGCCAGCAGGGTCAGAGCAACGATTCCGGAATCGGGTAGATTGGGTTTGGGTTGAAAAGGATTCAAGGGTGCGGACTTTGAAGCGGTCGGCTCCTCAGGTGAAGAAGAAATCGAGGGCGCGGCATTCGTGAAAGACGCGCCTTTTTGGGTTTTCGCGAAAGCAGAGGTTGCCGCTTTCATGACAGCGGGCTGGGTCGAGCTGGCACATCGGAAGCCTACATCCGGTGCAGGTTCATCGGCACCTGCATATTGCCGGTAACCGCTACGGGCAAACATCTCGATGGCCTGATTGTACAGGGCGCCGGGGAAATGCCCGATATCACTGGCGGAATGGCCGCGCAGAATTTTCAAGCCCGCCTGATAATATTCGCTTTGATACGTACTTCCTTTATAAGGCTGGTAATCGTTATCGACCCATTCCCACACATTGCCGATCAGGTCATGAACGCCTTCCGGGCTGGCGCTTTTTGGGAAAGAACCTACGGTAACAGGCTGGTTTTTACTTCCGGGCCGATCCGAAAGGTTGGCCGACCTTGCTTGAAACGTGTTGCCCCAAGGGTATTCATAACCTTCTTTACCCCTTGCAGCACGTTCCCAAAGTTTTTCTGTGGGCAATTTTTTTTCCGCCCACTGGCAGAAGTTTGTTGCGTCATACCAGGTGACATATGTTACCGGTTCGTTATCTTTACCTTCCGGAAAATTCGCGCCCTGCCAGTTAGCAGGGGGAACGGCTTCCAACGCATCGACATATTTTTTATAGCGTTTGTGGGTGACCTCATATCGGTCAATATAGAATTCCTTGAGGAAAATTTTTTGTTGCGGCGTTTCGTCGGCATACCAAGGTTTTGGGATACCTAGGGAAAGCGCTTCGGCAGCTTCATCTTTTTTATTGGTGCCGAATACAAAAGGGCCGGGCGGAATATAAACCATATCCCCTTCAAGGGAATGATCGGGCTCGGACTGGGTCCACCCCTCATGGGGGTATAGTAAAAGGAAAGCGGCAATCACTAGTACCGAATAGAAAAGCCGACCATGGGTCGGAATTTTTGTGGGCAGAAAGTTTTGCATGGACAACGGGTTCAGTTTGCCAAAAGGTTTTCAAAGTACAGGATGTTGTCCGGGCTGGCCCAGTCTTCCGCCCCTCTCAGTTCGCCGATGATATTGCCTTTTGGGTCAATCATAAAAGTGGTGGGCAGGCTGACCACTCCATATTTGTTGCTGGCCTGCAATTGCTGGTCAAGAAGGATGGGGAAAGAAAGATTATTGGCTGTGGCAAAAGGTTCCACAATCCTTGCGCCGAACATATCGTTGGAGATTGCAAGCAGGGAAAATTTTTTCGACTTAAAACGCTGGTGCAGGATTTCCAGTGAGGGCATTTCTACTTTGCAGGGGCCACACCAAGTCGCCCAGAAATTAACCAGAACGTATTTCCCTCTTTGCTGGCTGAGGCTGACTTCTTCTCCGCTCAGAGATTTGAGGGTGAAGTCCGGTGCTGATATGGCTTCCTGAGGTTCTGCCAGAGCAAGCGTCGAAGAAAGTAACAGCGCAACACAGGCAAATGCCAGACGGTACAACAATGCGGTTTTTTTCTTGAAAATCATAAAGGCCGGGATGGACAAATGATCGGGGATTAAAGTATCAGTAAAAACAGGCCCGTTTCGTAAAGGGGCGTTTGAGTCAAATTGGGAAAGAGGAAAAGTCAGTCTACCGCTTCAACGCAACGAACCATCGGGATCGCTTTTTTCAAGGCTTTTTCAATGCCCATTTTCAGAGTCATAGTGGAACTGGAACAGGAAACGCAGGCTCCCACGAGCCGGACTTTTACAACTCCATCGTCAATGTCTACCAGCTCGACATTGCCACCATCCGCAATGAGCATGGGTCGCACACTCTCTAGCACTTCTTCGACTTCTTCTCTCATGATACCCCTTGTTGCTAAAGGTTACCCCTTTGCAGGGGAAGCCACCGGCGGCGGTTAAGCCGAGACAACTCTTTGCCAGCCAGAAAAAGTTTTTGCTAACTGGCCCCACGCTGAGTGGGCCGAGACAACTCTTTGCTTGCCAGAAAAGCGATTGCTCGTTGCCCCCGGCCGCATGGCCGGTTGGCCCCACGCCGAGTGGTTAGCCGCCGTTTACCAGACTTTCTTTTTTTTCAAGCAGCTGTTCTTTTGTCTCTTCGTGTTCAGGGTCTTTGGGGATGCAGTCAACAGGACAGACTTCTACACATTGAGCCTCTTCATACCATCCCACACATTCCGTGCAACGTTCCCATTCAATGACGAAAATATCATCCCCTTCTGAAATCGCTTCGTTGGGGCACTCGGGTTCGCAGACACCACAGTTCACACAATCTTCGTTGATGAGCAGAGCCATAAAGGATTCTCTCCCTGATAAATATTGTGATAGCGAGCGCCGGTTTTAATCCGGTGCTCGATCAAAAGTTTTTGTTTCCGGGTTCCAGTTAAACAGCGCCTGGTCGCGGATTTTCTTATCATAAACGGAAACCACGAGATAGCTGGCTTCCGGATAATTTGGTTCACCGTCAAACAATGCCATTCTCGAATCCTCTTCCGAGAAATAGGCATCATGCTCGGGATGAGAATGATAGAACACCTTGATAGGAAGTTGTTTAGACTCAACTTCCTTCAAAATTTTCATCAACTCCATAGGGTCAATATTATATGCCGTGCGGGCATCCCGAACAAATGTTTCGGGGTCCTTTTCATGGAGCTTGTTTTGAATGTTGGTGCACTGGAAAAGAACGTCCTGGTCGTTTTGACCCACCTTTCCAATCACTATCCCGCAACATTCAAAAGGGTATTCCTCAACTGCGTGACGATGAATCTCGTCCAACTGATCTTTCGCAAGTGGGGACATACAATATTCTGTGCCGTTTGGCTTTTGTTGTCAAATGGTTTTGGTCGATTGTGCGACGGCTTCAGGGGTGGGTTTTGACGATCAGATCGTCATTGATGGCAATCTGGCAGGCCATGCGGAAGTCTGCAGGCTTTTTGGCCAGTTTTTCCGTTTCGGTCTCATTGCGTGGTTCCACGTTTCCTGCAACAATCTGGACGGTGCAGGCGGTGCAAAGTCCCCGGCCGCGACAGTTCAAAATTTTGTGAATATGGGCATAAATACTGAATTTATTGCGGATTGCCGCCTGCCGAAGGTTCTCCCCAGACTCGACCTGAATGGTGCGATTCTCTCTCTCAAAATGAACTTTGTGCATGGCCGACATCCAGAAAATTTAAGTTTCCCGGATCATACCGGACTCAATACCCCCTCCGCAATCATTTTCTGCTGGGCCCCACGCCGAGTGGCGGCCGTTGGCCGGGCTAGGAGCAGGCTTCGATTTGGATGAAATTGTGTGGTTGGCCTTTCAATAGCCGTAGAAGGCGCTACCTACTGTGGTGCAGGAGGTGGTCATGTGGACGAACTGTTTTTGTCCGTTGTTGCCTTTTAATACACCTACTTGGGAGAATGGTGGGATGATGCCGCCGCAATTGGCACATTGTGTGGAATAGCGTTCGCATAACTTATGCAGGCAAGGCTGGCAGACTATGGGATCGAACAGATAAATTTCTTCCCCCTGATATTCGAGCACAGTGGGGATGGTGGTTACCGGGATTTTGCATTCCTGACAAACCGTCATAACAATCCAAAAATAATTAATGGGGGCGGTAGAAAATTCTACCTCAACCCGATTAACTGATACAGACTTTTTTCATGTTTTGGAAGTCATCGAGAACGGCTCCGGCTCCCTTGACGATACTGAGAAGAGGATCTTCGGGGATAAAGACTTTCAGGGTGGTTTTTTCTTCGATCATTTTATCCAGTCCGCGGATCAGGGCCCCGCCTCCGGTCAGGTATATGCCATTGGAGTGGATGTCGGAGGAAAGTTCTGGGGGAATTTTTTCCAGAGCGCGCATGATGACCGTGACGATGGAGGCCAACGGTTCTTTGAGAGCTTCGCGTATTTCTTCATCGCCGATGGTGATGGACATGGGGACACCGGTTTTAACATTCAGTCCTCTGACTTCTGTGGACAAGCTTTCTGCTTGCGGAAATGCACTGCCGATTTCTTTTTTGACGCGTTCACCTTCGAAGATGCCGATACTGAGATGGTGCTGAAGCCGCATGTAGCGGACGATGGACTCATCGATTTCGTCTCCGGCGACGCGTACAGACTCGCCATAGGCGATGGCGGAGAGGGAAATGACTGCGACATCGGTGGTGCCACCGCCGATGTCGATAACCATGTTTCCTTCAGGCCGGTGTACGGGAATGCCAACGCCGATCGCGGCAGCCATGGGTTCTTCTACCAGATGGACTTCCCGGATTCCTGCCATGAGGGAAGCATCGATCACTGCTTTTTTTTCCACTTGGGTGATGCAGGTCGGCACTCCGACAACCATGCGGGGCTTGAAGAACCGGTGTTGGCTCAGGACTTTTTTAATAAAATACTGAATCATTCGGTTGGTCACATCAAAGTCGGCGATGACGCCGTCTTTCATGGGGCGGACGGTGTTGACCTTGGAATGAGTGCGGCCAAACATTTTTTTTGCTTCTATTCCAACTGCTTCAACCGAGTTGTCATCCACGTTTATTGCGACTACGGAGGGTTCGTTTAGCACGATGCCCTTTTCGGTAATGTAAATCAGAGTGTTTGCTGTGCCCAGATCCATTGCCAGATCGGTGGAGAACAAATTGAAAATATTATTGAATAGTTTTTTTATCATGCCATCGCTTTCGTTTTCTGGGTTAGCCGGTTACGTGAAAGGTTGATGAGGCTGAACAATTCTTTCCCTTCGTCGGGATAGGCAGAAAGTCCCCATTGAGTTTGGGCCTTTATGGGATCTCCATTGACATAAAGCGGATTGTATTCAAGCAGGCGTTTAAGTTTTGACTTCAAGAGTCCCACATCTTTTTGGCTGCGATCCATGAGCAAGATTAAAAAACAGGTTTCCGATAAGCGGAAAACAAATTTTGGAGACGGGATCACCTTCGAGAACAAGGCCATTACCTGCTTCAGGTAGGCGTCGCCACGCTCAACTCCGTGGACTTCATAAAGTTCTGCCAGATTGGTGATGTGAAACGTAAGAAAAAATACCGAGTCTTTGGACTTAAAAACTTCTTCGGAAAGTGAAAGATGGTATTCCGTCAAAAACCGGTGATTGGGAACTCCGGTGACAGGATCCAGGTTTTTATCATAGACCCATCGCTCTTTGGTGTCTGCGCAGAACAGGGCAGAGGCGGCGGCAGAAACAACCAGCGCCAGTTTGTCCAGATCGGTATGGCTCAGCCCATCGGGTTCTGCGGAACCGACCAGAAGGACTCCATAAAGTGTGTCGTTGAGCTGAATGGGCAGGGCGGCTGCGCATTGCAGGTCTTCGGATTTTTCGTCCTCTGAAAATAGTATCGTTTTCCGGCCTTCATGAATCTGCAACAGAAGAGGCAACTTGTTTTTTGCGCAGGAACCGACCAGCCCCTTGCCAAGGTGCACCTGGATTTCTGAAAGGTCATGAGCAAAACCTCTGTGGCCGATGATTCGTCCATCCATCTGATTTTCTTCGAACCAGGTCACAGCGATAGCAGGACAGGGAATCAGGGATACAGGAATCTGCGTTAGTCGGTCCGCAACGGATGACCGGTCCGGTGATTCAGCGAGAAACCGGCAATAGGAATTGATCTCCTGCAAAACCGGTTGAGTAGATGATGGAGTCTCCGGGGTTTTCGGTTGCAGCTGCCAGGCAATCTGTTGGGCGAATCCCGCCAATATTTTTTGCATTTTGATGGAGAACTGGTAGCGCTCCTTGGTGTCAATGGCCAGTACCGCTACCCGATCGCCATAAATTACCGGAAGGGCAATGAAACTTTTAAGTGCCTCGTTTTTTTTGTAGATGCCGAGAAAGCGGGTGTTCTGATCAAAATTTTCGATCAGTTGTGATTTGCGTGTTTGCGCGGCCAGGCCAATAGGGCCTTTGCCCACGGCGATTCTTGCCCCCCGGTCGAGATCGCGGCTGAGGGTAAAATGTTCGCGCAGGACGAGATTCTTTCCATCCGGTTCCATTGTGAACAGGGCGGACGTATAGGCATCGGAAACGTTTCCGACCAGTTCAATGAGATGCTGCAGAATGATGTTGGATGAAGTCATAGTTTTTGTATTAAGGACTATTGGCCTCTTTTTCTCAGCATGTCCTTATAATTTTTAACCGCGTCCTTGGTGACCGCCATGGCCGCGACTTCATATTCAGGAATGGTGCCGGGTTTAGTTTCCCTGACCCGCACGGCTTGGCAGTCGATGATTTTTTTTTCCCCGGTCGAGGGCACCCTGAAAGAGACACGTAAAATATCCCCGTCGATGACGGTTCCCTTCACAGAAAAAACCAAACCGTTGATCGACATTTCCTGGATGGTGATTTTGTGAAGTTTGTAAAAAAATTCTTTTTCTCGTTCGATTTCCAACTGCCCGGCAATTTTGACCTTGGCTCTTTTGCCTTTTCTTTTCCCGAGATCGGCGTCATATTTTAACTGGATCAGCTTATCCAAATTTTTTCGAATTTTGAGAAGGTCTTCAGTCGGCAGGCTCTCGAGAGAAGCCATGATTTTTTCTGTCATGGTGTGAAGCAATCGGGGGTGATCAGGTGAAACAGAAACGTTTGAGAAGAGCCCGAAAACCCTGTTTTCGGCCTTTGAAAATCATCTTATATTGACGGGCTAAGGGTGTCAATCTTTTTAAAATCAATCTGTTCAATATTGTACGGGCAATTTGCCCGGCAAATGAAATCGCTTGACAGGGATGATGCTCGTTTATATACTCCCCTCCTCTTATGAAGATAAGAAATCGTTTTGCATATCGAAGTGAGAGCAGAGAACCTCTGCGGGTAATTAGCCATGGTTTTTCTGGCTAGCAAAATTTATTTCGGCTCAACGAGTCTTTGCCCGTTGGACCCATGCCGAATGGGCGGGTAGCTCAGCTGGGAGAGCACCGGCCTTACAAGCCGGGGGTCACAGGTTCGATCCCTGTTCCGCCTACCATATACCAAACGACCGCGGGGTCGTAGTTCAGTTGGTTAGAACGCCGGCCTGTCACGCCGGAGGTCGCGAGTTCGAGTCTCGTCGACCCCGCCATTTTCTTCAGGGCCAGATCTCTCTGGCCCTTTTTTATTTCTATCAGGAAATAATGTTCAGTAGATTGCCGGTGGTGCTGCTGGATGGGTTAAACCGGTTCGCCACCCGCCTGGCGAAAGGGTTCGAGTCGTCCGAATCGCTATCGCTTTCCAATTTAGTTTCGGGCTCTCGGCGTTCTTCGGGAGGTGAGGGTGCGGTTCCTGGGGTCTCTTCATTCCCTTCGGCTTTTTCAGCCTTGGCTTCCTGTCTTGCCTGGTTCTCCAACTGCGCCGCCTGGGCTGCCACCTGCCGGTCTTGTGAGGAAGGATCTTTCGGGGCCAGAGCAGCCCGTTTTATAGTCTGGGCTTTTCGAACCGTGGTTTCGGGGTCGCCGGGAACCGGCGAGGTATCGATAGAAACTTCTCCCCCCACCGCATATTGCTGACCATCGGGTCCGGTTTGAAACTCGAAGGTCGGTGCGCCGTTGGCATAGGGGCCAGCGGCGGCAAGATGGGCCTGCTCATGCGCCCGCACTTCCGCATCCCGCGCTCTCAGTTCATTCAACAAGCGGCGTTCTTCTTCAGATAACTGCAACTCGGCCTTAGCCCCGACTTGCTGGGTGGTGCTTTCTTCTTCGTTGCCCAGTTTGTCGGCTTCGAATACAGCGCTGATGCGAGACAGGGATGCGCCTGACAGGCTGACCCGGTCTCCTTCTATATCTTTTTTTAGCGCGTCCTCAAGCCGTTGTTCTTCCTCACAATCTTCACGGTGGCCGCTGCTTCCCACAAACCGAATCTGTGGATGTGCTTGAATTATTTAAGCTTCCATGGTTTTTTACCAATTGTGGATACAATTATCCGTAGTGGTGATATCGGCAAAAAACCTTAAAACTTTAGCTCCGATATAAAAAAACATGGGGCGGCTCTTCTGCCCAATGTTCAGGTTGACATGCGTTATTCCTCATGGTATATAACGATATATGCGTTATGAATTTATATATATAGCGAGTGTGTGGGTGGGGGTTGCTTTTCTAGCTCTGCCCCAAGCAGGTTGGTCGGGGGAGGTGCATGTCGCGGTCGCGTCCAATTTTTTGAATCCGCTCAAAGAAATTGCCCAACGTTTCAAGCAGGATACAGGCAACACCCTGATCCTGATTTCCGGTTCGACCGGCAAACTCTATGCCCAGTCCAGACATGGCGCCCCTTTTGACGTTCTGCTGGCGGCAGATGATAAAAGACCGGCGCTGTTGGAGAAGGAGGGGGTGGGCGTTAAAGGTACTCGGTTCACTTATGCGGTCGGGGTCTTGGTGTTATGGAGTTGGGATATGGAAAAGGTGAAAGGAACAGAATCTTTAACTCACATGGACAGGGGCAAGCTGGCGATTGCCAACCCGAAAACTGCGCCTTATGGTCGGGCGGCCAGGCAGGCTCTTGAGCATCTGGGCCTGTGGGGAAAACTGCAACCGCTACTGGTGCAGGGGGAAAACATCGCCCAGACCTTGCAGTTTGTCGCCACCGGAAACGCCGTGCTTGGGTTCGTCGCTAAATCACAGGTCGAAGACCCGCACTTCAAACTTAAAGGAAGCCGGTGGGAGGTGCCAGTCGATCAGCATGATCCGATTTTACAGCAGGCCATTTTGTTAAAGCCGGGTTTTTCTAATACTTCGGCGAAACAGTTTCTGAAATATTTACAAGGCGCTGTATCAAAAAAAATTATTCTGTCATACGGTTATCGTTTTTTAGAGGAATAAGGAAATGGATTTTCCCTTGATTGATCTGCAACCCATTTGGCTCACCCTGCAACTGGCAGGAGTGACGGTGGTGATTCTTTTAGCCTTGGGCACGCCGATTGCGTGGTGGCTGGCGCAAACCCGTTCCCGCTCCCGGGTGGTGGTGGAGGCGGTGGTGGCTTTGCCATTGGTTTTGCCGCCTACGGTATTGGGTTTTTATTTATTGATCCTGCTCGGACCGCATGGCTGGGTGGGTGGTCCCGTTCAGGCTTTAACGGGTTCGGCGCTATCTTTTTCGTTTGCCGGGTTGGTGTTCGCTTCCACTCTTTATTCCCTGCCATTTGTGGTGCAACCGCTTCACAGTGCTTTCGAGTCTATTGGGAAAGTTCCTATGGAGACCGCGCAGTCTTTGGGTGCTTCCCGACTGGATGCTTTCTTTTCGGTCATCACTCCTCTGGCCCGGCGGGGGTATTTAACAGCGGTGGTGTTGGGATTCGCCCACACCCTCGGGGAATTTGGTGTGGTCTTGATGGTGGGTGGCAATATTCCCGGCAAGACCAAAGTGATTTCCATAGAAATTTATGACCGGGTTGAGGTGCTTGAATACGCTCAGGCGCATATCCTTTCAGCGGGACTACTGGCTTTCTCGTTTCTGGTTCTGGTGATGGTTTATTCCATCAACCGGAGATTGCCGGTGCAGGTGACATGACGGATTTACTAACAGCAAAATTTAAAATGGATTATGCGGAGTTCAATCTGGATGTGGAACTGAATCTCCCGGCAAAAGGCGTGACCGTGGTGTTCGGTCCTTCTGGCTCCGGCAAAACTACGCTGTTGCGTTGTCTGGCTGGACTGGAAAGGGCTCCCTCAGGATTTTTAAAACTGGCCGGACAGGTCTGGCAGGATGAAGAAATTTTCCTTCCCATCCAGGAGAGGAAGATTGGTCTGGTGTTTCAGGAGTCGAGACTGTTTCCGCATTTGAATATTCAGGAGAACCTGCTCTACGGTTATCAACGTACTTTGCCGGCGGAGCGGAATCTCCATCTCGATGAAGTGGTGCAGGTGCTGGATCTTGGGCGCTTGCTAAAACGCGCTCCGGAAAAATTGTCAGGCGGGGAACGGCAAAGAGTGGCGATTGGCCGCGCTCTGCTCACCAGCCCGAAACTATTGCTTATGGATGAACCTTTAGCTTCGCTGGATATGCAACTCAAGGCTGAGATCATTCCCTTTATTAAAAGAATAGAAGATGAGTTTAAGACGCCTATCATCTATGTCACGCATTCGATGAACGAAGTGCTCCAGCTTGTGGACACCATGGTGATTTTGAAATCCGGAAAAGTGGTGAACTTCGGGCCGGTGGAAGAGGTCTTCTCGGATGTCCGGTTGCGGGAAGCGGTGGGAGATGGGCAGGTGGGAGCGGTGCTCGAAACATCGGTCTCGGAACATGATGAGGAATTCGGACTTACTCGGCTGGATTTTATGGGGCAGGCCCTGAACGTTCCCAAACAAAATATTCCTGTGGGACAAAACTTGAGGGTGCACATCCACTCTAAAGACGTGAGCCTTTCGACTGTGCCACCAGAGGGTGCCACCAGCGTATTGAATATTTTAAAGGCCAGAGTGGAAAAGATTGGTATTCTTGATCCGAAAGGATATTCTGTCGACATTGAGTTGGATGCGGGCCGTCCAATTCTGGCGACGATTACGAGAAAGTCCTTATCCAATTTAAATCTTAAACCGGGTCAACCGGTTTATGCCCACATTAAAGCTATCAAGATGGTTCACGAAAGTGACAGTTTTTAAATAAGGGAATAGAACTAAAAATGCCCAGGAAATTCAAAAATGTCTAAAATTTCTAAAATTACTGTGAACCATATTTTTCTTGTTGGGCTTATTTTTTTATTTGCGTCACTGGCTTACGGCGCAGATTACGAACAAAGACTGCAGGCTCTGGAAAAGAAATACGAATCAAAGCTTGCGGTTTTAGACATCCTCGAAAGGTTTTCCTTGAAAGGCGATTTTCGCTTTCGAACTCAGAGTGACAAGAGAGACCAAGCTGTCGGGAATACACTGGATCGCAGTCGCTTGCGCATTCGCTTTCGTCTGGGTTCCACAATTCATCTGTATGAGGACTTGGATATTGGGTTTCGCATGGTGACCGGGAGTGTTGGCAGTCAGACGTCCGCCAACACGACATTGGATGGAGGTTTTGGCAATAAATCCTTAAGTCTTGACCGGGCCTTTTTCAAATGGAGCCCGAAGTCTTTTACTTTGCAAGGAGGCAAGCTCCCGGTTCCTTTTATGAAGTCGGAGTTGATCTGGGATTCCGATGTCAATGTAGAAGGAGTCAGCGAACAGTTTTCTCATAAAATCGGCAACACTCATTTGAAACTCATATTGGGTCAGTTCGTCGTTGACGAGATCAATCCCGGTGACGATATCAAACTGTTTGCCTATCAGGGAGTATTGCAGCAACAAACAGGCGTCGGTAATTTCGATATTGCCTTGGCGTACTACGACTATGCCGATCATGAAGATCCGGCTTCGGCCCCAACCGGCACGGTGTCCAACAACACACTATCGGAAGTTAAGGTGCTCGACCTCATGGGTCAGTGGTCCGATGCGGTGTATGGCAAACCACTCAGAGTTTTTGCCGAATACGCCAAAAACACGGGATCCTTGGCCCCGGGTCAGTCCGATTTAGACACGGCCTGGCACGCAGGATTCGCCTATGGGAAGTCGGGACAAAAGTTTGGAGACTGGAACATGCATTTCATCTACAGAGTGGTCCAGGAAGAGGCCGTGTTGGATGCTTTGGCGGATTCCGATTTCCACGGTGGATTGAGTAACGCTCGCGGAGTTGAAGTGGCAGCAGGGTTGGGATTGCGAAAAGGAGTCAAGCTGGTTCTGTTCTATTTCAACACTCAGGAAGAAAGAGGCCCCAAGGACGAAAAGGAAACTGTAGAGTTGGATCTGAACTTCAATTTTTAGCAACCTGTTAATTTAAATCTCTTACGGCGCGGACGCCTCCATGTTTGCAGCTGCTGAGGTTGCGCGAGATAGCCCGACCCGTTACAAAATAAGCCGTGCGGGCGCAACAATCTGTCAGGTCATTTTCATCATACTCCGCTGACCAATACCAATAGGCTGCGCCATCGGCAAATAGTTCCGACAGGCCCAGAGGCTCTCCCGGGTCATGGTCCCAGGCCATGATATTTTCCTTGGTGTTGTCATAAATCATTCCATATTCTCTGACCATGGGTAACCTCCAGTCGGTGTATCCTCCGGTCTTAAGATTCCCGACATAGTCTTTGGCCTGATACCAGTTCAAGCATTTTCCGAGATCGGCGTAGCTGTCTTTTTTAGTCCACATTAACCGGGTTTTGGTTTCGGTCAAGGTGCCATCGAGATTGTCGACAATATGAACCCGTGACTTCGGCGGTGGTGGCGGCACCCATGGGGGAGCCTCATAAGGTTTTTGTTCCGCCAAGACAGACACTGCGATCAGCATGAACAAGGTGTTGACTGCGATGATTTTCACTGCTTGCGCGCCAGAAAAATTCATTATTATCTCTGCCTCCACGGCTAGTGGCCGGTTAATTTTCGCTCTCACGAATAGTTTTAAGGGGTTTGTTGCGGATCACATCCAGGCTGCTCAAAATTCCGGTGGCGACTGTGATCAAGACCGCGAACGAGAATGCCCAAGCCATTGTGACTGGTTGCACATGCCAATCAGATTTAATCATATATTTCATCACCGCCCACGAAAGCCCCTGTGCCAGCCCGACACCGACTAGCGCGGCAATGACTCCCAGCGTGGCGTATTCGATTCCCAGAATGGAGGTGACGACTTTGCGTCGGGCCCCCAATATTTTCAGTATAGCCGATTCCCTTAGACGCCGAAACTTAGTGGAAGCGATAGAACCGGAGAGAATGAAGAGTCCGGCTGCGATGGCGAACCCGGACATGAAATCGACAAGGGTGGTCAGTCTGGATATCGTTGCTTCAAGAGTGTTGACAATATCGCGGGTGCTCAAAGCGGTGATGTTGGGCAGAGCTTCAACAACGGCGTGTTGCAGTTCCAGTTCTTTGAGGTCGGGCACATTGACCGTGGCCACATAGGTGAGCGGCGCACCTTGCAAGGCTCCAGGTGAATAGATCATATAAAAATTCGTGCGCATATTACGCCAGTTCACTTTGCGGATGCTGGTTACAGTAGCGGAGATGAGAATGCCCTGAATATCGATGGTGAGCTGCGATCCAATTTTGGCGTTCAATCTTTTTGCCGCATCCTCCTCCAGAGACACTTCGGCATTTTTGCCTTCACCCCACCATCTCCCTTCGATGACTTCATTATCTTTCGGAGGCGGCCCGGCCATATAGGTTAAGACGAACTCGCGGTTGATGAACCATTCTTCCCGCCGCTTATCTTTATATTCCCAGTTGGCGATTAATTTATCATCGATACTGTGCAGACGCGATCGCACCAGCGGCGTGAGGGTGCGTTCTGCTTCGGGGGCGACCCGGTCAAGCGTATTGATGAAAACTTGTTTCTGGTCGTGCTGAATATCAATGAAAAAATAATTTGGCGGACTCATCTCGGTGTTCTTGTTAAGCATCGCCAGCATATCCATCTGCACCAGACGCACGGTGAGTATCAGCATGATGCCCATGCCGAGGCAGGTGATGATGGCGGTGGCCTGATTGTTGGGCCGCCACAGATTAGACATGCCATAACGGCGGGTTATGGAACCGGACTGCGGCAGTGCTTTTAAAATTTTCAAAAGAACAAATGATGCCAGCGCCAGCACCCCTGCCGAAATCACCAGCGCAGAAAGAAAAATCAGGCCGCGTTTAAGTGATTCCGCCTGCCAGCAAATCATCGCCGCCAACCCCAGTCCAAGTGTCAAAGAGGCCAGCCAGCCTTGCCAGCGCGGCCCCGGTTCTTCTTCCTCTTCAAAATTTCTGCGGAACAGACGCAGCGGCCGGGTTTTCACAGCGCGGATCAACGGCCACAGGCAAAACAAAAGCGTGGTGGCGCAACCGAGAAGAAGCGATTGCAAAGCCGGAATCCAATAGAAGACCGGCTCCAGTTTTAAATTGATTAGTCCTTCCATTTTTGGTGGCAGCAAAAACGTCAACGCGAAGCCAAGGCTCACACCCAACAAACTGCCGACAAGACCCATCAGCATGGATTGCAGGAGATACACTTTGAACAAGGTTTTCGATGATGCTCCGAGGCAATTTAATATCGCAAGGGTGTCGAGTTTCTGTGTCATGAAGGTGCGAACGATCATTGCGACACCGATGCCTCCCATGAGCAACGCGATAACACCCAATGCGCCGAGGTAGTGGCCCATGCGTTCTATAGAGCCGGATAAAGAGGATTGCATGTCCTTATAGGTGCGGACAGAAATCGATTTGTCCGTCAAACCCTGTTTGAGAAGCATCTGGGCTTTTTCCAGGTCAAAGTCGGAAGGCAGCCGTATGAGGGTTCTGTGTTTCACCCGGCTGCCTGGTTGAACCAATCCCGATTCATCCAAAGAAGCGCGGGAAATAAATACCCGTGGGCCGAGGCTGAAGGCTCTTGAAATGCGATCCGGCTCCGAGAGCATCAGTCCGTTGATACGCACTTCGATTTTCCCCAGCGAAAAGTGCTGGCCCTGTTTTAATCCTGTCTTTAATAGAAAGGAAGGCTCGACCACCGCACCATTATTCGCCAATAACGCTTGCAGCGGTTTTTCCGGCTGACTTTTGAATTCTCCATAGAAAGGGTATTGCGGGCCAGTGATCGGGATGGCTTTGAGTTCGGTAATCAGGGACGATGGTTTTTCCTTTGGGTTTTTAAACTGCGCCATGCCGTGCAGTTCCTTGATGAAAAGGAATTCGGTTTCTGGAGGTAAAATATTTTTCTGGTAGTTGAGGTCTTTCGGGCTCTGTTCCCAGCTTCCCTTGATAGCCAGGTCGGCAGATAAAAGTCCTTTGGCCTGGCCCTGTATGGTTTCGCCTATCAGGTTGGAAAAACTTTTCACTGTCATCACCGCGCCGACACCGATGGCGATACAGAGAACAAAAAACAGCATCCTGCGCTTGGCGCCTCGCGACTCGGCAATCACTAATGCGAAAAGTTGCCGGAGATTTAATTGCGAAGTTTTCATGGGTTTAATTGATCTGAGATGATCTGTCCATCCGCAAGAGTCAGGATGCGTTCAGAGCGTTCGGCGACATGGAGTTCGTGCGTCACCAGAATGATGGTGGCCTGTTTCACCCGGTGCAGTTCGAGAATGAGTTCGATAATGCGGTCGCTGTTTTTGGAGTCGAGATTTCCTGTAGGTTCATCGGCAAGGATGATATCCGGTTCGTTGACAAAAGCGCGAGCCAAAGAAAGGCGTTGCTGCTCCCCGCCGGAGAGTTGGGCAGGATAATGATGCAGGCGGTTGCCCAGCCCCACCGCGCCCAAAAGGTCGGTGGCTTTTTTTGTTGCGCCGGGAGTGTTGTTCAGTTCGGCCGAAAGCACAACGTTTTCCAAAGCTGTTAAAGTAGGGATGAGATGAAAATTTTGGAAGATGAAACCGAACCTTTTTCCACGCAGGAGCGCGAGTTCATCCTCATCGAGTTTCGTGATATCCTGACCGTCGATCACAATTTGACCGTCGGTCGAGGTGTCCAGCCCAGCGATCAGGCTGAGCAGGGTGGTTTTCCCGCTTCCCGACTCACCGGTGACGGCTATGAACTGGCCGGTGGGAACGGTGAGGTTGATGGATTTCAGAATCTCGACATCGTGTCCGCCGCCGTGCAGGGTCTTTACCAATGCGGTTATTTCAATCATACCACTAGCCGTGGGGGCAGATAGCAATGGCCCGTAAAGCCGGGAGAGCGTTTGCCGGCCAGATAAAGATAGTGCTTATTGAGTCCAGCGTTATGCAGAACAAAGGTCGTTTGATGCCGCATGAATAGAAGTCCTTTTAAGGGTAGAAAGTCATTGCTCATTGGCCCCACGCCTAGTGGTATTGTAGTATAAAAATATGAAGATAGTTTTGCTAAACTTTAATCAAATATTCCGGTCACTTTTTTTGCTCGGGGCATTTTTACTATTGTGCCCGGCACCGGTTTTGTCGAAGGAGAAGGCTGTGGTTTTAGCGTTTGGAGACAGTTTGACTGCTGGGTTTGGCGTTAATGAGGAAGAGAGCTATCCTTCCAGATTGCAAGTGAAGATTGCTGCTGCCGGGTTCCCGCATAAAGTGGTCAATGCCGGGGTGAGTGGCGATACAACGGCGGGCGGGGTGCGGCGCATCCGCTGGTTGATGAAGCATGAACCCGAAATTGTCATTCTGGCGCTCGGCGCCAACGATGGCCTGCGCGGACTCTCTGTCGATGAGATGCGGCGAAATTTGGAAACTATGATCGCAATCTGCCGGGAACATAATGCGCGGGTTTTACTTGCTGGAATGAAAGCCTTGCCCAATTACGGTGAAGATTATATGCGGGAGTTTGAAACGGTCTTCTCCGAGCTTGCTAAAAAACACGATTTAATTTTTCTGCCATTTTTACTGGAAGGGGTCGCAGGAGTGCGCGAGCACACTCAGTCTGACGGATTGCATCCTGTTGCCTCGGGATACGGCATTGTCACCGATCTGGTCTGGCAACGCCTCGAACCCATGCTCGCCACTAGGCGTGGGGCCAACGAGCAATAGCTCTAGTTGGCTAGCAATAATTTATCTCGACTGAAAGAGCCCTTGCCCATTGCCCCTGCGGCTAGCAGCCACGCTAGTGGGAAATCCAGTTCATGAGCGATTCATAAGCCTTGCCGGATTTCAGTACGGTATGTGCTTGATCAAACCCTTCCTGCGCGGTGGCGAATAATCCTGAAAGGTGGGTCAGTGTTCCCGCCTGGCTGGCGATTTGCAGGCTGGCCGGGCCCTTTCCTGTTTTTAATGCTTCTTCACCAAGTTTCGCGATCGTTTCGAGAGTGGATTCGATCGACTTTAATTCTTCATGCGCCTCGGCGATGCGTGTTTCTTCGTTGTACATGGTTTTGAGGTGCAGGTTTTCTTGTTTTACCTCATCACTATTATTCTGAATAAAAACTTTTGCTTCTTTATGAACGCCGAACAGGGTGGTGCCTTCCATGCCATTTCCGATGATCACTTTATCGAACTGACTGAGCTTGGCGATTTCGGTGAGGGCTATTTCGTAGCCTCTGTGAAAATAGGTGGTGGCGAGAATATTCTGCCGGGCTTTGACCGGCATTAGTATTTTTTCCAACGTGGCCAGCATCGGGCGTTTGACGATTTCAGTCCGCAAAGACCTTAAAGCTTCCAGTTGCGGCAGAGTGTCGGCGGTGTTGAGATAACCGAAGCGATACTTTTCCAGCAATGTGATGCGCTGTTTTTCTTTAACTGCATAATGCTTCTGTAAAATTTGCTCGAAGGTGATGCCAAATTTTGGCGGTAACGGCAGCGCCGAATGACCATAAACTGGCAGGCCGAGTTGGGCGATGATCGGGATCGCGTAAAACCCGAAATAGGGCGTGCGCTGGAATCCATCAAAAGGGTCGGCGATTTGCAGCAGTTGGTCGAAGTCCACTGTGGCCGGAGAAACGCGGTTTTGCAGGGCCTTCCAATAACCGATATTTTCGGGCACGGTTTCCAGTTTCATGCGCGCGGCGATGAGAAAGACCCCGGCGCGGACTTTTGAAACCTGATCGTCAAGAATCAGGGCTAACGCATCTTCGGCTTCTTCTTCGGTCAGGTCTTTACTTAAACGGGGGCCCGCAGCAATTTTTTGCAGGTAGCCCTTCATTCTGGTGTCCGGGTCCGTTTGCGGCATTTGGTGCGGTTTCCTTTCTCGGTACCGTTAATTAGAGTATGATAATAACCTCTAACGAGAACTCTAACAATCGGCATTTTGTGAGCCATTGTCTTATTCCCACCGGGCGTGGCCCGGCTAAAATTTTTTCTGGTGTTTATGCAGGTTTCTTATTCGGCTGAATCGATCCTCGATTCGACTCTTTCACGCAATGATTTGCGAGTGCTTCTGGTCTACCCCAACACGCGCGATGTGGCGATGTCCAACCTGGGTTTCCAGCAAGTTTATTCTCTATTGAACAAAATTGACGGAGTGATGTGCGACCGTTTTGCCATGCCAGTTGGGTGGAAACCGGAAACGCAGTCTCTGGAGCGCGAGGCGTTGCGTTCGATGGATTTGAAAATGCATCCACTTGAGTTTGATGTGATCGCCTTTTCGATTTCGTTTGAGCCCGACTACCTGAACACCGTGCTGGCCTTGAAGTACTTTGGTATCCCCTTGGACCGGAAGGAGCGAGATGCATCGCTTCCGATGATCACGGCAGGGGGGTCGGCGGTGTTCATCAATCCTGAACCGTTGGCAGAGTGCATGGATGTTCTTTTCATCGGCGAAGGCGAGGGCATGGCCGAACAGTTTTTCGGATTGCTGCGTGAGAATGAAGACCGGGATCGGTTTTTCGAGCGCGCTGTTTCTATTCCTGGAGTTTATTTGCCGCAACATTACCAGCCAAAAATGAAGGCAGGCCTGCAAGTCGGAGTTTCGGCGCTTGCGGGAGTCCCTTCCCGTGTTGTTCGGCATTGGGTGGTGCAGGAAGAATCGCTTTGCACACACTCGGTTCTGCACGATGAAGATTCCACTTTCAAAGATATGGCGCTCATGGAGGTCACAAGGGGATGCATTTGGGCCTGCCGGTTCTGTACGGCGGGTTTCATATACCGTCCGCCGCGTCTCCCTGATCTGGAAAAAACTTATAACTCAATGGATACTCTGCTCACCAACCTAGGGAAATCGGCGCAGACAATCGGTCTAGTAGGGCCGTCGGTGACCGACCACCCGGACTTGCCAGCACTAGCGCGAAAAATTACAGACCAGGGCAAGAAACTTTCGTTCTCTTCTTTGCGGATGGAAACGCTCACCGATGAACTGGTAGACCTGATTCTCCAAAGCGGACAAAAAACTCTGACGGTGGCTGTGGATGGTCCCTCTGAAAGAATGCGCGATGTTATCAATAAAGCCGCGACCGATGACTTCATCGTCGAGAAATGCCGGTTCCTGACGCGAAAAGGCATTCTGCATTTAAAAATTTATTCCATTATTGGGTTGCCGCTTGAAACCGAAGACGATATTGACCAGTTCATTCGGCTGGTCGAGCGGGTGCAGGAGGGTTACGTCGAAGAGTGTCGTAAACTTGGGCGCATTGGCCGGGTGACGATTGGCCTGAGTCCGTTAGTGCCCAAACCGGGAACACCGTTTCAGTGGCACCCGATGGAATCCGTGAAGAGCTTGAAGAAAAAGTTTGCCAGGGTGAGGAAAGCTCTGGGTAAACTGCCGCATCTTAAAATGAGTTTTGGGTCTCCCAACGAAGCCTATCTGCAAACTTATCTGTCACGAGGCGACCGGAACACACAGGCTTTTTTCAAAACCTATCTGAACAATGGTCACGATGCCAAGAGCGCGTTGAAGGATCACCCCGTCGACGAATATGTCTACAGGCAATATGAAAAGAATGACTACCTTCCCTGGGATATTGTTGACCACGGTTACCGCGAAAGCTTCCTGTGGGATGACTATCAACGGGGATTGAAGGCGGCGCACACTCCCGTTTGCGATACCGCCATCTGCCACATCTGTGGCCTCTGCTAACTACTAGGCGCCAGCGTGACGCTGGACTCAATTAGCATAACTTACTTAGCTGGCAAAGAGTTATCTCGGATCAACGAGTCTTTGCTATCTGCCTGTCCTGCTAAGGACTTTCCAAGCTAACAGACCTAAGCCGTATACGTTCATAAAAGAAACTAACAGGATCAAGAATAACTCCAGTTGATCCATCAGGGAAAAGATCACCAGCATCACGTTATTGGTGCATAAACATAAGGGACTGACCCACGCCAGGAATTTTCGGTCGCAATACCAAGCCGCATCATTATCAGGAACCTTCGCGAAGCTGCGGAACAATGCGTCTAACTTTTCTACTGCTTTATCCTGCCAGCCGTACACCCAGACAAACAGAGTTTGCAGTCTAAGATCCCAAGGGTCTGTCTGGCCTTCTTCTACTTTGCGCTTGTCTTCTTCTGTGATGCTCTCGTCCACCCGGTTTTTTTCATAGGACCCTACTCGGGAGGTGTAATTGACAAGATAAAAAACAAAAAAGGTGCTTTGCAGAAAGCAGGCCACCAGTCCAAACAGTCCGAGAATCCAGTACTCCGGCATTGCCGTTGTCCGAACCAGATACACGGTCACCGCAATATAAACCAGAACTGTGACCCCGAAATCGGTGAGCGAGTCGAGAAACCTGCCGAACCGTGATGTCGTGCCCCGCACTCTGGCAAGGTTGCCATCGACATTATCGAGAAACACTTTTACGTAGAGAAAGATTGCGCCCCATACCAGAGCGTCAGGAATTCCTGAAAAATAAAACCCGGCTGAGGCCAGACCGAAAAGCAGGGAAAGAAAAGTAATCTGGTTTGGCGTCACTGATGTCGGGTACAGCAAACGAACCACCCAGCGGTTCATGCAATACCAGAGTTCATTCACATCAAAAAACCGCTCCCCGGCGGGAAGCTTATTCATTTTTTCAATATCAAAAGTCATTGAGGAAGAATACCACATCCTAAGGGCGTAGCCTTGTTGCCATGGTTTTATCCTGTTAGCGGAGGTCTTGCTTTAATGACTTTTCGTAGCCGACCAGTTCTGCATAACCTTTTCCTGATACTGGTTTTCCTTGCAGTTCGCCTTTTATAGAGATGCTTCCCTCCCAGTAGGAACCGGAGATGGACCGTAGGTCATAAAGCTCCTGGTCGGGAAAATCGGAGGTGATGTTGAGCACTCCTTCGGGCAGGGTGAGCGTCCACTCTGCCGGGTAGGTGGCTTTGGTATGAGGACTGGTCCAGAACTTTTTGGTGGTTATGGAAAATTCGTGATCAACGATGTGGCGGGACTTGCCATCGGAAAATATTAATGTCCCGCTGGAATGAGGGTCTTTACCACCGGTTTTATTACGTAACTGGTAGAGCATGAGTTCGGCCTGGTTGTCGAGTTTTATGGAAAACCAGTCCCAGCCGACGAGGTTGTCGTTCAATTGGTTGCTGGAAAATTCGTGATCCATCCAACTGGTCCCTGTTACGGCAATCGCTTCTCCGTTCAGGAAAACCTGTCCGGTGGTTTCCATGCGCGGGAAAGAAAAGTAATGTGAGGCGTTCCCAGGATCACTGCCTTTTTTACTGATCCCATCTTTGCCATGCAGGATACGGTTTTTTATCGGAGTCAGTTGCAGGTTGAGTCCAGTTCCCTTTTCGATGGCTTCAAGGTGGTGGGACTTATCTTTTGCGGTCAGGCTCCAGTCTTCATTCCACACATGCAGTTGATTGGATGCGGCACCGGCATTGTTTATGCCTTTCCGGTTGATGCGCTCGAAGAAGTGAAACTTTTTGTTTTGAATATCGGAGACCGTCATATGCGCGAAATAGAGATGGTCAATTTTCCAGGCGGAGGAGTTGTCGACAGGCGTGTTGTTTCCCAGTCCGACGCGGAAGAAAGTGAGTTGGTAGCCGAACGGACGGTCTTTTTCATCTTTCAGGTTGCCGGTGTAATACCACCATTCGATGCGAAACTCGTTGTGCGAAAAATCATCGCGGGGAAACTGGTAGGTGTATCCGGGAAGCGCCTGTTTGAACGGCGTTTCTGCACGGGCTGAAGGCAGGAAGGAAAATAAAGTCAGAAATATAATAAAAAGGCGCATGGGCGCTCCTGAAGAAAGTGCTGCTAAAAAACTACTGAAGGGTATCAAAGAGGCAGGCGGAGTTCAATGGAGGTCGTCTGGTTTTACAGGGGAATAATAGGTATACTGGGCCGGGTCAACATATGAAGCCATCCGTCCCTTGGTGAAGTTGTGTTTTTTTCCTTTGTTTCGCTCCCATACTTTTCTGATGAAAAAAATTTCCGCAATTATTGTGAACTGGAACGGCAAGGACGTCCTGTCCGAGTGCCTTCAATCCTTATTGAAGCAGGAGTATGAGAACCTGGAAATCTGGGTCAGTGATAATGGCTCGGAGGATGGTTCGCAAGCGATGTTGAAAGAAATTTATCCGTCCGTGCATTTATTGGAAAATAGCGAGAATCTTGGATTTGGTTCAGCCGTAAATCGGGCACTGGTAAAAGCGGCAGGGGACTATTTTCTATTTTTGAACAATGATCTGGAACTGAAGCCCGATTGCGTTGGGCATCTCGTGGATTTGCTGGAGTCCGACAAGCGAATTGGAGCGGCGATCCCAAAAATTCTCTATCACCGGGATGTTCAGGTGCCGGACAGCTCAACGATGATCAACTCGTTTGGAGTTTTAGTGAATTATACGGGGATAGCCTATCCGAATCTGCTTGGTCAGCAGGACAAGGGTGAGTTGTCTTTGACCGAAACTGCTTGCGGCGGAATTTTTATGTTCAGCCGGGAAGTGTATGAGCGGGTAGGCGGGTTTGATGAGGACTTGTTTCTTTATCATGAGGATCACGATCTATCTTGGAGAATCAGGTTGGCAGGTTGGAAGTTGATGGTGACACCCAAGTCGGTTTGTCATCATCACTATAGTTTTAATAAAGGTGTGCACAAGTTTTATCGGTCTGAAAAAAACCGGCTCTATATCCTTTTCAAGAATATGGAGTGCAAAACTCTGGTCTTGATTTTCCCGGCTCTGGTTGTTATAGAACTGGCTCAGATTGTTCATGCTCTGACGCACGGCTGGTTGGGGCTCAAGGTGAAAAGCTATTTTGAAATTTTTGGGAATTTTTTTCAGATAGCTAGAAAACGCCGGCAAATAAGATTTTTCCGAAAAGTGAGCGATAAAGAGATATCACGGTTATATCAGGGAACCTTGGCGGTGAGTGGTATGAAGAATCCGTTGATGGACTATGTGTTGAGCCCTTTGCTCAATGCTTATTGGAAGCTTATCCGGAGTTGGATTTAGGATCGCGTGCAAAGATTTTTTCGATTTGTTGTCTCCTGAACATGAAGATTTTCTCCAAATCTTTTTTGACATAGGCATGCGCAAGAACATCTCCTAGAATCCATCCCGGAAGTTTGTACGCCACATTGTCGCGAATAACCGTGCCGCCCCTGTCCTCATAAAATTCATGAATGTGATGCCAGAAGGCATAGGGTCCGCGAGTTTGAAGATCTGAAAACCGTTTGCCGGGAACCCAGTCGGTGATTCGAGACTGCCAGCGCATGGGAATGCCATGCAGTTTTAACTGATAGTCCAGAACGGTTCCTTCCTGAACTTTGGGATGAGAAACTTTCACGATTTTGAAATGAAGAAATTTGGGAGTGAGGTCTTCTAAATTTTTTGGATCGGAGTAACGCTCGAAAACCTGGTCGATAGGTTGCGGCACCCATTGTTCGGTGACAAGTTTGTGGCCGGGCTGATCGCAAATGACTTTCAGTGCGTTTTTCAGTTTTGGATAGACAAACTTGTAACCAAGACCGATGGCCTTTTGGGCTGAAACATTCTGGCTGGCCAACAGCACTTCAGACATTTCTCCGAAAAGAAGTTTCAGCGCAAAAGTCGGCACGGTAAAACAAGCCGGGCGGTTTAATATTCCCGCGAGAGTGGTGGTGAACTCCCTGTTTGTGACTGGATACGGACTGACTGCGTTTATGGGGCCTAGGTACGAGGGGTTTTCCAGGGCTGTGAGTATGAGCCCAGCTACGTCGCGGACATGAATCCAGCTCATCCATTGCTCCCCATGTCCCAGAGGGCCTCCGAGTCCCATCCGAAATGGCGGCAGCATTTTAGCACTGACGCCCCCGTCATGGCCGAGAATGACTCCCAGACGTAAAGCCAGTGTTCGAATACCCAGCGCCTCAGCTTTAAAAGTTTCTGCTTCCCAATCCCTGCACAGATCAGCCAGAAAACCATCCCCGGATGGAGAGTTTTCCTCCAGAGCGGGGTGGCTGGAGTTTTTGTAGTAGCCAATTGCGGATGCCGAAATCCATACCTTTGGAGGGAGTTTGGACTTGCTGAACAGGTTGAGTAGATTGCGGGTGGACAAAACTCTGGAATCATAGATCGCCTGCTTGCGTTTTCGGGTCCATCGTCCCTCCGCAATTCCTTCACCGCATAAATGGATCACCGCATCAATATCTTCAGGTAATTCAGGAAGGCCAATAGGGGAAAGGGGATCCCAACGGATTATCTGGCAGGCAACGGGCAATCGTACTCCGGCGGTGTCTGGATCTCGGGTCAAGGCAATGACCTCATGCCCCTTGTCTTTGAGGAGGGGTAATAGATTTCTTCCAACCAGACCTGTGGCTCCTGTTACCAGTATTTTCATAGAAACCCTTTAGTGCTTGTATAATGAAAATCCATTGACAACTTCTAAAAAATTTGCGACCGTTCTCTTTTTAACAATTTAAACCAAAGGATCATTCATGGCTTACGAAAATAGTCCTATTTTCACAGATGAGACCCCAGGCAAATTTTTTTTCTGCACCTGCGGGGAATCTGCTAACAAACCATATTGCGATGGTTCACATAGCGCTAAAAATACCGGTAAATCCCCGAAAGAATTCACCATTGAGGAAGCCCGACGATATGTGGTTTGTGACTGCGGACGCACAGGGAACTCTCCATTCTGCGACGGCACACATTCCAAAACCTAATGGGGTCCTCTTATATTGCTGCTTTTATAGTCACACAATACTGGGATTTATTTTACGAATTTTGCCAGCCCGCCTATCTCAGGAATTGTATAAATAAATACGTAAACACAAAATACGTAAATTTTCTGTACATTTTTGGTGTTTCCTCCTCTTAAGTCCCATTCAGCAAACACTTTGTGAATTCAATAGTTATGTCATTTTTTCCTGAATCGGAAGGTTTTGGCAAAGGCCTTGCTATTCAAAAGGTCAATGCGAATATTGACCTTTTGGGAGAAAAGCCATGTTTTACGATGTGAAGATTTTGAATCCTCAAGGAGAGACTAAAAAGATCGTTTCCGCTCAAGAACTGAGCAGAACATTTTGGAATGCGTTTTTCCAAACTGCGGAAGCGAACAAAACCCTGAACACAAGCAGCCACAAGCAGGTTCCGGCTTGGGTGAAGAAGAGGCTGGATATGGAATATGTTTTTCCTCGTGATAACGTCAATTCAGCGGCGTAGAGAGTTTTTTATGCAGGTCTATTTGCCTTGAGGGGAATGATCTCCTGGTAAGTTTTCAACATTTCGCTGGTATTTTTTTCCGGTGGAAACTGTTCTGCCAGAGCCCGGGCGTTTTGGCTTATGGACTGGCGTAAGGCCTGATCAAAAAGGATGTTGATGTTGTCGGCAATTTCTTTAGCGGATTCGGAGTTTTCGACAACCAATCCATTCAGCTTGTGTTGGATGATATCCGCCGCGCCGCAATGGCGGGTGGTGATGACAGGCAACCCGGATGCCAAAGCTTCGAGGTTGGCGTTTCCAAACGGTTCATAAATGGAAGGCAAGGCGAAAATGTCCGCGGCGGCATAATACCTTTCAATTTCCAGAACCGGTTCTTTATAAATAATTCGACTCCTCAGATTTTCGGGGACGAGCTGAAGATATTTGTTCCACTTCCCTTTCCCCATTACTACCAGCCTCCAATCTTCAGCACCAAAATATTGAGTGGACTGAAGTAGTGCTTTCAGTCCTTTTCTTTCAAATCCCGATCCTACAAATAAAATAAGAGTAGAGTTTTCCGGAATTCCCAGTTCATTTCTGATCCCTGTCCGGAACCTGTCCTTATTCTCAGGGTGAAAACGTATCAGATCGACACCGTTATAGACCACCGAAATATTTTCAGACGGGCAGTGATAATGTTTGAGGATATCGTTTTTGACCATTTTGGAAATAGCGATGAACTTTTTACACTGGCCCGATTCGAACAGGTTTTTTTCCAGCTTGAGAACCAATCGGTGAAAGGGGTTGATGGAGAGGAAAAATCCTTTCAGGGCCGGGAGAAAACGTTTTCTTTGTTCCAGCCATTCCTTGTGGCATCCATCGCCAACCCGGTATACATCCTGCTTCCAGGTTTTTTCATGGCTTTGAATAATGTCGAATGATTCTTTTCCGACAGCTCTGGCTGAAAACCATGCAAATGAAAGAGTCCTTATAAAAGAATTAAGTTTAAAGGCCGGAACATGATGAAGATGTATATTGGGGTGATTGGAAGGGGACCACTGGTTGGCAAAAATATGAATGTCATGTCCGGCTTCGGCGAGTTGCTGAATATAGCCTTGCACAAACTGCTCGGCCCCTCCATAAAGAACAAATTTTTGCCGGATGATGGCTATTTTCATGGTGCAGGCAAACGGTTAAGGGTAAGAACTGCTTAGAACGTCATGATAAACGGCTACAACCTGGTCCATCATTTTATCAATGCTCAATTCATTTTTGCAGAAAGTGTAACCTGTTTCAGCCATCGACTGGGCTAATTCAGGGTTATTTAAAAGTTTCATGATTCCGTTGGCCATGTCCTGAGGGTTTTCAGGTTCGACCAAAATGCCCCATTCACCATTCCCAAGGATAGGTAGAATGGAATCCATGCGAGTGGAGACAGTAGGGGTTTTCATGGCAAGGGCCTGGGGAATGACTTGGGTTGTGCCTTCCATGCCGAACGAAGCCACGCAATGGATATCTAGTGCTGCCATGACCTCTGGAATGTCTTCACGGTGCCCAAGCACAAAAATGAATTTTTCAAGACCTTGGTTTTTGACTCTTGCGCGGATGGATTCGTATGCAGGCCCGGAACCGACGATGGCAAATCGCGCATCTGGAAATTTTTCTAAAACTAAAGGAGCAGAATCCACGAAATGCTCGTGACCTTTCCAGCTACGAATCACAGAAACTATACCGATCAAAGGTTGATGAGGACTCAATCCCAACTCATTTCTTATTTGCTCTCCACTAATATGGAAATCAAACTTTCTAAGATCAACGCCTGCTGGCACGGAAATTATTTTGTCAACAGAGATTCTGGTATTTTCGGAGACTGTATTTACAATGCTCCGGCCGCTGGCCAAGACTCGTCTGGGGGCCTTCGCATATAGCCAACGATTAAAAATATGATTTCTTATCGGGATCATGACATGCCGACTTCGAATAATGGGGATGCCCAGAAGTGTACCCGCCATGGCAATCAACCAACTGTCTATAGAACTGTGTGACTGAAGAATATCAGGTCGGCAATTTTTGATGATTTTTATCAGGGAAAACAGGGTCAGTAAGCTGAAAGGCCGTTTCATGACCAATGGAAAAAAGTTCAGCATTGGATGGCTGAACTGCCCACACTTCTCGCCGAGCGGACTGTCAGGCGAGCAAACAATGGAAACACGGTGCCCGCGTTCCAGTAATGATTGACATTCTTGAAATATCCTGATCTCCTGCCCGCCCCAACCGGTCGCTGCTTCAGAATGTAGGATGTGGAGGGCTTTCAATACGAGGGCCTGCAAAAAGAATGAGGGTCAGCGAATCATGATTGGGATTTACTCTATCATAACCTTTTAGCATAATGCAATTCAGCGAGCTCTTATCGACCTCTCTCCATAAACGGGACAGGCTGAGAGTAGAATTTTACTGTAAAGATTTATATTATGCAGATGCCTGTTAAACATTCGGGTGGAATGCAGAGCAAGATTATTTAAAAGAAATGAATAGATGACAGAAAAAATATTGGTAGTTAGTGCAACAGGAATGGGAGATTGCCTTTGGGGAACTCCGGGTATCCGGGCCTTGAAGAAGAACTTTCCTGAAATAGAAATTGACCTGATTGTGAATGAGCCCTGGAAGCCTTTATTTGATTTTAATCCTTACCTGAACCAAATATTTAAATACCGTAGTGAATGGTACCTCCAGCCCTTTCTAGGAATGAAATTATTGAGAAGGCATTATGACGCTATTTATCTTTTTCATGCCAACCGCAATTTTAGACGGATGTTGCCTTGGTTCCGTTCATTACCTGTCTGGTGCCACCAGAATCTTGACTGGATACCTGAAACGCATCGCGTGAAAATAGATGCCAATATCCATGGAATAGAGAGAAGGCTGATTATGCTGGAAAAGATTGGCGTGAAACCAGATGGAGGACAGATGGAAATATTTTTTGATCAGGTCACTCTGGACAGGTCGCAACAAATTTTGCAGGCGCATGGTTTTAATCCCGGAAAATATGTTTATCTGAATTTGGGTGCTGCGGTTGAAAGCAGGCGATGGATGGTAGAACGCTTCAGTGAGCTTGCAAGTCGAATTCTCAATACAACATCCTGGAATATAGTTTTAGGAGGTGGGCCGAATGAAAAAAGGCGAGCCCTCACTATTTTGAAGCAACTCAGTACCTCTCGGGTGGTGGAAGTCTGTAGTCATCCGATCAGGGTGAACGCCAGCATTATCTCGCAGGCCGGGCTCATGGTGACTTCCGACACGGGCCCCATGCATATCGGGTTTGCTGTGAGAACTCCGGTTGTAGCGCTTTTTGGAACCATCTCATCTGTGGGTTCAGGTCCGTATGAGATTCCCGATCATTTATGTCGAGTCATAAAAATTGACCCGGAAGGAAAGGACTTTGTTGACGAGGAGGATCCGGGAGAGTTCCATTTCGAAAGGATAACGGTGGACAGGGTTTGGGAGCAGGTAGAAAAAATGCTGGCAGAAAAATCTAACTCGTAGTATTTGCCGGATAAACTTCGCCGATAGCTGCAAGAATATCTTCCACGGTGATGAGGATTTTGCACTCAGGCCTGCCATTCCAACACTCTTCTTTTCTTGTCTGCAGGTTGCAGGGCCGACACTCTATTTCTTTTGAAACGATGGTTACGTTGTTTCCGGGAGGGCGCCATATCTGAGGGTTCGCCCATCCAAACATGCCCACCACCGGAGTTCCTAGAGCGGCTGCGAAATGCATATAACCCCCATCATGGCACACCACAAACTGAGCTTTTTGGGTTATGGCTCCAAGCTCCTGCAGGTTCGCGCTGATAAAAGCATAGGGGGCATTTTTTATTTTTGGTGTGATTTCATCGACCATGTGTTTTTGTCCCGGCCCGCAGGTCCATAAAGTCTTCATGCGGTGCTGGGAATAAATCGTGTCGGCAAGTTGGGCGAATTTTTCAGCTTCCCAGCGATCATAAGGCTTTGCGCCGGGATGCAAAATGCAGAATGGTTCGTGAGGGCCAATTCCCTCCGCTTGCAATAGTTTGTCGGCTTTACTTTGCGCTGACTCTGAAATATGGACGGAGGGAGCAATCTCGCCAAACTTCACGCCCATTTTTTTTATCAAGGCGACTTGATAATCAATGGGCTGTTTTGGGTGGAGGTCGCCAAATTCGAGCTTAACGTTGTACAAGAAAGATCGTTTGGCGAACTTGTGGCCAACGCGGTAGGGGGCCTGGGTGATAAAGCACATGACCGCCCCTCGTGTTCCCTCATGCATGTCAATCACGACATCATAGCGCTCGGCGAAAAGCCGGTAATAAAACCCAAGCTGGTGCAACCATGACTTTTTTTCAAAAGATAAAACCCGGTCAATATCTGGATGATTACGGACTATGTCCAACGAAAAGTGCTCCACCAGTACCGTTAAGTGGCAATCAGGAAAACTTCTCTTTAAAGGGGCATAAACTGCGGTATTGTAAACCACGTCCCCAATGGAGCGCAGTTTGATGATAAGAAATTTCGGATTTTTGGGTAATTTTTCCCGGGGAAAACTTAACAAGATAAATCAAAACTCCATTTAAAAAATCGAAGCCAAAGTCAGCAAAAGGGTGCATGCCATATTTTTTTCATTATAGACCATATCGACATGGGCGTAAAACCCTATCAAGGTGGGTTCGGGCTAACTTGAAAATTTGTGGGTGTGAATGCGAGCCACCCTCAGGGCGAATCGATTATTTTCTCGATCAAATTTTGCAGTTTTGCTTCCATGACTTTTATGTCATAGAGCTCAATGCACCGTTCTCTGGCCCGGAGGCCTTTTTCCCTGGCTTCTTCAGGATGATCCAGAACATGCTGCAGGGTGCTAGCAAGTTCCTCGGCGTTTCCGGGCTCAACAAGGTAACCATTTCCTCCCAACACTTCAGGAATATCGGAGACACGGGTGGTAATTACGGGTTTAGCCATTGCCATGGCATCAAACAGTTTTGCCGGGATCTGTCCTTGGGTATCGGTTGTGTCTCTTTGGGGGACAACCAGAATATCCGCTGCCGAGAGATGTCTGGGAAGCTCCTCAAAGGGAATCTTGGGAAGCACCACCACTTTTTTTTGAATGGAAAGGGGTTTATTCCGAAGTGGATCGAAAGAAGGCTCGGCACCAATAAAAACCAGCCGGATATCCGAATCATCCAGACTTTCAACGGCCTTGATAAGATCGTCAATACCTTTGTGAGCCCGGGGAGTGCCCATAAACATGATCACACGATTTTTTTCCAGGCCGAGCGATTTTTTAATTTCCTGCGAATCAAAATTATCAGGATTTAATACTGTTGTGTCCCGGCAATGATGTATCAGGCATCCGGTAAAACGGTTCTGTAAAAACTTGTTGCTGACAACGATGGAGTCGGCAAATTTGACAAGCCGTTCCATGAGCCATGTGTATGGCAAACCATTTGGATTGGAAAAATTCAGAAAACGACCAACACGTCCCCAGAAACCCGAGTGATAATAGAATCCGGCTTCCCAATCATCGATGTCCACCATGACGGGTTTCCCTGAAAACCATTTTTTCAGCAAAGCAATTCCAAAACTTGTAGGTCGTAATTTGCAGGCGATATAAATATCCGCATCCATTTCCCGAAGCATTTTGCGTATGGTAGAGACGAAAGAAGGATAACGGCTCCAAGGATATATTTGAATAGGAACTCCACTATTACGCATGGGATACCAGATATCTCCATTCTTTGAGGTGCCAATGATTTTGACGTCGTGTCGGGGTGCGAGGGCACTGGCCAGCAAGGCAGCTCTCCCCAGGGAATTATTAGAAATGTCGAAACAGAGCAGGCAAATTTTCACATTCATCAATTCTTAGAGGGATTGATATGCGGTTTGATACTCTACTAGAGGAAAGAGGATAAACTCTTTTTGAAGATTATCATGGTTGCTTTATTTCTTCTATTTAATTATCGTGATGTTTTAGAAAGATAGTATTTTGTGGTTTAGCTTGGTATCTCAAAATTTTCAGTAACCCTGTTTTTTTCATTCCTCTTTAACTTAATGTTGACCTTCCTCAAAAATCTCTTCAGCAAGGCAACAGAAAAACAACTTGTATTCTTCTGGTTGATTTTTTGTTTCGTGGCCCTGACCTATGAGCTTGGCGGAGTCCCTCCTTACCACAGTGATGAGAATTATTATGTCGAGTCTGTCCGCAACATGGTTGAGTCAGGGGATTATCTGACCCCCATTTACCGCGATGAAAAACGATTCGCCAAACCCATTCTTTACTACTGGTTGATGTCCGCTTCTTACAAGGTATTTGGCGTGAGTCTGGTTTCGGCTCGACTGACTTCTGCGTTTTTTGGGAGTCTTGCCATCGGACTGCTTTATCTTCTTTCCAGCAGGTTGTTCGAAGGGCGAGTTGCTTTATACAGCGCCTTGATTTTACCGGCCTCTTTCATGCATTTCCAGATTTCGCGATGGGCCACCACAGATATTGTGATGAATTTTTTCGTTCTACTGGCACTCTATTTTTTTGTGCGTTTATACCAGAGTGATTTTAGGGGGAAAAAAGACGCCTATTTATTCTATCTGGCCATGGCTTTGGGCTTTATGACCAAAGGACCTCCGGCAGTCATAATTCCCGGCATGGTCGCAATAATTTTTCTATGGGCAGCCCAAAAACAGAGGTCCCTGTCTCAAATGCGTATTGGGCAGGGCATCATGATTTTGTTGCTGGTGATTCTTCCTTGGTTTGCGACGATGTTTATTCTTCATGGCGATGAATTTAAGAACCATATAGTTGGGGCGGAGATCAAAAACAGGTTGGTTAATGATACTCCGTTCAGCCTCTATTACGTTGGGGTGTTGTTTCGTTATTATCTGCCGTGGATATTATTTTTTCTTGCGGCGGCTCTCCAGCAATTTGGTATTTACAGTTGTTCCCCGGTTTCAGGACTATCAGAATACTTCAGGCAGATACCCAAAAACATAAAGACTCGTGTCGGGTTGTTGTTTGATCGGGAGAATGAGTCGGTTCTGTTTTGCTACATCTGGCTTCTTGTGTGTCTTGTTCTTTTCACACTGCTAGGGATAGAGCATAGCCGCTATATGCTACCAGCTTCTTCAGCTGTGGCCATTTTGGTCGCAAAATTTTTTGCGGATATGGAAAGGGAGAGATTGAACTGGGCGGGGCATAAGGTCCCTGTAATTTTAACGGGGATAGTTTTTTTTGCTGCCGCGCTATTTTCGGGTGTGGCGTTGTATGTTTTAGACATGATTTATTATACCCCTGCGCAATTTTTTCTCTTGCCAATAGTGTTTTTAGCGGCAGGGGTTAGTGTTTTAAGGCTTAACAAGAAATGGCAATGCGGAAAACAAGTTTTTGTTATTTCTTTTTCCCTAGTTTTTGCATTTTCTTTTTTGAGCGGGGAAGTGCTTCCACATGTCAATCGTTATCCCATGAAGTTATTTTCTGAGAAAATATTGGCGGAGAAGATATCTGATCCCATAGCGGTATACCGGTTAGGAAACCAAAGAGCGCGACTGGGTGTCTTGACAGGGCAAAAATCTTATAATCTTTCACAGCCTGAACAAATCCAAAAGTTCATCGATACAAATAAAAAGGTTTTGATTGTTATGCGGGAAAAAGATTTGCGGGAAAGTTTTTCTGACATCTCTTTAAAGATAGTGGCAGAGGACGTTGTCTGGTTGAGAGGGCGTGTTAATTGGGAGAGGTTGCAGGAGCTTTGGGGAAAAGCAGAGTCCGCGGGTGCTGCAGGCCTCACGGAAAAGATCTATCTTTTGTCGAATAGATAAAAGGTTATTTGATGATGGGTAACCGCATTGCTGAGAAATCGTATTGGACGTTTTCCCGATTTTCTATTGAAGTAAAAAAAGCGTACTTGCTATTGGCTTGAATCAAATAAATTCTGTTTGGATGCTGGGCTGTCAATTTTCTAAACTCTGCGATGGAGGTCAGCCATGTTTTTTTTGGACTGGAAGATAGGGCCATCGTTAATGCTTCGGGATCGCGAGTGACCGATGATTCCAGAACACGGTTGGAATAAAACTGCATCGCCAGCCTGGGGTTTGACGGGGTGAGACGGTAGTTGCCTATTGTCTGCTTTTCCGGGGTGTTGAGATTTATAACTGCGGCCAGTTCCCGCACTTCTTTACTGCTTTGCGCCAGAGTGACTTTAACCTTGAAGGACGTAACGTTGACGAACAGGATGGTTGTGGCGATAACCCCGACCATTATGGCCAGAGCTTGATTTTTTTTGTCAGGCCCCAGCCATTCAGAAATAGTTTTCGCAGTGATAATGGCAAGGGCTGGAAACATCATGAATAAATAACGCAGTGTCTGATTTTTGCTCGTACTCATCACCAAAAAGGTGAGCGCAGGCCATAGGAAAAGTAGTAAGGCGGTTCTATCTTTTTCTCTAAAACCGCGCTTACCAAATTGTGCCAAGCCTATCAGCGCAAAAGGAAGCCAGGGCCAGTAATTTTTTAAAAAGTCTTTTGCGTATCCCAGAAAATAAAAGGAGCTTGCAACTCCACCAAAGCTCCGGTTGATAATCAGCGAACCGAAATGAGCGTTTATAAATGCCTGTCCGTAGTGCTGCCAGTTGATAAAATGCCAGCTGAACCCTAAAAGGAAGGCAATCAGACATCCCGACAAAAACCAGGGGTTGATGAGCTCTCTCCACTGTCGGCTGAAAATTAAAAAAGCGCCGACGATTGTGAGAGGAAAAAGCCCAAGAACACTTTTAGACAATATGGCGCAAGCGGTGGCCAGACCGAAAACCAGATACCAGGGTTTAAGGTCCTTGGCTTTAAAGAAAGCATAAAATGCTAGAAGGACAAAAAATGCCAGAGGGATATCGACCATGCCCCTGCGAGAAGCATCAACAAACATTCCAGGAAAAAGCAAAACAAAGGCTGAGGCAAAAGCGATCCAGGAATCTTTATAGAGTAACAGGCTCAACCGGTAAGTCGTGAGAATGATCCCAGTGCCAAACAGGGCTGAAGAAAAAATTGCAGAGTAACTGGAAACCCCGAAGAGGCTGAAGGCCAAAGCGGTTAACCAGAAAGGAAGCGGCGGGTTGTCAACAGCAGGTGCTCCAGCAAAGGTGATGAGCCAGAAGGATCCAGACTCCAGGATTTCCTTTGCCTTCTGGGCGTAATAGGCATCGTCATAATTAGTGATTCCGGTATCCAATTGCCGGCCCAGAAATATTAAAAGTGAAGAAAAAATCAGGAATGATATCTGGAGCTTCTTGTTGTTCAGTGCAGTATTCAAATTAGAGGCTCTGGGTGATTGAAGGGTGGAAGTAAAAACCGGCGCTGAAAATCAACAACTGAAAATCAACAAGATGTGAGGCGCGGACGCGGTCATTTTAAGCATTGATTTAAATGTTTCTTGTCGTCATCGTTCAATTTTGGGCTGAATAAAAATCCAAAGGTTTCAAGTCGCCAAACCAGAATGTCCAGTCCTTTGAGCATTTGAAACCAGTACTTCATGGCAGAAAAAAAAGGTTTTTGAATCAAGCCATTTCTGCAGAGAATAAAATTCCATAATTGTCTTTTAGATTTCCAAATAAGGGGCCAATTTCCCCGGTTCTTTAATATTTTGCACAGCTTGAAAAAATTTTGAAGGTTTTGCAACATTTCCAATCCAAGGGGAGAAAATTCATATGGTAGAAACACCGGCCGGGGACTCGAAAAGCCTTGAAAATCCCTGTTGGTCAACGATGTTATACCATGAACCCCATGAAGTAAAGAAAGCTTAGCCCAGCTAATACAGGCATCTTGCTTGATCTTTTAAATATTTTAGACGATCATATTAAGGTCAAAATGTGAAGTGCCGATAAATAAAAGAATATTCGCTCTTTTTAGACAGATATATGAAAGTTCTTTTAGTCAAACCCAATAATTTAAGCGATCATATCCAACCCTCTTTGGGGCTTGCGTACCTGGCGGAGAGAATTCGAGACCGTCATGATGTTCTTATTCTTGATTGTATTAAGGAAGATATTGGTCCTGCCAAGTTTGTCCAGACGGTGTTGAAAGACTGGCGTCCTGATGTAGTGGGCATCCAATGCTACACGTTTGATTTGGGTAACGTCCGAAAGCTGCTAAAGGCAACCAAGGAATGGAATCCTGACATCATTACTGTAGTTGGGGGGGCACATATTTCCAGCGATCCGATACGGGCGTTTGACAATCTGGAGGAGAATCTGGATTTCGCGTTTTCCGGAGAGGCCGAAACGGGTTTCCCGAAATTCATCGATATGCTGAATGATCCAACCACGGAACCTGATTATTTTTCGATCCCCGGTCTGGTCTGGAAGAATGATCAGGAGCTTGTCGCTAACCCGGTCTATCTGGAAGAAGATCTCGATTCGCTGGGCGATCCAGCTTGGGATCTGATTCGACCTGATTTGTATCCGGAATCGCAACATGGCGCTTTTTTTGATAAGTTCCCCATAGCTCCTATCATTACGACACGAGGTTGCCCGTACTCTTGCACCTTTTGCTCGGCCCCTATTTTGTCCGGAAAAAAACTGCGCCATCATTCGAAGGAATATGTCCTGAGAAACATATCCAATCTGTATCACAATTATGGAATTCGGGAGTTCCATATTGTTGATGACAACTTTACCCAGGATATTGACTACGCGAAAACAATTGTAAGGGGAATCATCAGCCTCAATCTGGATATCAGCCTAGCGATGCCGAATGGCATCCGAATGGATTATCTTGACGATGAATTGCTCGAGTTGTTAAAAGAGGCAGGGCTCTATCTGGTGAGCATTGCTGTGGAATCGGGGAACGATGAAATTTTAAAAAAAATGAAGAAGGGAACCAAGGTCCACAAGATTCACCGGGATGTGAAACTGATAAAAAAGCATGGCTTCGACATCGCCGCTTTTTTTATTCTGGGTTTTCCCGAAGAGACCCTGGAAACCATCCAGGATACCATTGACCTGTCCATGGAACTTCCTTTGCTAAGAGCTAATTATTTTACATTTTTACCGCTTCCCGGCACCGAAAGTTACCATCTTCTTGAGGAAAACGGCGAGATTGATAACGTGGATTGGGATAATTATTATATTATGAGTGCCGCCTACACCCCGCCGGGAATTAAAAGGGAAGAACTTCTGGAAATTAAAAAGAAAGCGTTTTTAAAATTTTATCTACGTCCAAGGATATTGATTCGCAATCTGTTAAGCATTAAAAATTACAGCCACTTTAAATTCCTGGTTAAACGATTTTATAACTGGGTTATTGTGAAAGATCATCATTCTACCGATTTTGTGGTTCATCACGAACCTGCGCCGGAGGCTACGTTTTCGGCACCCGCCTTGAAATGAATTCAGAACTTCTTGAGTCTTTTTGTTCTGAGGTCATTCGTCCTGACTCAGAACTGGTGCAAAAGCATTTACAGATACTCGAGCAAATGGTGGCTATTGATAGCCGGAGCTTTGGTGTCAACGAGTTTGAGGGGGATCGCACCACACCCAGTGATATGCGGGAAATTCTTGAATGTGCCCGCGATTACCTCTTGGAAATTGGTCTGTCCGAGGTCAAAATAAATGATTCGTGTTCCAGTAGTCCATTTCCCATATTGATGGCAGAAACTTTTGTCTCCGCAACGAAGCCGACAGTTCTTTTTTATGCCCACCTCGATAAGCAACCTTATATGGATGACGGGCGTTTCGAAAAGTGGGGCGGAATTCCTCCGACACAGTTGAGATGGAATGAAGACCGTTCCCGGGCCTATGGGCGTGGGGCCGCTGATGATCTGAGTGGAGTCGTCTCGATTGGCATGTCCATTGACGCATTATTCAGGCATTACGATATTAAAGCGGGGGACAACAGCAGAGAAAAACTGCTTCCCTGCAATATTAAAATAATATATGAGACCGAAGAAGAAAGCGGTTCCCACAGCCTGATTGACCAAATCCAGGAAAATAAAGAATTTTTCAAAGACACCGATTGTGTCGTGATCACTGATGTGGTCAATCCGGCTCAAGGTAAGCCGGGCCTCACTACATCCTTGCGCGGAATTGTTCAGATGGATGTGATGGTTAGCGCCGAACGAGCCCAGGTTGTCATTGATGAGCAAACGGCTCTTTACAAGCTCTTGGCAACGCTCATTCAGGAGGATCACTCCCTGAGAATCGAGGAAATTTCCAGTGCGGACCAGCTGGTGACGGATGCTGAACGTGCAGGTTATTCCCGGGTTCCGACTTCTGTATCGGCTTTGAAAGAGACTGCGGGGCTTCTTCCCGGCACCCGGCTTACGGTTCCTGAAGACATTCCTTCGATACTGGTTGCGCAGTTAAGAACTTCGTTTGCAAATGCCCGTCCGGGACATCGGGTTTCGGGCAGTGTGATCTTGGGAGT
The DNA here is from genome assembly GCA_937891765.1 of uncultured Nitrospina sp. Lineage (GTDB taxonomy): Bacteria > Nitrospinota > Nitrospinia > Nitrospinales > VA-1 > LS-NOB. The sequence continues at coordinate 57,327 of CALAGQ010000020.1, forward strand.
GGCTGGAGCCCGCCTGACTTTCCCCGATATCAATGATCCAAAAGAATTCAAAAGACGGTTGGAGAAAATTCTTGCTGAGCAAAATCGGTATCATTTGGAAATGAAAATTGCAGTGGTCAGCGAGAACCCATTGTCGATAGATATCCTGTTGCATTCGGCTGAGAAAGATCCTCATTCGGGAGTCAATGGCGGGCCGGTTCCCGTTCCTGAATTGCAATTGGCCTGCATGATCGATGAACTTATTTCTTCTACAGGCCGCTGGCATCCAGAACTTGAAGAACTACGAGCCTCGGAAGGAGGAATGGCTCGAGCGCAATCCCTTAGAGCCGATCACGATTTATCGGCTCATCTCTTCGAGGAAAAGTCGGCCAGATCCTGGGTAGAAATAAGGTTGGCTCCCGGCAATAACGAAATACAAGCCGCAGAGGCGCTCCGTTCCCATCTTGAAAAAAATATTTCTCTGGGATTTAAGTTGGATATCAAGGCTGACAAGGGCGCTTCTCCGTGGATGATTGGAATCGAGCATCCGGTATTTCCTCTGATACTGGATTCTCTGGAAAAGGGTTTTGGTGAGAAAGCATGTCTTTACGGATGTGGAGGCACAATTCCTTTTGTGGCAAAACTCATGCAGGCTTTGGGAAATGTTTATCCCCTTTGTCTGGGCGCTTATGATCCTGATGCCAGAATGCATGAGCCGGGGGAAAGTTTGTCCATGCCCGATTTATTGGGGTGCACGCGATCCATCATCTATTTTCTTTCCAGAATTGATGAAGTGTACAAGAAACCTGCCTGCTAACTCCTCTTCAATACAGATTTATATTCCTTAAAAAATTGTTCTCAGTGAATTCATATTTCGCAGAACGTTATGAATTTCAGCCTATTATGGGTGCACCATCTTAGTCGAGGTGAGTAGTGCAGTGTAAAAATTTGCAAAATCTATAGTAAAATAGCATTACTTTTAGTGCTTTAAAGGTTTATAATCAGAAAAATAAACTTGTTAAATTTCTTTCTTTGGTCATTATCATAAAGAAATATTGAGTGTGATCTATTTTGCGGGGGTAGGGTGGACACGGTAACGGAGGAAGGCCAATTCAGGGAGATCAATATCGAATTCCTCGCAAAGGGTGGGGATGAAGCTTTTGATATCTTCTATAAAACGGATAGTTTTGGCGTCGAGAAATTTGTAAAGTTTGCCAGCACGGAGCGCAAACATCAGGAAAAGGTAATACGACTTCTGGAAGAGGGCACCGATCAGGACTTTTATATTCATGAAGAAGACCTGTTCAAATATTACAAGTATGCCACCAATTCCCTGAAAGCGGTGATGGCCGACCCGGATGTTTCGACCAAGGTAAAAACCGAAAAAATTTATGAAGTTTCCAAGGGGGTAATGAAGGAATTTTTTGATAATAACACTTCAGAAAAGATTCTGGAAACCTCCGAAGAAGTCATGGAAATGATGGAAGAGTGCATGACCACCGCAGAAGCGGGATTCCACGGGATTGCGGCAATAACCAGCAAAGACTACTACACTTACACCCATAGCGTTAACGTCGGATTATACTGCATGACTTTTGGTGTGAAAAGCGAGATGTCTAAAAACGATATCAAGCAATTATCTCTGGGAGGAATGTTGCATGATGTTGGCAAATCGAAAATAGAGCACTCCTTGATCAACAAGGATGGCAAGCTCACCGATGAAGAGTTTGAAGCAATGAAAGCCCACGCTACGGAGGGGGAAAAAATCCTTTCCGGGATGAATTGTTTTGGTGGCAATGTCGTGCGAATGGCCGGAGAGCATCATGAAAAATTCAAGGGCGGTGGCTACCCACTTGGGAAAATTGGCAATGAAATCCATTTGTTTGCGCGAATATGCAAAATCATGGATGTCTATGATGCCTTGACGACAAGGCGGTCTTATAAAAAAGCTCTGAGTGCTTTTGACACGCTGATTATTATGAAAAAACAGATGGCTCACGATTTCGATCCAGATCTGTTGCTAAGTTTTATTCGTCTGATGGGCCCGGACTTATAAAGGCAGGCTCTTCCCTCCTCAGGAAATTTTCATCGTATCCAGTGCAAACTCGGCATATTTTCTCAGTTCAGGTTCCCATTTTTGTAATTCTTTTGCGGAAATTCCCAAGAGGGCCAGCAAGCGGTCTCGTTCTGTTTCAGTAACACCTTTTAAGCCACTGGGAAAGCCCCATTCAGAGGCGAGGGATTTTGCCAAAGCCACGACCCCGGCTATTTCCCAGTTTATTTTATTTTTTTCAGGTGCCACATATTGCAGAATGACTTGGGAAAGTTGCGGGGGAAAGCCCCATGCCGCCATCATCTCTCCAGCCACCTCGAGATGGGAAAACCCGAGCGTCTGTTTCTCCGCTTCTATCAAATCAACTTGATTTTCGTCCATATAGTCCTGAACCTTGGCAAACGCGGTGGGGAAATACACCGTTAAAGCGATCACGCCGGCATCGTGGATGAGTCCGGCAGTGAAACTAACATCCGACTCCATGCCGCCAATAAATCTTCCCAGTCCTCCGGATACAGCCGCTGTGACACCACTGTGAATCCATAATTGAAGATAATCAATGGACAACACTTCCGAGGACGTATCGGAGAATCGTTCAATGATAGGAGTGCGCAAAATAATATTTTTTATCGCACCCGGACCCAGTAAGCCTGCGGCTTGTTGCAAGGAAGAAATTTTTCCAGGATAACCATATATGGGCGTGTTGGCGACCTTTAGCACGGCCATGGCCATAGCGGGATCGTACTGGATCATTTCCACAATGCTGTAATCCATGGATGATGTGGTTCCCGTAGTCATGAGAACATTATCAATTTGTTCCGGCAGGGAAGGTAAGTTTTTTAAAGACCGGAAACGGTCAAGCGTCAAGGAGGTCATCGGCGGAGCCCTGAATAGTACGGTTTCTTCCTTCATTTTTAGCCTTATACAAAGCGAGATCGGCGACTTTAATCAAGCTTGCCGCTTCCTGCATGCGGGCGGAATCAAATGCAGCAATTCCACAGCTCACTGTTACTTTAAAACCTTTGCCCTTGGACTGGAATTTATGGCTGGCCATTTCTTCGCGAATACGTTCGGCGATATGCAAAGCTCCGGCTATCTGGGTTTCTGGCAGGACCAGGAAAAATTCCTCTCCTCCATATCTGGCAGCCACGTCGTTAGATCGGCAAAACTTTTTCACAATGGCAGAAAATTCTAATAAAATTTCATCACCCTTCTGGTGCCCATGGGTATCGTTGACCCCCTTGAAATGGTCGATATCCATCATGATCACTGAAAGTGGGGAATTATATCTACGGCAACGCACAACTTCATTTTTCAGGAGCGTTTGCATTTGCTGGTGGTTATCCAAACCCGTCAGGCCATCTGTTATAGAAAGTTTTTCTGCTCGTTCATAGAGCATGGCGTTGCTTATGGAAAGGGCAACGAACTCGGAAACATTCAACGCAAAATCCAGATCCCCTACATTGTAGAGACCTTTGTCATTATCATTCAGGTTCATAACCCCGATGATTTCATTTTCGATCATCAACGGGATGGTGACAAAAAAATTACAGGTGAAGAGAGGATTTTTTCTTCCCTGGAAATAACGTGAGGCAGTAAAATCCTGCTCAAAAATATATCTTCCAGAAGTCATCGCCTCCCTCATGACAGGGGAATCATTTTGATATAAAGAATATCCCTCTTTCATGTCAGGGTGATTGTGGCTGACAAGGCTCAGCCTGCGCCGGTTTTTATCGAAAAGAAAAAATGAGAAATACTTCACCGATAAAATAAACGGAAGTTTTTCCACCATGACCCGGCAAATTTCCTGCAGACTGAGAAGGTTAATACTTTTCTGAAGATAAATGAGGTGGTCGAGATTTTCGAGGGAATCGCCCAGCAACGAATTTTGCTTTTTCAGAAGATTCCGGACGGTTTCCGCTTCCTGCCATCTCAACTTTTCGTATTCAGTGGAACTCATTTTTATTGCTCGTTTCCTGAAAATCCGTGGAACTGCGTACTTATTCCTGAATCTGTCAAATTTCCGGCTATTTCCCATGGAAAGGTCATGTTTTCCGGGAAATGGTCGAAAAAATCAATAGAGCTGTTTATATTATATTATCGACTAAAACGTTTTAAAAATTAGATTTTAGCCCTGCTAATCCTGAGGAGGCGGTACTCTGGAACTGGGTTGGTATAGTTTTTGCTCTATAATACAGAAAAATGCAATTACGTCAAAAATTATGACTATTCCCTTAAATTTTATCAAGCTCCTTTTGTTGCTCCTGCTTTCCCTGATTGGGATGCAGGGAGCCTGCCAATTCGCTTGGGCTCAGGATGAATTTGAACCCGTTCGACGATCACAGGTTTCCACGATAAAAATAGGACCTCACCCTATTTATACCCGAATTCTGGTCAACCTGACCGGGCCGGTTTCTTATCAGGTCAAGCCGGATTTTGCCAACAAGAAGATCACACTTATCCTGCCACAAACTGCAAAAGGTTCCCGGCTAACCAGTAAGTCGTTTAAGGATAAAAATCTAGAACAATACTCAGTCCTTTCCGTCAAGGAAGATTTGCAAATAACCTTTTTATTGAAAAATCCAAACACCCGATTTTTTCATTCTTTGAATCCGCAAAAATCGCAGATCATTTTAGATCTTAAAGGTGAGAGCCGACCCATTTTGAGACCCCGGATAGGCAAGTCAGAACGAAAACCCAGAGCCCAGACAGGCGTTGAGCCTGGTCCCGCCGAGTTGGCACCGCTACCCAAAAAAGCCAGGTTGAAGGGCTATAGCCCGAAGGAAATCCGGCAACTGGTTGCCAAGTCCGAGGAAGACAAGGAAAAGAACGGCTGGGAAGATTACCAGAAAGCCTTGACAACATTTCAGAAGGGGGAGCATTCTTCCGCCGCGAAATTACTTAGGGAATTCAAGAGCAAATATCCTGAAAGCAAATACCTCGACCATATCTTTTATTTACAAGCGGAGGCGGAATACCGCGTCACTTTTAAAGAATTGAATCCATTTCTTGACCGGCCTTTAGCTTCTTACAAAATTGCGATGCGGCAATTCCCCAAATCAAAATTTTACGACCATGCTTTGTTGAAGGTGGCCAGTATTTTTGATGAAATTGGTTATAGCCTGGAGGCCAGAACGCTTTACAATCAAGGGCTCAAGTCCAAGCCGGGCAGTCTTTATAATGAGGTTCGGAAAAACAGCCTGGCCGCCATGCTGATGAAAGAGGGTCGGTTAGATGATGCTTTTAATGCGTTTCAGAAGATACTTAGAAAGTCTCCAAAAAATATTAAGGCCAAGGCGGGAATTTTTGAAATCGCCAACAAGTTTTTTGAGCAAAAAGATTATCCTCGAGCGCTGAAGATCTTTGAAGCTGGAGCCAGACGCTGGTCGGGCGAACTCAATGAGAAGCCTGAAATCAATTTTGTCATGGCAGAAATCTATTTTTCACAAAAAAATTATGTGAAAGCCCGGAAGCATTTTTTCAATCTGCTGAATTTGGATCCGGTTTCCAAGAACGCGCATAAAGCGCTCAATCGAATCGGTGATTCTTTTATTGTGGAGGCAAAATATCAGAATGCTCTGGCCGTTTTTGACGAATCTGGAAAAAGAAAAGACCTGAAACGGGATGAAAAGGGCAAGCTCGTTCTGAATGAAGAGGGCAACGAAGTCCGGGAAGAAAGCGCAGAAACCCAGTATGGGAAAGTCCGCATGGCCGATATTGGAGTTCGCAAGCCACGTTTGAAAATCAAAGACATTGTTTTTGATGTGGATCCCTACTACAAGCCGTTTCAGACCTACGAGAAAATATTTTCTGAGGCTCGTAGCGTTGATATTCTTGCGGAGGTGACCCTGAGCCGGGGTATCGCTTATTTGCTGGAGCAAAACTACCTGAAGGCGATAGCGGAGTTTAAAAAGCTTTTACCGTTGGGACCGGAATCCCGGTTTTTCCAGGAAGCTGATCGCTATATCCGGCAATCTCTTATTGCCTTGATCGACAAATATGCCAAGCAGGAGGGCAACCTGCCCATTCTTTATTCCTACAGCGATTTTGTCAGTCTTCCTATAAGGGATATTAACAATCCCCAAACCCTCCTTCAAGTGGGGGAAGCTTATCAGGCGATCGGTATGTTTGCTGAAGCGGTCAAACTCTATGAAAAAGTGAAGGCGATTGATTCTCAGAAAACATATCGGGATCGGGTTTTTCTAAACCTGGGCCAGATTCACTTGGAAAATTCAAGCTACGACGAAGCGCTTTTAGTCGGGAAGACATTTTTAAAGACTTACCCCAGAAGCAAGCGAATTCCAGATGCGATGAAACTTTTGGCCGATGCTTTGAAAGGGAAGGGGGATTATTTAGAAGCCCTCAATGCCTATGAAGATTTGCTGGCGAAGTCTGAAGACAAGGCGGAAGTTCATTTTTTCATTGCGGAAACGTATACGGATATGAATCAACTGGCGGATGCTGTGCAATCTTATCAAAAGGTGATTGAGACTTATGACCGTCAGGAAAGGGTGGTTCCCGAATACCTCCAGAAGGCTTATTACAGTCTGGGCACATCTCTCTATAAGTTGAATCGTTTTGGTCCGGCTCTGGAAGCGTTGAAATCGGCCCGGGAACTTTTTCCCGATAACTCACTTAGGGATTGGGCGGATTTTATCGTGATCGAGAGTCTTGAGCAACTCGGTGATCCTTCAAAGGTCACAGAAGGCTTGAGTCGGCTGGCGAAAACTGAAAATGCAGATAACCTCACTCGGCAAGCAGCGGAATCCAAGGCCAAAATCCGCGAATGGGAAAAACAATTAAAAGAAGGGTGATTTTATTTTATAATGAAAGTGTGTCTTTCATTTAACCTACCACTAGCCGTGGCGGCAGATAGCCATGGCCCACTGAACTGAGAGCATCGTTGCTAGCGGTAAAATGTCATTGTACTTTGAGTCCAACGTCACGCTGGCGAGAGAAGAAATTTCCAGCAAAAAAATATATATTGCAAGTTACCAGCGGAGGTACTCCGCCCACTAGCCGTGTAGGCAAATAGCTATGACCCATCGAGCCGAGAGAAACGATTGCCGAAAAAATAGAGATATTGCAGGTTACAGGCGGAGGTTCTCCGACCATGACTGAAGCTGGCAAAGAAAGCAGCAAAGATATTGAAGCCCTCATTAAGAATATGGAGGCCTTCAATGAGGTCACCGAACAACTGCAGCGTTCTTATGATGACTTGCAAGTTAGAGTCAAGCAGCTCGATCTGGAGTTGGCGGATAAAAACAAGGAGCTGGAAAAAAACCTTGTTGAAAAAGAGGAAGTTAAAAATTATTTAAACGATATTCTGGAAAGCCTCACTAACGGTGTTATTGTCGTGGATCGGTCTGGGCAGATCACGACCTTCAACCAGACTGCCGGAACCTTGACAGGCTTAAAGCCGCAAAACTGTTTAGAGAAAACCCTGAAAGAAGTTTTCCCGTTCGATTTGTTTGAAACCATGGTGTCCAGGCTGGAAAAAAATCGCGGGGAAACAGTCAGCCGGGATCAGGATATTACCACTCAGGATAAAAAAATAATCCATGCTCGTGTTTCCGCTTCCCCGGTGTGGGACAATCATGGCGGCCAGATAGGAACCGTGTTGATCCTGCAGGATAGGACGGACCTGCGCCGGTTGGAGGAGTTGGCCCACCGTAACCAGAGGCTTCGGGAAATGGGAGAGATGGCAGCTGGAATCGCTCATGAAATCAGGAACCCGCTGGGCAGTATCGAGTTGTTTGCCTCGTTGCTCAAAAAAGATCTGGAAGAAGATCCCGAAAAAGCCAAACTGGTTCAGCATATCCGCGCGGGTGTGCAGAACATGGACCGCATCATATCCACTCTTCTGCTATTCGCTAAATCGTCCAAGCCTTCTCGCCAGCAATGCGATATCAATCTTTTGTTGTCGCAACTTTTGGACGGTTTGGATGATATCAGAGTGCCAGAAAATGTTAAGGTGGTGCGTGACTTTGCCAAAGAAGAGATGCTGGCGAATGGGGACCGGGAGTTATTGCGGCAGGTTTTCCCTAATTTGATTCGCAACGCCATTCAGGCCATGCCGGATGGGGGAGAATTGCGCATGCAGACTCGTAAGGCTCTTATACCGGTGGCCGAAAATGATGGCGGCGCGGCAGCCCGCAAATTCATCACCGTTACGGTTACCGATACCGGTGGGGGAATTTCGGCTGATGACCTGGCAAAAATTTTTAATCCCTTTTTCACCACCAAGGATAAAGGGACAGGATTGGGGCTGGCCATATCGCATAATATTATCAAAGCTCACCAGGGGACGATTGAAGCCGTGAGCGAAGAGGGTAAGAGCACTTCTTTCAAGGTCAAGATTCCCTGTTGGGATGAGGATTTCGATGAAAAATAATGTTCCCAAAAAAATTCTAATCGTCGATGACGAATCCGAAATGAGGGTTGCACTGGAAACAACCCTTCAGCGCGAGAATTACCAACTCGTTTGTGCGGAAGACGGCAAACAGGCGCTGGAGCAGTTTGATAACCATGAGTTCGACCTGGTTCTGACAGATGTGCGCATGCCGAAACTGAATGGATTGGAATTGTTGCGTGAGGTCAAAGAGCGTTCGCCCGGGACGCCAGTGGTCATGATGACCGCCTATGGAACCATTGACAATGCGGTCGAGGCCATGAAGGAGGGTGCCTTTGATTATCTGATAAAAGGTTCCGGGTTTTCCGCCGATGTTCTGGTTTCCACCGTGAAGCGTGCGTTTTTAAATCCGCAGGATTATATTCCTCCTGTCCGTCCGTCAGGTATTATCGATAAAGCCGACTCTTCAGTCACAAAAAGAATCGTGACCCAGGATGAGGAAATGAAAAAACTCCTGAAGTTTGCCGAGAATGTTGCTTACAGCAAATCGACCGTTCTCATCATGGGAGAGACGGGAACCGGTAAGGAATTGTTTGCGCGTTATATCCACCAATGCAGTCCCCGCGCCGACAAACCTTTTATGGCCGTCAACTGCGCCGCTTTGCCAGAAGGCTTGCTGGAGTCAGAACTGTTCGGTCATGAAAAAGGGTCGTTCACCGGAGCCACGGAAAATAAGGAAGGAAAGTTTGAACTGGCGCATCAAAGTTCGTTGCTTCTGGATGAGGTTACAGAGATGAGCCTGCCTTTACAGGCCAAGCTGCTCAGAGTTTTGCAAGAACATGAAGTGGATAAAGTGGGCGGCAAGGCGCCTATCCCTGTGGATGTGCGCGTTATTGCCACCACCAACAGGGACATCCGCCGCCGGATTGAGGATCAGGAATTTCGCGAAGACCTGTATTACCGGTTGAATGTGGTTCCCCTGATCCTTATTCCTCTGCGTGAAAGAAAGGATGATATCCCGCTGTTGGCAGAATATTTTATGAACCAGTTTTGTCAGGAAAACTCCCGCTCCCCCGTTAAGATAGACCCGGCAACCGGGACCTTGCTGAAAAAATACCGCTGGCCCGGCAACATCCGAGAACTGGCAAACATCATCGAACGATCCTGCCTGATGTGCCAGGGCGATACGTTGCTTCCGGCGAACCTGTTTTTCGATGACGAGCCCCTCTCGTCCGGAAAAAAAGGTGCTGCGCCGAAACTCTCGGGAACGATTTATGACATGGAAAAAGAGTTGATCCAGCAAACTCTTGAGGAGTTCAGCGGCAACAAAACCAAAGCCGCCGATTCCTTAGGCATCAGCATCCGCACCCTGCGCAACAAACTCAACGAATACGGCAAGGAATAGGGTCCTCCCTCGCTCAACCGGCAGGAGCCAATTTTATGACGGATTTTGCCTTTCCCTGGAAAATATTCCCGCCCTTACCCTCCTGACCATATCCTTGTAACTCGGTTTAAATAAAAGGGTTGCTTCGCTCCCGGCTTTCTTTTTTGCTTTCAATGGCTAATGGTACGAAATTTGCTCTATTTACCTAAAAAACGGTGTAGAGGGGATAAAGCCCTCTTTTAATACAAAACGAAATTTTTTTGGGAAGACGAGGATTATGGACTTTCTGACAAATATGAAAATCAGTTCATCGGGCTTGAGTGTTCAGCGCAAGCGGATGGAAACTATTTCCAGCAACCTGGCCAATTTGGAGACCACGCGGACTCCGGAAGGTGGGCCTTATCGCCGGAAAGATGTCCTGATCACCGCTTTACCCCTGGATGATCAATTTGGCAACACGTTTAAAAACGCGTTGGGTGACAAGCTGACTCAAGTGCAGGTCGCGGATGTGGTTGAAGATCAGTCGGAACCACGGATGGTTTACAACCCGAGCCATCCCGATGCTAATGACTTGGGTTATGTCTCCATGCCCAATGTGGATCAAATGACGGAAATGGTGAATATGGTTACGACGCAACGATCATTTGAAGCAAATGTTACGGCGCTCAATGCGTCCAAGGCTATGGCCATCCGGGCGATTGACCTGGGTCGGTAATGATAAAAATTAAAAACCTTTAAATTAAAACTCCCATGGAAAACTTTCTGGATTTTTTACGACAGTTTGGCGAACGGTTCAACGAACTTTCACAAGGCAAGAAAGTGGCGGCCCTGTCTCTTGTGGCTTTGGCTCTGGCATCCTTACTGGTGATGTCTTTTTGGTTGAAGACCCCGGACTTCCAGCTTCTTTATGCCAACCTTTCCCAGCAAGACGCTGGGGCAATTGTCGATAAACTGAAAAACCAGAAAATTCCCTTTGAACTTTCCAATGAAGGCCGGACGATTCGTATTTCTTCGGACAAGTTGCATGAAGTGCGTTTGCAGTTGGCCAGTGAAGGTTTGCCGGAAGGTTCCGATGTGGGGCTGGAAATTTTTGAGGACACGCCGTTGGGAATGACGGAATTTGTGCAGAAATTGAATTTTCAAAGAGCTCTGCAGGGTGAGTTGACCCGTACTATTAAAACCCTTGACGCGGTGGCCCAGGTTCGGGTTCATCTGGTTATTCCTAAAGACAATCTGTTTCGCAAGGATAAACCCAAGGGTAAAGCTTCTGTGACGTTGAAAGTAAAATCCGGTAAAACTTTGACCGAAACCCAGATACAGGGAATCGTTCATCTGGTTTCCGCCAGTGTCGGGGGCATTTCTGCTCAGGATGTGGTGGTGGTCGACCTGAAAGGCAATCTGCTTTCCGGCGGCATAGAACCCTCTGCTGAAGCGATGATGTCGGCATCCAATTTCAAACAGAAATCGCGAGTGGAAATGGAGCTGCAACAAAATATTATCAAAATGCTGGAAGACGCATTAGGACCGAGAAAAGTGATCGCTAAAGTCTCGGCGAGTTTGGATTTTGAGAAGGTGGAAAGGACCGAAGAAATTTATGACCCGGACTCTCAGGTCGTGAGAAGTGAAAATCAGGTCAGCGAAAATTCTACGGGTGCTGTGCCTCCAGGGGGAATTCCGGGTGTTCAGGCTCTGGTACCTTCCGGCGGGTCTCCTGGCGGAGTTGCTGGACAGGCGGCGCAGCGGAATAAATCGAATGCTGTGTTCAATTATGAAATCAATAAGGTCGTCCGAAGGGTCTCGAAACCTCTCGGAGGGATTTCCAAGCTCAGTGTCGCGGTGATGATCGATGGCACCATGGCGGGAGATCCGTTGACATATCAACCGCGATCGCAGGAAGACATGGACAAGTACCTGCAAATCGTCCAGTCTGCTGTAGGATTTGATCGGGAAAGAGGAGATATCATCCAGGTTGAGAACATTCAATTTGATCGAACTGAATTAGAAGCTCAGAAGAAAGACATCGCTCGTGCGGAACAGATAGACCTTGCCATGGAAGTCGGAAAACTGGTGGTGGGCCTGGTGTTCCTCGTTCTGTTTTTCACCCGCATCATCCGCCCCATCATTAATTGGATGACGATGTCGGTGGAAGTGGTTGCGGACACGGAGCATCTGGGCGCGGGGGATTTTGACGCGGTGGATGAAGAGAAACGCCGCCTTAGTGAAATAGCTTCCGAATCAGCGCATGTTCGGGGATCGGTAGCGGAATTTGTCCACAAAGATCCTAAATACACTGCTGGCGTGATCCGCAAATGGATGCGGGAAAAAGAACCTAAAGGGAAATCTTAAAACAGGTTAACTATGAAAATCAATGGACCGGAAAAAGCCGCCATCTTCCTGATGAATCTAGGGGAAGAAAAAGCGGCACAAGTGTTGGCGAATATGGATGAGAGAGAGATCCAGATCCTTGGCAACTATATGTCAACTTTGGGTGAGATAGACATGGAGCTCATGGACTCTGTCAATAAGGATTTTTATAGTATGGTCTCAACCGGTTCCGGTGGATTTAACATGGGTGGGATGGATTTTCTTAAAACCACTCTGATGAAAGCTGTTGATCCGGCAAAGGCCACCGAGATTTTAAATAATATCAGTACACCGGGAGAAGAAATGAGCGGGGGATTGGAAACCGTCCGGCTTCTTGACCCCAAGGTCATCGCTTCATTCATTGAAAATGAACACCCCCAGACCGCAGCAATTATTCTTGCGCATCTCGAGGGCAATGCTGCAAGCCAGACTCTTCGGGCGATCCCCGAGGGCAAACGTATGGAAATAGTTCATCGCCTGGCGACTTTGGAAAGGGTGTCACCGAGTGTCATTCGTGACTTGGATGAGGCTCTGCAGAATGAATTCAGGTCATCTTTGGCTGTATCGGGAAACAAGTTGGGGGGAGTTGAGGTGGCAGCTAAAATGATGGCGTCTCTGGACAGGGCGACAGAAGCGGATATATTAAACTCTATGGAAGAAGTGGATCCGGAGATGGTCAGCGAGATTCGTAGCTTGAGGTTTACTTATGAGGACATTCTTAAAATTGATGACACTGGAGTTCAACTTGTCATTAAGGAAATACAACATCAGGATTTGCTGGTATCCCTGAAAACGGCCAGCGATGAATTGAAAGAAAAATTGTTTTCCAGCATGTCAGAGCGTGCAGCAATAATGCTGAGTGAAGATCTGGAATCCTTGGGTCCGATGAAAATCAGCGAAGTTGAAAAGGCCCAGCAAAATATTATTGCCGTGTGCAAGCAATTGGAAGAAGATGGAAAAATTCTGATAGGCGGAGGAGAAGCCCTTGTCTGATTTAAACAAAACATTTACCCTGAGTAATCTTGAACGGGAACAGGTAAAGGACAGCGAATCTCCGATGGAGGCGCGTTCTTACGAGATGAATGAGCTGATTATCGAGGACTCTGCCATACGTCGAGGTTTCACCTATGATTCAGAAAGCGCCAGAAACTTTGACCAGACCAATATCGGTAAAGCCAAAGAGGGAGTCAAGGAACTTCTCAAGGATGCTCTGAATAAGGCCAAAAGGCAGGCTATAGATATCAAGGCTCTTGCCAAAAAAGAAGGTCACGATACTGGTTACCAGGCAGGATTCAAACAAGGAGAAGACGCCGCCCGCGAGGAATTCAAGCCTTTCCTGGCAACGGTGGAAGAGTTGATTTCAGATTTGACCGGTTTTCGCAAAAACATGTATGACAAGGGGGAGCGGGAGATGGTCGAAATGGTGGTTGCCTTGGCGAAGAAGGTCATCCATTTTGAGTTTTCCACGCGTGATGATGCTGTGCAGGAGATGATCCGCCTGGCGGTTCAGTCGGTGCTTGACCGCGAGTCGATGGTCATTAAGATTAATCCCGCAGACAAAGGATATGCGGAGAGTTTCCGTCCGGAATTGCATCATTTGTTTGGCGAGATAAAAAATATTACTTTTGAAGCGCATTCTGGGGTGGCGCGTGGAGGTTGTGTTGTGGAAACCAACTTTGGCGTGATCGATGCACAGATAGATAAATTGGGAGAACAGATGGACCGCATTCTTAATCTTGCCCCACTGCCTCCAGAAGAGTTGGTTTCTGCGGCAAACGTGCAAGTGGATCCGGCGGTTGAAGAAGGTTCAGAAATTCCCCAGGATGAACAAACCCAGCTAGAGGAAAACGGTACAGAAACCGAGCCTCCTGAAGAAACGAGTTGAATAATTATGGATGTCACCATTGATCTAAAAAAGTACAGTACGTTCATCAACAAAACTGATTTTGTTAAGAAAACGGGAAGAGTGAGTCGTATCATCGGCTTGGTCATTGAAGGCGATGGCCCGGCGGTATCGGTGGGGAGCCTCTGTACGATACATCCCAATAACCGGCCTCCTATTCAGGCCCAAGTGGTGGGGTTCCAGAATCGACGCACTTTGTTAATGCCTCTGGGAGATATTATTGGAATTGAGCCGGGAAGCATTATTGAGTCCACGGAAGAATACCCAACCTATCAAGTCAGTAATAAACTGATCGGAAGAATTATCGATGGTAACGGCCTGCCTATTGACGGCAAAGGACCGATTCCGATGGGTGTGGAATATCCGCTGATGGGCACTCCATTGAATCCTCTGGAACGAAAACGTTTAAGAGAACCGTTGGATGTTGGGGTGCGGTCTATCAATGGACTTCTTTCTTTTGCCAAAGGCCAGAGGGTGGGTATCCTCGCTGGAACCGGTGTGGGTAAATCGGTCTTGATGGGAATGATTGCCCGCAACACAAGTGCGGATGTTAATGTGATCGCGCTTATTGGGGAGAGGGGCAGGGAGGTCAAAGAATTTATCGATGAGAACCTGGGTGAAGAAGGTCTGGCACGGTCCGTAGTGATCGCGGCGGCTTCTGACCAGCCTCCACTTGTTCGACTGCGTGGGGCTTTTATCGCTACGACCATCGCTGAATATTTTCGTGACCAGGGGAATGATGTTATGTTGATGATGGATTCGGTCACCCGCTTTGCCCTGGCGCAGAGGGAGATCGGTCTTTCTGTGGGCGAGCCGCCCACGACACGCGGTTTCACACCTTCGGTATTTTCCATGCTGCCAAAACTGCTGGAACGTGCGGGAACTTCTTCCGGCGAAGGTTCGATAACCGGACTTTACACGGTATTGGTGGAAGGGGATGACTTGAATGAGCCGATATCGGATGCTGTGCGTGCCATCCTCGATGGACATATTGTGCTAAGCCGCGAGTTGGCTTCACACAACCATTATCCAGCTATCGATATCCTGAACAGTGTCAGCCGTCTGATGATAGATGTTGTTTCCAAGGAACATAATGATTTGTCCATGAAGTTCAAGGATATTCTGGCAACGTATAAAGCGGCCGAAGACCTGATTAATATAGGGGCTTACACCCGCGGTAGTAATCCAAAAATTGATCAGGCCATTCAAAAATACGAACTCATGATTCCTTACCTCAGGCAGGGAATTGTAGAAAGTGTTGACTGGCGAACCAGTATGAATGAATTGAAAAATATTCTGGAGGGTTAATCTTGAGTTTCCGGTTCGAGACCATACTTCGTTTGAATAAGAATAAGGAAGACCTTCTGCAGAGGGATATGGGGAAGATCAACATTCTCTATCAGCGGCAACAGGATCGACAACAGTTGATGCAGGATGCTACAGAGAAAAGCAAGGATGAACTGAACCAGAAGAAAAGATCGGATATCAGCGTTGAAACAATGATTTTGCATGACAATTTTGCCAGAGGAACCCGGATTGAAGAGGGGAGGCAGGGTAAAATAATCTCTGAAATTAATACCAAGCTTGAAGCCAAGAAGGAAGAAGTGGTTGAAGCTATGCGCAAGCGCCGGACTCTGGAAATATTGAAAGAACGGGATATACTGAAGGAACGAAAGGCCAGGGAAAAGAAGGAAACGGCGATCCACGATGAGGTGGCTTCTAATCTCTGGATGAGAAAATTTTAAGGGGTACATGATGAAGTTTAAAATAATTTTTATTTTTCTGATTGCAACAGCTTTCATTCTAGCGGGTAGGTCCTACTTTGCCGGAAACCCGGAGTTCGTTTATGCCCAGGTGAAACAGATCGATGCAAAGGCTGAGGAGGTCCGGGAGGGGAAAAAGGTATTGCCCTTGGAGGAGCAAAAGAAAAAAGAAAAAATCCAATTGCCGGGCCAGATGCCTGCGGTCAGTCCCGAAACTTTCAGGATGATAGAAACCATAGAAAATAAGAATCGCGAGCTTAAAAAACGGGAAGAGGAATTACGCCTCAAGGAAGTTCGTCTTGAGGCATTGGAAGCCAAAGTCCGGAAAGACTTGGAAAAAATTGAGAAAAGCATTTCCGAATCGAAAGAACAAATGGGAGTTCAAGACGCAAAGACCAAGGAAAATGTAGATGCTCTGATCAAGGTTTATTCCAGCATGAAACCGGAAGAAGCGGCCAATCTGGTTGAAGCTATTAATGAAGAACTCGCTTTGCAAATTATTTCTGGAATGAAAAGTAAAATTGCAGGACAAGTTTTAAGCAAGCTGGATGTTAAAGTTGCTAAACGAATCAGTGAAAAACTGGCTGGCAAGAGAGATAAGCCTAAGAAGGAACCCGCAGGTAAATAGCAGGTTGTCGAGCTCGTCGACAAATTATAACGGACTGTTAGTTTTTCAAGGTTTTGGTAGGCTCAGGATTGGTCATGCCAAAAGATATGATCATCTTCAGGCCTTCTTCTACAGACATGTCCATGGCAACGGCGTCCTTCTCCGGAACCATGAACAGGAATCCTGTGGTGGGATTGGGTGAGGTGGGGACAAATACATTGAGCATTTTTTCACCCGTCTTGTCTTTGATACCATCCGGTGTGTTACAGCATACGATCCCCAGTGTTTTCAGTGGCTCGCGCGGGTAGGTGATGAGAACCATTTTTTGAAAACTGGCAGTGTCGGTCAGGGAGAGGGTGTCCACAACTTTTTTGATACTCGTGTAAATAACCCGAACCACCGGAATTTGGTGAAGGAGTTTTTCTCCTAGGGCCACAATTCTTTTCCCGATAAAGTTTGTTCCAAACAGCCCCACCCCAATAATAAACAGGGCGAGCAGGAGAAATCCTGTACCCGGAATATTCCACTCCTCCAGCAATTGCAGACCTCGCGATCCAAAGATTCCCTTGACCACCGGTGCCATGGCCCTGTCCACGCGGGTAATGACAAAGGACAGGATCATATAGGTCAGGCCTGCCGGGATGGTTACCAGTAAACCAGCAATCAGATTTTTTTTGAATGCTTTTTTGAACATGAGGGATTTCCTGCGACCCGGTTTTCCTTTACTTCAGGGTCTTAAGATGTTTTTTGACTTGAACGAACAATGTCGGATGACTGAGTGAGGCCAGGTCGACAAAGCGTTGGTAAAAATGAATTGCAGATTCAATATTTCCTTCCTCTTCGTACAATACCGCAAGATTATAGTGAGTGCCCGCATGAGCCGGATTGATTTTAAGAGCCTGGTTTAAAACGGACTTGGACCTCTCTAACTGGTCAATATGTTTATAGGCCACCGCCAAGTTGTTCAACGCCTCCAGATTCTCAGGATCAATCGAGACCGCTTTCTGATAATTTCGAATAGCGTTGGCAAAATCTTTTTTGGCATAGTATACCACGCCAATATTGTTATAGGGTTTGGCGTAGTCAGGGTTTAACTGAGCAGCCGTGAGAAATTCTTCGATAGCCCGGTCATATTGGCGCAATTCTTTGTAGATCACCCCTATGTTGTTGTAAATGTCGGGGTTGCTGGCATCGAGTTCTGCGGCTTTGGAATAATTTGTCAAAGCCTTTTCCCAATTTCGTGACTGCTGATAAAAAATGGCCCGATTGAAGTAATAGTCACTGTCTTTAAAAGTATTTGGTTCCCGTGGTGTCGAAATTGACATTGCGCCGGTTTCGGGTGCGGAAGTCGTGGCGGAAGTTTTCGGAACTTTTACGGCAGGTTTCTCCGGAGTTAAAGAGGCAACAGAGGCCAGTTCCCGCGTCATTGTTTTTTCCGATTTATTTTTAGGTCCAGGCACCGGCTTGGGATTGACTTCTTTGTTCGCACTTTCCAGAGCAGCGACCTCTGATTCCAAGGCAATGATCTCTGTCTCCAAGGCAGCGATTTCTGCTTCAGGAGCAGCGATTTCTGTTTCCAGAACAGTGACTTCTGTCATTCCCGGCTCGATCACCTGAATGCTGTCTGGTTCTTTTGCGGGAAGCGGGTTCGGCTGACTGGGCGATGGTTGTGGAACAGGCGCAACGGGTATAACAGGTGAAACAGGTGTGACGGGTTTAACAGGTGCGACAAGAGGGGCCTTTGCCACCACGGGTGCTGATTTCGGTCGCGCCCTTTTATTGGGATCAAAAGGGTTTGCCAGCAGTAGATAGACCAGGATCGTAGCTGGAATAACGATAAGAATTATAAACCGCTTTACTTCTTTGGGTTTGAGCTTGGGCTTGCCCCCCAGGTTTTTTAGAAGATTGATTCCCGGGTTGACGTTGAAGGATTTTTCTTTTACGGCCTTCTTAAGGCTGTCTGCGATCAGGCTCAAGGGGTGCCCCTTCTTAACCGGCGGTGGATACGGATAACAGTATGGGCTTCCGGCCTGAAAATTTTAACGCTTTCAAGTTCACTTTCGCGGAGTTAAGATCTCTAAACGGACCCACATAAACAATATACCAGTCTTGCCCGGCCGAAACCGCTTTTTTCCAGAATGCGTCAAATCCTCCGGTTATCAATTTTGCCACATGTTTATCCGCTTCCGTTTGAGTTCTTAGTGAATAGACCTGAATACGGTAGTTCCCCCCCTGCGTGACCGCTGGATTGTCAATGTTAGAGGATTTTTGAATCCTGACCGGGGGAGTTACTGGTGACGCCAAAGCAGCTGGTGCTTGCTGCAGGGGTTCCGGTGTTGCCGGGGTTTTCAAAGCCTCTGTTGTATTTTTTTCAGGAGCAGAAGACTCTGGAGTCGTGGGTTCTGGAACCACAGGCGCCTTCTTTGTTTCTGGAATTGCGGAGGGATTATTTACGGCTTTTTGAAATACCTTGTCCGGCAACGAGGCCAGGTTTATTTCCCCCGGTTCCATTTTAGAGAGAATGAAGAATGCCAACCCGGCAACAAAAAATAACAGGGAAGCTACTAAGGGCAGCTGCGTTTGTAGAAAACGTTTTAAGAAATAGTTTTTATTCTCTTGGCCAAGAAGGCTTTTAATGGCTTCCCGCACATATTGCCGATCCACCACATCGACCTGAGCGTTATATCCTGCGAGCAGAGACCGATCACAAACAAGGTTGATCAGGCGGGGATAGCCCTTCGAGTATTTGAAAATTTCACTAAAGGCCGACTTCGAAAAGCTGACTTGGGAAGCCGCACCGGCAACGAGAATTCGATGGGCGATATAATTTTTTGCCTCTTCCTGGGCCAGGGGAGCAATTTCATAACGGATCGAAATTCTCTGGTTCAATTGTTTTAAGGTGGGGAGTTTCAGCTTTTCATTTAGTTCGAGTTGCCCCACAAAAATGATTTGCAGGAGTTTTTCTTTTTCGGTCTCAAGATTGGATAGAATGCGAAGCTGCTCCATAACATCCAGGGACAGGTTCTGCGCTTCATCGATAATCAGTACTGTAGATTTTCCCTGTTCGTGTTGGTCCAGAAGAAACGCGTTCAAGGCATCGATCAGTTCTTTTTTGGAAGCGTTGTTAATCCAAACGAGATTGTTCTGGTCTTCAGAAGGGGAAGGGTCTAGTTCGATTGTGATCTCTTCGCCGGTGGAGCCATCTTCGATCATCCCGACAGGTTGCCTTGAATGGAGCGATTTGATGCGAAGGTCGTGAATAACATTTCTCAACAGGTCCATATCCGAAAGCATGGGGTTCAGAATGAGGGCGACTTCGACATTTTCATCAAGCCTGTCCAGCAGGCAACGGCACAGCGTTGTCTTGCCGGTTCCGACATCACCGGCTATGACCATAAAGCCTTCCCGTTGTTTGATGCCATAGAGCATATGATCGAGCGCTCCCTGATATTGCTTGCTCAGGTAAAGGAATTTCGGGTCCGGCGTTAAGCTGAACGGCTTTTCCTTGAAATGGTAGAAATTTTCGTACATTAAATCTTACCTTCTGAAGATTGGATTGGACGTTTGACTGGTTCTGGCGTTATAGCCCAAATTTCTGAGGCGACTGCTTTCAGAATTAAATTTTTCATCAACGGCCTGGCCCGCCATTATTTCCGGTGTCAACATGATGACCAACTCGGTTTTTAATTCGGTTTCATTGCTCCAATGAAACATGCGTCCCACATAAGGGATGGCTCCCAGCAGGGGAACCGAATTGTCATCCACTTCCTTTTTGACCTTCATCAATCCTCCGATGATAATGGTCTGCCCGTGCTGGGCGAGGACCACGTTATTGGATTCCCGCACATCCAGAATCGGCACGACGTTTATCCCATCAGGAGAAGTCCGTTCGCCAGCTTTTTCCGTGATGCTGGTATTGATGCTCATCATGATCTGGCCGTTGGGGTTGATCTGCGGCACGACATCCAAGATGAGACCGATGGTGATTGATTCGGGTACATATTCGACAGAGGCTGCGGAGGTAGTCGTTGCCGCTGTGGTTTGTGGTGAAAAGAAAATATCATCGGTGCCGACTTTGATCACCGCCCTCTGATTATTCAATGTGGCGATTTTTGGACTGGAAAGCACACTCACTTGTCCTTGCTGTGATAAAGCATCAATAACTATATTGAAGCTGCTGTTAAACAAACCGTAGGTAAAATTAGCCGCACCGGTCAGGGTGGTATCTCCGAGAGTCTCGTTTCCGTTTGCTGACTTCGAAAGTGTGAGCGGGCTTACCTGCGACCAATCGACCCCGAGCTTGTAATCATCATTCAAGGTTATTTCAATTATTTTGGCCTGAATGAAAACCTGTCTCTGGATGGAGCCCTCAACGTTTTCGAGGAACTCGGCGACCTGAAGCAATACCTCGGGGAAGTCTTTGGCGACTATCATTCCGGCTTGCCGGTTGACGGTTAAATAAGCTCTTTCTGCATCTTCCTGAACAATAGTGGGAGCGGCTGAGTTTTCTTTAGCGGCGCCGGAAGATGATTCCACTGCCGAGGAAGCACCTGCGCCTCCCAACAGGCTTGAAACCAGTCCTGCTGTATCGCTTCCAGAAGAATCCGACGACCCAGAGCTGTCAGAAGTCTCACTCGAACTTGAAGAATCAGTGGCACTACTTTGAGTAGAAGCTGAAGGGGTGACAATACTTTGTAGTCCAGATAACACACTAGTCCAGATATCAGTTTCTTCTGAGGACTCGATAGAACTGGTGGATCGGGTATTCGCTTCGCTCGTGCCAGAAGACGTACTGCTTGTCGTGGAGGTGCCTGAGGTTCCGGAGCTGGATTTTAATATGCTCTTGCCTGACCTCTTGGAAATAACGTAATTGAGAAAAAAGGTTCGGGTCTGCATTTTCTCACGCCGCACCCGAATGAGGTTGTCACCGATCTCATATTCCAAATGCAAAGGAGGAAGCAAAATGTCCAGCGCTTCTCTCAAAGTGACGCTCTTCAGATCCACGGTTGCCAGCTTTTCCACACCCGGATCAATGACAATGTTCTGATCTATTTCCTGAGACAGGGCGAACAAAACGTTTTTGATATTAACGCCCCGGGCCGACATGGTGAACCGCACTCCTTTGGGTTCCTGCTTTTTCAGTTCCAATGCAGGCTGAATTTCTGTCAATGCCTCCGGCAATTCGCCGGGCGGCTCTTTTTCCAGAGGGATTGTTACTTCATGGGTTACAGGTTTTTGCGCCTGTTCCTTTTCCAGTTGATTAGAACCGGTGGGAAGTCTTAGCAGAGATAAATCCTTGGCGGAGCACGATACCAGGCCCAGGCATAAAATCAGAACCCCCCAGCTACGAAAAATCGATGTGGTGGCAGAATAAAATGTCATCATAATTTTTATAAATTTAAACAAATTCATATCTAATTAGTCGTCCCTGAAAAAGTCAATAGAGCCTGTATATAAAGGGTGAAGATGTCTTT
>CALAGQ010000021.1 GCA_937891765.1 uncultured Nitrospina sp.
GGCGCACACCAGCAAAATACAGCTGCACACCAGGCGCACACCAGCAAAATACGGCTGCACACCAGGCGCACACCAGCAAAATACGTCCACACGCCAGGCACACACCAACAAAATATGGCCGCACACCAGGCGCACACCAGCAAAATACAGCTGCACACCAGGCGCACACCAGCAAAATACGGCCGCGCACCAGGAAATCGATGAAATTTCTAAGAAAATCACAGAAAATCGAGAGCTGTACTCCAGGCAGGGGTTCGGCATGCCCAAAATCCACTAAACTGGGCCCTGGCTCACCTGGACCCCTTTTTGATGGATGTGCCATTGATGTGCGAGGCATGGCGCCGACTTTCCCCGAATGTTTGGGCGAGCTCGCCTGCCTGGGCGTGGCCGGCGCAGCCCTTCGATGGAAAATGCCAGAAAATTGATGGAAATTTATGAGAACCGAAGAGAATCTGAGAAAATCGATGAAAGCCGAAGAAAATCTATGAAAACTAAAAAGAATCGATGAGAACCGAAGAAGATCAAAGAAAATCGATCAAAACCGAATGAAATCATGGAAAATCAATGAAAGCCGAAGGAAATCGATGCAAATCTAAGAAAATCAAAAAACAATCGAGAGCTGTTTCCAGGCAGGGCTTCGGCAAGCCCAAAATCCACTAAACTGGGCCCTGGCTCACCTGGACCCCTTTTTGATGTGCCATTGATGTGCCATTGATGTGCCATTGATGTGCGAGGCATGGCGCCGACTTTCCCCGCATGTTTGGGCGAGCTCGCCTGCCTGGGCGTGGCCGGCGCTCGATGGAAAATGCAAGAAAATGGTAATCGACGGAAGCCACAGAAAATAACAGAAAATTGATGAAATCCGAAGAAAATCTATGAAAACTAAAGGGAATGGATGAGAACCGAAGAAAATCATAGAAAATCGATCAAAGCCGAAGAAAGTCAAGGAAAATCGATGAAAACCGAAGGCAATCGCTGAAAATATAATAAAATCAAAGAAAATCGAGAGCTGTACTCCAGGCAGGGGTTCGGCAAGCCCAAAATCCACTAAAC
>CALAGQ010000022.1 GCA_937891765.1 uncultured Nitrospina sp.
TTTAAAGTATTTTTCTCTCGATATTGAGGCGACAAAAATTGCCATATTGACTGGGTTAAACCGCAACACCGTTAATAAATATTTGCTACTAATAAGAAAAAGAATCGGAGATGAATGTGAATGGGAGTCGCCATTCTCCGGAGAGGTTGAAGTCGACGAAAGTTTTTTCGGGGCTCGACGTACCCAAAGGCAAAAGAGGCCGTGGAGCCGGTGGCAAAACCATTGTATTTGGATTGCTCAAACGCAATGGAAAAGTATACACAAGAATAGTTCCTAACTGCTCTAGGGCCACACTACAAGCGGTGATCCGAGGCAAGGTAGACTTAGAAAGCACGATTCATTCTGATGGGTGGACAGGCTACAACGGCCTAGTGGACTTGGGTTATAAAAAGCATTACAGGGTTCAGCATGGCAAAAATTAATTTGCAAATGGAACATCTCACATTAATGGAATCGAAAACTTCTGGGGTATTGCTAAAATGCGCCTGTCCAAGTTCCGAGGACTTTCGAAATCAACTTTTTATTTGCATCTTAAAGAGTGTGAGTTTAGATTCAACCATAGAGGCAAAAACCTCTATAAATTACTGCTCAAAATAATCAGAAAATCACCTCTTAACTAGTCATGAACCTTTTTTAAATAGCTTTACCTAGAAACTTTACCTTTGTTTTGAGCCATTTCCTCTTTTTGGCGGGACAGAATATAAGAATGGACTTGATCCTCCTGATATTCGCTCAACCCCACTATTGAGCAACGACAGATATTCTTGTCGTCAATTTTGTGAATTGTGGTCTCAACATTAATAGTTTCTTTTTCTGGCAAGATGATTTCAAGTGGGTAGGTTGCCCCAATTTTAAAATTTGTATTATCAAATGAAATACCACCTGCACTAATGTCAATAGCAATTAGCTTGGCGTCGCCTACCTTTATGGTAACCGGGTTTTCTTTAGAGGGGTAAACCCTGAATGCCCCTCTGTCTGCAGGTGGTGCTTTAAATAACTTTCCTTTATCCGTATCTTTATTTTTCTTTTTCCAGAACAAACTCAACCCTCCTATTTTTGGCTCGTCCAGGCACCGTGTCATTGCGAGCCAAGGGAAATGTATCGGCATAACCCGTCGCAGTCATACGTTCGGGCTCTGCACCTTTGTCATATAAGTATCTTAGAACAGCTGTTGCTCGACCGGCAGAAAGTTCCCAGTTGGTCGGAAACTTTTCCGTAGAAATGCTTTCGTCATCAGTGTGCCCCTGGATATGTATCTTGTAATCCGGATACTTATTGATAACAGTAACAACTTCATCCAGCACAGATCTTGCGGATAACTGCAGATCAGACTGACCTGGTTTAAAGAGACTTGCACCTGGAACACGAACTATTATCTTAGCATTACTGACTTCAATATCTAAATTCATATCTTCAGCCAACTCACTAATTTCTGATATTATATCAGGGGATTTTGTGGTTTGCAAATTTCGTAGGGTTTCTTGGATCTCGACGGCATTAAGGGCTTCAAGAACTCCAATACTTTTTGCCTCTGCGCCAATAATGGCAGACTTAAACGTGCTCACATTCTTAGATGCTATTGCGTACATGAGGATAAAAAAGACCATGATTAGTGTGACCATATCCGAAAAGGTGGCCATCCAAAGTGGTGCCCCCTCCTCACAAACGTGATCATCTTGTTTTTTGCTTGGTTGAACTTTTTTTAATTGTTCCTCCAATTCTTCTTGTATTACTTTAATTTGCTCATCAAGTTTTTTTTTAAATTCTTTTGTAATGTCTTCTAATTTTTTTTCAAGATTTTTTTTTTCTTCTTCTATATTATTTAGATTAGTTTTTAGATCATTGATGATCTCAGGAGGTAACTTGTCGCCATTATCTTCATCGCGAGAGTCGGTTATCATTTCTTCAAAAGTTTTGATTTGTTCGTTCTTTTCTTCAATCAACTTTTGAAAGGACTCGATCTCTTTTAGATTGTCTAATGGTTGGGGTTGATCGCGTAGTCGTTTTACCTCAGCGGCCAGTAATTCCTTTTGTTTTTCTTGGGCACTATTCTGGCTGTTATGTTGTGTAATTCGTTCTTTAAGATTCTTGTTGTTCTGTTTTAATTTCTTAAGAGCTTCAACAACCCTGGGGTCTACAACTTTCTTGGTTTCTATAACTGTTTTTACTTCAGGGGAGCCTTTAGAGTCTTTTTTAAGTATCTTAACTAGTTTTTCTTTTTCTTTTACTGCTGCCTCTAATTGCTTTTGTAAACTTTTAACTACCTCATTGTCTTTATCTTCGCCAACTATCCCCTTTTCTTTTTCCGCAGCATTTTTTAAACCTTCTGATAAATCTTTTACTTGTTTGATTTCATTCTCTTTGCTAGTGACTGCTCCTTTTAGATCTTCGATTTTTTCCTGGCTAATTTTCAGGAGATGCTGAAGTTTGGCTTCACTCTTTCCCTGTTCCACTTTATAACGTTGCATCTCCTTTTCTTGAGTCCGGAGTTGCTCCTTTATCATTTCTGCGCTATCACGCATATTTCATGACCATTAAAAATTTATTTATATGACTAGTAAGGAACCCCTTTTTTTTAACGCTTTTTTGTTTCCATTTCGCGACGCAACTTTGTTGGGATGTAGGAAGATAATTTTTCATATACCATCATGGGGTTATTTTCCTTAACGATAGATGTAGCTCCCTCAAACATAATTTCAAGACTTATAACTTCTTTCATTGTTCGTGCTTTCAATTTTCCCGCGATTGGACCACAGATCATAAATGCAAAAAAACTTCCATAAAAAGTGGTCAACAATGCAACTGCCATGGAAGGACCTACCGAGTCTGGATCACTTAAATTTTGAAGCATCTGCACGAGACCTATCAGGGTACCTAACATTCCAAATGCAGGTGCATATGCTGCCATTTTCACAAAAACATCTTGCTGGATAGCATGTCTTTGTTTCATTGAATCTATTTCAATATTGAGTGTGTCTCGAATAATATCTTCTTTGGCACCATCTGCTATCAGCATGCAGGCCTTTTTAAGGAAAGTGGACTCAAACTCCAACTTGCCCAAAGCCACAAGACCCTGTTTACGGCTCACTGTACAAAGTTCGACCATAGTGGAAACCATTTCATTGCTATCTAAATTTCTAGATGTAAAAACAAAAATAGCTGCCTTACAGGCTGACTTGACATCATCAAATTGAAAAGTAATGAGAATGGCGGCCAGTGTTCCTCCAATAACGATCATCAGTCCAGGAAGATTAACAAAAGACTGGAGATCACCGCCAATTAAAATAGAAACAATAATCAAGGTTAGCCCACAAATAATACCTGTTAAGGATGCTTTGTCCAAAATTCAGCCCTTTTTTATAAAAAATTTCATTAAACCATATTCTAAGAACTTACCACTTTAACGCATTTTCTACAATATTTTCAATTAGTTATAAAAGTTCCCAACTAGAAAATATCTCTGAACAGCAACACTCTGACCTTAAAATAGCGCTTCCAACGATCTTCTATTCATTTTTTTCATAACGGTTTGTTGGGCAGCTATAATTAGTTTAAATTCAATAATTTATTTGTTTTTACGTATGTTTCTTAAAGGAGGTTAATGCAAATTAGCAGCAGAACCCGTGTCAATTTTCACAAGAGGTATGATAAGTAAAAAAATTATGGGGCTGTACTAGATAACTAGCCCATGCATTGCTTAACCCATTGTTTAAGTTGCTTTAGCTGGGTTTTAGGGCTGGGGTTATTAAATCGCCACTCACACTCTTTCAAAAATAGCGGAAAATGATTAACGGGAATACCGTTAAATCTACGCATGTGTCTCTTGGCCTGGTTCCAGAAATTTTCAATTCCATTAATATGATTTTGTTTGTCAGCAAACAATTTTGAGTGAT
>CALAGQ010000023.1 GCA_937891765.1 uncultured Nitrospina sp.
TATTGACCTCCCACTGACAAGGGTGCCAGGGGGTTGTTTTTCTGTTTGGGCTCAGGGTGAAATTTAATAATGAAATCCCCCTCATCCTAACCTTCTCCCTCCAGGGGGAGAAGGGACTTTTTGCTTCCTCTCCCTTGAGGGGAGAGGATTGAGGTGAGGGTGGATCAATAATATTTTCATCCATATGTAATACTCACACTCTTTCCACGCCTAGTGACGCCTGGTGGCGGCTAGTAGTTGGCTCGCAGAGCTTTGACAATATCAAGATAGACATTTTTATGCGAGTGGATTTTGAACCCGGCTTTCTCGACATTGACGACGGTGTTTCTGTCGAGGTAGGTACCTTGCAGGGATTCGGTAATGAATGACATGAGTTTCAGGATGACGGCGTACACCGGATTCTTGCTCAGCACATGTTCAAACATCACCAGTTCGCCACTGGGTTTCAGCACGCGTTTGAGTTCTTGCAGACAGGGTATGGGATTCTTCACGGTGCAGAGGACGCAAACGGTCACTACGGTGTCAAAGGTGTTATCGGCAAAGGCGGTGGTTTCGGCATCCATTTGGCAACGGTGGATTTTGCCGGGATAGTTCTCGACGCGTTCGTTGGAGCGTTTGAGCATTTCAAAGCTCAGGTCGGCGGCGGTGATATCCAGTCCCGGCGGGAAATTGACAATCTCCTGCCCGGTTCCTATCCCTATATACAGAACTCTTCCCTTCAGGTTTTGGAACAGGGTACGTTGACCGGGACTCCATCGGCGCATATCTCCACGGGCGAAAAAGTCAAAAAATTTAGCAACATCGTCATAAGATTTTTTGTTTATTTTCAATGACTTGTGAGTTGTTTGTTAGAAAAGTAGATGATGGTGGAAACGATGAGCCCGACCGACCCGCCCAGGGAGATCGCCGCATTGCCGGAGAGAGATAGCATGCCGGTCGTCATTCCCACGGTCATTCCGATGATTCCCAGTGGAATCATGACCTCAAATGCCCCAAAAAAGGGCATTAACAGGACTTTGAGCGGCAGAGCCAGCGCCATTCCGACTAATCCGCCGAGAATCATGCTGGGCTGCGGGAGCAAAGACACGACGCAGGCCACGAGACTCCCGGAGAATGCGCCGATGAAAAAGTCAGCAATTTTTAAGTTCATATCAGCGGTATTTTCATTAAAGATTTCCAGTTTCTTGTCGCAGAGGCAGATAACGACAACTATATGTGCCCGAGAAAGTGTTGATCATTACCGGCGAAGGGTCTCTGCTTGACAAGTCGGTTTGTCGGAGTAATATTATAAAAATCAGATTAACCCATTCTATTAGATACAACAAGTTATGGCGAGAAGATATACAGGTCCGGAAAAAGCTGCAGTGTTGTTAATGACCCTGGGAGAAGATATAGCCGCTAAGGTTCTGGCTAATCTGGATGAGCGTGAAATCCAGAATATTGGTAACTACATGGCTGCTCTTGGGGATGTGGACATGAGCGTTATGGATGCTATCAATAAAGAATTCTACGAAATGGTGGAGTCTGGAACGGGTGGCCTGGGCATTGCCGGGATGGATTTTCTAAAAACTGCTCTCATGCAGGCGTTGGACCCGGCCAAGGCAACAGAAATTTTGAACAATATCACCACGCCGGGTGAGGAAATGGGCGGCGGGTTGGAAACTGTCAGGATGCTGGACCCGAAAGTCATTGCTACGTTCATTGTCAACGAGCACCCGCAAACCGCGGCGATTATATTGGCTCATCTGGAACCGCCGGTTGCCAGTTTGACCATTCGGGAATTGCCGGAAGAAAACCGGATGGAGATTATGCATCGGCTGGCGACGCTGGAACGTGTTGCGCCGAGCGTCATCCGCGAACTCGATGAGGCTTTGCAGTCCGAGTTCCGGACATCGGGCGCGGTTTCGGGTAATAAATTGGGCGGTGTTGAAGTTGCCGCAGAAGTGATGGGCTCTTTGGACAGGGTGACTGAGACATCCATCTTAACGGCTATGGACGAGGTCGACCCTGACTTGGCCAATGAAATTCGTAACCTCCGTTTCACGTTTGAAGATATTCTTAAAATTGATGACAATGGTATCCAGTTGATCATGAAAGAGATCAATCAGGAAGACCTGCTGATTGGCTTGAAAACGGCGACCGATGCACTGAAAGATAAAATATTCACCAATATGTCGGAACGCGCGTCGATGATGTTGAAGGAAGATCTTGAATCCCTCGGGCCGACGAAAATCAGTGAAGTGGAAAAAGCCCAGCAGAAGGTTATTGCGGTTTGTAAAAAACTTGAAGAAGACGGGAAGCTTGTTATCGGTGGCGGCGCCGATACACTGGTCTAGCCGCCCCTCTTTGCCAGCCAAATAAAGTTATTGCCCACATTACCAACGGGTGTTGCCCGGTCACGCTGGTGGATCAGGTGATCTGAGCGTTGATCGGAATCAGGTGAGACTTGATGCCCTTTTCCTTTTCCAGTTGTTCCAGAATTTTATAGATAGTGTCCAATCCTTTGGAAACGGTACCTTCGAGGTGGATATAATAGGTGCCCGACTCTTCAGCGTCCCCAACATTCGATTCGAGATGCAGGATATTTAGTCGTCCCTGAAAAAGTCAATAGAGCCTGTATATAAAGGGTGAAGATGTCTT
>CALAGQ010000024.1 GCA_937891765.1 uncultured Nitrospina sp.
TGATATATTTGGTGAGCCGTTTCGGGTTCGAACCGAAGACCTACTGATTAAGAGTCAGTTGCTCTACCAGCTGAGCTAACGGCCCTCACCTATCTGTCTGGGTGGAAATACCGGTGCATTCTACATAATCTATTCCGCTCTGGCAACCACCACTCGGTGCCACTCGGCGTGTCGCCAACTGGCAATAGCATTCATGGGAGAGCAGAAAGTTATCGTGGCTTAACGAGCCATGCCTAATTGCCCCTGCGGTGAGCAGCTATTGCCCTATTGCCCCTGCGGTGAGCAGCTATTGCCCTATTGCCCCTGCGGCGAGCAGTACGTGGTATTGCAATGCGCTGATCGTTGCCGACAGTCCCCCTGCGATCAATGACAAAAATAAGAATTGGTAGGCCTTGTCCTTATCTTCCCGCATTTCCACAATATCTATCAGAAACGATATGAAGAGCAGCCCCAAAAATATCACCTTGGCCACATCCGGGAGAATGGACTCTGCCGCTTGCGCCGCCTCCGCCTGGAGAACCACCGCGCGCTCCTGAAAAATGCCGATGCCATAGAGAGCCATCAGCATAAATGCCCAGACCTGCCGCAGGAGTATTTTTGTCTCATCCAGATCAATGCCAGCCACGGAACCTCTTAGAAATCAGTGTTAAAAATGTTTGCACCCTCTGTCTGTCCGGATCATCTAATAAGGTACTTAATATACACGGCAATTGACATAGACAAAAATGGGTGATTTGCAACACGCTTGCCACCATTTTCCCCGACTTGCAGCTATGCTATAATTGCACTCATTTCCATCGTCCATTTAAAGAACATTTTCGCGACCCCCATTTTGGGGTTGTTCGGATAGTATAGGAAAAACACTTTCATCAATTATAATCTTTTTTGAGAAGGAAGCAGATTATGGCTATACGTTTAGGAGACATCGCGCCGGATTTCACGGCAGAAACCACCGAAGGCACTATTGAACTGCATAAATACCTGGGCGACGGCTGGGGGGTTTTGTTTTCCCACCCCAAAGACTATACCCCGGTTTGCACAACGGAATTGGGCCGGGTGGCCAATCTGAAAAGCGAATTTGATAAGCGCAACGTCAAGGTTCTGGCCTTGAGCGTGGACGCTGTGGATTCGCACAAGGGATGGATCAACGACATTAACGAAACACAAGGTTGCACGGTGAATTACCCCATCATTGCTGACCCGGACAAAAAAGTTGCCGAACTGTATGACATGATTCACCCGAATGCACTGGACAACTTGACGGTTCGATCCGTATTCATCATTGGACCGGACAAAAAAGTCAAACTGATGCTCACCTACCCGGCATCAACGGGTAGAAACTTTACCGAGATTTTGCGCGTGATCGATTCGCTGCAACTCACCGCCAACTATCAGGTTGCCACTCCGGTGGACTGGAAACATGGCGATGACTGCGTGGTCGTCCCGGCTATCAAGACGGAAGATATTCCGGCAAAGTTTCCTAAAGGACATAAAGTGATCAAACCTTATTTGCGGACCACGCCGCAGCCCGACCTGTAGTCGGTTTTGATTCTTACAGAGCCGGGCAGAAATGCCCGGCTTTCTTTTTTATGCCATGAGCGATCAAAAGGCCTTGGGCCAAATTTCATACTTGATCCAATTGTTGACCGACCGGGACGCGTTCGTCCGGGAAAAGGTTCGTCTCCAGTTGATTGAGTTGGGGGAAGATGCCTTACCCTTTCTGGAAATGGCGGTCCGCGGTGAAGATGTCCCTCTCCGGGTTCAGGCGCGGGAAGTTATCAGTGCAATTTTCCCGAAAAAGCTAGGGGAGAAGTTCCGGCAACTTGCACAAAAAGGACTGGGCCGGGATGTTGATCTCGAAACAGGCATGTTGTTGGTCATGGAATTCGGGTATCCCGATTCGAACCCTGAAGCCTGCCGGGAGAATCTGGATTCTCTGGCACACCAACTGGAGCAGAATCTCGCTCCCGATGCGGATCCCTCGCAGACCGTTCTCGCATTAACCCACCTGCTTTTCCAACAGACAAATTTCCGTGGCAACCAGAAAGATTATCTGAATCCGGACAACACCTATCTCAACAAAGTTCTGGAACATAAAACCGGTTTGCCCATCACCCTTTCAGCCCTATGTGTTCTGGTTGCGGGCCGACTGGGTTTGCCCATTGTTGGCGTCGGCCTGCCGGGCCATTACATCGCCAAATACAATCTCCCCAAAAACGCGATTTATTTTGATCCATTTCATCAGGGCCGTCTGCTGACCCGCGCGGACTGCATTCAAATCGTGGAGCAGTTTGGCCAACCTTTTGAGGAACATTTCCTGTCCCAATCCACGCACCGGGAAACGCTGATCCGAATGATGAATAACCTGATTCAGGTGTACCAGAGTTCCAATGAACCGGAAAAAGCCGAAACCTTATCGGGCTACATCAAGATTCTGTTGAATCCTTCTAAAAATCCCTTTTCAGAAAACACCCAGGGAATATAAATGAATATTGTTATAACAGGAGCCGGTTCGGGAATCGGCAGAAGCATTGCTGTCACTCTGGCAGAGCGCGGGTATTCCCTTGTTCTATTAGGACGTAATCTGGAAAGCCTGGAAACCACAAAAAGTTTGCTGAAAAATTCGCACCACTGCCACGTCTGTGATATTAGAAACGCCGAGGAAATCAGGAAAGCACTGGCAAATGTTTCGTCCCTTTACGGGCTAATCGCCAACGCCGGCATCGGAGGCGAAAACCAATATGGCGATCAGGACCGCTGGCAGGAAATTATAGACACCAACCTGACGGGAACCTATCAGACCATTCAGGAGTGCCTTCCCCTGATCAAAAAAGATTCCGCACCGTTCAAAAAAATTATCATCATCTCATCCATTCTGGCTAGGTTAGGTGTTCCCGGCTATTCCGGCTATTGCGCATCGAAAGCGGGGCTGCTGGGTCTCACCCGGTCCATGGCTGCAGAATACAGCGGCGATGGAATTCTGGTGAACGCCCTGTGTCCCGGTTGGGTCGACACCGATATGGCGCAGGAAGGGTTGCAGGGGTTTGCCGATGCCTTGAAGGTTTCCAAAGATGAAGCTTATAAAGAAGCGATGAAGCCAGTGCCGTTGGGCAAAATGTCCAAGCCCGAAGAAGTTGCTCAACTGGTAGCCTACCTGATGTCCGAAGAACAAACTTCCTTCACAGGACAAACCCTCGACATCAATAACGGCGCCCTAATGCCCTAGCCGGCCAAACGGCCGATGGCTAAGCTACGCCTTGAGGAAATACGAGCGAACTGCAATCAACATGGCAACGAGTATTTATGCTATTTGGGAATCGATCTATTGGCCCCACGCCGAGTGAAGGGTTATTGCTCGAGCTGAGGAGGAGGCGCGTCAGGTGTTGCGGCGCCATCTGCTGCCGGAGCAGATTCTACGGGTAAGGCGGCCAGACCGGTTGGCGGATTAAAAAACTCACCGAGCCGATCACGAATGAAATCTAAAAGGTCATTCAAGGACCGGAGAATAGAGTCCGGATCGGGGACTTGTTTGGCTTCGGTTTCAAAAACCGCTTCAATCGTTGCTTGAACCAGAGCCGGGAAGTCCCGGATACCACTTGTTTCAAGTTCCGGGTTTTCAAGAGCCGCAATTTCAGGGATGTCACCACCCTCTTCCGGCAATCGTGTAACGGACCGGGTCTCAAAGGTCGCTACCACCGTTCTTTCCAGCGCCAACTCTACTTGCTGGATCTCACCGAGGTTATTGGCCAGGATATTGATGGAGTCTTCCAGGTTCAATTTTCCGCTCGCAAAAAACTCTCTAGCTAAAGGAGCAATCTCCTCGGCGAGTTTGTTAATGGCAGCCAGTTCCTCGGCATTCAAATCTCCCTGTACCGTTAGAGAATAAGAAGCAGCGGCCCGAGCTACCGAGCTGAACTCCTGTACAGTTCCGCCATCCTGAGTCTGCGTCTGGCTCAACGATTCTGATAAGGATTGTTCCCCGGCAAAGGACAAGCTGACGAGGTCACCCTCACGGGTTTTCAAACTCAGTTCGCTGGAAACGAACGCATCCACAGAAGCTAGAATACTTCTCTGCTCCGGTGGAATATTTTGAAAACCTATTTCAGCAACACTTAAAGCCATTTTCAGCGACCTAAAAAAATTTAAATCCTTCTTTTAATGCTTGTACTTTTTATCGGTATAAAAACATTGAAACATTAGGAATAAAATATCGCAGCAGCGGCCCCATAATAAACTATTGATTTTATTGTGATTATACTTATTTCCTTAATGTTCCGATTGAGTGTTTCAGGAAACTTGTGTTAGGCTTTTTGTATAAGCTTGCAATCATTTAGTCAGAATGGTAAGAAATATTGATTTTCCATTAGAGGTTAATTTCCTTGCCTGGGGAGACAGGGATATCTCCAAAAGTCCTTTTAAACTGAAGGTTCAAAATAGATATGAGCGACACTCTCAGGCAAGATATTATTTTTAAAATTTTAAAAATCGCGAAGGACAACTCC
Source organism: uncultured Nitrospina sp. (assembly GCA_937891765.1). Lineage (GTDB taxonomy): Bacteria > Nitrospinota > Nitrospinia > Nitrospinales > VA-1 > LS-NOB. The sequence continues at coordinate 4,503 of CALAGQ010000024.1, forward strand.
GATTTAAATTCGGATGATTTATTCAATCAGGCAGAATCGGCAACCCAGTCCATGTTCGACCAGTTGACCAGTTCCAGTGCCGAAGGCGCAACCAGCGAGAAGGATGACAAGGCCCGAACCAAAAGGCGCATGAAACGGAAGGACCGAAACCAGCGCAAAGAACATGTTGGCCGTTTCTTTGTTCGCATGATGGAAAAAAATATTAAAAAGCCCGGCATCCCCGATTGCCTGATACCCGTTTTTGCCAATTCCGTTCAGTCCACTATCGGCGAAGAGTCTTACAAACAGGTTTTAGGCAAGATCGACCGCTTATTAGAGTTTGGTGAGAATAAAGGTTTCGATTATGACAAAATACTGGACAGCAAACCGGGGCAAACCATCGCCAAGGAAATTCTAGCGCTTTACCGTGCTGAGGCAAGTTCGGGAAGTTTTGAAAAACAACTCAAAAACAATCTGGATGAAACTCTGGTGAAAAATATTTCCTCCATTGAAAACGGTCAGGAACTGAATATAGAAGATACCGTTAACCTGGCTTTCAATGAATTTAACAAATACCTGAAAACTAAATAATCCTGCTCCAGGAAAAACATTTCTTTTGCTTCTCTCTTAAACGCTACAGACTCTTTAAGGGAGGATTGCTTTTATCTTTTTCAGAGAGAACAGGGTCTGATATCGGCCAGTCAATCCCAATATCCGGATCATTCCAAATAATTCCTTTTTCTTTTTCCGCTGAATAGTATTCAGAAACTTTATACAAAAACTCCGCCGTCTCACTGAGCACACAAAACCCGTGAGCAAAGCCTGTTGGAACATAAAGCTGAAGAAAGTTAGTGTCCGACAAAACAAAACTTTGCCATTTACCAAAAGTGGAAGAGTCTTTTCTGATATCCACGACCACATCAAACACTTCACCCTTCACCACTCTGACCAGTTTGGCCTGTTCCGGATCTACCCGGTAATGGAGCCCTCTTAAAACATTTTTATTCGAGAGGGATTGGTTATCCTGAACAAAATCTTCCGGGATTCCCAACGCGCGGTATTTTTCCTTTTCATAGCTTTCAAAAAACCGTCCCCGAGAATCAAGGTGAACGGCGGGCTCGATGAGTAAAACCCCTTCAAGTTCGGTTTGGCTTGCTTTCACATTTTCTCCTGCACAAAAAAAGTTAAAGGCGGATAGTAATGACCCATAAAGCCGAGACATCTCTTTACCAGCCCCACGCCTAGTGGTGGGAGGATTATATAACGCAATTTTGGGCTTGGCAAACAACGTTGAAGATATGAAACACCTCTGTTAATATCAGTCTTTATTTTGAAACCTTTTAAGCAAAGCTTCCAATGAGAATAATACCGGCAGTAGATATAAAAGAAGGAAGGTGTGTGCGCCTTTCTCAGGGAAAAGCAGATCAGGAAACCGTCTATTCCAATGATCCCGTCTCAATGGCCAACCATTGGGATGAAGAGGGGGCGCAGACTATTCACGTTGTGGATCTGGATGGCGCGTTCCAAGGTTCACCCATCAACGCTGAAATCGTAAAAAACATTATCTACAGCAGTTCTGTGGATATACAGGTTGGAGGAGGAATCCGGACTCTTGAAACTATCGAAGCGTATGTTAAAGCTGGCGCATACCGGATCATTCTGGGTACAGTTGCTCAGAAGGAACCGGAGTTTGTGGAAGAAGCCTGCCGACGTTTCCCCGGTAAAATTATTGTCGGCATTGATGCCCGGGATGGTTTAGTGGCTGTGAAAGGCTGGGTGGAAGTTTCAGAACAAAAAGCCACCGACCTCGCCCAAAAAATGAAGGGCTATGGAATTGCCGGATTCATCTTCACCGATATCAGCCGCGACGGCATGCTTCAGGGCCCTAATCTGGAAAGCATCAAGGAGTTTGCCGAGTCTGCGCAATTGCCTGTGATCGCATCGGGCGGAGTGAGTCGCCTGGAAGATATAACAAATCTAGCTAAGCTGGAGTCCTATGGCGTTGAAGGCGTGATCATCGGCAAAGCCCTGTACGACAAAACACTGTCCTTCAAAGAGGCGCGAGACGTTCTTCATGCTGGCTAAACGAATCATACCCTGTCTGGATGTCAAAGATGGTCGCGTGGTCAAGGGAGTTAACTTTGTCAATCTCCGCGATGCCGGCGATCCGGTTGAAGTCGCTGCGGCCTACGAACGGGAAGGTGCCGACGAACTCACCTTTTTAGATATCACCGCTTCACACGAAAAACGCGATATTATTCTGGACGTGGTCTCCCGCACTGCCGAAAAGGTGTTCATGCCTTTGACGGTTGGTGGAGGTGTACGCACTTTGGAGGATATTCGAAATCTTTTGAAAGCTGGCGCTGATAAAGTCGCCATCAACACCGCCGCCGTCAAAGACCCGGATTTCGTGCAACGTGCGGCAAAACGTTTTGGCAGCCAATGTATTGTCGTCGCCATCGATGCCAAAGAGGTGCAACCTTCCCGGCCCGAACCCACGCATCCCGAATGGGCATCCACGTACCCGGAGCTTTTACTGGGGCCCGCCGACGCCATTCCCTCCTGGGAGATATACACGCATGGAGGAAGAAACCCGACAGGAATTCATGTGCAAAGGTGGGCGCAAAAAATGGACGCTTATGGAGCGGGAGAAATTTTACTCACCAGCATGGACCGCGATGGCACCAAAGTTGGGTATGACCTGGAACTCAACAGGACGGTTTCAGAATCGGTCACCATTCCCGTTATCGCATCAGGAGGAGCGGGAACCCTTGAGCACTTGTATGAAGGTATTGTAAAAGGGAAAGCCTCAGCGGTGCTGGCCGCTTCCATTTTTCATTTTAAGGAATTCACCATTCAGGAAACCAAGGCTTACCTGCAATCCAAAGGTGTGACGGTCAGACCCGCTGCTTGACCCCGCAGTGTTTCAGCTCCAGGGTTTTGGATTTGCTGTCCAGAGTCGCTGATGTCTCTAAAGGAAGGGTCCAGACCTCTTTGCCATGACCTATGGGACAGTGAGTCAGAATCGGGAACTCCGGTTTCGGGAAAAGGTCGGCCAGAATATCTTCAATCGTCCCGTCGCCTTTGTGTTGTGGGCGGCAGTTGACCATTTCTCCGAAAACCAACCCGCGCACGCCTTTAAACATCCCCGCATTTTTCAACTGCCACAGCATTCCATCAATCCGATACAAAGGCTCGTTGACATCTTCTATCAATAAAATTCTGTTGCGAGTGTTAATTTCATAGGGGGTGTTTAATGAACGGCATAACAATGTCAAACAGCCTCCCGTAATTTTTCCCTGAGCCACTCCTTTGGAAAACACCTTCGCCTTGGGAGAGTGGAAAATCTTGCCACTGGCATCACCGGTCAACAACGCCTTAAATTGTCGGCGTGACTTTTTCATGTCAGCCCGACCAAAACTTCCGGCAACCATGGGACCGTGAAACGCGATCAGCCCACATTTTTGCACGAGAAAATGCAGAAGCAGAGTGATATCGCTGGACCCCACCACAACTTTTGGGTGGGCTCTTATCTCACCGGGTTTGAGATGAGAGAGAATGCGATTGGCACCATACCCTCCGCGGGCGCAAAAAATTGCCCGGACCTTGGGGTTCCTGAACATATTCATCAGGTCCTGGGCGCGATCCTTGTCGAGGCCCGCCATAAAACGAGAGCGGGCATGGACATGCTTGCCCAGCAGGGGCTTGAATCCCATACTACGGATCACTTCCAACCCAGTTTCCAATTGCTCCCGGTCAACCGGACCAGCCGGAGCCACCACACCCACAACATCGCCCTCTTTCAATGCGGGTGGGCGAAGAATCGAATTCGACATTACAAATCCCTTTTGAAAGGTTACAATACCGGCGAATACTATCTTTTATTGAAAAATGGTTTCTGTCACCGCTATCATTCAAGCCAGAATGGGGTCTACCCGGTTTCCGGGCAAAAGCCTGCGCCCGATTGCGGGCCTGCCCCTGCTGGAGCATATCATTATTCGTTTAAAACAGGTTCCGGAAATTGACCTCATCCTCCTGGCTATTCCCGATAAAGAATCAGAAACCCCGTTGGTTGAGTTTGCCCGGCGACTCCGAATTCCTGTTTTCCAGGGATCGGAAGAAGATGTCCTGAGCCGGTTCATAAAAGCGGGAGAAAGCGTCCAAACAGAACAAGTGGTTCGTATCTGCGGCGATGACCCCCTTATTGATATGCCACTCTTAAGTTCGCTCATTCAGGCCCATCTATCAGACAGGGCCGATTATACCGTGCCTCTGGAACCCGTTCCTCTGGGCAGTTCCGGCGAGATCATTCGATTGGAAGCCTTGCAGAAGATCGGCAAACTGGCAGAAGGTTCCATTTATCGCGAGCATGTCACCACCTGGTTTCACGACCACCCTTCTTCTTTCAGGATCAAACGCGTTAACGCTCCGGACTATCTAAAAGACCGCAGCTTTCGCCTGACCGTTGATACGGAACAAGATTTCCACCTTATGGATGAGCTTTTTAAAAACCTTCCCCACTCTCCCGTCTCCCCCTTGAATCTGCAAGCCGCTATCGAATATCTGGATGCCCACCCCGAAACCACCTCCTTAAACATTGATATTCCTCAGAGAAACTGGCGCAAAGAAAATTTATAGTTTTCTTAAATTTTCATTAAAGTTTTAAGCTTTCATACCGATAACCCAATTAAGCAGAATTGTCCCAAAAAAATGGCGACAGTAAAACAAGATGTTTAAACCCGGATTTCTGCTTTGGGTTTGAAAATAAAGGTGGAATGCTGAGGAGAGCCACCCTAAATAAAGACTCTTCAGGGGCAAGGTGGAGTACTGAGGATGTGCCACCTAAAATAAAGACTCTTCAGGGGCAGCAGTAAACAGTTAGAACCAAATATTAGCAGCACAACAATTCCAACTCATGGTGGAGGATTAGGGATATGCCAGTACGAATTTTCAACAACATAGCTTCTCTTAATGCCCAAAGGATTCTGGGCACCAACAACGACCGTCTTGCAACATCAGTAGAACGCATTTCTTCAGGAATCAGGATCAACAGAGGTTCCGATGACGCAGCCGGACTGGCTATTTCTGAAGCACTGCGTTCTGATATTCGTGGACTGCGCCAGGCAGTTCGAAACGCAAACGACGGTATCTCACTCATCAACGTTGCTGAAGGTGCGCTCAATGAACAATCGAGCATCCTGATCCGACTCCGGGAACTGGCCTCTCAGGCCGCGACCGGTACCGTAGGTTCCACAGAGCGTGCGACCATCCAACTGGAGTTCAGCTCTCTGCGTAATGAGATCGACCGTATTGCGGCAACCACACAGTTTAATGGACAGGGACTGGTAGACGGTGCTCTGTCTTCTAGTACATCAGCCGCAAATCAGGTTCTCATCCAGGTTGGTATTGATAGTGGTGCCAACAGCCGGATTAATCTGAATACGGAGATCAACCTCACTGCAGTTACTACTACGAGTTTGGGAATCGATACTCTGTCCGTCACTGCGGCGGCTCAAGCCTTGACCACCCTGGACACCATCAACTCGGCTATCGCTCAGGTTACTTCGGCCCGTGGTAGTGTGGGTGCGGTGCAAAATAGATTGACCCGGGCTGTGGGAAACATTTCTGTTTCAATTGAAAACCTGCAAGCCGCGGAATCCTCTATCCGGGACGCAGATATCGCCGAGGAAATCGCAACCCTGACCCGAAACCAGATTCTCGTGCAATCTGCGACGGCAATGGTTGGTCAGGCAAATCTGATTCCACAGTCAATTCTACAGTTACTGGCTTAATCGATTTATTAACCGATTTAATCCATCAACTGTCAGGAGTCTGTCATGAATCAGAAAACACTTGCTGGTCTTGCGTGCAAAATTGAGGATATTGAGTCCGGCTCAGAAGTTTTCGGGTTAGAGTTTGAAAAGTTCGCAAACCGGGAAACCGATCCTAAAAACCTGGATCAGGCCATTCACAATGTCTTGTTGGGAATGGAGCTGATCTCTGTAGTGAAAAATGCTTACGATGAAATTGAAACTATTTTATCGCAAGTCAAACATTGGGATTCCCCCGGCTTGGCCTCAAACTTGGAAAATTCACAAAAATCCAGTTTGGAAGCCAGGATTTCCCTGAAGTTAAGAGAACTGGATCAGGTAGCAGGAACTTTCAATCATAAAGGGCAGAACCTTCTCGATGGCTCGATATCTGCTTCGGTGGGAACCGATTCACATTCCTATCTGGTTGTGGGGGCAAATGGTTCGCCTGAAAATCGTATCAATCTTAACACAAGCCTGAACATACCCGCCATCACCTCAAAAACTCTGGGGCTGGGAGCTGTATCAATCAGTTCTCCGCAAAAGGGATTGAAAGGGTTAATGCTTCTGGAAAACGCTTTAGCAATCATAAGCCGCTTGAAGCAAAGATCCGAGGCATTGAGAACTTACCTGCAGGAAATCAAAAGACATCTGGCCACTGCAATTGAGAATCACCACGCCGCAAACTCGGCACCCGATTCCTATGGGCAGGCCAGAGAATTTCTACGGGCGGCAAACGATTTTCTAAAAAAGAATCAGGACCAATGTTGAATTGAACTTAGCTGCCAGCAACACCACTCAGTTGGGGATCAAGGATATATCCATCACTTCAACTGCCGGTGCGCAAACGGCCTTGGACCAAATTGACATCAGTTTGACCGATTTGAATTTGGCTCGAGGGAGAACCGGCGCCTTGCAAAACCGCTTTGCTAAAGCGCTCGGCAACCTGGGAGTTTCCATCGAAAGTCTGACGGCGGCGCACTCATCCGCGATGCAGACATCGCAGAGGAACTTGCCCAGTTAACCCGAAACCAGATTATTGCCGAGGCTTCGGTAAGCATGGTCGGGCAAACCAACTTAACAGGTCAGAATTTATTGAGTATTCTTGGATAATTTTTCTGACCCAAAAACCCAGGACCGGGCACGAATTATATTGAGCGATAATCATTAATTTATAATGATTTAGCTAATTCAAACCCGGTTGCCCTCTGCATTTCAAAACCACCTCAGAACTCCTGCCTCCGCCCCTGCGCGATTTTATTTCTAAAGATATCTCATCCTTTTCCGATAGGCCTCATTGAGCATGTTTATATCCTGAATTAGCAACAAATCGTTAACTTTGATCAGGAGGTAGAAAAAGTATCACAGTGAAGAAACGGATTCTTCACTAAAGGGTTAAAAGCTTGGAGGCTTGTTTTGGTACGGAGACTAAAACAATAACCCGTAAAATTAATCATGGAGGATTACAATGCCAGTTCGAATCTTTAACAACATCCCCTCACTTAACGCCCAAAGAATTTTGGGTACCAACAACGACCGCTTGGCTCAATCTGTCGAACGTATTTCATCCGGCATCCGAATCAATAGAGGTGCCGATGATGCCGCGGGTCTAGCGATTTCAGAAGCATTGCGTTCTGATATTCGGGCTCTTAGGCAGGCCGTACGAAACGCAAACGATGGAATTTCACTCATCAATGTTACTGAAGGTGCGCTCAATGAACAATCGAGCATCCTGATCCGGCTTCGGGAATTAGCTTCCCAGGCAGCCACCGGAACAGTAGGATCCACAGAACGGGCAACCGTTCAACTGGAATTTGATGCCCTGCGATTGGAAATTGATCGTATCGCCAACACCACAGCGTTTAACGGACAGAATCTGGTCGATGGTTCTTTGTCTTCATCAGTGGGTGCTGCCAACCAAATCCTCATTCAAGTCGGCATTAACAGCAACGCAGACAGCCGCATCAACCTGAATGAACAGATCAACTTAACCGCAGTTACAGCATCCGCCCTTGGGGTCGATATTTTGAGCGTGACCACTGCGGGAGCCGCTTTGACAACATTGGATGCCATTAACTCGGCAATTTCCATTGTTACTCAGTCGCGAGGTAAAGTGGGTGCCGTGCAAAACCGGCTTGTTCGGACTATTTCGAACCTGTCTGTTTCAGTTGAGAACCTGCAAGCAGCAGAATCTTCTATTCGAGACGCGGACATCGCTGAGGAAGTAGCCCTGCTGACTCGAAACCAGATTCTGGTGCAGGCGGCAACGGCCATGGTAGGCCAGGCAAACTTGATCCCGCAATCGGTATTACAGCTCTTGGGATAATTTTTAATAACCGCCTTTTTGAAAACAAGGCTCTATTCTGGTTTTCAAAAAGGCTTAATTAGCAGGAGGTCATTCAAATGTCATTGGACATTTCCTCCTTTACGGGCAGGTTAAACAGCCCTGTTGTGCATACTGGGCAAAGCCAAAGGCCTTCGAAGGAGTATTACCGAAGCGGGTTCAACTCTGTAAAGAATCTTGAAGCTAACGCAGACAAACCAGATTCCATAGAAACTAAGGTGTTGGATAAAATAAGTTTCTCAGCGGATCACAAGGTGGATTTCAAGATCAATCAGGAAACTCATGAAGTGGTCATTCGCGTTGTAGATCGTGAGTCGGGAGAAGTCGTCCGGCAGATTCCTGGAGAAGATTTTCTAAAACTGACCCAGCGTATCGCGGAGTTTAATCAGAAATATCTCGACGAAACTGTCTGAGTCCTGATTCGATCATCAATAACTGACTCCTCCGACCATCCCTCGGTATGGTTTATGCGCCCTCTAAATACTTAGAGGGCGCATTTTTTTTGCCTCTCCCAATTAGAGGCAAACATATCCATATAAAACAATAAGTTACAATAATACACATCTTGATTTATTAGTAAAATCTATCTCCTTTCCACGCCTTTCCCCACACTTACCTAAAAAAAACTGTAAAGCTATTTTTTCCAAATCCCGATAGAAATCTTGAGTTTAGTAAAACATAAGTTTGATTTTCCTGGAGGGGATGGTCGAACTGGCATTGGAACTCTAAACTTCATAGCTTTAACTCTTAGAACTTTTTAGAAAGGAAACGTCCGCTTTTTTTCAATTTCAGCAAGGATGCTGAAAACGGGAATCATCTACATCCCTAATATTATCAAGGAGGATAATAAACATGCCTATCAGAATTTTTAACAATATCCCGTCGTTAAACGCCCAAAGAATTTTGGGTGTCAACAATGACCGCTTGGCAACATCGGTTGAAAGGATCTCCTCCGGGATCCGTATTAATCGTGGTGCTGACGATGCCGCAGGTCTAGCCATATCCGAGGCTTTAAGATCTGATATTCGAGCATTGCGCCAAGCGGTAAGAAACGCCAATGACGGTATCTCTCTCATCAACGTTACAGAGGGAGCCCTCAACGAACAATCCGGAATCCTGATTCGTCTCCGGGAACTGGCTTCTCAGGCCGCAACGGGAACCGTTGGGTCCACAGAACGCCAAACCATCCAGTTGGAATTTGACTCACTGCGATTGGAAATCGATCGTATCGCCAATACCACCGAGTTCAACGGCCAAAAGCTGGTGGACGGTTCTTTAGCCTCATCCGTTTCTTTCTCCAATCATATTCTTATTCAGGTTGGTATCAACAGTCTGTCCGACAGCCGAATTGATCTGAATGAGCAGGTGAATTTGACGGCTGTAACCTCATCCAGCCTGGGGCTCTCCACTTTGAACTTGACCTCGGCCGGGGCGGCTTTGACAACCCTCGACCAGATGAACAGTTCTATTTCAGTGGTGACTCAGGGGCGAGGTAAAGTGGGCGCGGTGCAAAACCGATTGGTCAGGACCATTTCGAATCTTTCCATTACTATTGAAAATCTGCAAGCCGCCGAGTCGGCCATCCGTGACGCGGATATCGCCGAAGAGGTAGCCCTGTTGACCCGAAACCAGATTCTGGTACAGGCCTCAACAGCGATGGTGGGTCAGGCAAACCTGATTCCGCAATCGGTCTTGCAGCTTCTCCAGTAATAAAAGATTCATCTCGGGACGAAACATTTTTGACCGAGTTTATAAAGCAAGGAAGCTGAAACTCAAAAATTAACTACCAGACCTTTTCAGGGAGGAAAAGAATATGGGTGCATTAACCATCAACACAAATTTAGCTTCGCTGAACGCACAACGCGTTCTCGAATTAAGCAGATCCCAGCTTGGGAGATCCATTACCCAGCTCGCTTCAGGCCTTCGAATTACAGGCGCCTCTGACGGAGCAGGGGAGCTTGCATTGAGCGAAAGTCTTCGTTCAGACACCCGGGCTTTGCAACAAGGCGCCAGAAACGTGAATGACGGGCTGGCTTTAACCCGCACCGCAGAAGGTGCTTTGAATGAAGTTTCCGGCATTCTCATCCGACTTCGATCTCTGGCTTCCCAGTCTGCTAATGGAACCGTAGGTCAAAACGAGAGACAAACCGTAAACCTTGAATATCAAAACCTGTTGGCTGAGCTGGACAGAATTTCAGGTGTGACAGAGTTCCGAGGTACCAGTCTTCTCGATGGATCTTTGGCAGCTGATGCTTTAGAGCATCTCATTCTCCAATTGGGAGTGGATTCCTCGGCTGAGAATCAGATTGATTTGAACACCGAAATTGATCTGACCGAGGTGAGTACGAAAGGCTTGGGCCTCGAAGGCTCAAACATCACGTCACAGGGTGCCGGATTTCAGGCTCTCAATGACTTGACTTTCGCAATCGACACTTTGATCGATATCCGCTCCAGAGTGGGAGCAACACAGATTCGTATGACTCATGCTGAGGACGGCATTAATGTGCTGGTCGAGAATTTGACAGCGGCAACGTCAACTATTCGGGATGCAGACATGGCCGCATCACTGACCGAACTGACCAAAAACCAGATTCTGGTTCAGGCAGGTGCCGCGATGATCGGGCAGGCCAATCTGATTCCTCAAGCTGTTTTGGCTCTGTTTGAAGGAGTTCAGTAATTGAATCATGAGATGAGGGAAGCTTTCGCTTCCCGACATTTCGTTCAACAATAATCAGGAGGTTTAAAATGTCATTAACCATTTTTCCGCAAGCGTTTTCTGTGGGTTTTTCGCCCCAGTACCATTCTGCAAAACCGCAATCGCAGGGAGTCGCCGACCCGCCTCAAGTAGATTCTAGCGGCCAGGTTTCAGGCGACCAGACCGATCTGAGTACGGTGAAAATCATTTCCGACGACAACGATGTTTCCTCTGATAATACGGGGCTGGACGGTTCAAACAATAAAACCCGGGTCCGCATAGATCCCGAGTCCCAGAAAGTCATCGTCGAAGTCGTAGATGATAAAACAGGGAAAGAAGTTCGCCAAATACCAGGTGAGGAACGGTTGCGCCTCAGTAAAGGTATCAGCGAATATCATAACGTGGCCTTCAATCACGAACAGCCTGTCCAAGAACACCCTGTTCAAGACCGGCCCGCTTAGCTCTATCAATCCCAGTTGCAAACCGGGGCCCCTCACAAAAGGCCCCGGATGGCAAAATCATTCCTGCTTCACCAGGAATGATTTTGCTTTGCCTCTAGCACCTCTCCCCTCGGTGCTATAATAGCCGCGACCATTTGGTCCCTGTCAATAAATCTTCTCTTTTTGGTTTCAGGTGAAAAAATTTAAAACAGGCATTGTTGGTTGTGGACGTATAGGAAGCCTTCTTGAAGAAGACCCTTTGCGCGGAAAACCCTGTACCCACGCCGGTGGGTTCTCGGCCTTGCCCGCAACCCATTTGTCCGCAGGGTGTGATATCGACCCTGATCGACTTCAGAAATTTGGCAAACGCTGGAATGTGACTGGACTCTATTCTGATTACCGGGATATGCTGGAAAAGGAAAATCTGGACATCCTTTGCATCGCTACCTGGACTCCGCTCCACGCAAGCATGACCCTTGAGGCCGCTCAGGCTGGAGTCAAAGGTATTTTCTGCGAAAAACCTATCGCAACCAATCTGGATCAAGCACGAAAAATGGTTCGCGTCTGCCAGAAAAAAAATATTCCATTGATCATCAATCATGAAAGAAGGTGGGACGCTCATTATCAACAGGCCCGCAAACTGATTCTCTCCGGAAAAATTGGGGAAATAAAAACCATCATCGGCAATGCCTTGAGTTGGAAACCCGGAAAGCTATCTGTAGCCGACTATGGTGGCGGCCCCCTTTTCCATGACGGCACTCACCTTTCCGACCTCCTGCTTTTTTTTGGCGGCCCTGTCGCCTGGGTCTCCGGTCACGAAACCAGACCCGGCGGGAAAAAACATATCGAAGAAACTGCAAGCGCCATGCTGGGCTTTAAAAATGGCGCCATCGGCTTCATTGAAGGAGGCGGGGCCCGGAAATATTTTAATTTTGAGTTAGACATTCAAGGTTCAGAGGGCCGAATACTCATTGGCAATTCCGGACGGGAACTCTATGTCACTAAAAAAAGCCGCCGTTTCACCGGCTTTCACGAACTGGAGAAGGTTCCTTTTCCTGAACCTAAGAAGTGTGAATCTCCCTTCATCGGAGGGGCGCGTGAAATGCTCAGAACACTTCGAACAGGAAAGGCTGGAATCTCAACCGGAACAGACGGATTAAAGGCTCTTGAGATCATTTCCGCCGTTTATCAATCGGCACAGCAGAAAGGCAAACGTGTGACAGTCGGATGACCCCTCGCATACTCAATTAAAAATTTTTAATTGGAAATCATGAAGACCCTATGATAGTTTTCTCGTACGCAAATTTTCTGCACGATAGCTCACTTCAAGTTTTTCTGATGCACCAAAAAGTTACAGTTCTCTTGGAAAGATTACGGTCATATGGAGAGTCGAAATGATTGAGGTTGAAAATCTTACCAAATACTATGGGCCAAGAAGAGCCATTAACAATTTAACCTTTCAAATCGCACAGGGCGAAGTCGTCGGCTTTCTAGGCCCCAACGGGGCGGGCAAAAGCACGACCATGAACATCCTGTCATGCATCCTTCCCGCATCCAGCGGAACCGCCCGAGTTCGGGGATACGACACTTTTGAGCAATCCCTTGAGATCCGGAAAATAATCGGCTACCTGCCAGAGACTCCCCCTCTCTACCCGGACATGAGTGTTCGCGATTACCTGATGTTTGCAGCACGAGTCCGGGGACTGACCGGCAAACAAGTCAAGAGCGCTGTGGAAAAAGTGATCGGGAAATGTTCTTTAAAAGATGTCGGTCATCGTATCATCGGGCGACTCTCTAAAGGCTACCAACAACGTGTTGGATTGGCACAGGCCATGGTGCACGACCCTGACATTCTCATTCTTGACGAACCGACCATTGGCTTGGACCCCATTCAAATCATAGAGATCCGCAAACTGATTCAGGAGTTGGCTTCTTTGCATACCATCATTCTCAGTTCACATATTCTTCCGGAAATCACACAAATATGCCAGAGGGTTATCATCATCAATGAAGGAGAAATCGCGGCGGTGGATACTCTGGAAGGTTTGACCGCCTCGCTAAGAAAAAGCGAGCGCCTTTCCCTGACCGTGAGGAATAACGACGATGGGATAGAGGAAAAATTAAACTCCTTGAGCCAGGTGCTTTCCGTTTTACCCGGCGAGAAAAACCAATTCATGGTTGAATGCGAATTGAACTCCAACCTTCAGGATGAATTCGCGCGCATGGCTTTAGAAAACCAATGGGGCCTGGTTGAAATCAAACCCATCTCCATGACTCTGGAAGATGTGTTCCTCAAACTTACCATTGAAGAAAAGGATGTGAAGGTATGAGAAACGCATGGGTCATAGCAAAGCGAGATTTGGGGTCCTTTTTCAACTCACCTATTTTTTACGTGGTCACCACGGTGTTTTTAATCCTATACAGTTTTATATTTTTTAATATCCTGAATTTTTTCAGCTTCCAGAGTTTACAGGCAGGACAACTCCAAGGCATGGGAATGAATCTGAACCTGAACGAAATGGTTATTGAACCCAGCCTCCAAAACATGTCGGTGATTCTACTGCTTATCATCCCCATTATCACCATGCGCAGCTTTGCCGATGAAAAAAAAATGAAAACTTTCCGCCTCCTGCTTTCTTCCCCGGTTCCTCTCAGGGAAATTGTTTTTGGGAAGTTCCTGGCCTGTTTAATTGTGGTGACAGTGATGATTTTGATCTCCTCCTATTCTGTGGGTTTTCTATTTCTCATGGGAAACCCCGAGCCCGGCCCCATTCTCACAGGTTATTTAGGGGTTTTATTGATGGCAGGTTGTTATGTATCGGTGGGGGTTTTCGCTTCATCCTTAACGGACAATCAAATTATCGCCGCCGTTTTGACCTTCGGATTCTCGCTGTTCATGTGGGTCATCGGCTGGGCGGCCCAGGC
>CALAGQ010000025.1 GCA_937891765.1 uncultured Nitrospina sp.
AAAGACATCTTCACCCTTTATATACAGGCTCTATTGACTTTTTCAGGGACGACTATTTCTAGCCACTCGGCGTGGAGCCAGTGGGGTGGTGATACCCCTTCTGGGCATAAGGTTATTGATATGGATAAAAAACCCACACGCACGCGACCGCCAAAAGCAAGTAGCTAGGGGTATAACAACTCCTCAGGCCGAGACAACTCTTTACTCACCCAACAGAGCCATTGCTAGTTACCACCGGCGGTTCGCCGGTGCGGAGCGCCTCCGCTGGCGATTTGCAATGTCTTTTATTTCGCGGGAAATCGTTTTCTTGGCTTGACGGGCCGCTCATCGGCCCCACGCCGAGTGGCTATTTCTTTTTGGATTTTCCGCCGTCGAGATCACTGAGTTTGCGTTTAACGGTTTTTTGTTTGTCTTTGTCGAAATCAACTTTCAAGTAAACCGTCTTGGGGAATACTTTGTCCACAACGCCTTCTTTTTGCTTTCCAGCAAAATCAAATTTAATCTTGTCTCCAACCTTCATAGCTTCACCTCTCGCTAAAAACCATTAATCTGTGCATAACAGCATATCTGCCATTATAACTACCGCTGTATTTTGAAAAAATTGAGATTAGAGGAAAACATCCAGCGAGTCAATGTTTTCTTCACCTGCTAAGGGATGGTACAATCATTCATTTTCAGAGGCCTGCCGGTGAACACCCACGTTCAATCCAGTTTGGAAATCGCTCCCCCTTCTCCCCCTGCCGTGAAGCCTTATGCCGAAGTGGTGTTCAACCTCCCTCTTAAGGAAGCATTCACCTACATCATTCCGCCTGAATTGTTGGGTAAGGTGCGCGTCGGTATGCGGGTGCGGGTGCCTTTCGGCAGAAGAAAGACTATAGGCTATGTTGTCGGCCTCGCAGACAAATGGGACAAGCCCATCGCCCTGAAATCCATCACCGACCTGCCCGACACCGAACCCGTTGTGAACGATGAGGTCCTGTCTCTCACCCGCTGGATGGCGAGCTACTATCAGTCTTCCTGGGGCGAGGCGATACGATGTGCCCTGCCCGCCGGAATCGACGATGAGAACCGGAATGTCGGCTACCAGCTTGTCAAGTCGGTAGGCGTCATCCGTCCACTGCCCGATGAAAAAGAAATAGAGCATTTGCTCAAGCGCAGCCCTAAACAAAAACAGGTGTTTGAGCTTGTAAGACAAAAAGAAATCAATGTAGCGGAATTGCAAACCCGGATTCCAAAGAGCCAGGCCGCACTACGCGGTCTCAAAGAAAAAAATCTGGTCGAAATTATTACCCGGAAAAAAGAGCGCGAGGCTTTCGTCCCCGAAGGCGCTATGACCCAGCCCTTTGGCGATGCTTTGACCTTCACCTCCGAACAACAGGCTATATTCCAAGAACTCAAGCTGGCGATTGAAGCCGGGAAATTTGAATCGTTTCTCCTGCATGGTGTGACCGGAAGCGGCAAGACAGAAATATATATCCGCTGCATCCAGCGCGTTCTTGAAATGGACAAAACCGCCATCATGATGGTTCCCGAAATCTCCCTCACCCCACAAACGGTAGAACGGTTTCACCAGAGGTTTGGCGACCGGGTGGCTATTCTGCATAGCGGCCTGTCACAAACCGAACGCTTTATGGAATGGAAAAAAATCCGTGACGGAAAAGTTTCGATCGCAGTCGGCGCCCGCTCAGCCGTGTTCGCTCCCTTTAAAAACCTCGGCATTGTGGTGATTGATGAAGAACACGATGGCTCTTATAAACAGGATTCCAATCCTCGCTACCACGCCCGCGACACCGCCGTCATGCGAGCCAAATCGTTAGACGCCATCGTCATCATGGGCTCGGCCACCCCTTCTCTGGAATCGACGCAAAACACCCGGCTGGGGAAATATCAATATCTGTCTCTGGAAAATCGGATCGGCGAGCGTATGTTGCCACTCGTCAACCTGGTAGATATGAAAAAGGAGCGCAAGGAGTTCAAAAATTTTGCCATGCTTTCCGGAGCCTTAAGTAGCGCTATTCGCGACCGGCTTTCCCGCAAGGAGCAGATTTTTCTGTTTCTCAATCGTCGTGGAACAGCCCGATTTGTTTTTTGCCCTGACTGTGGATACGTATTAGAATGTGCCCATTGTAGTGTCACCCTCACCTTTCACAGCGCGGAAGACCGCCTGCTCTGCCATTATTGCAATTTCAGGGCGCGCATGCCCAGTCACTGCGTCGAGTGCCATGGAAAAGTGATTCGCTTCAGCGGATTCGGCACGCAAAAACTGGAAGAAGAAGTTAAAAAACTTTTCCCCGATGCCCGGGTAACCCGGTTAGATAGGGACACGACCCGGGGCCGCGACTCTTTCGCAAACATGCACCGGAATATGAACGCAGGGAACATCGACATCCTCATCGGCACACAAATGATCACTAAAGGACATGACTTCCCCAACGTCACTCTGGTCGGGGTGGTGCATGCGGATCTATCGCTGAATATACCGGACTTCAGATCGTGCGAGCGGTCGTTCCAGTTGTTAACCCAAGTCGCCGGCCGGGCAGGGCGAGGACAAGTGCCCGGCAAGGTGATTATCCAGACCAACAATCCCGACCACTATATGTTTGAGTTTGTCCGGGAACACGATGTGAACGCTTTCCACGAAAAGGAATTAAAGCTAAGACAGCAACTCAACTATCCTCCGTTCACCCGTCTTGTTGCCATCGAAATTGTCAGCGCAGACGAAAGACTGGGGCAAAACACCGCCCAAAAACTGGGCCGAGCGCTGGCCGCAACCGTTAAAAAAGGTGTAGAATTATTAGGTCCGTCCAAAGCAGCCCTGTATCAGATTCAAAACAAATTCCGCTGGCATCTGATATTGCGGGGCCAGAATATGCAGTCTCTGCAAAAAATTCTAGCAGACTGCAAGGAACTCCATGAACTCAAATCTGCTTCCGGTGGTAAAATTAAAATCGCCATTGATGTAGACCCCTTCAACCTTCTATAAACTGCAATCACCTTCATGAAAATTATTCGCTCCATGTACGATTGGGTCCTGCACTGGGCCACTACCCCTTATGCGCTTCCGGCGTTATTTTGTGTTGCGTTCGTCGAGTCATCATTTTTCCCGATCCCGCCCGACATATTGTTGATCGCCATGACGGTCGCAGTCCCGGCACTGTGGGTCCGGTTTTCTTTAGCCTGCTCAATAGCCTCCGTTCTGGGTGGAATGTTTGGATATTTCATCGGCTACGAGTTCATGGACCTCATCGGCACTCGTATCGTGGAGTTCTATCATTTGCAGGCTAAGTTTGAGAAAATAGGGGCACTCTATGACGAACACCAAGCTTGGGCCGTTGCTGCGGCGGGATTCACCCCTCTGCCTTATAAAATTTTTACTCTGGCGGCAGGGGCGTTCAAAATCAATTTCCCGACCTTTGTACTGGCATCGGCCATCAGTCGCTCAGCCCGGTTCTTTCTGGTCGCATTTATAATTCACAAATTCGGGCCGCCCATTAAGGTGTTCATCGAAAAATATTTCAACCTTTTCAGCATCGTGTTTTTCATTCTGCTTGTTTTAGGTTTTTATCTATTAAAATTTGTGTTGTAACGGAGGCTTGTCAGGCGCGGGGTTATTTTTATCGCCGCCGGACCGAAATTCCTATTTTTTGGAGTCTTGCCATGAGTGAGCATTGCGTAATATTCATCACCACCGGATCCAAAGAGGAAGCGGATAAAATAAGCCGGGGACTGGTCGAGGATAAGCTGGCGTTCTGCGTCACTGCCATTCCAAAAGTTCAATCGACCTATTACTGGGAAGATAAAATCCATGTGGACGAAGAATTTCTCTTGATCGTCAAAACCCGGAAGGATCGTTATGATTCTCTCGAGACCTGGGTCAAAATAAACCACAGCTATGAAGTGCCGGAAATCATTGCCCTGCCTATCGAGCAGGGCCTGCCCGCATACCTGTCGGGAATTGATGACTGGGTCGGGAATAAGGACTGACGAATCATGCCCCATATCCACATAAAAAAGGACTGGAAAATTTCCAACAATCTGGCCACGCCAGAGTCGGTCTATATGCGTCGTCGGGAATTTCTCAAAGGCACGACTCTGACCACTGCCGCTACGGTCGGAGTGCTTTATGGTTGCGGCCCTTCCTCTCCGCCAAACGTTCTTCCTGAAGTGAAATGGAGCGAACTGGAAAAATCCATCTACCCTGCCAAAAGAAATCTACAATACGGGTTGGACCGGCCCATGACTCCCGAAAAAATTGCCGCCAGCTACAATAACTTTTATGAATTTGGGACCGATAAAATCGACCCGGCGCATTATGCGCAAAAACTCAACACTCGACCATGGGCCGTTCAAGTTGGCGGACTGGTCAACAAACCCACGACGTTCGATATTGATGACCTGTTAAAAACCATGCCGATGGAAGAACGTGTATTGCGACTGCGCTGCGTCGAAGCCTGGGCTATGGCCGTGCCCTGGACCGGGTTCCCCTTGCCCGAACTTCTTAAAAAGGTCGAACCGAAAGCGGAAGCCACTCATGTGAGGCTGGAAACTTTTTACCAGCCGTTCACTGCTCAAGGCCAACTGGCGTTCTGGGAACCCTGGCCCTATGTCGAAGGGTTGACAATTAAAGAAGCCATGAATGAAATGGCTTTTTTAGCCACTGGTATTTACGGGCACCCACTTCCAAAACAACATGGCGCTCCGATCCGTCTCGTTGTACCCTGGAAATACGGATTCAAAAATATAAAATCCATCGTCAAGATCGAGTTAGTCAACTACCGTCCCGCGACGTTCTGGAACACGCTGCAAGGATTGGAATACGATTTCACCGCCAACGTCGACCCGAGAATCCCTCATCCACGCTGGCCGCAGACGCAGGAGAAAATGATCGGCACGGGGGACATCCGCCCCACTCTTCCCTATAATGGTTATGGGGATTTTGTCGCCCACTTATATTCATGAGGAATCTATACGTGCATACATCAAAACTAACCACCTTCCTTTTCTGCGCCCTGCTCCTTTTCCCTTTGACCGCATGGGCAGACGGGGAAACAACAAAAACTCAAGACGAAAAACATATCTACACCGTCATTGAGTTCGAATCTACGTTCATGAATAAGAAACAGGAAAAAGTACTGAACACTCTCGGCGAGCCGGACGAACGCTCAGAAATAAACGGCAATGAGGTCTGGACCTACCACAAGATCATCAAAGACCAGGAAAAACTCTGGAACCAGAACATCATGTTCGATTTCGGCCGCGTCAACCAAATGTGGGGCACCCCTCCTGCGAGGGGGAGCAATGAGCCATAGCTTCCGCTAGCATGAAAAAGGTTGTCTCGGCCCACTGGGAGTGCCTAGCGGAGGAATTGTTCTATTTGTGCGCCCATGAACCCGGCGATGGCACCGCCGCTACCTGCGGCGATGATGAGGATATCCTGGTCGCCGGTGCGGTAGCCAAAGAAGGCACCGATTAAAATTCCCATGCAGATGATGAACATATAACGCCGACCGCCGAGCCAGCCTATAAACCCTCCGACCACGAGCCCCAGCACTCCGGCGATGGTCATTAGGAGCGGACTGTGCACCACCCAGCCCATAGCCAGCCCGGTGGCCCCCATCAACACCATACCCATATAAATTTCATTTTTGCCGTGCGCTTTGGGCATACAATCCCTGCGAAATTAACTTATGCTAAAGTTGTGGTTATGAAAGCTATCTTAGCAAATTTATGCATCAGCTTCTTTTTAATCCTATCTGCCTATCCTGCAAATGCGTTTCGTGTGGATGGATTAAAAACTCCGCAGAGCTTTATTGTTGACCCGGCTCTGGGGAATTATTTCATCTCCAACATCAACGGCGATCCGGTGAGTCGCGATAATAACGGCTTCATCCTGAAACTTGATGCTTCTGGGAACTCTCTGCCTTTCATCCGTGGAGGAAGCCCACAAGTAACATTGCATGCTCCTGACGGACTGGCGCTTAAAGGCAATAACCTTTATGTCACAGACATCGACTCCCTGCGCTGGTTTGACAAAAACAGCGGCAAACCTCTGGGTCATATTGATTTTACCGGAATCGGCGCCAAGCGTTTGAGAGGCGTGGCCTTCGATGGAGAGGGTAATCTTTATATCTCCGATGTTCTGGCGAACGCTATTTATAAAGTGGAAACCGGGAACGACCATAAAGTTTCGGTCTTCAGCAAGGACAACCGCTTAGGCAATCCCAGCGGAATGGTTTATGACTCTGTGCGCCAGAGCTTGATTATAGTGACCCGAGCCACAGGCAGAATTTTGGCGGTGGGAATGGATGGAAAGATCGCGCCGGTCATTCAAAAGACATTTAAAAACCTATATGGAGTGGATTGGGACCGGGTGGGTAATTTATTGATCTCTGATAGTGCGGAAGGAAAAATCTATAGAATCAAAAAGTTTTCCCGGACAGAAATTGTCCGGGAAAATATTCTGACTCCAGCGGGCATCTCTTTTGACTACACCCGCAACCTTATACTTGTGCCATCTTCAAAAGGAAATATAGCATTTACGATTCCCTGATGAAAAAACATCTTAAAGATTTTTGAAAACCTCATCCAGACTGGTCCGGGCATCACCGAACAACATGCGCGTGTTCTCTTTGAAGAACAACGGATTCTGCACTCCCGCATAACCGGTAGCCATACCGCGTTTCAGCACGATGGTGGTTGCACCTTTCCAGCATTCCATAACCGGCATTCCGGCAATCGGACTATCCGGATCGGTTTGCGCCGAAGGGTTGACAATGTCGTTGGCACCAATGACGATCGAAACATCAATCTTCGGGAAATCGTCATTGATCTCATCCATTTCAAAAACGATGTCGTAAGGCACCTTGGCTTCCGCCAGCAAAACGTTCATATGCCCCGGCATTCGCCCTGCAACAGGATGGATACCAAACCGCACATTTATTTTTTTGGCCCTGAGAGTTTTGGTGATTTCATTGACGATATGCTGCGCCTGCGCCACTGCCATGCCGTAACCCGGAATGATCATGACTTCTTTCGACTCCAGCAACAAAGCGGCAACCTCAGGGGCGTGTATTGCGATCACTTCTCCCTGTTCCTCCACTGAGGCTGAGGAACCACCACCTGATGTCGTACCGAATCCGCCAGCGATAACCGCGATGAACTTCCGGTTCATGGCGCGACACATGATGTAACTCAAAATCGCGCCACTACTGCCGACCAGTGCCCCGGTGACAATGAGCAGATCGTTATTAAGCATGAAACCAGTGGCAGAAGCCGCCCAACCGGAATAACTGTTGAGCATGGAAACCACAACCGGCATGTCGGCGCCGCCGATAGCCATGACCATATGAATCCCGAATAACAAAGCGATTCCCGTCATGATTAACAGAGGCACGAGCCCACCGCCTGTCGCCGATTCCTCAACAAACATTTTACATAAGTACAGAGAACCCAGTAGCAGACCCAAGTTGAAAAAATGCCGACCTGGCATCAACATGGGATTCCCGCCGATCTTGCCGCTCAGTTTTCCAAATGCGATGATGGAACCCGACAGGGTGATGGCACCGATAAGGATACCCAGATAAGTTTCTATATCATGAATGGTCAATTCAACGCCGGCGTAATGCGTCAACCGTTCCGGATCCATGAAATTGGCAAATCCGACCAGAACCGCCGCCAGCCCTACAAGACTGTGCAACATGGCAACCAGTTCGGGCATTTGCGTCATCTGTACCCGCTTGGCCAAAACCAAGCCGATGCTTGAGCCTATCAGCAGAGCGACAATCAAAATTCCCAAGTTGGCCGTCACGCCGGACATTGTGGCGATCAAAGCCACAGCCATACCGATCATTCCGAAAAGGTTACCGCGTCTTGCGGTTTCCTGATTGCTCAACCCGCCTAGTGCCAGAATAAATAAAATTGTTGCCCCAACATAAGAGGCGGTTACGATACCTTCACTCATCTTCTCGCCTCCTATCTACGAAACATTTCAAGCATGCGGCGCGTTACTGCGAATCCGCCTGCAATATTAATGGATGTAATCAGCACCGCAAACCCAGCTACCCAGACAATGGGTTGTTCTACCGAACTGATTTGCAAAAGAGCACCAATAATAATGATACTGCTGATGGCGTTGGTCACACTCATGAGCGGCGTATGCAAAGCTGCCGACACATTCCAGATGACCATGTAGCCGACAAAGCAGGCCAGCACAAAAACCGTAAAGTGAGCCATGAAAGAAGCAGGCGCAACCGCACCCAGGCCAAACAGCGCCAGAGCCCCCACACCAAAGGTGATAAATGGACCCATCACCGAAGGTTTTTCTTCCTTTGTCTCTACAGGTTTAGCAGTCTCTACTGGCTTTGCCGGTGCCGCAGAAAGTTTTGGTGCAGGCGGTGGGAAGGTGATCTCACCATTCCTGACTGCCGTGGCTCCGCGAACCACTTCGTCATCAAAATCGACGATAGCGTTGCCGTCTTTTTCCTTGCACATGTCTGTCAACAGGTGACGTAAGTTCGTTCCATATAACTGGCTCGCCTGCGCCGCCATACGACTGGGCAGATCGGTGTAGCCGATAATGGAAACTCCATGAACCTTGACCACTTTTCCCGCTTCGGAGAGTTTGCAGTTACCGCCCTGTTCGGCGGCAAGGTCCACAATCACGCTACCGTCTTTCATGGAAGCTACCATGTCTCCCAAAATCAGTTCCGGTGCCGGTTTGCCAGGGATCAACGCGGTGGTGATGATGATGTCCACCTCCTTGGCCTGCTCGGCGAAGAGCGCCATTTCCGCTTCGATAAATTCTTTACTCATCACTTTTGCGTAACCGCCGGTGCCCGACCCTTCTTCTTCAAAGTCGAGTTCCAAAAATTCCGCATCCATGCTTTCGATCTGTTCTTTCACTTCCGGTCGAGTATCAAAGGCCCGTACGATGGCACCCATACTTTTCGCGGTGCCGATGGCGGCAAGTCCGGCCACGCCCGCGCCGATCACCATGACTTTAGCAGGAGGAACTTTTCCTGCCGCGGTGATCTGCCCGGTGAAGAACCGGCCAAAATGCTGAGCCGCTTCCACCACTGCGCGGTAACCGGCAATGTTCGCCATAGAACTGAGCGCATCCATTTTCTGGGCACGCGATATACGCGGCACCATATCCATGGCCATGGCGGTGACTTTTTTCTCGGCTAATTTTTTGAGCAGTTCGGGATTTTGCGCTGGCCAGAGAAACGAAATTAAAATCTGGTTCTCTTTCAGCAGGTCCACTTCTTCGGTATTCAGGTCGGGATTAAGTTCAGGGCCACGAACTTTTAAAATAATGTCGCTTTCTGACCAGATCTCTTTGGCATTTTTGACAACCGTTACGCCCGCTTCGCCGTAGGAAGCATCAGAAAAATGAGCGGCTGTACCAGCGCCTGCCTCAATCGCGACTTCAAAACCCAGTTTGATGAGCTGTATCGCGACATCCGGGGTGGTGGCCACCCTTTTTTCGCCAGCATGTACTTCTTTAGGGATACCAATCTTCATCGCATTTATCTCTCATTCAAGAATGGTTTAGGGGAATAATAAAGCGCATAAGCCTACCATAAAATGGCAAATTTTTCTAACCCCTTAGCAGTGGAGGCAAATAGCAGGGATTCGTCAAGCCGAGAACACGGTTGCAATTAAATTCAGTCCCGTGCTTTTGGCGGTCGCGCTAGCGTCTCCGCTTCGTTGCCCCCGGTCGCTGACCGGTCAGTCTTGATCGTCGAAGAGGTTGGAGGCCAGGCTTTTGCGGGCTGTGCGAGCTTCCTGATCTGCGCGGGTGATGCCGCCATCGTAGTCGTTGTAGTCGACAAATTTGAGGGCCGGTTCCATCTCCGGGTGGCGCTTGAGGTATTGACGCGCCATCATTTGCGCTGTGCGCCGGTATTTGGGGTGACCGGCCTTCTGGGTGCGCAGTTCAACAAGATGCCCCAACTCCCTGAGATTCATACCCACGTTCCAGCGGATGAAGTGGTTGAACAAGGTGGCGTATTGCGCTTCCTGTTCCATCCCGGCCCTTTTCAGGTCGCGGTGCAAGGACTCGGTGCGCTCGAAACATTCCTGCACCTTCTGACCCATACCGATCTCCTCAACTTCCTCTGGCACCGAATAACCCAAGTCGATACCCAAGTCCTGCCTTTGCTGGGTGAGCATGCGATGGCGTTGCAGGTCGCGGTACTCGGCAAATCCGGCAAGAATATCAAATTGAATGGGATAACCATACTCCAGCGCTCTGCCGGGGCGATCACGTTTGCTCTGCCGCGATCCAAAATAGGTTGCAAAAATTTGCTTTTTGCGTTCTTCGGGTAAGGACTTCACGATTGCGCGAATCTGGCAGGAAGAATGCCGGACATAAGAAAAAATCATATTGGACAGCAGGTTGATCCGCTGGTCTTCGGGACTGTCTTCCAGCAATTCCACTTCGGCAGAGGTTTCGATTTTGACCGAAGCGAAAAGCTCCTGACACAATTTCCTCATGGCATGGTGATTGTCTGCCACATAGTCATTACGCCCAGCCCGTTTGATGAAAGTGGGAATCTGAGTATTGAGGGCTTTGCGAATCGACTCAGCAAGCTCATGCGCTTCGCATAAATCGTGCGACAGCAGTTTGGTGATGAGACCGGAGTAAAACCGCCCGTTGCCCACCAGCCCGACATTCGCCTGGGTGCAGGCCGGAAGGATGCAGCGGATCACATCACACACCGCACTGCGGATGGTGAAATTGTAGGCGATGCGATGCACCTTGATTTCATTCTCGCCTTCAAGGAATTTCAGTCCTGCCCTTTGCACTTTGCCATCGCGTTCCACTTCGATCTCAAACGCATCCACAGTCAGACGCTTTTGAAACAATTCCTGCATGGGTTCCACCATCGCGGCATAGGTTTCGAAAAGAAAATCCATGTTGGCCACAAACGCAGCGCCAAGTCCGGACTCCTTGATATTTTTCGGGCATACATAACGCCAGCGCCCGTTCTTTTTGACATCGTAAAGAACATAGCGCGTCGACTCTTCGATAGGCGAACCGCCTATCCGGCAATCTTCGATGACTTTGGTCATCAGGTTGGAGATTTCTTCCATACACAAAGGAGCGACCGCCAACTCGGCGACAGATTCATCGCCGAACTTGTTGACCACCCGATCGATCATCTGCGAACCTTTGACATCGTTGGGGCTGCCATCCGGATTCAAAAATTCGCGCACAACCGTTTCCTTGAACCCAGTCGGCGCACGGCTGTAACGGGCCAGAGCCCCGCCGATCACTTCCGGATTCAGGTTCTCCAGCGCAAAGACATTGGCGTCAACATCCGAGAGATAGGGCTTTAACAACTCCCGTTCCCGGTCAGTCAACTCATCAGATCGTTTTGGTTTGTCAGTCATAAATAGTTATTTGAATTTCATATCAGGGGGCGCAGTCCTGGCACAACGAAAACCCGTATCGTTGAACCTGACATCGGGCCGACTCCACCTGCGAAACGCGCTCCGCAAGGAATCGGGAAAATTGACCCAAGACCCGCCGCGAAGAGATTTGAACTCACCCTCAGTAAAGCCCTTGGGATTATTCTTAGTGCCAGTGCTGTAATAAGTGCGGTGATACCAGTCGTCCACCCACTCCCAGACATTGCCCGCCATATCGTGCACCCCGTAAATGGAGGCTCCGCTGGGGTAACTGCCAACATCGGTCATGGTGTAAATTCCATTCCATTTTCGCTCGAAGGTGGCCCGGCCTTTGGGAGAAGCCTTGCCCCATGGATACAAGCTGCCACTGGGACCCCGGGCGGCTTTTTCCCATTCCGCTTCTGAAGGAAGGCGCTTGCCTCGCCATTTGCAGTAGGCTTCCGCATCATACCAGCTTATTTGCGTGACAGGTTGTCTACGAATTTCCGGTGGGAAAGATGCCCCCTTCCATAAGTTCCCTTCCCGGCAGGCATCGGTGGTACAGGAAGCATCCAACGCGGGAGGATGCCCGATGGCTTTCACGAACTCCAGATATTTTTCGTTGGTCACTTCATAGACATCTATCCAGTAATTATTCACCGACACTCGCACCACGGGGTATTCATCGGAGAACCACCACATTTTGCAAAATTTATCATATTTGCGACACATTTTAAGAGCCGCCTTGTTCTCTTCAAAATTGGAACCCCGGAGAAAATTGCCAGCTCGAATGAAGGCCATATCCGAAACGTCATCGGGATCGGGCCGGGCAGTAGAGATTTTGGGTTCACCCGTATCATCGTGCTCAACTCCGGCATGCTTAGCCTGAGCGGAAGAAACGAAAAAAAGAAGAAAGGCAGAACACACCAGCACCCAGTTAAGCGGTACCACAAATTTCTGCAACCGAACTAACGAAAGGAATATCACAAGCCGAGATGACTTCTCTCTCTCCATAAAAAACTATTGCTCATCGGCCCCACGCCCAGTGGACTGCTCATTACCACCGGGTGTTGCTCGGAAGCGGGCCATCTCCTTGCCGTTGATATAGAACAAGGTCAGACCCAGAATCATATTCACCGTATAGATCCAGGTCAACTTGGAATGGTAACGGTCGAATTGAATTTGCAGTCTCTGATCGGCGGGATTGGCTTTCTTGAGTTGGTCCATGGCGTGCATCTCTGGCCGGAGAACGCTACCGATATATAAAGCCAGAACGACCATGACCGCCAGGCACACCTCACGAGTGTATTTGCGTTTGGTCACCACTTGCGGTTCGTAACCAGCAGAACTGTATTTGGCCACGAGAAACTTGATCACCTCGGCCAATACCATAAACGTGATGCAGGTATAAATGATATGAACATTGAAGACATCCATGACCTTATTCATGATGGTGCTGGCCACCTGTGGCTGATCTTTCAAATTAATCCGCACCATGATTTCTACCAGAATACCCAACAGGAACATCCCGCCAACCCACAGGCAGAGAGAAAACAGGTAAAACCAGTTAGAAATAAATACTAAACGTTTCATTTCAACCCACTTTGTAAGGAGTTATTTACCACCAGCGGCTCACTGGCCCCACGCCCCCTAGCCGGGGAGGCAACTGGGCAAAGGCCCATCAAGCCGCCTATACTTTTTGCTTGCCAGGTTAAGCTATTTACCCCTTCGGGGCACAAAAGCCAAGGAAGAATATCACGGCTACTGGCCCCACGCCTAGTGGCCGCCGGAGGTGCGTTTGCGTATTGCTTTGAAACTTTCTTTAATTTCGCGTTCTTCCCGTTCCCGGGCGTCGATGATTTCCTGGCGGTCGCCGCCAAACCAGGTTTTAACAGTGGTCCCGGTCCTTTCGCGGTTGATGGTATTGAGAATGGACAAATAAATGATCCCGTAAAAAACAGCAATGCCATAAAGGATCCAGGGAACCAGCGACCGTAAGCGCTGTTTTTCTTTCAGTGACCTGTGATCCCACACCCGGTACCATAAGGATTCTTTTTCACCTTCGGCCATACCCACTCCAAAAAACTAAAAGGGCCTTTAAATACATAGAGATAAAAGAATCAAACCCCCATAGAAAACCCGATCATATCAGAATCCCATAACTGAAACAACTGGCCAACGGCCAGTTGAAATAGGTCGAGACCAAATAGAACGAACAATCATCGTCATGCTTCTAGACAGGGGGTTTAAAGAGAGGAGCAAAAAATTATTGCTCATTACCTCCCACATCAGAGGGTGTGGTATATTTCTTTGTTTTAACCCTCATTTTTTTCAGACCTTGATAGAAATTAAGCCTGTACAGAATCTTAAAGCGGTCGTTACCATGCCCGGCTCCAAAAGTTATACCAACCGGGCTTTGCTGATTGCTGGACTCACCGATGGAGAATGCCGGTTGGAAAAACCGCTGGTGAGCGATGACACGAAATACATGATCCGCGCTCTGAAGTCCTTTGGCGTCCCGGTTCGGGAAGAAAAAGAAGCCTTTATCGTTTCTGGAAGAGGTGGAAAACTTTCCGCACCTGACGAAGATATTTTTATAGGCAACGCCGGAACTGCCATGCGATTTCTCACCACTTTTTCGGCGCTGGCTCCCGGCAAAACCCGGCTCGATGGTGATGAACGCATGCACGAAAGACCTCTGGCCGACCTTTTGGATTGTCTCACGCAGATGGGAGTGTCGGCAGTATCGGCCAATGACAACGGTTGTCCGCCAATTGATATTGCAGGCGGGGAAGTGCCGGGAGGAGAGATCAAGCTCGCCGGTAACAAAAGCAGCCAATATCTCACTTCCATTTTACTTTCGGCTCCTTATTTTAGAAATGATACCTGCGTTCATATCCAGGGAGACCTCACTTCAAAATCTTATGCCGATATCACCCTCGACATCATGAAGACCTTCGGTGTCCATGTTGAAAATGAGAGTTATGAGCGTTTCAAAATTAAAGCTGGGGATCGTTATAAAGCGCAGACCTACCAGGTAGAAAGCGACTGGTCGAGCGCCTCTTATTTTCTGGCGGCGGCGGCGGTGACTGGCGGGGAAGTGACCCTCACCGGCATCAACCCTGACAGTGTTCAGGGAGACGCGCAGTTCACTTCGGTGCTGGAAAAAATGGGGTGCCGGGTAGAAAAAAAAGCCAACACTCTACATATTAAAGGAAACCCTTTGAGGGGAATCACCATCAATATGAATAGCATGCCGGATGCCGTGCAGACCTTGGCCGTGACGGCCCTGTTTGCCAAAGGGGAAACCGTGATTCAGGGGATCAGCAACCTCAGGATCAAGGAAACCGACCGCATCTCTGCCTTGGCGACAGAGTTGACCCGCCTGGGCGCAGGGGTCGAAGCTGGAGAAGACTACCTCATTGTAAGGCCGGGAGATTATGCCGGCGCCGAAATAGAAACTTACAACGACCACCGAATGGCCATGAGCTTCGCAGTGGCCGGATTAAAAATTCCAGGAGTTCGTATCAAGAATCCCACTTGCGTGGAAAAATCGTTTCCGGATTTTTTCCGGCGCTTTAAAGAGCTTTAGCAAAGACAAAGTCGCGCCAAAATATTTTTGTCCCCAACAGGAACAACTTGAAAACCTTTAGCAAAGGCAAGCATGGTTGAACACGCCTACACCAATTCACTCATAACAGAAAAAAGTCCCTACCTTCTGCAACATGCACATAATCCAGTCAACTGGCACGCGTGGGGCGATGAACCGTTTAAGATTGCCAAGGAAAAAAACCTGCCGGTTCTGGTGAGCATCGGTTACGCCACCTGTCACTGGTGCCATGTGATGGAGCGTGAATCATTTGAAGACCCGGTTCTGGCAGCCGCGCTCAATAAAAGTTTCGTCAGCATCAAAGTGGACCGTGAGGAAAGGCCGGATGTCGACAGCATATACATGCAGGCGGTGCAGGCTTTGGGCCAGCAGGGTGGCTGGCCGCTCAATGTGTTTCTGACTCCGGACGCCGTTCCTTTTTACGGAGGCACTTATTTCCCGCCCGAACGCCGCCACAACCTGCCCTCTTTTCTGGACGTGCTGCAGTTTCTCATCAATACCTGGAAAAATGAGCAGGACAAAATCGACAAACAGACCGAAGCCCTGGTCGACTACATCCGCCAGGCCTCCACGCGCGAAAAAAGTTCCGCCGAGCCGGACGATCTGGACTTCGTCGGAGAAGACAAAGCCGTCGAGCTATTTGAAAAACATTACGACCGACTCAATCACGGCTTTCAGTTTCAACAGCAAAACAAATTTCCGCCTTCGATGGGACTGTCCCTACTGCTCCGGCACTATCACCGCACCGGGCACGCCAACAGCCTGACAATGACGGAAAACACGCTCAAGGCCATGAAGTTCGGCGGAATTTATGACCAGATTGGCGGCGGGCTTTCGCGTTACAGCACCGATTACAAATGGCTGGTGCCACATTTCGAAAAAATGCTTTATGACAACGCCCTGTTCACCACCGCTTTGATCGAAACCTATCAGGTCACCGGCAAAAAAGAGTTTGCCGAGTTTGCCAACGACCTTCTGCAATACATCGACCGCGACATGACTTCTGATGAGGGAGCCTTCTTCAGTGCCGAAGACGCCGACAGCGAAGGCGTTGAGGGTAAATTCTATGTGTGGACTCAGGAAGAAGTCGAAAAAATTCTCGGAAGAAAAACGGCCAGCGTCGCGATCCCTTACTACAACATCACCCCTAGTGGAAACTTTGAAGGCAAAAATATTTTAAACGTCACCCAGGGACCGGAAGCCATTGCAAAAAAAGTGGGCATGCAGGAAGCCGATGCCCTGACCGAACTCGAAACCGCCCGCGACAAGCTGCTTGAAGTCCGCAGCCAACGCATCCGCCCTCTCCTCGATGACAAGGTCCTCACCTCCTGGAATGCCCTTATGATCAGCGCCATGGCAAAAACAGGAAGGGTGCTGGACGATGCTGACCGGATAGAGAAATCCGCCCGTGCTATGGAGTTTATTCTCACCCGGTTGCGCACGCCGGAAGGAAAACTCCTCAGGCGTTATCGCGATGGAGAGGCCCGCTACGACGGCTACCTGTGCGATTACACCGCCACCGCCACCGCCTGCATGGATTTGTATGAAGCCACTTATGAACCACATTATATTGAAACCGCCCGCGAACTGATGCAAAGGGTGGAAGATAAATTCCACAGCGACAACGGCACGTTTCACGAAACGGCGAGCGATGGAGAAGAGTTGTTAGTGCGACAAATCAGCGGCTACGACGGGGTGGAACCCGCCGGAAACAGCAACGCCGCTTTCGCCCTGTTACGGCTTTCCGCCTATCTGGCTGATCCTGACTTGTCCAAAAAAGCGGAAAAAATATTTTTAAATTTTAATGATGAACTGATGGAATATGGCCTCAACTCGGCCTTCATGCTGCAAGCTCTGCATTTATATCTCGGCGGACTCAAAGAGGTTGCCGTGGTGGGAAAAAGAAATGACCCGACCACACAGGAACTACTCGACACCCTGCGTAAAGGGTTTTATCCGAACGCAGTTTTCGCCTTCGCCTATGAGGACGAAGTTGAAAGAGCCGGAAAGCTCATCCCTTTGTTAAAAGACCGGAAAGGGGTGAACGGAAAAGCCACCGCCTATGTCTGCCGGCAAGGAACCTGCCTGGCCCCTGTCCATTCTGCGGAAGATTTGGTGAAACTATTGAGTTATGAGTGAAGAAGCTCTATGATAAGGCCTTCATTTAAAACCTTGGAGAACGACAAATTCAATGCGCACAAAATTGATAGATAATATGGTCGATACCGCCTTGAAAGGCCAATCGATTTCTTATGATCAGGCTTTGCAACTGGAATCCCTGACCCACGACGAACTGGACTATCTCTTTATCGGGACCGACCGCATTCGTCAGCAGTTTAAAGGACAGGACGTTAAAATCTGCTCCATTGTCAACGCAAAATCTGGACGATGCGTGGAGGACTGCTCGTTCTGCGCCCAGTCCAGCTCATTCCAAACCGATTCGCCGGAATATGAGTTGATGGATGTTGAGGAAATTGTTGCTGCCGCAAAAGAAGCGGAAGCTTTTGGGTCGAATGAATTCTCCATCGTTGTCTCTGGAACAGCTCTCGATGAGCGTAAAGAACTGGACCGAGTGATTGAAGCCATCAAACGTATCAAGGCTGAAACCCAGCTTGAAACCTGTTGCTCCCTCGGGCTGATGTCTCTGGAGCATTTGAAGGAGCTGAAAGAAGCCGGACTGGACCGGTGCCACCATAACCTGGAAACCGCAAAAAGCCATTTTGATAAAATCGTTTCTACCCATACCTATGAGGATGAGGTAAAAGCCGTGCAAAATGCCAAGGACGCGGGACTGCAAGTCTGCGTAGGCGGGATCTTCGGGATGGGGGAATCATTCGCGCAAAGGGCCGAACTGGCTTTTTCCATTCGCGAGTTGGGCACGCAATCGTTTCCGGTGAATTTTCTCAAACCGATTGAAGGCACCGGGCTCGACCATCTGGAACCCATGAAACTTTATGAAGCCCTCAGAACCATCGCCCTTTTGCGACTGATCTTACCGGATATCGACCTGCTCGTCTGCGGAGGACGGGAAGAAGTGCTCACGGACCAGCAGGAACGACTATTCTCTGCCGGGGCCAACGGAATTCTGGGAGGCAACTATCTCACGACCAAGGGTCAGGACCCACAAAGAGACATAGAGATGATCGAAGGGCTGGGGCTGCGCCCGGTCTACACTTCCATATAATACAGATCAACAAAATAAAATCCCCTTCTCCCAAGCGGGAAAAAGGGGGGGTTATTCTAAACTTTTGCTATCTCCCACCACGGCTAGTGGTGGTTTAAGCCAGCAGGCTTTCCTCGATGATCTTCTTAATTTCTGCTTTCGATTTTACCCCTACGATCTGCTGAACCACCTTTCCATCTTTGATGAAAAGCAAAGTCGGAATCCCGCGAATGCCATACGTGGTTGCGGTATTGGGGTTATCGTCTACATTCAATTTTCCTACCAGAATTTGGTCTTCAAAATCCCCGGCAAGCTCTTCAACGGTAGGCGTGAGCATTTTGCAAGGCTGGCACCATTCGGCCCAGAAATCCAGCATAACCGGTTTATCAGACTTTAGAACCGTTTGCTCAAATTCGGCGTCGGAGACCGTGACCACTTTGGCTGACATAAACAACTCCTTAAATTAAAAAGAAATAATCACCCTTAAATGGGAT
>CALAGQ010000026.1 GCA_937891765.1 uncultured Nitrospina sp.
AAGCCAGCCTTAAGCTCTCAAAAAAGTATAATCACCTTTCATCTTTAATTCTTTATTTTAGAACTTCCTCAAAAAGCGTTTACTCCTGAAGATATTTTAAGGCCAATTTTTATCCTTGTCTTATTTAACAAACCAAAATAGCATTCATCTAAATAACACAGGTTATTGACGCACAAAAACTTATTCCACCAGAATACAATTAGCCTTGTAAAAAAACACACTAAGTAAAGAACTTAAACTCTGGAGGCCTATGATGGACACACGTTTAGCCGTTTTCATCGTTCACGGTATAGGAGTTCAGAAAACAGGGTTCAGCCGTGACATGCAGGAAAACCTGCAATCCAATTTCAAAAAGGCTCTCCAGCATATGGGGCAAGGGGACCGCGAAGGCCAGGACGATGCATTGATTTTTCGCGAGGGACTCTGGGCAGACATCACCCAGGAGGGCGAAGACACTCTCAAGAACAGAATGTTCAACGATCCTGATACCGATGTCGATTGGGTTAAAACGCGAAAATTCTTTGTCGATTACCTCGGCGACGCCATTTCCTATTTCAAGGGAAAGACTTCAGACATTTACTCGCAGTACTCTGCCATCCAGAGCAGAATCGGTGGACTGATTCAAAATCTATCAAAAGAAACCAACCCGGATCAAAATACCCTTCTCACCGTTGTCTCGCACAGTCTAGGGACGGTCGTTCTATCGGATTATCTCTACGACAAGAGAGAAACATTGGCACCCAAGCACCAACTCGTCTTCTCTAACTTTTTCACTCTGGGTAGCCCGATCGCCCTGTATGCCAATCGGTTTTACAACCACCAATCCAAAACCAACCCCTTCTCAAATTTTCAACCACAAAAGGTTAAAGATCCAAATGGATTATGGATCAATCTTTTCGACGAAGATGATATTGTCGGTTACCCCATCCGCCCTATAAACTCTTACTGCAAAAAAGTGGTGGCCGCCGATTTGAATGTTTCTGTAGGCTCATTCCTGTCTGGGGGCACTCCTGCCAGCCATACGGGTTACTGGGAAGATGAGGAGGTCGGGAAAATTATCGCTGAGAAACTTGCCATTGACTGGCTGAGGGTAAACGGGTGGGCCAAAAAAGAAAAAACTGTCGCGCGGACTAAAAAATATAAAGAACGTTATGAAATGCCCTCG
Organism: uncultured Nitrospina sp.; assembly: GCA_937891765.1. GTDB lineage: Bacteria > Nitrospinota > Nitrospinia > Nitrospinales > VA-1 > LS-NOB. Next base: position 1,166 of record CALAGQ010000026.1, read on the forward strand.
TCTTAAATCAGTTAAGAGTTAACACCATTATTGTTCCTGTGCTTCAGAGATGACGCGACAAAATCGCGGAACAAGGGGTGCGGGTTCATCGGGGACGATTTAAATTCGGGGTGAAACTGGCCCGCCAGAAACCAGGGATGGTCTTTCAATTCGATGATTTCCACCAGATTACCGTTGGGCGACAAGCCGCTGAAAACCAGCCCAGCCTCTTCCATTTGGATGCGGTACATATTGTTAAATTCATAACGATGGCGGTGCCGCTCTTCGATTTCCCTTTTCCCATAGGCTTTATAGGCGTTGGAGTTCTTTCTTAACTGACAGGGATATTCACCAAGCCGCATGGTTCCGCCCTTATCGCCTTTGGAATCCTGATCGGGCAGAAGGTCTATAATCAGATAAGGTGACGTGGTCGAAAACTCAGAGCTGTTCGCATTTTTCAGATGGGCGACATGCCTCGCAAACTCAATCGCGGCGCAATGCATGCCGAGACAGATGCCAAAAAAAGGCACCTTGTTTTCCCTGGAAAATTGAACCGCTTTGATCTTGCCCTCGATACCTCGGTCGCCAAATCCTCCGGGAACCAGAACACCATCACATTTTTTCAGCAAGTCCGCCCCACCCTCTTTTTCAAGGTCCTCCGCATCTATCCAGTCAAAAATGACACGGACATTATTGCCAATCCCTCCATGAATCAACGCTTCTGTGAGGCTTTTATAGGACTCCTTCAAGCCTAGATATTTTCCAACAATACCTATCTTGACCTCGCCTTCGGGCTTTTTCAAAATTTGATTGATCTTTTGCCATCGCTCCAGATTCGGTTGCTTCGTTTTCATTCCCAATTTTTCCATAACGATTTCACAGAGCCCCTCTTTCTCAAGACTGAGTGGGACTTCATAAATGGAAGCAACATCCATGGCGGTGATGACGGCATTGGTCTCGACACTGCAAAACAAGGCTATTTTATCTTTGATGGATTTAGAAAGTTTTCTTTCAGTCCGACATAGCAGGACATCCGGTTGAATACCAATTTCACGCAGTTTTTGAACACTGTGCTGGGTGGGCTTGGTCTTTAACTCATCCGAGGTTTTAATGTAGGGAACAAGAGTCAGGTGAACATAAAGCACGTCTTTAGGTTTAACATCAAAGCGAAATTGGCGAATGGCCTCCAGAAAAGGCAGGCTTTCAATATCGCCAACCGTTCCCCCGATTTCACAAATCACCACATCTACCCCACTACTACCGACCGAGCGGATATGACTTTTGATCTCATCAGTAATATGGGGAATCACCTGTACCGTGGCGCCTAAATACTCCCCTTTGCGTTCCTTTTGAATCACATTGTGGTAAATACGACCGGCGGTAATATTATTGATTCTGCGCATTTTTGCGTGTGTGAATCGTTCGTAGTGCCCGAGGTCCAGGTCGGTTTCTGCGCCGTCATCGGTCACATAAACCTCACCGTGCTGGAACGGATTCATCGTCCCCGGATCAATGTTAATGTATGGGTCCAGTTTGAGAATGGTTATTTTAAGACCAGAACATTCCAGCAAGCTGCCTATCGATGATGCCGCGATCCCCTTGCCTAAAGACGACAGAACCCCGCCGGTGACGAAGATGTATTTTACTTTTTTACCGTTAGTTCTTTTTTTCACTTAATGTTCCTCAACAATTTCAGGTTCAGGGTAAAACCATCTGCTCGGCCAAACGTTTTTCTATCGTCACTAAATCCGCTTCACAATCCACACCAATTGAGTCCAAGTCCGTTTCAACGACTTTAATGCTGAATCCGTTCTCAAGGATGCGCAATTGTTCGAGCATTTCAATTTTCTCAAGACCCGACTCGGGCAACCCGCCAAACTCCATTAAAAACTTTTTACGGTAGGCATACAGACCAATATGTTTATACCAGAAAGGTTTCAAAGGATCGACCTTGGTCTCGCCTCTATCTCTATCCCAAGGTATGGGAGCTTTTGAGAAGTACAAGGCTGAATTAGATTTATCGACCACAACCTTGGTGATATTACGATCCATCAATTCATCGTGCGTTTTAATCAATATCCTTAACGTGACAGTCGATTCCGAAGTTCCTTCCAGCAAAGGCCGCACAACAAGGTCAATATTCGCAGGAGGAATCAACGGCTCGTCGCCTTGCACATTCACGACGATCTCACAGTTTCTATCGCGAGCCACCTCGGCAATGCGGTCGGTTCCAGATTCATGATCCGGCGAGGTCATGACGGCATTTCCGCCGAACCCATTCACAGCCTCCAGAATGCGGGCATCGTCGGTGGCGACAATCACTTCTGAAACACTTTTAGCCTTACTCGTCTGTTCAAAAACCCATTGGATCATCGGCTTGCCTTTAATGAGGGCAAGAGGCTTACCGGGAAACCGGGAGGAGGCCCACCGTGCAGGAATAACAGCTATCACTTTTGGGTCAGCAGACATGAACCAACCCTCTCCTTAAGATCATCACAAGAATTTTCAAATCACACAATTTGGAATTTTTATCATCCCAGGAAATAACAATACTTGAAAAAAACAGGGCTCTGACTAGAAGAAACGGGAACTCAAATGAACGGGAAGGCGTCAGGCAATCAGGCTCTTGATAACAGAAAAAACCACCCAGCCTTTAAGGGGGGAGGATAACCCAAAACTCAACCGGCTTCAACCGCTAAGTGGGAAGCTAAAAGGTTTGTAAGACGGCTGACTACTGAATCTGGTTCAATTGGGCAAGTATTTTTCCGCGCACTTCGGAGGGAGGATTCTTCTTTAAGGCACCTTCCAGAACTTCAACCGCGCGACTGGTTTCACCCTTTTTGGAATAAGCCATACCCAACATATAGCGGGAATCATGCGCCTTGTTACCTCTAGGGTATTTGTTTAAAACTGTCTCAAACTGGAGGATCGCGTCATCATACATCTCCAGAGCCACGTAATTGGTACCGATCCAGAAAGCAATATTGTCCCTGAGTTTATTTGGCGGATTGTTCAATGCCAAGTTCTGGAACAGTAAAATGGACTCGTCATAATTTCTGCTGCGGTAAGCATTCAGAGCTTTGTCATATTCCGGCGGAGTTTTGGCCGGTGCTCTGCGCATACGTTTTTTGGGAGCTGGCGCCTGAGCCTTTTGCATTTTAATTCGGGCGATCTCTTCGTTGAGACGGGCCATCTGTGCTTTCAAATCCTCAACTTCCGGTTCCAGAAAATCGGAAGAATCTTTCACTGAAGCGGTACTACTCTCCAGCCTTTCGCTGGCAGCATTGATTTTGGGCTCCAGCGTGCTCAAAACTTCTTCCAGTTCTCGAACCTTACTGATCAAGGCCTCCTGCTGGCTTTGCAGGCTCTCCACATCACCTTTCAACTCATTTTTGTCCGTACGCTGGTCTACACTGGCAAAGCCTTCCGGGTCGCCTTCAATAAAGCCTTTCTCTTTTTCGTCTATATCCGAGAATCCCTTATCTTCAGCAAAAAAATCATCTTCACCGGGAGCCGCTCTTTCGTCATCTCCACCACGACCTCTTCCACCACGGTCCTCTGTTCTTTCATCTTCAAAAGGAAAATCTTCCTCAAATGCCAAGTCGTCTTCATTATCTTCACCAACCCAGGGAAGATAACTGCAACCGGCAAACGTGAACGAAAAGAAAAGCACTAAAACTAAAGTGAGGCGGGTAAAAATGTTGGCGGGCGGCATAACGGACTCCGTAAATTTCAAAAAGGATAAACTATCCCTTAATAATCAATGAATTATAGGGGGTTGACCCAATAATGTCAACCTCATTATAAATGGTTTGCGTTGCTAAATATATTTAATATATATCGAGCTTTAAAGGGTTTTCGTTAAGTTTTTATTGCTCGTATGTGTTCCCGATCTGTTCAAGGACACGGCTTCGGCTAAAACCTTTGCGGCTTTCTCAATTTCCGCCATCGTGTTGCTACAGCCCAAGCTGAAACGAATGGATGAGTTGGTTTTATCAATGGGGACACCCATTGCGGTCAGCACAGGAGAAGGAAGTCCGCTCCCTGAACTGCAGGCCGACCCCGTAGAAACTGCCACTCCTGCCATATCCAGACCAATCAGCAAGGTATCGCCTTCGACTCCGTCAAACCCAAGGTTCAGGGTATTGGGAAGCCTGTTCTCCAAATCACCAAAAACTTCCACCCCGGAAATCAAGTTGGATACCAACTGCAGAAAGTGATCGCGCAGCGAGGAAATATTTGAGGATTCCGACAAGCGTTTCTGAGCCAATTCACAAGCCTTACCAAAACCTGCTATTCCGGCCACGTTTTCCGTTCCCCCTCTTCTTTTTTTCTCCTGACCTCCTCCACACACAGGTGAAAACAAATCCGGGCTTCCCTTCCTCAAATAGAGAGCTCCGACACCCTTGGGGCCGTTCAGCTTATGCGCTGAAATGGATAACATGTCGACAGGCAATTCTTGCACCTGAAGGGGAATTTTGCCCACACTTTGTACCGCGTCGGTATGATACAAGACTCCCTTCTTACTGACTATCTCCCCAGCTCTTTCAATATCCTGCAAAACGCCGGTCTCACTGTTGGCATGCTGCAGAGAAACCAGCAACGTCGATTCTGTCAGACAATTTTCCAATTCTTTAAAGTCCATACGGCCCAGTTCATCGACCTTCAATCGGTCTACCCTGAAACCCAAGCTTTCCAGTTGTCGGCATGGGTTTAAAACCGAAGGGTGTTCCACCTGACTGGTAATAATATGACCACCGGTTTTACCTAATCCCAGTGCCACACCCAACAGGGCAAAGTTATTCGCTTCGGTTCCCCCACTTGTGAAAACGATTTCCGATGGAGAGACACCAATGAGAGAGGCCACCTGCTCTCGGGCTTCATCAATAAGAACCCGGGCCGACCTGCCGATAGAGTGCACGCTGGAAGGATTGCCAAACTGGTTTTGCAAAACAGATATTACCCGTTCCAGAACTTCTGGAGCAACCGGTGTAGTGGCATTATGATCAAGATAAATTTTATCCAAATTCAACCTACCAAAAATATAAAATTAAATAAAATGTACGGATTTTAACAACGGGAACCGGTCATCCTCTAAAATCAGGATTCGGGCTGACCTCGCTTTATAGCGGCGGAATCGGCAACAACGGGGAGGTCTATTCCATTTTTCTTCAGGGTTTCCTTTAACTGGCGGATTTCTTTTTCCATTTGCGGCAACCTGTCCAGCATGCACTCGATGGCCCGCGCCACAGGATCTGGAAAGGATTCCAGACCCTCACCATCTTCCATATCCGAAGAGATGCCCGAAAAGACCACCCTTCCAGGAACCCCGATGACGGTGGAATACTCAGGGACATCCTGAAGAACCACCGATCCGGAACCAATTTTCGTATTACGACCAACCTGGATTGGGCCTAAAACCTGGGCTCCGGCACCGATGACGACATTTTCAGCAATGGTGGGGTGGCGCTTGGACTTTTTGGTAGCAAGGCCTCCTAATGTCACCCCGTGATAAATGAATACATTGTCTCCCACCTCAGCAGTTTCGCCAATCACAACTCCCATGCCATGATCAATAAAAAATCGACGGCCAATTTTCGCAGCCGGATGAATTTCTATACCAGTAATCCATCGGGAAAACTGCGATAAGGCTCGGGCCAGAAAATTAAACCCCATATTCCATAACTTATGAGTCAGGCGATAACTGATCAGGGCATGCACACCGGGATACAATAACAATACCTCGATAAAGTTCCTCGCGGCAGGATCTTTTTCCATAGCAACCCGGACATCTTCTGTGATTTGACGGAGCATAACTGGGATGTAAGTTATTGTTTATTTTTATATTGTATCCCACCCAGAGCCAGACGAAAAGCCCCAAATAGTTTCAGATAGTATATCTGGGCCTACTTAAACATGAGGGAAACCAATTGAGAACGAGCATGGATCCGGAACTTTGAATAGACCCGTTTAAGATGGTCTTTGACGGTATGAGGGCTCAACTCTAACCCTTTGGCAATTTCCTTGTCGCTCAATCCCTCACAAATCAGACGAGCGACATCAGCCTCCCGGCCTGTCAAACCCGCCTCCTGCATTAAATATTTTACGTGTTCTTCGAGTTGATCTTCCTCCTTCTGCAATCGATCCCTTCCCGAATCCGGACGTTCAAAAATTTTCAAATTATCCCTGGCTCGGTCGGAAAGCGTTTTCATGATGGCCATTAATGCATCAGGACTCGAAGACAATTGAGTGTGAAACTGTTCCTGTGTTATTTCCAGCAACACGGTGGGCAATGCAGATATGACAGTAGCAGAACGAGGTTTGGATCCGATCAGCGACATCTCTCCAAGATAATCACCTTTTTTTCTGTGGGCAATCTCTTTTTCATTTTTAGAGACAATCAACTCCCCGGAAAGGATAATATACATGGAGCCACCCTCTTCCTCGTCTTCGAATAAGACCTCTCCTTTTTTCAGCGCTTTCAATTGACATTCAGTAGCCAAGCATACCAAAGTATCGGTGGACACCTTTTCCAAAAAATCAATTTTTCGTAGAAAATCTAAATTTGTCAACTCTGCCAATGCAATTTCCCTATTCAAAGCAACTAATTACAGCAAATTATATCACTTTTTTTAACTATTTTTGGGAGACTTCTCCAAAGATATGAGGTTGGAACTTCTCAGAACACGTTTCGCATCTACTTTAAACTCCAGCGAACAATATAAAGATCAGGCCCATTCCTTGGGCAGGCTTGAGAAGAGATGTGACGGATTTAATATTACCTTCCCCCATCCAAACTTTCTTTCATAGCCTTAAAAATTTAGGCTACCACACAAAGGGAGATAACAGTCAACTCAAGTTAATAAGACAGGTTGAGTTTCAATGTTAAAAGATTTTGTTTAGAGTCTACAGACAGTAGGTTTGAATTGGTCATGTTGTGTTGATAATCGAGATTAAAGCTCAAGAGCTCTAAAATCTGTCGGGTGAGTGTGAACCGGACAGTTTGCTTTTCATCCCGCCTCTCCTCTCCAATACTTTCAGTATTATTTTTATAGTCCTCCAGGTTATACGAGTAGGAAAGTTGCAGTGCGGTTTTAAATGGACCGGGTAAATTGACACCTCCACTGATGAGATTCCCGATATAATCAAATTCACTGCTCTCAGTATCCTCATCATAAAACCTGTAACTCACAAATCCGTAAGCCTTGTTCTCCATGAAAAACAGGTACTGGTCAAAACCGATGGAAATATTGTTGCCGTCACGCGTGTTATCCGTAAAAAAATCGGTCTTCACAAAGGCTAGACTGATATTGGTGTAGAGTTGCGGTTGGAGCATGAAACCAACACGCGGAGCAATACTGTGAGAGGTGAGAAATTCCTTGGTGCCTAAAAAACTGTAGTTATAGTAGTAATCAATGCCGACATCCCAATTCCCCTCATCATGAAGACCTCCCAGAGAAAAGGTGTTGGATTGATAATCCAATTCGGACGCATCGTCCCAAATATTCTGGTAATAGTCGTACCCTAGTTTGAGTTCGATAGCAGGGGTGGAATAGAATTTGTAACCCGTCGAAAGGTCAAACACAAACGCAAAATCGGGTTGGTTGGTTACGATATCCCGCTGGGCCACCGACACGTTATCATCGTATTGCCACCCCAGGTTACCCGTGACCCACCAGTTTTTTTTGCTTTTGCTTGTTTTTACCCCTAACTCATTCAGCAGGCTTTCAATCTCACCGGCGATATTCGCTTCCGGATCCTTTTCCAGAGCCAGGGTCAGGGCCAATTTGGCATCTTCTTTCTGCCCTAATTCCAAATAGGCCACACCAATTTGAAACAGGCCTATTTGCTCCATGTCAGGGTCCAAGATCAACACAGTTTGAAAGTGAATGAGAGATTCCCTGTACAACTTTTTTTTCTGGAAGACACGGCCTAGATAAAAATAGGTGGAGGCATCTTGAGGATTTTGAACGATGGATTTTTTGAGTTCCTGGATAGCCAGATCATTGGATTCAAGATTAAG
>CALAGQ010000027.1 GCA_937891765.1 uncultured Nitrospina sp.
TAAGAGACAACGGTCATGTCATCAACAAAGCCGTCTACATGGCCTTAGGCGTGAATCTTGATGGCAACAAGGAAGTCCTTGGCCTATGGGTTGCGAAAGAAGAAGGAGCTAAGTTCTGGCTGAAGGTGGTGACCGAGCTTAAGAATCGAGGGGTGAAGGATATGTTTATCGCCTGTGTGGATGGCCTAAAAGGATTTCCTGAAGCCATTGAGTCGGTGTACCCTGAAACTCAGGTTCAACTTTGCGTCGTCCACATGGTAAGGAACTCATTACGGTTTGTGCCGTGGAAGGATAAGAAGGCGGTGGTTGCCGACCTAAAAACCATTTACACCGCAACCAACGCTGAGGTGGCTAAGGAAAACTTGAATGCATTCCGCACTAAATGGAATGAAAAATATCCAACGATTGCCGACTCCTGGGAGCGTAACTGGGAAGGCTTGATTCCCTTTTTATCGTATCCAGATTATATTAGAAAAGCGATTTACACGACCAATGCAATTGAGTCGCTGAACCGGTCGTTGCGTAAGATCAGCAAAAATCGGGGTTCATTCCCCAATGATGAATCGGCGTTGAAGCTTTTATATTTAGCGTTGAGAAATATCTCAAAGAAGTGGACAATGCCAATCCGACTATGGAAGCAAGCTTTGAATCAGTTTGTGATTCTGTTTCCCGGAAGGCTGGTAGAAAATTAGCCTATGGACTTGTGAAAAATAAAAAACCATTTTTCACAGGGCCCACAGGCTCTGCTACTAGATTGTTTTTTAGTTTTTTGAAAATGCCGTTTACACACTTATTCGGATAGACCCTGGCGGGGCTCTTCTTAGAGCCTGGCATCTCCCTGAAAGTTTACAAGAAGCCGTTGCCCATCATCACTTTCCTTCATCAGCTCAAAAATTCCCCCTTGAGGCCGCCACCGTTCATCTTGCAGATAGCATCAGCCATAAGATTATTTTTGGCTCTGATAGTGAACCGGAAAAATATTTTCTTACGAAAAGTGCTTGGGATGCGGTTCAGTTATCGGAAGACTTACATCTGCAACAAATTATTGAGCAAGCAGAGGATCAATTAGAAGAAGTCAGCCAGATTTTTCTTCAAACCGTTTAGCAAACCGGCCCTTCGTGCGCTCCCCGCAAAAATCATTTTCTGCCATTCCCTGTCAACAAAAAAGCATCACCAAGCGAGTCAATAAAAATTTACAGGAGATTAATTTTAAAGCTTGAATTGTTTCTTAACATAAGGGACACTATTGACGTTAAGAGTGACAGTGATCTTTGAACTCCCAAGAACAAGGAGATGCTTAATGGAAGACTTAACAATATCTAAAGGCTGGTTTCAGGATAAGGATGACGAATCCCCGGTAGTAAAAAAGAAGTTCTGTGAGCACAGGGCCAACACTGTCACCCTGGACTACGAAGTTGGGGTTGAGTATTGCTCCTTCTGCGGAGCTTTAGCTCACTACAATCCGGATTTGGATGCGCTGGAATGGACTCTTCCGGAATACCTGCAAAAACAAAATTACAACTAAGTCGGGATGTTTCATATCCCATAAAAAAACCCCTTGGCCGAAAGGCCAAGGGGTTTTTTGTTTTTTATATTCTTTCAATAACTAATTGCGTTAAGGCAAAAAGACCAAAAATATTTTATAGCACAGCATGGAAATCACAGCTGTAAATGGAATGGTCGATATCCAGGAAATCACGATCATTCGAACAATATCCAGATTCAGAGTTGGTAAGCCCCTAGCCAGCCCCACGCCAATCACCGAACCTACCAGAGTATGCGTGGTGGAAATAGGCAGTCCCATTTTGGAGCAGATCAATACCACCGTTGCCGTTGCAAGCTCAGCTGCAAACCCTCTTGAGGGCGTAATTTCTGTAATCTTTTCTCCAATCGTGGCCATCACCTTGCGCCCCCAGATCATCAACCCAAATACGATAAATCCCCCGCCCAACCCCAATATCCAAGTCGGCATGGCCACCTTCATATGTACCTGCCCATCTTTGAGAATCGCCACCACAGCCGCTAAAGGTCCCACGGCATTGGCCACATCGTTAGAGCCATGCGCAAAGGCCACATAAAATGCAGTTAAAATCTGCAGATATTTAAATACATTTTCTGTTTCATGAAATTGTTTTTGCAGATCCCAGGAAGCGTTGTAAGGAATTTTTTTCGCCAAAAATTTTGTGACTACAAATGCCAAAGCTCCCACGATAAGAGAAATAATTAGAGCCTGCCCAAAGGAAAGATCCAGATGAAGGTTTTTCAGCCCCTTATAAACCATGGCATTAGAAAGGATCACAAACACAAAAAATACTATATAAGGAAGCAGGTTTTTGGCATGAACCAAGGGTGCTCGCTTGCTGAAAACATTTTTGCTGATAAATTTGAATACCAGAAAAGCAAAGAGACCGCCCATCACCGGTGAAACCACCCAACTCAAAACCACCTGACCCACTTTTCCCCAATTAATGACATCCATGCCACCGGCGATAACACCGAACCCCACAACGCCTCCCACAATGGAGTGAGTGGTAGAAACCGGCCACCCCAGATAGCTAGCAATATGCAACCAGAGCGCCGCCGCAAACAAAGCGGAAATCATGCCATAAACTAAATGATAGGGAGCCGCCTCAAATACGGTGGGGTCGAGCATCCCCTTGCGGATGGTGTCGGAAACATGACCGCCGACAAAAAAAGCGCCGATAAACTCAGCAACAGCAGCGATCAAAATCGCCTGTTTAAAGGTCAACGCTTTGGAGCCTACGCTGGTCCCCATAGCGTTGGCGACATCATTCGCTCCAATATTACACGCCATGTATATACAGGCGATCACCGCGAATGAAAGCAGGAAGGTATCTAAATCCAAACCAGGCTCCTTGCCGAGATTGAAAACAAGTTAAAGGAAAATTGAATTATTGAGAAAGGAATATCCTGAGAGTTTTACCGATTTGTTCTGTCTTGTCTGCAACAGCTCCAAGCTTTTTAATCACTTCATTCCACAGCAACAAATCTGCCGGACCTAAATCATCACCTACGGCAAACAACTTTTGCGCCAGTAGAAACTGCTTGCGGTCGGCTTCCCATTCAGCAGTACCGAGTTCCTGGGTGGCCTTTTCCACTTTTTCCGCTTCAGCACCACCGAAAGAAGCCTCCAAAAGAGCTTCTAATTCGGAAATCAGGTCACAACCCATATGCGCTGTATCGACAACATGGTTCACCAAATCATGCAAAGAGGACTTGATCACCTCCGGTGCCTCCAGGTTTTTGATACGCAGTAATACAGCCAAATCTTCCACCGCGTCGGCAATATCATCCTGCGCCGAAAGAAGGTGCATGAAATCTTTTTTATCAACCGGCAGGAACATACTTTGCTTCATATGAGTGCGGATATCGTCTTTGATCATGTCGGCCTCATGCTCCAGCTTGACGATCAATTCAGAAATTTTTTGCACCGAGCCATAGTCCTTGTTTTCCAGCGCGTCAAACAAGGGTTTGATTTGCTCCACACAAGCGCGAACCTTGTCCATATGGCTCGCAAGGGGCTTGAACGGCGACTTCGAAAACATTGAAAGGATGGATCTCATCTGACCTCCTTGGTCATAAAGGTTAAGCACGCTAAATCTATTCTATTTACTGGAAAGTTGCAAGCCCTCAAAAACCAAATTTTCATAACAGACTCGCGAACCCTTTTTCAGAACGTATTACCGGCCCATGATGGAAAACCATTCCCCTAGACTTTGGTGTTGCAGGGAGGAGTTTGACTGCCGCACATCCCCCATCGCTCCGGATGGCTTGCCACCATAATTATGTCCCGGATACAACGTAATATGATCTTCGATTTTGGACAAACGTCGGGTGAGGGTATGGAATAATTCTTCACTGTCTCCTCCAGGCAGATCCACCCGCCCGCAACCCTGCAAAAAAAGCGTGTCGCCGGCAACAAGGCTATCCGCCACCCGAAAACACTGGGATCCGGGCGTATGCCCAGGAGTATGCAAAAAACTGATCTCCACGGAACCTACTTTAAGTTTATCTTCCCCATCCACCTGCTTCATGTCGGACATCGATATTCCCGTCACCTTCTTCAATCCTTCCGCTTCATGTTTGTTCACATAAACCGGTACAGGATTTTTTTCCATCAACTCCGCCAGTCCTGTAATTTCAATGCCAAAAATTTCTCCGCCCACATGGTCAGGATGATAATGGGTCACCAAGGCGCCGGTCAGCTTCATGCCATCTGCTTCAACGACCTTAAGAATCCCATCGATATCCCAAGCCGGATCGACCACCACACATTCGCGGGTTTCCCGATCTCCGATCAAATATAAAAAATTGGCCATAGAACGCGCCGAAGGATCTTGGGTCCCTAAATCGACTCCCGACAATAACTGTTTGAAATAAACCGGACTATTTTCTGACAAGGCATCCCCCATTACATAATCGTTAATATTGTATTCAACAAGTGCGCAAGCCGAACTCCAGCCTGCGCCAACCGGAGGTCAATAACCTCCCGGCCTCTTTCTATATAAACTTTGGTCAAACCTTCCTCGTCAATATTGTAGGCGACTTCCAAAGCCAGGCTTCTGGACTCGTTGGCCCAATCAGAAACGGTGGACCGATTCCACAGCGAAACTTCGTCCTCAGAAACTTTCACACTTAAGTGGGCGGCATATTTTAAAAAACTTATCCCATGCCAGTCGATCAATCCCCCATCCCATAAATAATGCAGGCTGACGACTTTCCCCATATAAGGAAAGCGGAGAGTGCCCCCGCCACGGTCTTTTTTGTTACCCAGGTGAAGGGGTTGATGCACATCTCCGACAAAATGCACCAGATATTTCAGCGCGTCTTTTCTTTGCGGCAAAGAAGCTGAACGGTCTCCTAAAATACCGGAGAATTCATGAATTTTCTCGGTGACACAGGCTCCGCTCGGGCAATCCCTTTCAGCATCATAAGTCCCCTGCCCCTCTTCAATATTGGTGTAATGCCAGGGGTTTTCTTCTTTTCGCTTTTTCCGAGCCTGGTCTGCCCAGGTTGCAACATCTGCCAGGCTGTTTATGTTAAACTTTTCGAGGATTAATTGTTTTACCTCCGATTGCAAATGGGTCTCAGCAATAAAACCAATAACCCGGTGCCCCTGAGGTCCCCAAGCGGCGGAATCCTGAACACTCACAACCAACAATATTATAATCAGCCAGATTTGAAACTGAACAACGAACCTTTTACGATTTCCTGCCATATTTTCCAATCCGATTTCAGACGGAATCCAAATTGAGCAAACTCGTTTCAATTTATCATACAGCGCGGTTTTGGATACTCATTTCTTTTCTATCCATAATTCTCGGGTTACTAGCCACTGTCGTGGGACTTTTCGATAAAAGCGGCAACCATTCCCACAATATATCCCGACTCTGGTGCCGACTTCTTTGCCAGTTAAACGGGGTCAAAGTTGAAATTATCGGACGGGAAAACATTCTCACCGATCGACCACAAATTTTCGTTTCCAACCATCAAGGATATTTTGATATTTTCGCGCTGTCCGGGTACCTTCCCGTACAAATAAGATGGGTCGCCAAATCCAGCCTGTTCAAACTTCCCTTTATGGGCTGGGCCATGTCAGCATCGGGTTACATCCCGGTAGACAGGGGCGACCGCAAAAAGGCTTATGAAGCTTTTAACAAGACTATTGAAAAAATAAAGGAGGGAAGTTCGATCATCATTTTCCCCGAAGGGACACGCTCTGAGGACGGGCAAATCGGCCCGTTTAAGAAAGGCAGTAACCTGATAGCCAGCAGATCCAAAAGCCCTATGGTACCGATCACCATTATCGGGAGTGGGGATATCATCAAAAAAGGCAGTGCCCGCATCACCCCAGGTTCCGTCCAGGTGATCATTTCCCCGCCAGTAGAACCCAGCAACGACAAAAAAGAAAATGAGGCGATTTTGGAATCCATTCGGGAAACTATAATGAGCCTGCACCGCTAGCCAGCGTGACGCTGGCTCAAACAAGCACTTGCACATTGCCACCCTCCCTCTGGCGAGGAAGAGCAATATTCCAATAAGCCGAGAGAGGATTTGCTAGCAAAAAACAGCCCTTGCCAGTTACCAGCGGAGGTTCTCCGCTAGCGTTTTTCTTTTTGGATGAATTCCCAGACTGTGGCGGGGTGTTCGCGGAGGTCTTCAATATTTCGCCAGATCGCGCGGATCATTCCGGTTTTATCAATCACGAAAGTGGTACGTTCCGTGTACTTGACCATCTGGCCCAGATCCTCTTCTTCTTTAATCACCCCATAGAGTTCAGTAACTTTTTTGTGTTCGTCTGCCAACAATGTTTGTCCGAACTGAAACACTTCGATAAACTGTTGATGAGCATTGACACCATTCCAACTGCACCCCAGAACTTCTACTTCACGGGTTTTAAACTTTCGATTCCATTCATTGAATCCGACCATGAGGCGGGTGTCTTCAGGACTGCTATCCTGCCGGTAGAAAGCCAGTATCACCCATTTTTTATCCTCGAAATCCTTCAGGTTGACTATAACTTTTTCTTCGGCAGATGGACTCGATGCTCCTGCTTTATAACCATAGCAAGCGGGCAATTCAAACGTAGGCGCGCGGTCTCCGACCTCTAACTCATCAGGCATGGAAGTATCCTTTTTGTTGATTATTAGCAAATAGCCCTAGAACAACAGGACCGCAAAATAAACAGGGCTTTAGGGAAAATTCCCAAAGCCCATCACCCGGGTATTAATCACCAAACGCGGCTTTAATCAGGGGCTCGACTTCACCCTTGGCTTCCATCTCATCGAGGATATCCGTATCGCCGTAAAACTTGCCATCGATAAAAACTTTGGGAAGTGTCGGCCAGTTAGTCATCTTGTTCAATGCTTCACGCTTGGTCATATCTTCAAGACAATTAATCACTTCAAAGGGATAACCATATTTGTTGAAAAACTGAACGGTCTCCGCCGTGAATCCACATTGTGGAGCCGTTTTAGTACCCTTGCCGTAAATCAAGATTTTGTTAGCCTCAATTTCTTCTTTAATTTGATCTTCAATACCAGACATCGCACACTCCTTAAAAAATTATTAACAATAAATTATAAATTGAAGGGGGATTGGAACCAACCCTAAGGTGTAGCCGTTTTAACTTCCGCCGCGTGAATGCGACCATCCTTCATAGCCGGATCGAGGGCTGCCATAACCATACGATGTCGATCCATAATCCCTACATCTTCAAAAGCTTTTGAGGTGACGTGAATGATGAAATGATCTTTCATCCCCGTTTTATCCAAAGCATTCACTTCTGCATCAGGGACCGCTGTTTGAACTAAACCTATCAAATCCGGAATACTGATCATCCTTATACTATCTCCATTTGGGGTTGAACCGACCTGTGTATTATTTGATTCTATTTTTGCCAAAAAGATTTAAGCTTTTCAAGCTTTTTCCTTGTTTCTCCCTTTAAATCTGCCGTCGAGGAAAAGCCATATCTCATTGAATTTAAACGTTCTCTTTGAGTTTTCCCGACCTCCTTAAGCCGAGATAACTGATTTCTGGCCAGAAAAATTCACTGCTTATCGGCCCCACGCCCAGTGGTTGACGCGAAACACAAAAATTAAGTATAATTATAGAATCTTTAAGCATCCATATGCTATCTAATAGAAGAAAAAAGAACTATTTAAGACAAATACCCGGAGGCGTTCATGGCAGTTGACATCGATTTTGTAAAAATCACCCCTAAAGCCAGCGTAGAGGTCATAAAGCTGGTCAATGCGGAAAGCAACCCTGATATCGGACTGCGCCTGGGAGTCAAAGGCGGCGGATGTTCCGGTCTGTCTTACGACCTCCAGTTCACACCACAGGAAAATGGCGACACAATTATCGCGCACGATGGCTTTAACGTCTACATGGACGCCAAGAGCATGATTTATTTAAAAGGTATGCAACTGGATTTTCAGGACGGCTTACAGGGAAAAGGATTTGTTTTTGTGAATCCCAATGCCACTTCAACCTGCGGCTGTGGCGAATCTTTCTCCATCACCTGACTCAAATCGCTCTTGTGATATCCCAGCTTTCATTCCCCGAAGGGGTAAATCCAGAAACCTGGATCGCCGCGCTCTCGCCAGTCGCTCGCGACGACGAATAGTAGGGTTTTCAAGATTCGGACGAGTGGAGCTGACAAATGATGACTGACGCAAAGCTCTCTTAATAAAGCTCCCGTAAAAAGTCCCTTCTCCCCATGACACACACATTCCAGACCGAAGTCGAACAAGTGCGCAACCATTGTGGTTATTTCCTGCTGGAAGACTGGTGCCTGATTTCGGCAAAAGGTAAAGACACCTTCTCTTACCTACAGACACAGACCACCAACGATGTATTGCAAGTCCAACTCGGACAAGGCCAGAACAGCGCCATCACCGATCGTCAGGCCCGGCTGATCGCAAACTTCTCCATTCATCGAATAGCCGAACACGAAGCCTTCATCCTGGTCGAGACCGCGCTCAAAGAAATATTGCTGAACCATTTGGAAAGTTTCCGCTTTCGTGAGGAGGTTGAGCTCACTGCTTTAGACTGCCAACTGCTAGCGCTGCAAGGCCCTAAAAGCTCCCTCATTCTGGAAAAGATTTTCACAAACCAGAACCTGCCCAACAAACCTAATGACACGGCTCCACTAACTCTGGACGGACACCGGGTCGATCTCATTATAAAAAGCCTGACCGGAGAAGAAGGACAGATTCTTTGCTTTCCAATTGAACTGAATGACAAATTACTCGAGCTTATTTTGCAAAACGATCCGCCTCCAATAAAAGTGCACGAAACCGCCCGCGAAATATTACGCATTGAGGCGGGAATTCCCATTTATGACAAGGATATGGACAAAAAAAATATCCTGCCGGAAACCGGACTGGAACACACCTCCGTCAGCTATAACAAAGGCTGCTATATCGGACAGGAAGTGATAGCACGCATCAAAACTTATGGGGCACCCAACTTCGCTTTGATGGGCCTGACTATTGAGGGATCAGACACTCCGCCTTTTAACGGCACCCTTAAACTTGGCGAGAAAAAAATTGGCACTATCAAGAGCGCGGTGCGCTCTGCCACTATGGATAAAATCATTGCTCTGGCCTATCTGCACAAAGACCATAGAAGTCCGGACATAGAGATGGAAGCGACTATTGATAACAAGCCCTTCAAGGTTAAAACCTGCTTGCTGCCTTTTTACCAGTCCCAAACTCGAAGTGACCACTCTAAAAAAATTCTACACCAGGCTTTGCAAAGTTATAAAGAACAGGATGATCTCGATGACCCCATCGCTCTACTTCGGGAATCTATTGAACTGGACCCCAAAAATGCCGACGCTTATGAAGCGCTCGGGGTTTTTCTAGCCAAACAAGACAAGCTCGATGAGGCCATTGCCTTGATGAAAAGGCTGACCGAGATCAATCCTCAGGAAATCATGGCGCACACCAACCTTTCGGTCTACTACATGAAGCAGGGTCGAATCGAAGATGCGGAATTTGAAAAAGCCGAAGCCACTGCCCTGCAATTTGAAAAGGCCATTGAAAAAAATATGGCTAAGAAGTTAAAGAAAAAAGAAGAAGAACAGAAAAAGATAGAAATGGAAGAGCGGGTTGGAATGTTCAAACAAGTGCTGGCGATTGACCCACAAGACCAGGTGGCAAACTTTGGCCTGGGATCCATCTATTTGGAAACTGAGCGTTATCAGGAAGGACTCGAACCTCTAAAAACTGTCATTGCCGCTCATCAAGATTACTCCGCCGCCTACCTGCTATTGGGCAAAACTTGGGAAAAGCTCTCAAACAAAGAAGAAGCCATTGAGACGTATAAAAAAGGCATTGCGGTGGCTTCAAAAAAAGGCGATCTCATGCCCCTCAAAGATATGCAAAACCGCATGAATCAACTTTTGCAATCTTCTCCCTGATTCTGTAAAAACTCCCAAAGATCAAATCCGGGTTTCAAAATACCACTGCCTATAAGCTTCTGGTTTATAGTGACCCCGTGGTCCATCAAAAACCAGAATCGCAAAAGGATTTTTTCTTCAGGTGTCGCATAGGCATCCTCCCAAAATGTCACAGAAGGTTTGGAAGCAATGCCCTTGTACAGCGCAGGGGAAATTTGCAAGCGTTTCTTTTTCACAAAATCCGCATAACTTTTTACAAGAGTAGGCTGAAACTCCTTCCTGCTTATCTTGATCAATTCGGAAACACTGGGAACAGCTTCTTCGTGATACTGAAAACACTTCAGCTTATAGTATTGATGAATGGTCTCCAGACGGAAATAGCAATGAAGCTCTGAAACCTTATCTCCATAAACCTTTTCAAGGTAGGCCCGGATCAGCTTTTTCCCCTCCTGAAGCAGGATTTTATTCAGCCGCCCTCTTTCAAATAAATGGATTCGCACCGTGCTTAAATGTTTGACGCACTGGTTCTCGATTTCATTTTTCAACTTTTCTGAATCGGGGGGAATGCGATACCATGCGATTTCGTCCCGGGCCACCTTCAAGGCAAGTTTAAAAGCTTCTCTGATCTGGTGGTTGTTGGAACGTTTTGCCTGTCGGGCTATGACATAAGCATTTTTTTTGGAGAATCCCAACTCCAGAAGGCCGTCCTGAAAAACTTTACGGTTTCCCATCAGGAAACCTCCGCGCTCACGGATATGGTCTTTGGCCTTCTCAACGCCTCTCAAAGCAAGGCTGACATCACGCGGCATCAAAGCCAAGTCCATACTGGTTGCAAAACCATGGATTTCTTCCAGTGTTTTATAGTTCAACTTATCTATAAAAAGAAATTTCTGTATATTCGCCTCACTGAAATCGCATTCTTCAAAAATTTTTATTTTCTTATATTTCACCTCTTCCCAGTATTTGCGGGTTCCTTCTTTTTTCTTAAACTGGGACTCGATTTCTGCCTTGGCTTTAAAAAAATAACTTCTCAACAAAAACCACTGGCTTTTCAAAGTGGACTCAATGATCCACGAATATTTTGGCGTTAACATTGTGAGCTTGGGATCTTCCAAAAGCTCGATCTCGCCAGTCGCTAAAATATAATCCAAAAGCTCCAGATGCCGTTCCAGCAGGAAAGGATTGATCTGCTCGATAAACTTTCTAAAAATAGTTTTATAACGATAGCTGTCGAATGAATGATCCTCGTCCTTTTTCTCTTGCAACCGTTTCCGAATCAGGCGGGCCGCACTTTTTTCGAATCCAGCAAACAATTTGTCACGAGCGGAAATATCTCTGATTTTGATTTGCTTCACGCGATTGACAATGGCGGGGATTTTAGAAAATAGTTCCTGGTCAATTTCGCTATAAGAATGGGTAGAGGAAAAATATATATCCGCAATCAATTCATCCACGTAGACCAGTGAGGCGACAACCTTTTTAACAAGGCCCTTGTAAATATCGAAGTCGAGAGTTTTATCACCCTTTTTACAATCACGGATATCGTTTAAATATTGCTTCGCCTGTCTGGTTTCTTCCGGCTGTGAGTAGGGGTCATTGATCACACTCAAAAACAAGTTTTCAGCATCCTGCAGCTCGCGCCTGGCAAGAAGTTCTAACCCCTGACTCATCGTATCGTAGATAAACATCTTATCCTTACAAGGTAATCCGGGTTTGCCATGCGCACTTTGACCATTTCCGGCTTTAAATTGAGCAGAATAAAAGGGGATCTGCCCAAGGCGTACATCACCTAACAGGATTTAGATGCTGATTTAACAGGGGGGGATTTTAATATTTCCACTGCTAGCCGCAGGGGCAGATAGCAAAGGCTGGTCAAGTCGCCAAAAACTCCTTGCTAGCCAGAGAGCTATTGCTACCTCTCTCTGGCCCCACGCCAAGTGGAAAAGCCCGGAGAATGAGCATGGGCGACTCATTTCCGGGCTTTAAGAGCTTTAACTTATCAGTTTTTCGAACTTATATCCTGCTTATCGCGGTTCACACTCAGACGGCGCGTTGGCGATCAAATCATTTTCCATACTATAAGACAAGGACCGGTATTCCGGCTCTTCAACCGTGACGGGTTTGATATCCAGAAGAAGATTCTCGTTTTTCAGAAAAATCGCCAGAATATCGACGATATCTTTGTAGAGTCCCCGCTCGGCTTTTCGGGATGTGAAGATACTAAACAGCGGACCCCATCGCCCGATATGGTTACGAGTGAATTTTTTCATGCTACTGGTCAGAACATTGATATTTCTTTCGTCATGTCCGTTTTGAATTCCAAATGCGGTTCTAAAACACATGAAAAACATGAACGCCAACTCAATGGAAATATGGTCGACCCTTTCCCGTGTTCTATTGCGCGGCTGCTCAAACCCGAAGGTCTCATAAAAACCACCCAACTGAATCAGAACATCGGTCTGGGACTGGATACCACCCTCGGTACCATACTGCATTTCATAAGGAGGACACTCCATAGAAACGGCATGTCCAAAAACCTTGATGTATTCCTGTTGCACCTGCTTGACGGTCATTTTGGGTAAATACTTGTCAAACCCGTCAATGATAGTTTTAACATGTTTCCAGTCGTCTTCGTCTACAAGCGCAATATCCATAGGCTCAAGCAAAGACTTGGGCCTGAAAAACTTTCGGTTCCATGGATAACTGAAAGCGCTGGAAAGAATATCGTAAATACGTCCCCTGGCTAATTGCAGGGATATTCTCTCCTCTTTCAATTCCTCCAGAGAACCCGTTTGCCCAAGTACCGCGAGCATCGGATCGCCTGATTTTGCATGAGTTACATTGCCCATTTTAATCTCCTTGTTGCGTATTAACCGGATTCCGGGCGGGGCTCGAAAGCCCCACCACGAAACCGAATAGATTCACGCTACTATCGTGCCTCTTAGATTGCGCCCGGATGTTCTTCGGGTCGTACATAGAAAGGCTCCTCAACCGT
>CALAGQ010000028.1 GCA_937891765.1 uncultured Nitrospina sp.
AAATAATATCTGCATCGTTTAAGTCTAATTTTTAACGAACCTTAATATATCAATTGTTAACAATATCATTCATGGTTCGCGTTATAATCTAAACTCTGCGATTAGACGTTTTCTATATAGCACCATAAAAAAACTACTTAAAATAGGAATGGCATTTTGAATCTTAAAATTTTTCTCTTGTTATGCGCTCTTTTAGGGGGACTGTATTTTCTGTGGCCGTTCATAATGTGGGCCGTGAAAAGCTATATCTATCAACTGTTCATCGAATACGGATTCTATGTTCTCATTCTCTTTGCGGGATCAGGTTTCTATCTCTGGCGGCGACTCAAATCCTGATTCGATGCATCAGATGGGAGAATTGCACTCAGGAGTAACCCTGCGGATCTGCCTGATTACGAAGGTGAGACGAACCCTCTCACCGCCAACCCATTTGAATTTGCCCCGATTAAGCTTTTCTCGGTGCCCTCTTAAGTAATAATATTTGACTTAAACCGGGGATTTAATTAAAGTAAATTGTTGATTTAATTAGAAGAAAATAAACTTATACCTTTTGGCGTCCTGCCTTTGGGCCTCACTTTTTCCGCGAAGAGGTTCCGTGTGCAAAATGTAATTTCTGATAATCCATTAAGTATTGTTGAGTTGGTCATTCAATCGAGTTTGATGGCCAAAGGGGTTCTGTTTTTGCTTTTGGTATTTTCCATTGTGTCCTGGGCGATCATTTTTAATAAGTTCAGTACTTATCGAAAAGCAAAAAGAGAAGACGTGCGATTTCTGGAAACCTTCTCGAAGACAGAAAACCTGACCCACATTTACAACTTTGCTAAAGAGTTGCGAGCCAGCCCACTGGCTCGAGTATTCCTGACCGGCTACCGGGAACTTTATGTTTTTCAGGAGATGGCCAAGGAAGAACGTAAAAAGCGCGGCGAACCCCCAGCCACGGGAGGGGAGATGGTGACACCTCGAGACTTGAAGGGCATTGGTCTTGCACTCAATAAAGCCATCAACCGGGAAGTGGGACGGCTGTCGCACCGACTGGATTTTCTTGCTACGACGGGAAGCACGACACCCTTTATTGGATTGTTCGGGACGGTTTGGGGAATCATGCATTCTTTCAGATCCATCGGATTGCAGGGCACAGCCAGTATAGGGGGTGTGGCTCCCGGAATCGCGGAGGCGCTCATCGCGACTGCTGCAGGGCTGGTAGCGGCAATCCCGGCAGTTATTTTCTTCAATTACTTCAATAACAAAGTGATACTTTTTACTTCTACGATGGATGATTTTTCGCTGGATTTTGTTTACATGGCGGAAAAAAATTTCGTGCGGGAGCCGGTGCAAGAGGAAAACCTGTTCGATCTTTCGTGACCTTCTTCAGGCCTGAAAAACAACGCTTATGTTAAAGCAACGAAGACCGTTTCTGGCAGAAATTAACGTGACGCCCTTTGTCGATGTCATGCTGGTGCTGCTGGTTATTTTCATGATTACAGCGCCACTTATGCAACACGGTATGGAAGTTCAGCTTCCTAAAGAATCGATCGCCCCTATCAGCATCAAAGAAATCCCCACCATCACTTTAAAGAGCAGTAAAAAAATATTCTGGAAGCAGGAGGAACTGGCGAACCTGATGGGGTTAACCCATAAGGTTGAGCAGTATATCCAAGCCCATAAAGACGGCGGAGTTTATCTGCGGGCAGACAAAACCCTCGATTATGGTTTTGTCATGCACATCTTATCCATTGTGAAGCAGGCCGGAGTACAAAATATTGGGATGGTGACCGAACCTTCAGCGTCATGAAAGTCCAGTTTTCCCAGTCCGTTGATTTTAATCAGATGCTTGTGTTTTCCGTTTTTGGGCATCTTCTGCTTTTAGCCTTTGTCTTGTTTCTTCCCAAACCCCGGCTTCTGGAGAAAGTGGTGGCTCCCGCGTTTATGGTGAACCTGGTCAGCGAACCGACAGGGTTTAAGTCGGCCGCACCACAACGTTCGGAATCCGAGGCAAGAGCCAAAAAGCCCATAGCAAAGCAATCCGAAAAAAAATTCTCGGCTTTAAAGAAAACCACGGCTTCCAAATTGAGTGAGGTTAAAAAGGTTCCTAGGTCCAAAGCTATCCTGGAAAAATTGAATGAACTGGAAGCAAAGATGGCTCTCGCGACCCCGCCGGGAAAAAGAATGGTGGAAGAGTTGGACCAGTTGGCGCGATTGGAAAAACCAAGGCGTAAACCGACCAAACCGATTAAGGAGAAACCCCTCACTGAGGAGACTTTCCAGGAACTGGAAACTTTAAAAAATAAAAAGGTCAGTGAAATAATGGCCGTAGCGCCTGCCCCTTTGCATAAAGATATTCTGGAAGATTTTGAAGAGCTTAAAATGAAGGAAAGCTCACTACGACCCGCTCTCGAAAAAGAGGAGCCCGAAAAACTCCAGGATTCTGAAGTGGATTTGTTGAAGGAATTGCAACAGTTGGCCAAGTTGGATGTTTCGTCTGTTCCTGAAGTGAAAACGCAAAAACCGAGTCCTCAGGAAAGCACGCAAAAGAGTAGTGGATCCTTCGATTCTATTATGGAGAAGTTTGGTTCTTTGTCGGTCGAGTCGGAACCGGTAAGAGTAGAAGTTTCCAGTGCCCGGCTCGACTCTTCCAGCTTTCAAAGCAAATTGCGCACTTTACCCAAGACATCTCAGGCCAAAACGGAATCGGGGGCAGGGGAATCTTATGTGTTTGCTAAAAAAGAGGGGGTCCCGGGCGCAGATATCCAATCGTTGTATGTGGGCATGATTCAAGAAAGAATTTATAAAAATTGGCGGGAACCTTTGGCCGAAGAACATAATCAGGAAACGGTGGTGTCCTTTTTTATCTTCCCCCATGGAAATGTTGATAAGCCTTCTGTCAAGAAAAGCTCCGGAGTGGAAGCCTTGGATACCCTGGCTGTCAGGGCGGTGCTGGATTCGGTGCCCTTCCCTGAATTTCCTGCGGAGTTAAAGATGTCCAACCTTCATATAAATATATACTTTAAATATGTTCCTAAAGACAGATAAACCTGGTTTCTTTATACCTTTGATTGTAATGGTTCTGGTGTTGTTGCAGGTCCGCACTGTTTCGGCGGCACCACAGGTTCGCATTGAACTGGAACGTGAGACGCGAAAAAAAGTTACTTTGGCGATTACGGATTTTGTTGTGAAAGGTTCTGGCGCTGATGCTCTGGGGATCGGCAAGGAAGCGAAAAAGATTCTGCAAAAAGATTTGATGCTTTCCGAATGGTTTTCTCCTTTGCAAGAGCAGGTGTTTGAGGAATTGGAGAAATTGGAACGCTCGAGTTCTAAGGTGGACTACAGAAGCTGGCATCAGGTAGGGGCCCAGTGGCTCATTAAAACCGAATATAGTTTGGCGGCAAAGGGGAAAGGCCAGGTTTTTACTTTTCGTCTCTATGATGCGGTGAACAAGCGGTTCCTTCTCGGCAAGCGTTATAAAGCTTCGAGGGACTTGCTTAGAAAAACCATTCATCGATTTGCCGATGAAGTGGTCATGCAGTTGACGGGAAAACGTGGCATCGCGGAAACCCAGATCGCTTTCCTGAATCAGGAAAATGGAGGCAAGGAAATCTATCTGATAGATTTTGACGGACATAACCTGCGGAAGGTGACCAACGATCATTCGGTCAACCTCAGCCCGGCCTGGTCTCCAGACGCCAACTGGATTGTTTATACCTCGTACGCGGCGCATAATCCGGATTTGATCATGATCGATACTGCCGGGAAAAAGCGGCAGACTCTCCATCGTCTTCCAGGTCTGAATGCTGCACCGGCCTGGTCTCCAGATATGCAGAGGATTGCTCTGGTGTTAAGTCGGGATCAGAATTCTGAAGTTTATGTTTTGAATAAAGATCGCCAGCTGGAACGTTTAACCCGCCATTTCAATATTGATACGTCCCCCACATGGTCTCCGGACGGAAAAAATATAGCCTTCACCTCCGACCGCTCAGGAACCGGAGCCCCGCAAATTTATATCATGGATTCCGTTAAAGGTGACCAGTCCAAGGTGACTCGCATCTCTTTCGGTTCTGGTTATAACGATAATCCGGCATGGTCTCCCAATGGGGACCAAATTGCCTACACGTCGAGAGTGGGAAAAAGGTTTCAAATCAGAATATACGATCTCAACACACATCATAGTGAAGTCGTGACCAAAGGCTCCGGGAGCTGTGAACAACCCAGTTGGTCTCCCGATGGCCGATTCCTCATATATCGAAAGAGGGAAAACGATCGATACAATCTTTTCATCCAGAAAGTCGGGAATGGCGGGGAAAGACAGCTGACTTTCTCCGGCGAGGGACATAGCCCTGCATGGTCCCCTTATTTCAAACACTAAGCAAACCCCCAAAGCAAAAAAATAAATTAAAGGTTGTTATCCGAACCCGTTTGCCTTACCATTTTTATATACCCCTTTTTAATGCTTTGGTCTTTAAAATCAAAATGTTTGGAATATCGGTGTTTACGGGGAAACTGTAGGTATTTCAATATTTTTGTTGTAATTGTTATATAATTATAGGATGATATTTCTATACATTAAATTTTTAAGAGCAATAGATTCTGAAACTTAGTTCCATTTGGTTCTCAGAGGGTGCTATTAGTTTGCAGAAGGTACTATTTTAATAAATTTGGTTTGATAAATTTCGGGGAAAATTTCAGGCGAGGACTATTTATGAAAATTATGAATTGGAAGATAATCATTACCGCAGTATTTTGTGTGTTTTTAACAACGGCTTGTTCGAAAAAGCTCATGCCGCCAGAGATCGAAACCTCAGGGAGTGTCAGCGAAGGGACGGAGTTTGGGGATTCCTCATCGTTAGATAGCGCCTTTGCGGGCTCAAACGGATCGGGAGACTCTGGTTTCTTCAGTGAAGAACCTGTTTCAGAGCAGGGATCCTCTTCAGGTGGTTTTTCTTCTGAAATGTCAGGTTCGGATAGTGGTTCTTTTGGTTCCAATCCGTTTGCTTCAAATGGACAGGGACAAGATCAGGGCAAATGGAATCCTGGCGACTCTCAAGAGTCACGGTTGCAGTCTTTTCAGGCGTCGTCTGACTTGAAGGACATTCATTTTAAATTTGATCAGTATGATCTGGATGGTAATTCCAGAGAGGTTCTTAAGCAAAACGCTGCATTTCTCAAAAACAACCCGAATGTGCATGTAGAAGTTCAGGGTCATTGTGATGAGAGAGGCACCAATAATTACAATATTGCTCTGGGTGAGCGTCGCGCTCATTCCACCAAACAATATCTGGTATCGCAGGGCGTGGATTCCCGTAATGTGCATGTCATTAGCTATGGCGAAGAAAAACCGTTCTGTTTTGACAGCGGCGAAACCTGCTGGTATCAGAACCGACGGGCGCATTTCATGGTTTCAAAATAACCATACCCCGTTCTGACGATTCCGAATAGAATCGTATATAATATGCCGCGTTGGGGATTTGTCCCCGGCGCGGCATATTTTTTTGTGGTAAAAGAACTTGAAAACCATACCCCCTAGATTTTTAACGAAAGAGCAAAACCAATGAAGGCAAAATCCACCTGCATACTTGCTTTTTTATTACTCCTCCTTTTCCCTGTCAACGCGTTTGCCCAGATTTTTGGGTCCGATGAAGAAAACTGGAACAAGGTTTTTGTTGAGCTGAAAAAAATCAACTCCCGGTTGGTGACTCTGGAGACTCAGGGGCTGGGTAGCTTGAAAAACCAATTGGAAAATATGCTGCGCGAGATAGAAGAAGTCAAGCATACGCTTCCGCAGCTTCAAGGGGTGGTGGAACAGAACAAATCCGAGACCTTGAGCGGTCTGAACAAAACCAATGCCAAGCTGGATGATTTGGAAGCGGAAGTTAAAAACCAGGTATTGAATAAAATCCACCAGCAAAACAAAACTCTACAACTATTTCAGGAAGGGCAGGAAAAGTTGAAAGAGGGGCTGGCGCAGGATATAGAAAAATTCGAACAATCCAGTAAAACAAATTTTCAAGAGTTTTCTGTCGCCAATAACAAAACATTGGGCAGAGTTGTTAAGCAGCTGGAGGTGCAGAGCGCAACGACTAAAAAAGGCTTCGATGACACCATTGCCCTTTTTCGTACAGATGTCATACCCGCTATGGCTGCGGAAAACCAGAAGAGCCGAAAAATGATGCTGGAACAATTGGCTCACGCCAACACAGAAACCCAGAAAACCCTGGAAGCTTTCTCCACCAAAAATCAACAGTTGAATCAGAAGTTGATCGCAATTCTTGAGGAGAGCCTGAAGCAGGGACTGGACACCAAATCCCTGCTGGATGCCATCAAAAAAGATATAGAAGGCACTCGCGCTAGCGCAGAGGGAACGAGCAGCAACCTGGTTGCTGCGGATGAAAAAATTAATATACTTGCAGGAAGTCTGCAAGCCCAAAACACGGCTTCCACTGAAGCGTTTGGTACTCTCAAAGCGGAACTTG
This sequence comes from uncultured Nitrospina sp., assembly GCA_937891765.1. Lineage (GTDB taxonomy): Bacteria > Nitrospinota > Nitrospinia > Nitrospinales > VA-1 > LS-NOB. Next base: position 6,465 of record CALAGQ010000028.1, read on the forward strand.
CGCAAATCGGGGAGTTCAACAAATTAGCCGATGAAAAGTTCAACAAGCTTATCGATCTTTCTTCAAAGCTTGCTATTCATTCTACGGAGCTGGAAACTTTGGTGGCCGGGCAGTTGCGGGAGTCTGCGCAAAGGGGTGATGCCGGTAATACCAAGGTGGATCTGGCAAATGAGAAGCTCTCCCGCTTGATTGAAATTCTCAAGGCGATTGCCAAGGAACAGGAAAAGCTAAACCCTGTTGCCACGACATTGGGCAGCATGCAAAAAGAGCAGGCGGCTTTGCAAAAGGCTCAGGCAGATTTCAAGAAAACCCAGGAAGAAATCAAGGAAGCGCTTGCTGATTTACGCCGAAAAGCCAATGTCAATATTTCCCGAAGCGATGACATTAAGAAAACCCTTGGGCAATTAGGTTCCGCCAAAAGTGGGGCCGGTGGCCAATAGAGCAGCCGGGTGACAAAAGCTTTTTCATGACCAAAAAATGCTTTCGCTTTTTCAGAACTTGACCGATTGCTGATTCCCACTGCTTCGCCTCATTATGGCTAAAATCACTACTATTTTTGTTTGCCAGGAATGCGGACACCAGATCCCGAAGTGGATGGGAAAGTGCCCTGAATGCATGGCCTGGAACAGTTTTGCCGAAGAGGCCTCGCGCCAGCCCACCGCTTCGCGTAATGCTAAACGAAGTCTGGATCCCTCAGTATTAATCCCCATCACAGAAGTTCAGTCGATCATCGATAATCGTTTGACCACCGGCATCGGAGAGTTTGACCGGGTGCTTGGCGGAGGTATGGTCGAAGGCTCGCTCATTTTGATTGGGGGCGAACCGGGAATCGGAAAGTCGACCTTGGTTCTACAAAGTATGGGTCATTTGGCCCGGCTCGGAAAAAAGGTTCTGTATGTTTCCGGGGAGGAATCGGGTTCCCAGATCAAGCTCCGTGCCGAGCGCCTTGACGCTTTGTCTGAGAACCTTCTGGTTTGCTCTGAGATCTGCGTGGAGGACATTCTTCAGTGGGTCGACAAGGTTAAACCCGATGTGCTGGTGCTGGATTCTGTACAAACCTTTTACACTGCAGATTTGCAATCCGCTCCGGGGAGTATTGGCCAGGTGCGGGAAGTAGCATTCAAAATTTTTCAGTTTATCAAGCAACGCGGTCTTCCAACTCTTTTGATCGGTCACATCAATAAAGATGGGGCCATAGCCGGTCCAAAATCCTTAGAGCATATTGTGGATACCGTGGTTTATTTTGAAGGCGATCAGGGCCATGCTTACCGGGCCTTGAGGACGACTAAAAACCGGTTTGGTCCCACCCCGGAAATCGGAGTGTTTCAAATGGCACCGGAGGGATTGGTGCCGGTGGAAAACCCTTCTGAATGGTTTTTGTCTGAGCGCCCTGAAGATTCCCCAGGTTCCGCCATTGCGGCGACTCTTGAGGGAAGCCGTACCTTGCTGGTCGAGGTTCAAGCCCTGGTCAGCACGTCTTCTTCCATAGGCATGCCGAGAAGAATGGCTACAGGTTTTGATCATAATCGCATGTCCTTGTTGATCGCCATTATCGAAAAACGAATGGAGTTCCATCTGCAGGGTGAAGACATTTTCGTGAACCTGGCGGGAGGAATAAAAATTACCGAACCGGCTCTGGATCTGGCGGTCGTGGTCGCCATTGCGGGAAGTTTTCGCGACAAGGTCATCGACCCGAAAACCGTGCTGATCGGCGAGGTGGGCTTGACGGGCGAGGTACGCTCTGTCATGCAGTTGGATGCCCGCATCATAGAAGCCAGAAGGCTCGGTTTCAAATGTTGCGTCATCCCGTATGCTGCGAAAAAAGCAAAGAACCTGCCGGATAAAAATATTGAATTATTATTTGTGAAAAATCTTTCTGAAGTTTTTGAACAATTATTTTAACGGTCAAATTATGAGTGTATGTGCGATCATTCCTGCAGGAGGCCAGGGAACTCGAATGGGAGGGACGGTTCCCAAACAGTTTCAGGCGTTGAGAGGAAAGCCTATCCTGCATTACACCTTGAAAACTCTTCAGGAATCAGATCTCATTGATTCGTTGGTTCTGGTGGTGCCTCAAAATGAACTGGAAAATGCCTGCGCCAATTGGCTGGAGAATCCATCGATTGTAAAACAAGTTGTGGTTGGCGGTGAAAAAAGGCAGGACTCTGTTTTTAACGGTTATCAGGCTCTTCCTGCAGATACCGATATTGTTCTGGTTCACGATGGAGTACGTCCCTTTTTATCGAAGGAGATGATTCGGGTAACACTCGAAGCTGCCGAAAAATGGGGTGCGGCGATCACAGCCATTCCCGTCAGCGACACCATCAAACAAGTGGATGGCTCCGGCAAGGTTGAGCGTACTGTGGAGCGCGAAGGATTGTGGCGCGTTCAGACGCCGCAGGCTTTTCGTTACGACTTGCTTGGGCAAGCTTTTCGTAAGGCTCAGGCAGATTCCTTTTACGGTACGGATGAAGCAGCCTTGATCGAATATCTGGGACAGGAGGTCCGGGTGGTGGACGGATCCGAATGGAATCTCAAAATCACTCGCCAGGAAGATCTGGTGCTGGGCGAAAGCATTGTGGCGAAATTGTTCCCGGAAGCTTAAAAAAGTCTGCTCCCCTAAAGCTTCCAGACCATCTAATATCTGCTCAGGTAACACCTGTTCAGAAAATAAAACACCTCACTCAGGGAGATAAGAAAAATGCTACAACCCGGAACCGATGCGCCCGATTTTTCTGTGAAAGATCATAACGGAAACACTGTTAACCTGAAGGACTGCAGAGGAAAAAAAGTTGTGCTTTGGTTTTACCCCAAGGCCGATACCCCCGGTTGTACTATCGAAGGTCAGGGATTCCGCGATGATTTTAAAAGTTTCGAAGAAAAAAATGTCCAGATTTTCGGAGTCAGCTTGGACAACGAAGCGGATAACAAAGCCTTTGCGGAAAAATTCTCCTTCCCCTACCCCTTGCTATGCGATGTGAATCGGGAAATTGCCATGGGTTATCACGCAGTCAAAAGCGCCGAAGAACAACACGCGGCCCGCATCAGCTATGTGATCGGAGAAGATGGCAAGATTCTCGAAAGCATAGAAAGCGTAGATACCAAGACCCATTCACAAGGTCTATGCTCCCGCCTCTAACCGCTAGGCGCGGGACCCCGGCGAGCCGCGCCGGTGGCAAATTGCAATAACTTCTATTAGCTGGCAACACTTTATCTCGACTCAACGAGTAATTGCTCAGTGGCCCCACGCCGAGTGGGTTGACGGGACCGGGTTAGGGCGTTATGATTCTTTTTCGTTAAATTTTCGACTGGGAGCAGATCATGGAGTATAAAGATGTCGTAATGCCTGAACCTTTGGATGATGGCAAGAAGAAGAAAAAGAAAGAGATTTTAAATACCCGGATTTCTCCGGTGGACTTTGAGAATATTAGTGATGTGGGCGACCTGGTGGAGTCGTTTCAATCGGCTTCCATTCAGGCGAGAAACCTTGGGCAATGTGCCAAGATATTCGGGACAATGCTCCAGGATGAAGAGAAACCCACTATTATTTTGGGGCTGGCAGGTCCACTGATTGCGGCGGGACTGAGAAAAGTCATCCGCGATATGGTGCATTACAATATGGTGGATGTGATCGTTTCCACCGGAGCAATTTTATTCCAAGATTATTACAATGCTCTCGGCGGTGGCCATTATTATGGCAGCCCCAATGCTGATGATACCCAATTGCGGGAACTTTTCATCAACCGGATTTATGACACCTATGTGGATGATGAATTATTTGTTGACGACGATACCCTGGTCGGTAAGTTTGCCGATACCTTAGAACCCGGGAACTATTCCAGCAGAGATTTTATCTCCCGCCTTTCCGAAACCATAGATGATGAAGAGTCTATCCTCGTCACCGCCCGGAAAAATAATGTGCCGGTTTTTTGCCCGGCGATCAACGACTCCAGTCTGGGAATAGGATTGACGCAGCATTATTATCAGGCTCGAAAAGCGGGGCGCACGCCCATCACTATCGATTCCATTCGTGATAATTATGAGTTGACCCAGCTTGTGGTGCAATCAACCCGCACGGCGGCATTTTATGTTGCGGGCGGGGTGCCAAAAAACTACATCAACGATTCAGTGGTCATGGCCTATATTTTTGGTAAGGATACCGGCGGTCATAAGTATGCTTTGCAGGTGACTACCGATTCGCCGCATTGGGGCGGTTTGAGTGGTAGCACGTTGGCCGAGGCGCAGTCGTGGGGCAAGATCAATAAGGAGGCGACACACAGCATGGCGTTTATCGAGCCGAGTGTTTCCCTGCCTTTAATTTATGGCTATGCGTTTCAAAAAGGACTCTATAAAGGACGGCCTAGACTGGATGTCGAATGGGAGGGTGATACCTTAAAAAAAATTACCCGCCGCCGGCCAGCGTGACGCTGGACTCAGTGAGCAATGACTCGATATGGCGAGCAAAGAGTTGTCTCGGATTAGAAACTATTGGTAACTGCCGTTAGGAGTTGAGATCAAGGAAGACCCGGGCCTGATCAATTTGCGGGGCGGTCTCGAGTTTGGATTTGACGTTTGCCACCAGAGCGCGTGAGTCTTGCATGTTTTGCTGCGAATCGATTTTTATAAATACATCCACAATATTCTTTCCCTTGATATGATGCACCCGAATTTCGGGCTGCGTAATATTCCCATCCAGTTCTGAAATCAACGGTTGCGCAATTTCGAGCAACTCTTTTCTAGTAATGGGGTAGATGGCCTCGACTTCTAAATCGGATTCGCCATCGACATGAACCAGCACATCCTGAATATTGTCGAAGGCCTTGATGAGATTACGCCGCGCGATTTCTGCCACTCTATGCCCTTCGGTGACCGTCATTTCAGGGTCGACCAAAATGTGTACATCGATGAGAAATTCTCCACCAATGACACGGCTGCGCAAGTCATGAAAATGCAGAACCTCGGGAATTTCTCTTAGAATGGCGTGAATTTTTTGGGTGTGTTCATCGCTCAGGGCCGTGTCCATCAAGTCCCGCAAGCCTTCCCGGGTTATGTCGATGCCGACTTTCACAATCATGCCACCGACGATTGCTCCTGCCAGAGGGTCCATGAAAGGAAATCCCTGCCCGGCCCCGATAATTCCGATCAGAGCGGCGATAGATGAAATGGCGTCGGATCTGTGATGCCAGGCGTTGGCGATTAAAGAAGGGCTTTGCGTAGCTTCTCCCACTCGGCGGGTGTAATGATAAAGTCCTTCATTAATGAAAATGGAAAGTGTCGCGGCGATGGCCGCCAGAAAGCTTGGTGTCTGCCCGGAACCTTCGTCGATAGATTGCCAGGTTTCGTGGATAACACCGATGCCAGTGACGATGATGATCAGGCCGATGACGGCGGCTCCAATGGTCTCCGCCCGTCCATGCCCGTAGGGGTGGTCTTTATCCTGCGGCATTTGTCCGATTCGGTGAGTGAACAGGACAATGACGTCTGTCACCAGATCGGAAAGGGAGTGGATGGCATCCGCCACCAAAGCCACGCTGTTTCCCAGAATGCCGCCAGCAAACTTAAAAATGGAAAGCAGCAAATTGGCGATGGCGCCAACGATAATGGCTCGGATTCCGGGGGTCATGGTCTTTACGCCGCAGGGTGAGTATTTAATTCTTACTCTTCATAAGGTCCTTGATAATTTTAACATTGGCAGCGGGAAAAGGATATGTGTCTAATTCTTCCATCTTCACCCAACGGTGCTCCTCGCACTCGGTAGGAGCAACCTGACCTGAACGGATTCTGCATAGGAAGACATGCAAGGTCACCCGGAAGCGGGTGTAGCTGTGCTTGACGGTCATAAATTTTCCATCGATGTGGAGAGTCACTCCCATTTCCTCTTTAATTTCACGGTGCAGGCATTGTTCTGCAGATTCGCCGGATTCAAATTTCCCTCCGGGGAACTCCCACAGTCCGCCCATCAATCCGCCGAGCTTTCTTTTTTGAATATAGATTTTGTTGCGCCGAATGATGACTGCTGCGCTGACTTCAATTTTTGTGGTGGGCGTTTTTTGCTTGCGTGGCGGGTAAAGATTCTGCTTCCTGGATTTTTGTGCTTTGCAGCTTTGCTTCAAAGGGCAGAGTGGACAAAGAGGGTTTTTGGGCAGACAGACCGTGGCACCCAGTTCCATGAAAGCCTGATTGAAATCACCGGCTTCTGTTTCAGGAAGAAGGTTTTGCATGGTCTCCCACAAAATATTTTCTGATTTACGGTTGTTGCCATTTTCTTTGAGCAGAAAAAGCCGCGACAAAACCCTTTTAACATTGCCATCGAGGACGGGAACTTTTTGGCCGAAGGCGATGCTGAGAACAGCTCCGGCTGTGTAACGACCGACTCCGGGAAGCTTCAGAATTTCGGTCATGGAATCCGGAACCTTTCCGGAATATTCCTGTTGGATTTTTTGCGCCGCCTTTTTCAAGTTGCGGGCGCGGGAATAGTAGCCCAATCCCTCCCAGTGTTTTAAAACTGTGGACTCCCGGGCCTGTGCCAGTTTTTTCACAGTGGGGAACGATTTCATCCACCGCTCAAAATAGGGGATGACCGTCTTCACTTGAGTTTGTTGCAACATGAACTCGGACACAAGAATGCGATAGGGATTCAGGTCGTTGCGCCAAGGCATCTCCCTTTTTTCTTCTGCATACCATTTCAGTAATTGTTTTTGCAGAGTTTTACTGGAGGTGCTGGCATTCATAGGGTGTCACACACCGATCGAGTTTTTGCTCCAGATGACTTTGTGGAGTTGGGTTTGCAGGCGCACGGGTAAGCGGTCTGCAAGGATCCACTCGGAGAGATCTTTTAGATTGAGCTTGTCATAAACCGGGGAAAACAAAACCTGTACGGAGGAGGGCAGGTTGCATTTTTGTAGCAGGTCGCGGCTCCATTCATAGTCGGCACGATCAAGCAGGACGAACTTGACTTCATCATGCGGGGCAAGAAATTTCAGATTTCCCAAATGGTTTTTTTTATCCTCGCCGCTTCCTGGGCATTTAATATCGAGAATTTTTATAACTTTTTCAGGAACTTTGTCAATCGGCAGGGCTCCTCCGGTTTCCAGCATAACCTTATAACCCTTTTCCAGAAGTGCATCCATAAGTGGATAGACGTCTTCCTGCATTAAAGGTTCCCCTCCTGTAACTTCGACCAAGGGGAGAGAAAAACTGTCTACCTTCGTCATGACCTCCTCCACAGTGAGGTCATTGCCTTTATAAAAAGCATAGGCGGTGTCGCACCAGGAGCAGCGCAGGTTGCATCCCGTCAAGCGGATAAAAACGCAGGGCAGGCCGGTGTGAGAAGATTCCCCTTGGATGCTCGTATAAATTTCGTTGATTTTAAGCATGCGTTCCGATAATTCCTAGGTGGATTTTATCCGTTAAATAGTTTAATTTAATTTTACAATATTTACAGACGGAGGTTCATTAAACTTTGGCTAAATTCTATACGGAACTGGGTGAGAAATTGCAGGAATTTGTTGCTGAGCAGAAAATATTCTTTGTCGGCACAGCCGCTCTTGAAGGACGGGTCAATGTGTCCCCAAAGGGCATGGACAGCCTTAAAATCCTCAACACAAAGCAGTTGATATGGCTCAACCTTACTGGCAGCGGCAACGAAACCGCTGCCCATGTGCTGGAAGAATCGCGCATGACCCTCATGTTTTGCTCGTTTGAAGGGAAACCGTGGATATTAAGGGTTTACGGCAGAGCCAGAGCCGTTCACCCCAGAGATGAAGAATGGGCTGAGTGGATCAACATGTTTCCCGAGTATCCCGGTTCGCGACAGATATTCCTGCTTGATATTGATTCGGCGCAGACCTCCTGCGGATTTGCGGTTCCCAATTATCAGTATCAAGAGGACCGGGGTGATCTCGTCAAGTGGACGGAAAAAATCGGCGATGAGGGAGTGAAAAACTACTGGAAAGAAAACAACCAGACCAGCATCGATGGTAAACCCACTAAAATTTTCGAATAAAAGTGTTTTATGATGGGTGCTTCTAAATTCCCAACCTACTGGTGAGAATTTTGGTTCCCATACGGGCTTTGGCGGTGAAGTCGGACCAGGATCTTAGTTTGGTGATCTGCCTCATGAGGTAGGTGGGGCTACGGTAGAATCGTGCATGGCATTCGTCTTGAAGGTCTCGCAATTCTTCTTCTGTGAAATCCTTATTCCAGAATTTAATTTTAAAGTCGGCAGTCGGGTTTTCCGCAAATTTTTGCCAATAATCTTCCGGAATGATTCCGTCCTGCAACATCTGAAAATAAAGCTCTACTTTTGGGTAAGGTGTGCAGATGGAAAATTGCGCGTAATCGGGTTTGAGCTTCTTGGCAAAATCCACAGTGGCGAACATTTCTTCTTTGGTTTCATGCGGAATGCCGATCATCATGTAGGCGAAGAATCCAATACCCGCCTCACGGGTCATTTTGATGGCACGTTCGACTTTTTCAGGCGTCTGTCCCTTTTGCAGGTACTGCAAATGTTTCGGGGTTGCCGACTCGATGCCGAAATGGATGCGGTAGCATCCGGCCCGGTTGAGTGCGGCCACCACTTCCGGGTTGATGGTGTCGACCCGGGCAGAAATTTTGAAATGTATTTTGATTCCCCGCTCAACGATCAGGTTGCAAATTGCCAATACGTTTTTTTTGTCGATGGTGATGGTGTCATCGACAAAGAACAGATCGTCCACGCCCATCTTAACCAACTCCTCAACTTCATCGACAACGCTTTTGGGACTGCGGATGCGGAACTTGGTTTTGCGAATATCGCAGAAGGTGCAAGCCGCCGGGCATCCTCGCGTCGCCTGGATGGTGAAGAACTGTCGGCCTTCGCCAATAATATGCTGGTAGCTTGAAACATCGACAAGATGACGGGCCGGAAAAGGCAGTTCATCCAGATCAAGAAGCTCAGTTTCTGCCGGGTTGATGTGTGAGACGCCATTTTGTTTCCAGCCCAGGCCGTTGATGGACGACAAAGTTTCTGCATCTTTTTCCAGAGCCTGAGTCAGGCGGGTGAATATTTTTTCGCCTTCACCAAAAACCACATAATCGATTTCCGGCAGGTTGAGAGTTTCTTTGGGGTATAAGTTGACATGAGGTCCGCCGAGGCAGACTTTCAGGTTCGGGTGTTCGCTTTTCAGGGCTTTTGCCGTATGCAGGGCATCGAGCAGGTTGAACGTCATGATGCTCATGGCAACCATATCCGGTTTGATTTCACGGACACGGGCCAGCAAAGTTTCTTCCGAAACATTTTCCGGCGGACAGTCGATAAAGGTCGCGGTGTTCCCCGTTTCACGTTCGTAGTAGGCGGCGACATAGAGAAGCCCGAGTTTCGGGTAATAGCCTTTACCGCCTTCCAGCGCTTTTGGCACGGAAGATTCGAGAGAAATAGTTTCGGGTGGGACGAGGAATAAAATTTTCATGGGATTGAACAACTTTTTCCTTTAAGATCAGACTCTTAATTTTACCACAGAAAACCTGAAAGGACGGCGTGATGCCCATCGTTACCGTGACCAATATGTTTCCCGAAGCCGCTTTGGAAAAACTGGCTTCTCAATGTGACCTGCGAACCAACCAGACGGAAAACCCGCCAACCGCTGAAGACCTTAAAAAATATGCTTCTGAGAGTGCGGCGATGGTCACTTACTTATCGGACAAAATCGGTCAGGACATTATTGATTGTGGAGGAAATTTGCAGCTCATTGCCAATTATGGGGCCGGATTCAACAATATCGACGTAGCGCATGCCGCTAAGAAGGGCATCTGGGTGACCAATACCCCGGGAGTTCTGCATGAAACCACTGCCGATCTAACCTGGGCGATGATTCTGGGGGCAGCGCGGCGCATTGTTCCCGCCGAGCGTTTTACACGCGAAAACCGGTTCAAGGGCTGGCAGGCGAAAATGTTTCTAGGGGGCGATGTTTATGGCAAAACTTTGGGCATAGTGGGTTGTGGTGAAATCGGCTCGGCGGTGGCTCGTAGAGCTTCGGGTTTCAGGATGAAGGTTCTCTACCATAACCGCAATCGGATGTCGGCAGAAAAAGAGAAAGCTTTGAATGCAGTCTATGCGCCGTTGGAGGAACTGCTCCGGCAATCTGACTTTGTCACGATTCATGCGCCACTGACTGACGCGACCCAACACATGATCGGCAAAGAACAATTTTTAATGATGAAGCCAAGCGCTTATTTCATCCACACGGCACGGGGAAAAGTGGTGGACGATAAGGCTCTGGTTGAAGCGTTGAAAGCAGGAAGGATCGCTGGCGCGGCGCTGGATGTTTATGAAAACGAACCGGCACTCACTGAAGGCATGACCGAATTGGAGAACTTAATGCTGCTCCCACATATTGGCAGTGCGAGTCATGAGACAAGAGATAAAATGGCAGATCTCGTGGTGGATAATGTGTTGGATGCGCTGGCAGGTAAAACTCCGCGTTGCCTGGTGCCATCGTGGACCACTAGCCGTGGAGGCAACTCAACCTAAAAAATAAGTGTCAAACGTTAAAACGGAAATGCATGATGTCGCCGTCCTGGACGACATATTCTTTGCCCTCGACTCTGAGTTTGCCCGCGTCTTTAATAGCCGCTTCGGATTCATACTTGATCAGGTCTTCGAGACTATAAACTTCGGCGCGGATGAATCCTTTTTCGAAATCGCTATGGATCACTCCTGCCGCTTGCGGGGCTTTGGCGTTTTTAGGGATCGTCCAGGCCCGGGTTTCTTTTTCTCCTGCGGTGAAGTAGGTGGCGAGTTCGAGCAGTCCATACCCGGCGGAGATCATGCGGTCGAGTCCGGTTTCGGTCAGTCCCATTTCTTCCATGAACATTTTCTGTTCTTCAGGATCTTCGATCTCCATAATTTCGCCCTCAATTTTCCCCGCCAGAGCCACCACGGATGAACCATCCTGTTCTGCAATCTCTTTGACCTTTTGCACGAGTTTGTTTTCTGTGTCGCCGGGGTCCATGACATTGCAGATATAAAGAACCGGTTTGGCACTCAAAAGAGTCAGGCTTTTTACGAACTGTTTTTGTTCGTCATTGAAACCGATAACGCTTCGTGCCGGTTGGTTTTGATCAAGAGCCTCGGACAGTCTGGCAAGCACTTCCACTTGCATGCGGGCTTCCTTGTCTCCGGATTTAGCCAGTTTCTCAATTTTTGTTTTTCTGCGGTCGAGGGATTCTATGTCGGAGATCATCAGTTCGGTGTTGATGGTGTCGATATCGGAAACCGGGTCGATGATGTCGCTGACGTGCGGAACATTGCCATCCTCGAAACAGCGCACCACATGGGCGATGGCATCCACCTCACGAATGTGGCCGAGAAATTTATTTCCCAGACCTTCTCCCTTGGACGCGCCCTTGATGAGTCCGGCGATGTCGACAAACTCCATGGTTGTGGGAACAATTTTTTTGGTCTTGACGTAGTGGGTGATGGTGTCCAGACGCTTATCGGGAACAGGTACGATACCGCTATTGGGTTCGATGGTGGTGAACGCATAATTTCCCGACTGGGCTTTAGTGCGTGTCAAAGCACCGAACAGAGTAGATTTTCCCGCATTGGGGAGGCCGACAAGGCCACAGGTGAATCCCATTTGAAAAGTGACTCCTTTAGTTGTTGTTTCGCGATGCAGAAAAAGGCTTTAAAAAAAACAGGCACAAGAATACCAGAAAAGCGTAGCCAGCGATGATTTTAAAAAATATTTGTGGGGTCATGAAACTGAACAGAGTGAGAAAAAATACCGCCCCGACACTGCCATAGGCCCCTGCCATGCCGGCCAGTTTCCCGGTGAGGGGTCTGGATATCTGGGGAATCACCGCAAAACAGGCACCGTTACCCGCCTGCAGAAATATGGAGCAGGTCACCGAAAGAAGAATAGTGGTGGTCAGTGACCAGCTTTTGTCCATTTCCCCCATACCCCAGTAACACAGGCTCGCTCCCAGGACTAAAATGAAAAGCGTGCGTCTTCTGCCAAACCGGTCTGAAATCCAACCTCCGCCGGGGCGGGTTATCAGGTTCATGATGGCAAAGCTCGAACCCAGTGTCCCTGCAACCTGCACTGTCAAGGCAAACGTATTTTCTAAAAACTGAGGGAACATTGAAATGACAGCGAGCTCTGATCCGAAGGTTAAAGCGTAGACGAGGCTCAAAATCACGATCTGACTGAACGCATATTTTTCTTCTTCGGGCACGGGGTGGTGCAGTCGAGGAACGTTGCTTTGCCAGCATCGCAATGCGTTCAGGAAAAAAAGTAAAGCCATGCCAAGAATCAGAGCCATGGCAAGAGAGTTAGAAATCAGGGCAAGCGGATGCCCGGAAAGTTTCCAGATGAACAGAGATATAGCTCCGTATAAGGGTACGAGCAAAAGGATTTGTAGAATCAGGTCTCGGTGTGAAGTGACTTCAATCACGCCGTGCAGGTCAACCAGAAAATGCTGGCCTTTCCCTGGGGCATCGGGACAAAATCGATAATAAATACCTGCCCAGATCAGGCAAGCGATTCCCGAAAGACCGGTGGCCACCCGCCACCCAATATCTTCAGTGAAGGCGTAAGCAACCAGTGGAAGCGAAAACGCCGCGAATGCCGAGCCGAAGTTCCCCCAACCGGCGTAGATACCTTGCGCTGTTCCCATTTTTTCCGGCGGAAACCATTCGGCGATCATTTTTATACCCACCACGAATCCGCCACCGACGATGCCCATCAACAAGCGGGTGATGAGTAATGTATTGAAGTCATGCGCCAGGGAAAATGCGAAAGACACCAGCGCGGAAAAGACCAGCAGTCCGCTGAACACTTTTTGCGGGCCGTGTTTATCAACCCAGAAACCGATGACGATTCTGGCGGGAATGGTCAACGCAACGTTGCAAACCATCAAGATATTGATCTCGGCGGCAGACAGGCCCAAAGCGTGCATGATCGTGGAGTTGAACGGCGCCATGTTGAACCAGGCCACAAAGGTCAGGAAAAATGCCACCCAGGTCAGGTGCAGGGTGTTCCATTGAACTTTGCTGAAACCTAACATTCTATTGTCATCATCGGTGTTTGTTCGCGGGCAAACGTGGAATTAAAAAGAGTCATGGATTGTATAGAAAGACAACGGCGAGGAAAGAGATGATTTAATGATCCGTTTATGCTTACCTGTCTGCGGAAGGCTGGTTGGTCATCATCTGATGGAACTTCACCACACCATGTTTGTCAAAAACGATGATCATATCTTTGGTGATATCGTTGCCCAGGGCGTTGTAATAATTATATTCATAAGTCCAGACCCGGTTACCATTCTGGACGCCCTTTTTAAAAGGCGGTCCAAACATGGACTGAACTTCCTTATGGGTTGTTGTTCCTTCAACAATATTTTTATAAAGTGACTCATTGAAGTCTTTTCCGGCGGTGCCGCAACCGAATGCGAAAAGCAAACTAATCAGGAGAATAATATTCACGGCATAATTTGTTTTCATTTTCCAGCCCTCATTATGATGTCACAATATTATATTTTTCCCGATGCAGTTTCGGGTTCACCTGAAAGGTGATTTCGATATTGCTCTGCTTTTCCATTTCTTCAAGAAAACTGCTCTCCTCCTCGAACAGCATGTCATAAACTGCGGGATGCACTTCGATGTCGAGTTTCTTTTTAGTGATATTGTCAGTTCCACGGCGCTGGATTTCTCGGATGATTTCGTAGGTGACGGTGGGAGTGCCTTTGATATATCCCTTGCCTTCGCAGTAATCGCAGGGGTCGCAAAGGGTCTGTGCCAGGCTTTCGCGCACGCGTTTCCGGGTCATTTCCACCAGCCCGAGTTCGGAAATTTTAAGGATACGTGTTCGCGAGCGGTCTGCTCTCAGCGCTTGTTTGAGCGCATTGGACACCATTTCCTTGCTTTCTTCTTTAGCCATGTCGATGAAATCAACGATGATGATACCGCCGATGTTCCTGAGGCGAAGCTGGTACACGGTTTCTTTCACCGCCTCCAGATTGGTTTTCAGGATGGTGTCTTCAGGGTCACTGTGGCCGACATATTTTCCGGTGTTGACATCAATGGCAACCAGAGCTTCGGTCTGATCGATGATGATATAGCCGCCGGACTTGAGCCAGATGGTTCGCCCCAGAGCTCGGTTGATATCCATCTCAATGCCATAGTGATCGAAGATAGGCATCGGGTCTTTATACTGTTCAATTTTGTCCGACAAATGCGGCAGATAGGTGGAGCAGAACTCCAGGCATTTGGTGAAATCCGATTTCGAGTCGATCACCAGCCGCTCGGTATCTTTGGTGAAAAGGTCGCGGATAGACCGGAAGATCAGGTTCAGGTCTTCGTAAACCAGATGCGGGGCGGCGAGATTTTCACTTTGGTTTTTCAGGTTTTCCCAAAGGCGGTGAAGAAACTTGAGATCCGAGTCAAAATCTGCACGTGTGGCGTCCTGCCCTGCGGTTCGGACAATATAACCTTCACCGGGGTTGCCAATTTCGCTGAGTAGTTTTTTCAGCCGTTCTTTTTCGTCTTCCTCTTCGATGCGCCGGGAAACGCTGATATGGTTGACCGTCGGCATATAGACCAGATAGCGTCCGGGCAGGGTGATGTAATTGGTGATGCGGGCCCCTTTGGTTCCCATCGGATTCTTGGCAGCCTGTACCAGAATCTCCTGGCCTTCCTGCAAAATATCCTGAATGCGGATGTCATGATTGGGCCGACCGGGTTTTCCGGCAAAGGAGTCATCTTTTTCATCATCCAGAGAGGGCGCGTCGAGTTCGTCTTCAAGTCCGAGCATGTCGCCAACGTCGATATCTCCGACGTATAGAAAGCCGGCTTTGTCCAGACCGATATCGACAAAGGCCACCTGCATTCCGGGGAGAATTTTGGTGACTTTGCCGCGATAAATATTTCCAACAATGCCCTTGTTGGTTTTATGTTCGATAAACAATTCCGTGACCTGATTGTTTTCCATCAGGGCAACACGAATTTCGCGTAGGTTGGAATTTATCAGTATTTCAGAGGACATGGGTTCCTGCATCAGATTGGATGAATAAAAAATTATAACATGGCGGGTGGGTCAAACCTTGAGAAAAAAAACAGGCGGGGAGTTTTTGTTAATGCATGGATCTGCGCATTTCAACATTGAGAAGCAGGCCTATCGCGAAAAAATGGGTGATGAGGGAAGAGCCGCCATAACTCAGGAAGGGAAGGGGAATACCGGTGATGGGGAACAGGCCGATGGTCATGCCAACATTAAAGATGACGTAAAAGGTGATGGAACTGATGAGCCCGAGAGCAAGAAAAAAACCGAATCGATCCGCGGCTCGGAATGCGATGTTTAATCCTTTCAGGATGATAAAAAGAAATAAAGATAAAAGAACGACCACGCCAAAAAAACCGGTTTCCTCGGCGAAGACTGAAAAAATAAAGTCGGTGTGTTTTTCCGGCAGGAAGTTGAGCCGGCTCTGCGTTCCCGCGAACAGACCTTTGCCCCAGAACCCACCCGACCCAATGGCAATTTTCGACTGGATAGAATGGTAGCCCGCTCCGAGCGGATCCAATTCCGGGTTGAACAAAGTCAGGAGTCGGGATTTCTGATAGTCCTTGAGGAAGAGCCAGAGTGCCGGAGCTAGCATGAGCCCGCCGGTGAAAAGTTTTATCAAGGTCATTCTTTCCAGTTCGATGGCGCCTACGAAAACCAGAAAAATGAAAAAAATCATCATGGTGGTGCCGAGGTCGGGCTGGACAACGATGAGTCCTCCAAGAGCCACCGTCATCAATGTCGGGATGAACAGGTCCTTCAAGGTGTACTGGTTCGTCATTTTTCCTGACTCGAAGTATTTAGCCAAGGCAATGATGAGCGACACCTTGGCGAACTCGGAGACCTGAATGCTGATGGAGCCTATATGAATCCAGCGGCGCGAACCCGACGCGATCACTCCATGGAGCAGTACATAAGCGAGAGCTATCAGGGTCAAAACATAGATGAGGTAGGCATAACGACTGAACAGGTGGTAATCCAGCATCAGGGCGATGAGCATGGCCACCAAGCCATAGCCGATCCAGTAAATTTGCTTTATATAAAGGTTGCGGAAGAAAGCCTCGGGCCGACCGTGGTTGGCGCTGTATATGGTCACCACGCCAAGAATGGCTATTCCCAGGCAGGTCAGGAAAAACAACCAGTTGAAATTGGAAGCCAGGCGCCGATCAAACATGGAATGATTTTATCATAGCGCCTTGGAAATTACGGGATGTTTTCACATCCTCTGCTTTAATTGAATTAAGCCCGTAAACCAGGATTGGTAAGACCTGGGGCAGCAGAGGTAAAATGCGACACCTGGGAGGAACCAGGGAAGGGCTCTTTCAGTGTGGTCTTAAGTTTCCTGCCAGGCAATGACTTTGACCTTGTTGCTGAGCGCAGGACCCACCGTAGTCCCGTTGTAGGTAATGGTCAAGCTGCCGCCAACAGTATTGCTCGTCACCAAGCCCTCGCTATTGGACGCGTCAGCGGCCACAATAGAACCTTGCAGGCTGACTGTTCCGGAAACAGAAATCTGTTCGCCTGCCCAGAACGACCCCTCAATAGTGTTGGAGGGGTTGCCGGAAAACTCGATATCAGTTCCGGCCAACAGGAACAGGTCCTGAATATCACTCGTATCACCGGGGTCTTTATAATTCACTACATCGGCATTGCCTCCGAAATCAATGTACCCTTCCGCGACAATGGTGGTCTCCCAACCCGGGGGACAGCTGGTGGTACCAAAATCTCCTTCAACATAAAAAAATCCGTTGGCAATATCGCTATTTCCAGC
>CALAGQ010000029.1 GCA_937891765.1 uncultured Nitrospina sp.
TAACCCCATCAATTAACCTTCCGGCACCGGGCAGGCGTCACACCCTATACGTCCACTTACGTGTTTGCAGAGTGCTGTGTTTTTAGTAAACAGTCGCAGCCACCTAGTATCTTCGACCCCCTTCAGCTTACGGAGCAAGTCCGATCACCAAAAGGGGCGTACCTTCTCCCGAAGTTACGGTACCATTTTGCCTAGTTCCTTCACCCGAGTTCTCTCAAGCGCCTTGGTATTCTCTACCTGACCACCTGTGTCGGTTTGGGGTACGGTTCACATTTATCTGAAGCTTAGAAGCTTTTCCTGGAAGCATGGCATCAACTACTTCCGAGATCCGAGGATCTCGTTCGTCATCACGCCTCAGCCTTAAGGGGGACCGGATTTGCCTAATCCCCCAGCCTACACGCTTAAACGCGGACAACCAACGCCGCGCTAGCCTAGCCTTCTCCGTCCCTCCATCGCAATAAATATAAGTGCAGGAATATTAACCTGCTTCCCATCGACTACGGCTTTCGCCCTCGCCTTAGGGGCCGACTTACCCTGCGCCGATTAGCGTTGCGCAGGAAACCTTGGTCTTCCGGCGGGGGGGTTTTTCACCCCCCTTATCGTTACTCATGTCAGCATTCGCACTTCTGATACCTCCAGCATACCTTACGATACACCTTCACAGGCTTACAGAACGCTCCGCTACCATATGAAAGCCCATGAGAGCAATCATATCCGCAGCTTCGGTACACAGTTTGAGCCCCGTTACATCTTCCGCGCGGGCCGACTCGACTAGTGAGCTATTACGCTTTCTTTAAAGGGTGGCTGCTTCTAAGCCAACCTCCTAGCTGTCTGTGCCTTCCCACATCGTTTCCCACTTAACTGTGATTTGGGGACCTTAGCTGGCGGTCTGGGTTGTTTCCCTCTTGACGACGGACGTTAGCACCCGCCGTCTGTCTGCCATGCTCGCACTCACTGGTATTCGGAGTTTGCATCGGGTTGGTAAGTCGGGATGACCCCCTAGCCGAAACAGTGCTCTACCCCCAGTGGTGATACATGACGCACTACCTAAATAGTTTTCGCGGAGAACCAGCTATCTCCAGGCTTGATTAGCCTTTCACTCCTATCCACAGCTCATCCCCGCATTTTTCAACATACGTGGGTTCGGGCCTCCAGTTGATGTTACTCAACCTTCACCCTGGCCATGGATAGATCGCCTGGTTTCGGGTCTACTCCCTGCAACTAATCGCCCTATTAAGACTCGGTTTCCCTACGCCTCCCCTAAACGGTTAAGCTTGCTACAGAAAGTAAGTCGCTGACCCATTATACAAAAGGTACGCAGTCACGGAACAAGTCCGCTCCTACTGCTTGTACGCATACGGTTTCAGGATCTATTTCACTCCCCTCTCCGGGGTTCTTTTCGCCTTTCCCTCACGGTACTAGTTCACTATCGGTCAGTTGGGAGTATTTAGCCTTGGAGGATGGTCCCCCCATGTTCAGTCAGAATTACACGTGCTCCGACCTACTTTTCGCAAACCTAGTTCTTCCTGATTGTTTTCGGGTACAGGGCTATCACCTTATACTGCCGGCCTTTCCAGGCACGTTCCCCTAACATTCAGAATAAAGATTGCTGGCTGGTCCCCTTTCGCTCGCCGCTACTAAGGGAATCTCGGTTGATTTCTTTTCCTCCGGGTACTTAGATGGTTCAGTTCTCCGGGTTCGCTTCTATACCCTATGTATTCAGATATAGATGACCCCATAAGGGCCGGGTTTCCCCATTCGGACATCTCGGGATATAACGCTTGTTTGTCAGCTCCCCCGAGCATTTCGCAGACTACAACGTCCTTCATCGCCTCCAACTGCCTAGGCATCCACCATATGCGCTTATTCGCTTGATCATATAACTTGAACAAACTCGTCTACCTCAAATTCATGAGATATCCGGGTATTTCTACCGTTGAGTTAACGAGAATCCTTTCGTA
>CALAGQ010000030.1 GCA_937891765.1 uncultured Nitrospina sp.
CATGTTAAGGAGTTGATCGAGTTCAGCGAAAAAGGTTGCCGATCGGCCGTGGTGTTTGTTTCGCAAAGATCCGATACGCGATCCATCACCAGCAATGATGATATTGACCCGGTCTTTGGGGAATGGTTGCGTAAGGCGCGTGATAAAGGGGTGGAACTTTATGGTATGAATTGCAAGGTCACCCCGACGACGATTTCTTTGAACAAATCTGTCGAGATAACTTTATAGATCATGTTAATGATCACTTCAGGAATGCGTTCAGGTCGGGGATGATAACCCATTGCCCCTGATAGAGCACCCATTCCTGTTCAATGAGAAGGGTTTTTAATTTAGTGCTGGGCAGTATGGCAGTTTGGTAACGGATAACAACAATAGCCCGGTTGATATCTTTTTCGGATTTGCTTGAGGGGGGTACCCCCTCATTGTCATTGGAAAGTTTGATGTCCAATATGCTTGCTTCAAAAATGGTGATGCGTTTGGCGATCTCCGGAGATTTGGCCATATACTCCGTGCGGTATTTTGGGTGGACAAATCGGGCGCTCATATCTATCGCCTTGCTTTCGAATTCCATATTATATGCTTTGATGCTTAAGTCCAGATCCTCCTGAGTTTTATAATAACGATCCATCGTTTTGCAGGAGACGGAAACAAAAATGAGAAGCAAAAGAATTGTTGTGAATACTTGGGAAAGGTTGGGTTTTGGCATAAGATTGGGTGTGTTGATGAAACGGGGTGAATAATCATTCGCCCATTTATTATAGATGAAAATGAGACGGATTAGTACTGGTGAAGCATAAAACAGATTCCAGAGACAGGAATAGAAAAGTAAAACGGGAGTCTTCGGGAAAGAGAACAGTAAAGAAACCCGCAAAGAAAGAGTTGACGCTTTGGGATCAGGCATCTCGGTGGTATGACTCGCTTGTCGGTGCTCAGGGTACCGATTTTCAGAAAGACATTATCATGCCCGGCGTGTTGCGTTTGCTGGCAGTCACTAAAAAAGATCGTGTCCTCGATCTGGCTTGCGGTCAGGGAGTTTTCTCCCGCTATTTATCGAGCAAGGGTATTCATGTTGAAGGGTTGGATTCCTCGGAAGAACTGCTGAAGCATGCCCGGACGCGTTCGGGCTCGTCCATCCGCTATCATGTGGGAGACGCTGCTGACGCCTCAAATTTTGAAGAAGACCGTTTCGATGGCATCGCCTGCCTGATGGCTATACAAAATATAGAGAAGATGGAGTTGCTTTTTAAAAGCGCTGCCCGCTGGGTGAAGCCAGGCAAGTGTTTTGTAGTGGTGATGACGCATCCATGTTTTCGTATTCCCCGCCAATCGCACTGGGGATGGGATGAAGAAAAGAAACTGGAATACCGACGTGTGGATCATTATTTGTCGGAGACCAACGTTCCTATTCTGACTCCACCCTTTGCCGATGCCAAATCTTTCACGCTCACCTATCACCGCCCGATGCAAAGTTATATTTCCGCACTGGTTCAGGCCGGGTTCTGTGTCGATGCGATGGAGGAATGGATTTCAAACAAGAACAGCCTTCCGGGCAAACGCTCAAAGGCCGAGAACAGAGCTCGAAAAGAGATACCGCTCTTTCTGGCCTTAAGAGCCCGGTTGATACCTTCTAAATAGAAAATAATCTATGTCCAGTTATAGCTACGAACTTCCCGAGCAAGGGCGACTCTTATCGCTCATCCGCGAGAACCTCAACAAAGTCGGGGAAGAGTGGAGGGAGATGGCCGATTTCATGCTGAATGGTCATGTCGAATACAAACCTTTGAGGGCGAACCCGATGCGGTCAGGCACTCAGTTTGTTTATCAACGAGCGAAACTCAACCTGACACTTTATTTTCCTGAACTTATTTTTGAGCATTTCATCAATAATCTAGATTCAGGAAAGGTGGAACTACTCAAAGCCGTGGTGCAATCCTCCCTGCCAAAGCGCTCCGGCTATGATATCCACGAATTCAAAATTTTAGGTGTAATAAAAGAAGCCTAGCTTCTTTCCTTTTGAGTAAGATGACGGCTTATTCAGCAGAGGCAACTCTTTGCCAGTCAGAAAGAGCCATTGCTCACTGGCCCCACGCCCAGCGGCTATTGGGTCTGATTAGACCAATCTATATTAAAAGGAACGTCATTTTCGATGGCTTTTCGGATACTGGCCATCCACTGTTGGTAGAAGGTGGAGTTGTGCAGGGTGAGCAGGCGCATGGCTAGAATCTCTCCTGCCATGATCAGGTGCCTGAGATAGGCTCTGGAAAAATTCTTGCACGTGTAGCAGGGGCAGTCTGCTTCGATAGGGTAGGGGTCGGACTTGTATTGTTCGTTCCTAATATTTATTTTTCCACCCTTCACGAACAGCGAACCGTTTCTGGCGTTGCGGGTCGGCATGACGCAGTCAAACATATCTACGCCTGAAGAACTGCATTGCAATAGGTCTTCGGGAGTTCCCACTCCCATCAAATAGCGAGGCTTGTCTTCGGGAAGAAGGGGCGCGGTGTAGGCGGTGGTGTCGTGCATCAGGTTTTTTTCTTCACCCACGCTCAACCCGCCTATGGCATAACCGGGGAAATCGATTTCGATAATTTGTTCGGCGCTTTTTTTTCGGAGCTCGGGATACATCCCGCCTTGGACAATTCCGAACAAGGCCTGCGCGTCCGAGGTGAGTGCTTCCTTGCACCTTCGGGCCCAAAGCGTGGTCAGCTTCAAAGATTTTTCCGTTCGTTCGATATCGGCAGGGTAGGGAGTTGGCTCATCGAAAGCCATGATGATGTCTGCACCCAATGCCTGCTGGATTTCTATCGAACGTTCCGGTGAGATGAAGTGTGACGATCCATCAAGATGGGATTGAAAGGTCACTCCCTCTTCAGTGACTTTGGTAAGTTCTTTAAGGCTGAAAACCTGATACCCACCGCTGTCGGTGAGCATGGGGTGAGGCCAGCTCATGAATTTGTGCAGTCCGCCGAGTGAACGGATTAACTCGTGTCCCGGTCGGAGATAGAGATGATAAGTGTTGCCCAGGATGATCTGTGCGCCGAAAGACTCGAGATCATCCGGGGATAATGCCTTGACCGTGGCCTGAGTGCCGACGGGCATGAAACAGGGGGTGTCTATTTTCCCATGTGGTGTTGTCAGAACTCCAAGCCGAGCAGAAGAATAGCTATGTTTTTTTAAAACTTCGAATTTAATCACTTGTCCTCAATAAATCGGGTTATCCAAGGGGTGGGCCGTCGTCGGCCATATTGATGGTCAATTGACTGAAGGGGATGGTTAAGTTGTTGTCGTTGCAGGTTTGCACCAAAGCGGTTTGAATTTCTCGTCGGTTTTCTTCATGGCGGTCGGCGCATTTCCCGTCTGCATGAATGATGACCATCAGGTTTAAAGAACTCGGGCCCGGATTGTCGAAACGCACCTCTAAAAAATTGAAATCAGGAGACGGCCCTTCAAAAAATTTAGTGAGAAGATTTTTTAATCCATTTTCGATCAGTGTGGGAATTTCTTCGCAAATCCTGTCTTGCACCTTATAGTCCAGACCAAACTCAATGCAGTAACGAAAGCCTGCGGAAATATTCAAAGGGGACTGACTCAAAAAATCAGCCGTTGAATAATATTTCAGCGAGTCTCCTTTTAAATTCAGCACAACCTGTTCCATGGTCTGGTGTCTGACCCAGCCATAGGAGCCGTCGTTGAGGATGACCCAGTCTTTAGGCTTTGTGGGGAACCAGGGTTCACCTTCTACCACAGGGCGTGAATGTTTATCGATCAAATCCCTGACCGGCAACCTGATTTCTCCGCCTTCCAGATTGGCGTTGATCAGAGTTGCGCTCAAGCCTATGTCCTGTACCAGCCAGGGAACCCCGTTCCAGATGAAGCGTTCTCCCTCGCGAACCGTTCCCAGATTGACGATCAGTTTTATTTCCTGAAGGAAGGTGGGAAGGTATTGCCGCGAAGTCCATGCAACGAGGACGAGCACCATGACGATGAGGCTGATCAAAAGCCAGTCGTTAAAAAAGTAAAGACAGGCCATGCCGACAAGTAGGCAGATAATAAGGATGAAAATATTGTAAGCGGCGCTGAATAATTTACCGAATGCGGGACTCAACTGGGCAAACAGATTGAAGCGCAATATCCATTTTCTGAGTCGATTGAGCAACCACCACAATCCACAAAACATGGTGATAGTTATCAGTAAATTTCGTCCTCTGTTCTTGAAGAAGTCTTTGATCTGGTTTTTCGCTGAGTCTATGATGGATTCATCGGATGAGAGAATTTGTTCCAGGTTCTTTCTGGATTCGTTCATGTTTAATTCAGGTAGTTCCGGGTCATATTTATTCTGCAGCAGGGTCAGCCTTGAAAGGTAGCGTGTATCTTCCGGCCTAGTAGAGGTTTCTATTGCGCCCCGGGTGCTTTCCAGTTTTTCAAGGTTGTTGGACGCTTCTTTATAAAGAGCTAAAGTGTTTTCCAACTGGGCGATGCGTTTTTTCAGGGAGTCTACTTTACGTGGTTTTTCGGTCAGGTCACGTATTGCCTGGAGTAGCGGCATTGTGATTTCTTCCAGCTGTTTGGTCCATGGAGACTTTTCTTTTTTCTTCAGGGAGCTGTCTTCCAATGGCAGGTTGGTTGCCAGGGAGTCGAAATCCAAATTTAGCCGATCAATCTGTGCTTGCAGGTCGATTATCTTTTGAAGATTCTCTTTGGTTTCAGACTTTTTCCTGAGAGCTTCAATTTCTTTTTCAAGGACGATGGTTTTCTTGGTGATTAAAATCAGGTGCCGCTGGAGTTCTGTGCTCTCAGTGGTTTCTTCTGAAAAAGAAGATGGGGAAATGAAAAGCGTCAGGATTAAAAAGAAAACGCATGCCGAGGGAATATTAGGTGGTTTTCCAAAGCTCATTGCGATCTTCGTATTAGTTAGAATTATGTTTTTCTGAATCTATAATTACAACTCTATCATTGAGTCGGTTTTTATAACAATGTTTCAAGAATAGCTTTTTGAACATGAAGCCGGTTCTCAGCCTGATCAAAAACAATTGAATGTTTGCCATCCAGAACTTCTGTGGTGATTTCCATTTCCCGGTGCGCAGGAAGGCAGTGCATCACCAGAGCGTCTTTTTTTGCGGCATCGACCAGTTTCTGATTTATCTGGTAGGGATGAAGGAGCTTTTTTTTGTTTTCCTCATCTTTTTCCTGCCCCATGCTTATCCAGACGTCGGTATAAATGATATCGGCATTCTGGACCGCTTCAAAAGGGTCCTCAACAATTTCGACCTTTCCATTTCCGCATAATTGAGGAACCGGATCGGGTTGGCAACTTTTGGGGCAGGCAACCGCCAGATGCATGCCCATCAATGAAGCCCCCATCATCCATGAATAGGCGACATTATTCCCGTCGCCGACATAAGCCACTTTCACTCCTTCGATGCCGCCAAGCTTTTCCTTGATGGTGAAAATATCCGCAAGAATCTGCACGGGATGGTTGAGGTCTGTGAGTCCGTTGATCACGGGTATTGTGGCATTCTCGGCAAGAGCGATGACCTCGTTGTGATCGTAGGTCCTGATCAAAATGCCGTTCAGATAGCGGGAAAGAACCTGAGCCGAGTCTTTGAGGGTTTCGCCGCGGTTCAACTGAAGCTGGTCGCCGGTTAAAAACAGCGCATGACCGCCAAGCTCAAACATGCCGACTTCAAACGATATGCGTGTACGGGTGGAATGCTTGTTGAAGATCATCCCCAGAGTTTTGCCTTTCAAAGGTAAGTGTTCGATTCCTTTTTGGCGTTTTTCCTTGAGATCAACGGACTTTTCAAACAGGCCAAGAATTTCTTCCTGGTTAAAGTCGTTGATGGCTAGCAGATCTCTTTTCATTTTTTTGTTAAGGATCAAAATATTTTATTTGTCGGTCAGTTTAGTGAGACTATCGGTAAGTACGGGAATCAGACTGTCGATGTCTTTTCGGGAAATATTGAGCGGCGGAATAAACCGCAATACGTTCGATTGGATGCAGTTGATCAAAAAACCACGGTTCATGCAGTCGATGACCACGTCGCCACCGGGCTTGTTCAGTTCCAGCGCGAGAAACATTCCCGTGCCGCGGGCTTCTTTGACGACGGGATTGTTCTTGGCAATTGCTTTCAGTCGTTTTAAAAAATAAGCTCCGGTAGCGTTGGCTTTGTCGAGAAAGTTTTTCCCTGTCAGCACTTTTAAGGAAGCCAAGGCGGCGGCGCAGGCCAAAGGGTTGCCGCCAAAGGTTGCGGCATGGGTGCCGGGGACAAAAGATTTCATGACTCGGTTGGTAGCCGCCAGAGCTCCTATTGCAACGCCGCCCCCTAATGCTTTCGCCAGCGTCATAATATCTGGTTTGGTTTTATAGAGTTCATGGGCAAACAGTTTTCCTGCACGCCCGAATCCGGTTTGCACCTCATCAAAAATGAGAAGGATGCCGTGTTCCTGACAGAGTTTTTTTAGTCCTTTTAGATAAGCAGGGTCGGGGATGTTCACTCCGCCTTCTCCCTGCAAGGGTTCCACCAGAATGGCGCAGGTCTTTTGTGTTATTGCTTTCCGGGCCGATGGTAAATCATTGAAGGGAATATATTTGAAGCCGGGAAGAAGCGGTTTGAATCCAGCGTGAAACTTCGTCTGTGCTGTGGCCGAGAGTGAACCCATGGTGCGGCCATGAAACGAATTGTGCATGGTGATGATTTCTGTTCGCTTGGGCTGCCCTTGATCAAAAAAATATTTACGTGCGAGTTTGATCGCGCCTTCATTGGCTTCTGTTCCGCTATTGCAGAAAAATATTTTATCGGCAAAACTCAAGGATGTTAGTTTTTCGGCCAATTGGGATTGCGGTTCGATATGATATAGGTTGGAAACGTGGATCAGCGTCCCGGCCTGCTTTTTTATGGCCGAGACCACTGCCGGGTGACAATGCCCAAGGTTGTCCACGGCAAGGCCGCTGACAAAGTCGATGTATTGTTTCCCTGACTTGTCCCAGACCTTGGAACCTTTTCCCTTAACGAGGGCAATCGGGTAACGTCCGTAAGTCCCGGCGACGTGTTTTTCCGTAAGCTGGATAATGCTCTTGTTCATCAGGTTTTTTGTGAGAATAATTGAGGAAGAAACTTTAGCATAAAATTTTCCGGAAAAATATAAAAACCTTTGTATTCAAGGCTTTGTTTGTCGGGTTGGCTGACTTGAAACGGTGATGAGTGATGCGGATTAGACCGAGAGATATTGGGGGTGGAATTTTACGCGGATTCAGAAAAATTCTGGATTTTGTGTTTCCGCAAAACTGTATTGCCTGTGACGATAAAATTCAGGAGCATGTCCTCTGCGCTAGCTGCAGGGATGATATTGGATTTATACGGCAGCCGTATTGTTTTCAGTGTGGGGTGCCAGCGGACATATCTTATGCTTTTCCGCATGAAGAGTTTGTGTGCGGGGTTTGCCGACAGCAACCTTATCAATTTGATCAGGCCAGAAGTCTGGGCTTTTATGACACGGTTTTAAGAACAACCATTCATCATTTTAAATATCGCCGGCAGATGGGGGTGCTCCCGGAAATGGACCGCCTGCTGGAAAAATATTTTGAAGAGAACCCAGACTTTTGTCAGGGTTTTACCGTTTCTCCGGTGCCGTTGCATTTTAACAAAATGAAAGAGAGGGGATTTGATCAGGCTTTTCTTATCGCCCGGCAAGTCGCGAAGATTTCAAAATTACCTCTGGAAGGGGGATTGCTACGGCGGGTCAAGGCGACCAGTCCACAGGCGACCATGACCCGCGTGGAAAGAGCCCGTAACATTAAAGGAGCTTTTGAGGTCAATCGTCCTGAGTTGGTTGCGGGAAAAAATATTCTGCTGGTGGACGATGTGTTCACCACCGGGGCAACGGTCAATGAGGCCGCAAAGGTTTTAAAGAAAAAAGGTGCCGGGAAGGTTCATGTGTTCACTCTGGGAAGAGTGGTGGTGGGAAAAGACCACTCCGCCCTCTAGCGAGGGCCTGGCAACGCCCGGTGGTAATGGGCAATAACTTCTGTTGGCAAGCAAAGAGTTGTCTCGGCTCAAGAAGCCCCTGCCCAATTCCCTTCCACGCGGAGTAGCTAGTGCGGAGTCACAAAGTACCAGGTAATGATGCTACCTATATAGCCCAATGCGATGACGGGAGCCCACTTTAAATGCGACATGAAAGTGTAATGTTCCCGGTCAACCCCCATGACTGCCACTCCTGCGGCAGAGCCGACTGAGAGCAGGCTACCGCCAACTCCGCAGGTCAGGGTGATTAAGAGCCATTGATCGAGACCCATTTCCGGACTCATTTTTAGAACCGCATACATGACGGGAATGTTGTCAACAATAGCGGATAGAATACCTACGATTATATTGGAGGTTGTCGGGCCGAGGTTTCCATACATGCTTGCACTGGCCAGTGCCAGATAGCCAATGTATTGCAATGCGCCTACGGCGGTGAGAACGCCGAAAAAGAAAAGCAGGGTGTCAAACTCCACGCCTTCCACTTTGGCGAAAATATCAAAGCGTTGACGGTTCCTTCGTTCTTCGGTGATGCCCATTTTCTTAAGATGCCTTTGCTCTCCCCAGCGTTTTAAATAGAAACCCTTGACCATCAATAGTCCGAGTCCGAACATCATGCCCAGAAAAGGAGGCAGGTGGAGAAACTGATGGAAAGACACTGCGGTGGCAACAGTGAACACACCGAGTCCGATAATGACCTTGGCTCCGGGTTTGAACTCCACCTCTTCATTTCCCGCTTCGGGAGTTTCGTTCGGAACCCAGAAATACATGATGCTTGCTGGTATGATCCAATTGACGATGGAAGGCAGTAACAGATAGGAAAATTCCATAGTTTGAACTTTTCCTGAAGTCCAGACCATCAGTGTAGTGATATCTCCGAAAGGACTCCAAGCCCCGCCGGCGTTGGCCGCGACCACAATATTGACGAATGCGGGAACAATGAAACGTCCGTTGCCATTACTGACTGCCAGCGCTACGGTGGACATCAGCAGAGCGCTGGTCAGATTGTCGGCAACGGGTGAAAGCATGAACGTGATTGCCCCTGTCGCCCAGAATAATTTCTTAAAGCCGAGTCCTTTTTTAAGTAACCAGGATCTTAATACTTTAAAGACATTTCTTTCATCGAGAGTGTTGATATAGGTCATTGCCACAAGTAGAAAGAAAAACAGCTCACCAATTTCGCCGATCAACTCTTTGACATGATCGTGAGCATGCCCGCCCCCATTCTGTGCCTCATAGATACCGATGAGAGCCCACATGAAACAACCGATCAAAATGACCGGTTTGGATTTCCGCATATGGATTTGTTCTTCAAATATGACCAGAGTATAGGCAAGGCAGAAACAGATCAGAGACAGATAACCGACCCAGGTGGCAGTGAGACTATGCATTCTTCGATCCTATCGAAAAAGGTGGAAAGTTGGCCAGAGCGTAATAGTTAGAGTCGCTTTGGCCTCAGTATGAACTCAACAGCCTGATTTCTTTAAAGATATTGATTTGTCATGATAAATCAACATTCTGAGAAATACAAGCGTTTGTCAACTTTGACACATATTTGGGACATGCGTGAAAAATGAGCCCGGCTTGCCAGATCGGCATCGGTGGGTTTGAATAAAATTGGGTCGTTCCGTTAACCCTTTTTCGCCGGGTTGCCAATCCAGTCTTTTAGCGCCAACAACTTATAAATTAAGGATTTTCAAAGGGATGGAGGGCCCACAATAAAGTTGACTGTTTGGGATTATGTGTTAAGATTTTGGTCGATAGGTGGTTAAATTTTACCTTCTATAACAATTATTAGTTGATTGATTTATTGAACGGTTTGTCTGCATCTCAGTACCTTTCTGAAGGTAAAAAGCTAATCGATGAAGGGATACTGAACCTTTTACCGGATGAGAAGGCCTATCCTGAAAGCATCCATAAGGCGATGCATTACAGTCTTCTTGCCGGTGGGAAGAGATTGCGTCCCGTTTTGGTTATTGCCGCCTCGGAAGCGGTAGGGGGAGACCGGAAAGCGGTTCTGCCATTTGCAGTGGCCGCCGAGCTGATACATACGTATACCCTGATTCACGATGATCTCCCTGCTTTAGACAACGATGACCTGCGACGGGGGAAACCTACAAACCATAAAGTTTTTGGAGAAGCCGTTGCCATTTTAGCAGGCGACGCTCTATTGACTCAAGCATTTATCCTGATGACACGGTCGGTGGGGATGGAAACCGTTCCACCTGAGTGCCTTCTCAATGCCACGCATGAAATGGCAACGGCACTGGGGTCTACAGGTATGATTGGTGGTCAAGTGGTTGACCTCGAGTCAGAGGGTAAGCCGATTGACGCGGAAACTCTGGAATATATTCACATTTATAAAACAGGGTTTCTGATTCGAGCTTGTATCTGTTGTGGCGGCATACTTAGCCAAGCCACTCCTCGTCAGTTGAATTCATTGTCCCGGTTTGGCGCTCATATTGGGCTTGCCTTTCAGATTATCGATGACATTCTCGATATCACGGGTGATGAAAAAGAGTTGGGTAAGGATATTGGCAGTGACCTGACTAAAGATAAGGCGACCTATCCAGCCCTTTACGGACTGGAAGAGTCTCGCCGAAAAGCTGAAGAGTTGGTGGAAGAAAGTTTGGTTTGTCTTAAAGAATTTGATAATCGAGCAGATCCTCTCCGAGAGATCGCCCGGTTCTTTGTGCAGCGAACATTTTAATTGACTGGGACCCCTATGAGTAAGTTCTTAAGTCGAATCAATAGTCCCGCAGATTTAAAAAAACTCTCAGTCGAAGAGTTGCCGCTTCTCGCCCGGGAAATTCGCGACATGCTTCTGGATAGCATTTCCGAAACGGGCGGGCATCTGTCCTCCAATCTGGGTGTCGTGGAATTAACTTTGGCGATGCATTATGTCTTCGATAGCCCGAAGGATAAGTTTGTCTGGGATGTGGGCCATCAGTCTTACGTGCATAAATTGCTGACAGGCCGGAAAGACAGGTTCGGCACTCTGCGCCAGCATGAAGGGTTATGTGGTTTCACCAAACGCGAAGAGAGCGAACACGATCACTGGAACTGTGGACACGGCGGCACTTCCATTTCCGCTGCATTAGGATTTGCTAAAGCGCGGGATCTGAAAAATGCAGACAATGATGTCATTGCGGTCATAGGGGATGGCTCGCTGACTGCAGGAATGGCTTTTGAAGGACTCAACCATACCGGACACATCAAGAACGATATGATCGTTGTGCTCAACGATAATGAAATGTCCATCTCTGCCAATGTAGGTGGCATGTCTGCGCATCTTAGCAAGATCATGACCGGGCAGGTGATGTTGAAAATTAAACAGGAGATAGGCCAACTTTTATTAGCCGTCCCGGGTATTGGCAAGGAAATTACCCGATACGCACATAAGATAGACGAAGCTATAAAGGGTGTGTTCATTCCCGGACGTTTATTCGAAGACCTGGGTTTTCGTTATGTGGGGCCGATAGATGGTCATGATGTTGAAGCGTTGATGAATTCGTTCAACGCTGTAAAAGACCTTAAAGGTCCGACCTTGATGCATGTTATCACCCGCAAGGGAAAAGGTTATGAACAGGCGGAAGAAAAAGCCGATATCTGGCACGGTGCCAAACCCTTCAATGTTTCTACCGGTGAATTTCATCAGAAGAAATCCAACCCGGCTTATACCAATGTGTTCGCGGATGCCCTGATTCAACTGGCTAAAGAAGATGAAAAAATTATTGGCATTACTGCAGCGATGCCAGATGGGACGGGAATCAGTAAGTTTGGCAAGGAGTTCCCCGACCGGACCTTTGATGTAGGCATGGCTGAGCAACACGGCGTTGCATTTGCCGGGGCACTATCGATAGAAGGTTTTCGTCCGGTTGCGGCCATTTACTCCACTTTTCTGCAAAGGGCGTATGACCAGGTTGCTCACGACATCTGCCTGATGAACCTGTCGGTGACGTTTGCCATGGACCGGGCAGGAATAGTCGGAGAAGATGGAGCGACGCATCAAGGGTTGTACGATATTGCGTTTCTTCGTACCTTGCCGAACATGGTGCTCATGGCTCCGAAAGATGAAAATGAAATGCGGCATATGCTGAAAACGGCGATTTATCATCCCGGCCCGGCGGCCCTTCGCTATCCCAGAGGTGCCGGTTTAGGAGTGCCGCTCGATCCCGAAATGAAGGAACTTGAGATCGGCAAGGGAGAAGTGATTCAGGACGGAACCGATATCGCTATCTTTGCGTATGGCCATACGGTCGAATGGGCTCAGGAGGTGGCTGACAAGTTTGAGAAAGAAGGTGTCAGCGTTGCCGTTATCAATGCCCGGTTCGCCAAACCGGTGGATAAAGAATTGATTACCAAATACGCCCTTAAGACACGGTGCATGGTCACTACAGAAGAACATTCTCTCAAAGGTGGTTTTGGCTCCGCTGTTCTGGAAGCCCTGCAGGAAGAGGAGATGTTTCATATCCCGGTTAAATGTATCGGACTCGGTGACATGGTTCTGGAGCACGGTTCGCCCACTATACAGCGCAAAATTCTTAAGCTTGACCCGGATGGCATGTTTGAAACCATCATGACTTTTTATGGTGCGGTTGCCGAAATAGTGGCTTCAGGCAACGGAAAAGAATGGGCGGCCAGAAATGGCAAAAAGCCTCATTCTGAGAACGGGAAAAAGGCTTCCTATTCCGGCAACGGTAAAAATGGTAATAAAGAAGACATCAAAGTAAAACAACCTCTGAATGGCTAGAACTTCCCACGTAAAGCGCTCCACAAGCGAGACACAAATTGAGGTCAGTCTGAATCTGGATGGAACCGGGATTCAAGATATCAAGACCCCTGTCCCATTTCTGGATCACATGCTGTCACAATTGGCTCGTCACGGTTATTTTGACCTGACGGTTAAAGCCAAGGGTGACACCCATATAGACTTTCACCACACGGTGGAAGATGTTGGAATAGCTGTTGGTCAGGCTTTCAAGGAGGCGTTAGGGGATAAAAAGGGCATACGTCGATTTGCAGAAGCCAGCGTACCGCTTAATGAGGCTTTGGCCCAATGCATTATTGATATCAGCGGTCGGGCTTTCTTTGTGTTCAACCTGGAACTTCCCAAAGCCAAACTTGGCGAGTTCGATGTCGAGCTTGTGCCGGAATTTTTTCAGGCCTTTTCCGCCAATAGCGGCCTGACCCTGCATTTTAATTCTCCTTACTGGAATAATCTTCACCACATAACCGAAGCGTTGTTCAAATCTTTTGCCCGCGCTTTAGACTCTGCCTGCACGTTGGACTCCCGCTCCAGAGACATTCCCTCGACAAAAGGGACTCTATAGTTGATCGCTATTATTGACTACGGAATGGGCAATCTCCGTTCCGTGCAAAAGGGTTTTGAGGCAGTGGGTGCCGAGGCGATTGTTACTAGCGATTCCCAAAAAATTCTTTCAGCTAAATCCGTGGTGCTCCCCGGTGTTGGGGCATTCAAGGACTGCATGGCGAATCTGGAGAAGCTGGATCTTATTGATACCGTGCACCAGTCTGTCAAAAGCGGCAAACCATTTTTGGGGATCTGTCTTGGACTGCAACTTCTCTTTAACCAAAGTGAAGAGTTTGGTCAGGTGGATGGACTGGGTATCCTGCCCGGAAAAGTGGTGGGGTTCAAAGATGCCAAGTCCGATTCCGGCGAGCCTTTAAAAATTCCCCATATGGGGTGGAATACGGTGCGAGTGGTTCCGGGTAATCCGCTGTTCGACTTGGTGGCCGATGAGTCCTATTTTTATTTTGTGCATTCCTATTACATCGTGCCGCAGGACCCGGCGATCGTTGCCACCACCACTTGTTACGGAACCGAATTCGTCTCAGGAATCCATCACGAAAATATCCATGCGTTCCAGTTTCATCCGGAAAAAAGCCAGCGTCTCGGTCTAACCATGCTGAAAAACTTTTCCAACCTCCACTAGACCCGGCGAGCAGCCTAATTCCTTCGGCGAGTAATATATGTCGCAGTCTGAGAAACTTACATTTCCCACTCATTACTTGCGTGGCATTTTGTTCTCCATTGCTACCGCTTTGCTTTGGGGCGTCTTGCCGATTTTTCTGAAAATCGCTCTGCAGGGTTTTCATGCCGGAACGATTTCCTGGTTCCGCTTCCTGTTTGCATTTCTGATTCTGATCGTCATTTTGCAATGGAAAGCGCATGCACCTCTGGACATTCTTCGCAAGCCCCCGTGGATGGGAATCCTGGGAGGGGCTTGCCTTTCAGCAAACTATTACTGGGTGACAGTGGGTGTGGATTTGAGCGGGCCTTCCAATATGGCGGTTCTGATACAGACCGCTTCGGTGTTCCTGGTGTTGGCTGGAGTTTTTGTTTTTCATGAGCGCCTGGCCTTAAGGCAGGTTCTTGGAATGATCATCGCGGGAAGTGGACTGTTCCTGTTTTTTCATGACCAGCAAAGCCGCATTGAGGCAACGGGTGATTATTATTTTGCGGACTTTTTAATTGTTCTTGCCGGTCTGGTGTGGGTGGGATATATGGTCTCGCAAAAATTCCTCAGTCGGCAATATGGAGCCCAGTCTTTAAATCTTTTAGTCTACGCTGTTTCCACGTTCACACTGATAGGTGGAGTGGAGTGGGCCGACTTCACCAGCGCGGGACTCACCGCATGGTTGTCGCTGATATTTTGTGGGTTCAATACTCTACTCGCTTATGCCGCACTCGCCGAAGCTGTGAAATATATTCCTCTGGCCTTGATCAGCGTCATCATTTCCTTGAATCCACTGATAACCCTTTGGGGAATGAAAGTTCTTCCTGAAATCGGTTTTGCCGGACTGCAAGCCGACCCGGTCGGGTCAATGGGATATTTCGGTGGTGTGGTCGCCGTAACAGGAGTGATACTAGTAGTCTACCGTCCCACCACTAGGCATGGGGCCAGCGTGCAATAGCTATTGCTGGCTAGCAAAGAGTTATCTCGGCTTGACAAGTCATTGCTTCGCCTCCACGGCTAGTGGTGCTAGTTGGCCCCACGCCTAGTGGCGGTTATGACTCCGGTGGGGATGGCTTCGATACGGAAATGGTGAATATTGGAAACTCCGGTTTCCTCAAGCCAGTGGATTTTTTCCTGAACAGGGTGCGCTCGTCCACCTTCGGTCAACATGCCAATATTGAGGCTGAACAGTGTGTCACGTAGAGGGCCGGTCTGGTCTTCATTGGTGCAGAAACCGTGGATGATGATGCGCCCTCCCGGTTTTACAGCTTTGACAGCTTTGGAGACAAGGGCTCGACTCATATCTGCGTCATACATGTGCAGGATATTGGCCATGAGTACGAGATCGTATTGGCTGTCTCCCAAATCATCTTTATGGAAGTCCCCTGGCTTGGTATCCACCCTATCCTGCAATCCATAGGATTCGATATAATTTCTTGTGACTTCCAGAACCGGCGCGATGTCGAACACGGTTGCCTTAAGATGGTTATGCAGTTTGCACCATTCCAGCGAATAGGTTCCGGGTCCGCCGCCGACATCAAGCATTGTTTTTGCATCCCCGACAGGAATTTCTCGGGCGATCAGCCAGGTGGCCTTGAGAGCCTTGTCGTGCATGGCATCGGTGAACGCCCGCATTTTATGGGGGTCACCGCCTAACATCTCCATGATGCTTTTAATAAGAATACCGGATTTTATAAAAGAGGCGAGTTGGCCCCAAACTGGATAAAGGTCGGCCGAGAGTTGAATCCATTGTTGAAGAGAGTGGCTTCCGCCTGTTGTCAGATATGCGTGCGCGGATTCTGGCAGGTGATAGGTCTGATCTTCCTTGGCAACGATTTCCAGCGAAGTGAGAGCGTTGAGCAGGCGTTCGGTAGCTTCCGGATCCAAGTTCAATGTTTTAGCGACTTGCACTGCTGTTACCGGTTGTTTGAGCTGGTCGAACAGTTTTAACTCATTCGCCGTCATGATCACGCATGCCGGTTGATAACCATCCAGTATTTTTCCGATCACCTTGTCTAGTTCCATTCCACACACCTTTATCGTTAAATTGCTTTATTGAATCAGCGGTTTCTGGATTTCATAACCCGATCGATTTCGCGCTCGGATTCACGCTTTTTGATGGAGGCGCGTTTGTCGTAGAGTTTTTTTGCTTTGGCAATGCCTATATCTACTTTTGCTTTCCCGTTTTTAAAATAAACTTTTAGGGGAACCAGGGTGCAGCCTTTTTCCTGAGTTTTTCCGATGAGTTTGCTGATTTCTTTTTTATGCAAAAGTAGTTTGCGCTTTCGCATGGGGTGATGGTTGAACTGAGTGGCCGGGGTGTAAGCATCGATATGGAAATGGAGTAACCAGGCTTCTTCGCCGTCAATGATGGCATAGCTGTCGACCAGGTTGGCTTTGCCGTTTCTCAGGGATTTGACTTCCGTACCCTTCAGCATTATCCCGGCTTCCATGCTGTCTTCGATGGAGTAATCGTGTCGTGCCTTTTTATTCTGGCAGATAATTTTGATGTCACTCACGATTAATAACCGGATAAATGGGGGGCATTTTTTAACAGCCCACTTTATAGAGGGTCTAGATGGCTTTCAGGGTTACGGACTGCCCGGCCTTGGCTTTCAGTTTTTTTTGGGCGTTGTCTTCACGGTAGAAAATTTCCAGCTGATTCCAGCTGTTGATGATGGCTCCGGGCTGACCGGATTTCATCTGGTAATAACCGGTGACCAGTCCATCGATGCGATGTTTTCCGACCTGCACCTTTATTGTATCGGAAGAAATAAAGGTTTCGTGGATTAATTCTGCGGAAATATTGGTGGTGAGGTTGCCAAAGTGGTCGATATGAATGATTTCCCCGTGCAAGGCCGCTCCTTTTAACTGGGGCTGAGGAAAGTCATGGTGGACAGGTTTCAACACTCTCGGCCCCATTTTGGAATGCTGAACGCCGCTGGCGATCCACCCTGCGCAGGGTGCAAATATATCGCGCCCGTGAAATGTGTTGGAGACGTGTTTAAGAAAATATTTTTTGTTGGTGATCTCGTAAGTTCGGCTATCGGCATAAAGGGCAGGCGTGAGAACCCCATTATCGGGTCCGACAAAGGTCTGGAATTTGGACTGCACCACCATGGCTCTGCGGATTACCGGGCCGGGGCCTCCTGCTTTCTTTGCAAGTGCGGTATTTTTTTCTACGCCCCCGACTCCGGGATCAACCACTACCACATGTATGGTTTTTCTGGGAAACCAAGGGTAGGTGGCGTTGAGGATCAATGCGGCCTGGGTAATATTTTGTGGTTCGATATTGTGGGTGATGTCAACGATCTGGGCATCGGGCACAATATTGAGAATGACTCCTTTCATGATGCCGACAAAAGGATCGTCAAGGCCGAAGTCGGTGGTGAGGGTGATTATTGGGCGCATCCTGTGACCTGACCTTCGGAAACCTCCTGCAAGGTGACGGAGACAAGACTGTTTTTCAATGAGTCGGCACCCTCCAGAATAACCGGAATATAGTTGCCGGTATGGCCTTTGAGCCATCCGGATTTCGTATCCCGTTGATTTTCAAGTAGAACAATTTCCTGTTGTCCTAAAAATTTCTCGCGATATTTCAAGGCTTTTTGGCTGATCAATTGGGTCAGGTTCTGGTTTCTTTGTTTCTTTATGTTGCCGGGAACATCGTCTTTGAGCTGGTGGGCCTCGGTACCCCGGCGCGGTGAGTAGGAAAACACGTGCAGATAGGAGAAAGGCAATTGTTCTATCAGTTTGCGGGTGTTTTCAAATGCTTCTTCAGTTTCTCCCGGGAAGCCGACGATAATATCTGCGCCCAGTCCCAGCCCGGGAATGGCGGTGACTGCGCGTTGAACGACTTCGAGGTATTGTTGGCGATTATAATTTCTGCGCATGGATTTCAAGATTGTTTCATCACCGCTTTGCAAAGGAATATGCAGGTGCGAGCAGATTTTTTCGGTTTCCGCTATGAGCCGTATGAGGTCGCTGTCGATTTCCATAGGATTGATTGAGCTCAACCGAACTCGAAAATCTCCAGGGAGTTTGATAATATCGCGAACCAGCGAAGAAAAAGTTTCGTTTCGATCCATGCCCCAGGTGCCGAGGTTGATGCCGGTGAGGGTGATTTCCTTAAACCCGGAAGCGACGGCCTGCTGGATATTATGCATAATATTTTCCCGCGCATCGCTGACGGATTTACCTCGCGCCTTAACAACAGTGCAGAATGAACACTTCTCATCACAGCCGGTTTGGACTTTGATGAAGGCTTTGGTCATGCCCTGAAAGTTCTGCACCGGGATGGTCCTGAATATCCGTTTTTTATGGATGTTGGACATGATGATCTCGGTGTCGGCGTTTTTTTCCCAGGGCAGGCTGGGATTTAACAGTTTATTTTTTATAAGGTTAGCGATTTCCAGCTTGTCGGCATTTCCCAGTACGATATCCAGGCCGTTAATTTTGGAAGCTTCTTCTGGGTTCAATTGCGCGTAGCATCCGGTGAACACGACCAGAGCTTCAGGGTTGATCGCTAGGGATTTTTTAACCGCAAGACGGGAACTATAATCACTGCGCTGTGTCACTGTGCAGGTATTGATGACATAGGCATCGGCTTTTTCTTTACCATTGACGATAGAGAAACCTTCCTGTTCCAGCAGGGTCTGCATTTCCGCTGTATCGTGCTGGTTGGTTCTGCATCCCAATGTAACGCAGGCGACTTTCATAAGACCGTGTAAAAAAGTTTTTAGATAATTTTCACTTCATCTTAGACCATGAGTTGGAGAGGAAGCAACTTGTAATTGCATGGTTTAAAAAAGCTTATAAGTCCATGCTTGACCACAAAGGGTGGCTCTGCTACTATCGCCACATTCTAGCCTTTTGCGACCCTGGGGAGGACGTCACGATTTTTAAAAAATAAGTGGAAATGCACCCTCCTGCGATGAAAAAAACCCAAAAAGAAGTCACAACTTTCCTTGAAAAATGGCTGGATAAGTCCATCCGAAAATATGTCGGTGCGATGGATGAAAAAAATAATGGTCATCTGCATGAGTTGATCATGGGGGGCATTGAAAAACCGCTGGTTGAAATCGTTCTGAAAGAAACCAGTGGCAACCAGACTCAGGCTGCAAATATCTTGGGAATCAACCGCAACACATTAAGAAAAAAAATCGCCGAATATAAAATTAAATGCAACAACAAGACCTAGCGGTCATCATTTTAGCGGCGGGTAAAGGAACCCGCATGCAATCTTCTCTAGCCAAAGTTCTTCTTCCCATTGCCGGTCGTCCCCTCCTTCACTATGTGCTTGATCTTTCCTCGCGTTTAAACCCTGTTCGGACAATAGTAGTGGTGGGACATCAGGCCGATCAGGTGCGGAAAACTTTTGCCGATCGGGAGGTTGAGTTTGTGGTTCAAGAGGAGCAGTTGGGCACGGGCCATGCTGCGCTGCAAGCCAAGGCAAAACTGGAAAACTTTGACGGGCTGGTTTTGGTATTATGCGGGGACATGCCTTTGATCCGGCCTAATACCCTGTTGCAAATGGTTGAAGGGCATAGAGGGAGCGAGGCAAAGTGCACGGTGCTGACCCTTAAAAGTAGCGGGTGCCATGACTTTGGCCGGATCATTCGTGATGGAAAAGGTTCTATATTAAGAATTGTGGAGCTCAAGGATGCTTCGGACACTGAGAAAAAAGTTGACGAATTCAACTCCGGAGTATATTGTTTTGATAATATATTGTTTTTTAAGGCCTTAGATCATATCGGTCCCGATAATGCTCAGAAGGAATACTATTTGACCGATACGATAGAATATCTGGTGCGAAAGGGGTACCCTGTTCAGGCTACGCAGACCCAAGATGCGAACGAGATACTGGGAATCAATTCTCCAGATGATTTGAACCGGGCGGAACAGTTGCTGGTGGATCATCGCCAGCCTTCGTGACTAACTTTATCCTTCCCAATCAGGATTTTCTCAAATGAAAGCCATAATCCTTGCCGCAGGTGAAGGCACCCATCTCAGCCCATTTTCAGAAACCCGGCCCATCTCCATGATTGGGGTTGCGGGCAGCACGTTGCTCGACAATACTTTGGGTTTGCTTAAAAGTTCGGGAATCAACGACATCTTCGTGGTGGCGGGACATAAGAAGGAAAAGTTAATCGAGCAGCTTCAGGAACAGGATCACAATGGATTGAATCTGCATCACGTGGAGCAAAAACGCAAGTTAGGAATTGGGCATGCGGTGATGCAGGTTAAAAATAAGATACTCCCGGGTGAATATTTCCTGCTTGCGTATGGGGATATCATGACGGCGGATAATATCTTCAGCAAAATCCAGCAATCTTTCCATTCATTTAAATGTCCAGTGGCTTCTATATGTTTGCCACCTTCCAACCAGATGTTTGGCAACGTTTTCCTGAATGCGCGTATGGAGATCACAAAAATCATCGAAAAGCCCAAAGGAAATAACCTGGGGAATTATGTCCTGTCCGGAGTATTTATATTGCCGGCTTCTTTTTTCAAGTTGCTGGAATCTTCAGGCAATTCTATGGAGAAGGCGTTGAAGAAGGTCGTGGCGGGAGAGGGGTTGCGTGCTTCCATGTGGGAAAATGACTGGCTGGATGTGGTTTATCCCTGGGAGATTCTGACGGCGAATAAGATGATCATGGACTCGTGGCAGGAAACTTCCATTGCAAAAACCGCGACGCTGGAAGCCAATGTAACCCTGCAGGGGATTGTCCGCGTTGAGGCAGGGGCGATTATTAAATCCGGGGCTGTGCTGGAAGGACCGTGTTGCATTGGAGAGGGAAGCTACATCGGCAACAACTCCCTTGTCAGGAGCTACACTTCTGTTGGAAAAAACTGTTCGGTAGGTAGCGGTGTAGAATTAAAAAACTGCGTGGTGATGGAGAATTCGCAGATAGGCCGACTTTCTTTTGTCGGAGACAGTGTGCTAGGTGAAAATGTGGATATGGGGGCAGGGTGCATGACCGTGAACCGAGATATAGACTGGAAACCGATTTCTGTGAAAAACGGGAAGCAGCCTATGGCAACGGGGATGAAGAAATTGGGTGCTTTTCTCGGTGACGGAGTTGTTGTGGGGGCTGGAAATACCTTGCAGCCTGGAACGATTGTTGCGCCCGGAAAAGTTCTTCCTGCATGTTACTCCGTAAAACATAAATAACAGGATAAGTATGTGTGGAATTAGCGGGGCTGTTGGATTAAAAAATATATCTGAGCTTCTTTTTGAAGGGATCAGGAATCTGGAGTACAGGGGCTATGACTCTTGCGGCGTTGCTTTGATGAACAAGACACGTCTCATCATTAAAAAAGATATTGGTGGTGTGGAAGAGTTTTATCGCAAACACAATGTCCTGCAGCACAAAAGCAAGATAGGTATCGCCCATACCCGCTGGGCCACGCATGGAAAAGTGACGCGGGAAAACACTCATCCTTTCACTTCCGACGATGGTAATTTTGCGGTGGTTCACAATGGAATCGTTTCCAATTATCGTCCCTTGAGAGACCAACTGCAAAAAGAAGGCTTTAAGTTCTCTTCTGAAACCGATACCGAAGTCCTCGCCCACCTATTAGAGAAGTTTTATAAGCGTAGTCATGATGTGGAAAAGGCTTTTGTGAAGATGCTGAACCTCATTGAAGGAACCTATGCGATAGCGTTTATTTCCTCCTATCTTCCCGAACAGATTTTTTGTGCGAGAAAAGAATCACCGCTGATGCTGGGGATCGGTGATGAGATTAAATTTATCGGTTCCGATTTCAGTGCCTTCATCGATCATACCAAAAATGCTGTGATTCTGGATGATGGGGAATATGCCATCCTTTCCCGGGACACTTATGTCGTGAAAAATATTTTAAGCAGGGAGGAAGTCACAAAACCCATTACTAAGATTGAATGGGATAGTGAGACTTCCAAAAAGGGGGGCTATCCCCATTATATGCTCAAGGAAATTTATGAACAGCCTCAAACCATTTCCAATGCGTTAGACCTGGAGCCCTCAGGTCTGGATGATATTGTTGATTTGTTCGCAAAATCCAAGGACTCCTATTTGCTGGGGGTGGGAACTACTTTTTACGTCGCCAAATATGCCAAATATATTTTTTCGCAGTTAGCGCAGGAATTTTTTCCCTCC
This sequence comes from uncultured Nitrospina sp., assembly GCA_937891765.1. Taxonomy (GTDB): domain Bacteria; phylum Nitrospinota; class Nitrospinia; order Nitrospinales; family VA-1; genus LS-NOB. Next base: position 22,144 of record CALAGQ010000030.1, read on the forward strand.
ATCAGTTCCGATGAGTTCATGGCATTGGCCAATGTGAACAAACAATCCCTGGTTTTTTCTGCTTCGCAATCCGGTGAGACCTTTGACACCTTATCGGCATTGAAGTACGCCAAGTCCAAGGGAGCCCGGACAGCGGCGGTTGTCAATGTCATGGGTTCTTCCATTGCTCGGCTGGTTGATAAAGTAATCCTCCAGGGATCGGGACCTGAAATCTGTGTGATCAGCACCAAAGCCGCGGTATCGCAAATGGTGATACTCACTGTGCTGGCTATGAAGCTTGCTTTGAAAAAGAAGGTGATCACCCGAAAAACCTATAACCAGCATTTGCTGGCGTTGAGGGATCTTCCTGAGATTATTCAAGGAATTTTGAATGAGCGGTCCGGTTTTATTCATCGCCTTGCCCATAAATATTCCGGGACCCGCAACTGGCTCTACTTGGGTCGGGGGATTTACTATCCCATTGCCTTGGAAGCGGCTTTGAAAATGAAAGAGGTTGCCTACGTCCATGCAGAAGGAATGCCCGGAGGATTTTTAAAACATGGAACACTGGCTATGATTGATGATGAGGTGTCTTCAATAGTGTTTGTCCCGCCTCCTGAAGATAAAGTGCTTTATGAATCCACTCTGCACACCGTAGAGGAAATTCGCGCCCGGTCAGGTTTTGTGCTGGGAATTCATTTCGGAGAGCAGGGGAAAAACCAGGATTTATACAGTGAAGAATTGATCCTCCCTAAAGTGCCTCCTTTGACAGCTCCCCTTATTCAGTTGGTCATTGGGCAGTTGTTTGCATATTTTACCGCCACCTCCCTGAAGCGTAATATTGACAAACCCCGATCTCTTGCCAAATCCGTTACCGTTGCCTGAATAATTTTCAATATTTTATTGCCAGGTTTCAAGACGTTCTGTTACATTAAACCCTTCTTATTTTCCTACATTAAAGAGACTGATTTATGTCTGACAAAACCGCAGTAGCTTTGACGATAGCCGGGTCGGATTCCGGAGGGGGCGCTGGCATTCAAGCCGACCTTAAAACATTTTCTGCCTTTGGGGTGTTTGGAAAAACCGTGATCACCTCCATCACTTCCCAGAATACCCTGGGGGTTCAGGCCGTAAATGATTTACCTGTGAGTGTTGTGGAAAACCAGCTTAAATCCCTCTTTGAGGATGATAAATGTCAGGCCGTAAAAACAGGTATGCTGGGCAATGAGCAAATTGTCGATCGGGTCGCCTCCCTGCTCAAACGCTACCGGGTTAAAAACCTGGTAGTCGATCCCGTTATTTTTTCTTCTTCAGGAAAAAAGCTGCTCACCCTATCCGGGGTGGAGATGATGAAGAAGCGCTTGTTCCCTCTGGCGCAACTTGTAACCCCGAATATCAGGGAAGCTGAAATATTATCCGGAATAAAAATCAGCCGGCCTGCGGACAGGAAGCGCGCGGCACGCGAAATCCTTAAATCAGGAGTGCGGGCAGTAGTGATTACGGGTGGGCACTTGAAAGGAAAACCGGAGGATCTATTTCTGGATAATAAGGGTATCGAGATTTTAAGTTCAGAGCGATTGTCTCAATCGGATCTCCATGGAACAGGTTGTGTTTTTTCATCAGCGATTACCGCTGGACTGGCTTTGGGCAGACAGACCTTGCCGGCTGTAATAGAAGCCAAGGATTTTATTGGACGAGCCATTCTTGGAGGAGTGATTTCTGGAAAAGGCAAGGCAAGTGTTGAGCCGTTATCCTTGCTGTACAGGGAAAATGAAAAGGCCCGGGTGATGGCAGGGATGAATCGGGCGATCCGGATATTTCAGGAAGAAAGAATCGGGTCATTGGTTCCCGAGGTCCAAACCAATATTGGGTTGGCGCTAAAAAATGCCATAAACCATGGGGATGTTCTCGCCATCCCAGGACGCATTATCAAAAATGGGGAAGATATTTTCATTGGTGCCGAACCTGAGTTTGGCGGTTCTCGGCATGTCGCCAATATTGTTTTGACGGTCATGCGCCATGATCCGGAAAAACGCGCCGTCATGAATATCAAATATACGGATGTGCTGTTAAAAATATGCCAACGCCTGCGGTTCAAGATTGCTTCGTTTGATAGGGCCGATGAGCCTAAAAACATAAGAGTTCGGGAAGGGTCTTCCCTGGAATGGGGCACCCAGAAAGCGCTTACGGATTACGGCTCGGTGCCGGATATCATTTATGATCTGGGAGGGATCAGAAAGGAAGAGATGATTCGGGTCATTGCTGAGGACATCGAATCATTGACAAACAAAATTCTTAAAATTCATCGGTTGTATAAGGAAACGTTCTAGATCCAAAATTAGATCAAGGCTTTGTCGATTCACAATGCTATAAAAATCACATCAAGGTCTTGTCGATCATAATTTCCGCCCGAGCTTTCAGGTTCTCCACCCACTCCTGAAATGTTTGGCGACTTTTATCCTGTTTGATGCGTTGGATAATTTTTTTGGCTTGTTCTTTGTCGGGTTCTCCGGCGGCTTCCTTGTCCACCCGTTTAAACAAATAAAAACGGTTTCTCACTTTCGCGGAGGAAGTGTCTCCCACCTTCATTGTCAAAGCTTTTTCCTTGATTTCTTTGATATTGCCAATCCCCGGAATGGAGTCTGCCATGCTGAAGAACGGCGTATGACGGACGCTCAAGTCCAGCCCTTTGATGACTTTTTCCAAGTCCTTTTCCTGTGCAAGCTTTTGTTCCAACTCCTTGAACTTGGAGGAGGTCTGCTCCTCATTGACGCGTTCGGTTAGAGCCTGTTCAGCAGCTTTCTTGACTTCCTGTAACTCCGGAATATAGGCTTCTTTATTACCGGCGAGTTTTAAAATGAAAGACGCTTCCTGGGTGTGTACAGGTTGGCTGACCGTGTTTTCTCCCAGACTGAAGGCAGTGTTATAGAATTGGGGATTGTTGCCTATTTCCGCGAGGTTGTGGTTTTCTCTGGAGAAAAAATCGGTGACGGTTGTCTGAGTCTGATTTTTTTCAGCGGCAGATTTTAGGTTGCCGTCTTTTTCCGCTTCCTGATAAATATGTTTCGCTGTTCTTCTGACTCTTTGCCGGGCCTTGATGTTCTTCAGGGATTGGATGATTTCTTCACGAACCTCCTCCAGCGGTTTGAAGCGTTCTTCCTCCCGGCCTTCCAGTTTGATGATGTGGTAGCCGAAAGGGGTTAAAACGGGTTCGCTGATTTCACCAATCTTCAACTTTTCCAGAGCGGCCTCGAAAGCGGAGACCATGGTTCCCTGGGGGAACTCTCCCAAGCTTCCTCCCTGGGCCCCGGAGCCGGGATCATCGGAATGCTTTTTCGCAATTTCCCCGAAGTCGGCACCGGCTTTAACTTTTTTCAGAAGTTCAGTGGCACGGGCTTTTGCTTTATCTTCAGCCTGCTTCTGTTTTTCTTCTGGAGAAGCATCTCCCTCAATTTCTGATGATTTTATATGGGCGAGTATGTGGCTGGCGCGGTACATTTTCTTAACGCGAAAATCGGCGATCTTGGTCTGGTAATAGTCTTCAATATCTTCATCGCGAGGTTCGATTTCTGCAAGATAGGTCTTGGGCTCAATTTTCACATATTCAACCTTGATTTGCGGCGATATCTCAAACTGCTTTTTGTTGGCTTGAAAAAAATCGTTGAGCTCCTGATCAGTAAAAGTTTTATCAACCTGAAAGTGATCGCTGTTAAACCGCACATAGTCGAGCTTGGACTTTTCTGCTTCGGCGATGAAGGCTTCACGGATTTCAGCTTGCGAAGCTTTGGCGCTGGTTCCGAACAGTTTCTCAAGCTTGTTTAAAACCAAGTTCTCGCGCTGGTTGTCTTCAAACTCGCCGGGAGTGACCCGTTGAAACTGAAGATAGTTTCGATAACTCTTTTCGCTGAATTTTTTGTCACTTTGGAATACCTGCAAACCCTGGATATGGGAAATCAATTCGCCATTGCTGACTCGCAAGTTCTGTTTCTCGGCTTCCTGCAACAATAATTTTTTCTGGATTAAAGCCTCCAGAGCTTGGGTTTTCAGGTCGAGCTTTTTGATCAACTCGTCAGAAAACTGGTTCTTGAATTGTTGTCGATAGAAATCCACAAGATTATTAAAGGTGCGCTCATATTCACCCTGGTAAATATTTTCACCTTCAACGGTCGCTATGACTCCACCTCCGGAGGTGGAAGCGCCCCCCATTCCCCATGAATAGAAAATAGTTCCTACAAAAGCCAAAATGATCAGCCACAGGATGGCTTTAATTAGCCAGGAATCAGCATGTTCTCGAATCGTGCTCAGCATATGATGTTTCTCTCGGTTCTCGGTTGAAGTCGGTTCCAGGTAGAAGAAGGAACCTATACTATAAAACACGCGAGAGAATCGCAAGCCATTATTAATGAGTGGGTAACGAGGCTTTACCCGGAACGCTGATTCTCTGTGGTGCCGCTGGCTCAAGCGACAGGGATATGGCGAGCGCACACCGGGATTTATCTTGCATTTTATACGGCCCCTTGCTATAAAGAAACTTGAGGAAAAACAAGAGGTTACGTAAGCTTATGAAATCCGCAAGAGGGGATCTGAGTGTTTAATTTTTTCTGGGATTTATTCTCCAACGATTTGGCGATTGACTTGGGAACGGCGAACACCTTGGTGCACGTGAAGGGTCAAGGAATTGTTTTGCGCGAGCCTTCGGTGGTGGCGATAAACAGCAACACCAAAGAGGTGATGGCGGTTGGGGAAGAGGCCAAACAAATGTTGGGTCGCGCTCCCGGTAGCATCACCGCTATTCGCCCGATGAAGGATGGTGTGATTGCCCATTTTGAAGTTACGGAAAAGATGCTCAGAAGTTTTATCCAAAAGGTCCATAATAATCGCAAAACATTGGTGCGCCCCCGGGTTGTCATAGCCGTTCCCTCCGGAATTACCCAGGTAGAAAAAAGAGCTGTGAGGGATTCTGCGGAATCGGCAGGCGCGCGCGAAGTCTTCCTGATAGAAGAGCCGATGGCAGCCGCTATTGGAGTGGACCTCCCGGTGCAGGAGCCCACCGGTAATATGATCATTGATATTGGAGGTGGGACTACAGAGGTGGCAATTATTTCCATGTCCGGCATTGTCTACAGCAAATCAGTTCGTATTGCCGGGGATGAAATGGATGAGGCCATCGTTAACTATGTTAAAAAGAAATATAATCTTCTGATCGGTGAACGAACTGCCGAAGAAGTGAAAATTAAAATTGGTTCCGCTTATCCCTTGAAAAAAAGAATGACCATGGAAGTCAAGGGTCGGGATCTTGTTGCGGGTATACCCAAGACCCTGCTTATCTCGGATGAGGAAGTCCGGGAGGCACTAACCGAAACTTTTGGTACTATTGTCGAAGCGGTAAAGATTGCTCTGGAACGCACGCCTCCCGAACTCGCGGCGGATATCGTGGATAAGGGGGTGGTGGTGGCCGGCGGCGGTTCGCTGATTAAAGGATTGGATATCCTTCTTAAAGAAGCAACAGGCCTGCCGATAACCCTTGCTGTTGATCCTCTTTCCGCCGTTGCTTTGGGTGCGGGAAAAGTGTTGAGCGATCCGAAACTGCTGAGAAAGGTTGCCCTCTAGCGGTGCCCAAAAAGGGAAACAAAAAAAATATTGCACTTGTTTCTGCTATTCTGCTGTTTTCCTTGGCGTTGATGACTTTGAACGTCAAACAGGAAAAAGGCACCGATTTTCTTGACTCTGTAGCTGGTTTCATTCTTTCCCCATTCCAGAATTTTTTTACCCAATCCATCCAGTCTGTCTCCGATAGCATCAATCATTATTTTTTTCTTGTCGATGTGGCAAGAGAAAATGATCAGCTAAAGCTGGAAGTTCAGCGCCTCATAAGCGAAAAAAACCAACTCGTTGAACGACTCGCCAGCCAAAAGCGTCTAGCCAAACTCATGGCTTATGATGACGGTTGGGAGAAGAAAGCTGTGGTGGCTTCGGTCATTGGCAAGGATGCCACCCAATGGTCAAAGGTGGTGGTTATCAATAAGGGGACGCAACACGGAATAAAGGATCACTTGGCCGTGGTTACCGATGCCGGTGTGATCGGGCAGGTCATTCATGCGGGTCCCAACACTTCGAAGGTGCTTTTGATTGTTGACGGCCGCAGCGCGGTGGATGCCCTGTTTCAAGATAACCGAATATCTGGAGTCGTTGTTGGCATGGGGGAAAATGAGTGCCAATTGAAATTTGTTCCCAACACCGCGGATGTCAAGGTGGGCGACTCGGTGCTTTCCTCAGGGCTGGGTGGAATTTTTCCGAAAGGCTTGATAATTGGAAAAGTCTCGCAGGTTTCTAAAAAGAAACAGGGCCTGTTTCAAGAAATCACTTTGACTCCCAGTTCAGACTTGTCGCGCCTGGAAGAGGTGCTTGTTCTTCTGTTTTAGGTTTTTTTATGTATTATTTTTCGCAGATACTGATTGCCATTTTTTTGTTTTCCGCCCAAACCACTTGGTTGGAACTTTTTTCCTTTGGCGGTGTCACGCCGGATCTGATTCTGGTATGGGTGGTGTATTGTGGAGTTCGATATTCCCGATCGAGTGCGATTGGAGGCGGGATTGCTCTGGGACTTGTCCAGGACAGCCTTTCAGGCGGATTGTTGGGAGTGAATACGCTCTCGAAAAGCCTGATCGCTTATTTTTTTTCCACGCTTAAGAATAAGTTTTATGTTGAGGGTATGGTGCCGATAGGGATATTCCTCATTGTGTCCTCAGTTTTTGATGGTCTGGTGTTTTATTTCTCCATGGGAACTATCCTGAAGGGCGAGGTCGCTTCCAGCTTTTTATATCAGTCGTTACCCGTTTACAGTATTTATAATGCATTGATAGGCCCCTTTATGTTTGTGGTATTGGATAAAATTGATGGCTGGTTGCAACCAAAAATGTCCAATCCTTATATGGGGATGAGACGATGATTCTGTTCCGTTATGGCACCGAAACCAATGATGTGATTAAAAAGAAGATACGTGTTTTTGCCATCCTTGCTGTGGTTGCATTCCTTTGCCTGTGGATGCGTATCTGGTATTTGCAGATTTTAAAATGGCAATACCTGACTGGGCTTTCAGAGAACAATCGGGTTCGAATGGTGACCCTGCCTGCAAGCAGGGGGACGATCAAGGATCGGAACGATAAGACTTTAGTCAGCATTCGCCCCGCTTTCAATTTGTATTTAACTCCTGAAGATGCTCGGGATCTAGATTCCTCTCTGGAAAAACTTTCTGCAAAAATTTCCTTTGACCGAGAAAAATTGAAAAAGGAAATAGCCCTGAGCAAATCCTTCAAGGAAGTTTTAATAAAGGGAGATATTTCTCGGGAAGAAGTGGCTTTTGTAGAAGAGAACAATATGAGCCTTCCTGGAATACATATAAAGGCTGAGCCATTAAGAAATTATGTGTTCAATAATCTGGCATCACACACGCTGGGCTATCTGGGAGAGATCTCCAAGGCAAGCCTGAAAAGCCATGAAGACCTCAAGTATAGGCAGGGGGATTTTGTCGGGAAAAATGGCCTGGAAAATATTTATGAATCTATTTTGCGAGGCGAAAAGGGCTACAAGGAAGTTGAGGTGGATGTTTCTGGCAGGGAGCTTAAGGCATTACGCAAATTACCTCCAGAAAGTGGGAACAATCTGATTCTTACCTTGGATGTGCGAATACAGCAGGAGCTGGAAAAATTAATGGTTGGGACTGTGGGCCAGAATATGAGTGGTTCCGTGGTGGTGATGAAGGTGCAGACGGGAGAGATCATTGCAATTGCCAGCAATCCGTCCTTCGATCCCAATAAGTTTGCGGCGGGAATTTCTCCCGAGAACTGGAGCGCGTTGGTGACTGACGAGTGGCACCCGTTACAGAACAGGTCTATCAATGGCCAATATCCTCCTGGTTCTACCTACAAAATCGTGACAGCACTTGCCGGTCTCGAGGAAGGAGTGATTAAGCCTGATACCTCCATCTTTTGTCCGGGCCATTTTCAGTTGGGGAGGGGCAAATATCGATGCTGGAAAAAATCTGGGCATGGTTCGGTGAATTTGCATGATGCGCTGGTGCAGTCGTGCGATGTTTATTTTTATACCATTGGGCATCGGCTGGGCATCGATACGCTTGCGAAATACGCAAAACGATTTGGGCTGGGCAGTTCCACCCATCTAGGTTTGAGCCAAGAGAAAAAGGGACTGGTTCCTACTACCCGATGGAAACTGTTAAACAAAAAGGAGCCTTGGCAGCTGGGCGAAACCATCTCCGCATCGATTGGTCAGGGTTTTAATCTGGTGACCCCAATACAGCAGGCGAGTTTGATGGCCGCTGTGGCTAATGGCGGAATTCTGCTCAAGCCTTATCTGGTAAAGCGTATTGAAGGGCCTGAAGGACAAACTCGGAAAGAATTTTTCCCGAATATAGTCGGCCAGTTGGGGGTGAACCCCGAGCATTTAGAGCAGGTCAGGAAAGCCCTGCGCGATGTGGTGAACGGCACAAAGGGAACAGGGAAAAAATCCCGTTTGAAAAATATAATTGTCTCTGGAAAAACCGGAACGGCTCAGGTTGTGCGGATGAAATCCAATGAGGAACTGGAGAAGGGTGAAGCCATACCTATCAGGTATCGGGATCACGCCTGGTTTGTAGCTTTTGCGCCCTATGAAAAACCTGAGATCGCTGTGGTCGTTATCATTGAACACGGAGGGCATGGCGGGACGACCGCCGCGCCCATTGCCGGGAAAATCTTCAAGAAGTACTTCAAGCTCTATCCGCCTGGGCCTTCTGCCCAACCTTTATAATCATTGAGGAACTGTCACACCGAGCCTGTATTCAAGGCAGGTGGTTTTTTTTCCTTGAATATAGGCCTAAGGTTGTTTAATTTGTTTTCTTGCCGATACAAGTAAGGTGAGGTTGCTCCGATTCTGGCGGGTTGTGATTCATTAGAGGTTATTGGTCAGTGGCTATAAGAAACGATGAAATCCCTTTTGTAATGGGGCAGAAAGTGACTGCTACCATCCGTGGTGAGGTCTTTGCCGTTTCTATCAGGGGATGGCTGAAGGGGCAATATGTGATCACTGATTTGCCCAGGGTGGGGGTTGAAGCCTACCGGGTTGCTCCTCAAACCGGGGTGCAAATTCATTTCATTAAAGACGGGCTGTTTGTCAACTTCAAGTCTTCCTCCAGTTATGCTCTGGCTCAGGCGATTTCACTTTTGGTCATTGAATATCCTCGCACTTTTGATATGCATAACCTTAGAAAGTTCGAACGTTTTAAAGCTAATATTCCCGTTACGTTTTTCTATGAAGAGGGTGATCAAAAGTTTGAAGATTCTGGGCTTATAAGAGATGTCAGTTCAGGAGGGGCATTGATCAGTCACAGCAAGCAAGTGACCAAAAAAAACCTGGTATGTGTCACTGCAGAGCTTCCTGCTGGCGGGAGCTTCAAACTACAAAAAGCGGATGTGAAAAACTTAAGGAAGAACCTGAAAAGTGACTCGGCTCCTTATGTAACCGGAGTTAAATGGAACGGTCTTCTCCCTGAGTCGGAAGACGCGATCGCCAAGTTCGTTGCCTTAAGATCTAAGGACCACAGGGAAATCTCAAGATAATATTTTATAGAATAATCTCCAGATCCTTTTCCCGTAAGCGTTTAATTCGATCCCGGAGTTCGGCGGCTTTTTCAAACTCCAGATCTTTTGCCACAGAGAGCATCTGCTTTTCCAGTTCTGCTATCAACTGCAGAACCGATTTTCCTGATTCATAGGTTTCCTCCTCTTCCATTACTTCCAACTCAAGCTCTGATCTCGCCGAATATTCCATGGAGACTTCAATGGCTCTTTGAATGGAGCGCGGGGTTATGTTGTGCTCTTGGTTGTAAGCAAGCTGGATTTCCCTTCTTCGACTCATTTCATCGATGGCGGCTTGCATGGATTTGGTCATCCGGTCAGCATAAAAAATAACTTTTCCTGAAATGTTTCTTGCGGCTCTTCCAGAGGTCTGGATCAGGGACGTGGTGGACCGCAAAAAACCTTCTTTGTCCGCATCCAGAATAGCCACTAAAGAAACCTCGGGAATATCTAGTCCCTCCCGCAGTAAATTGATACCTATCAGCGCGTCGAATTCGCCGAGGCGGAGTTCCCGGATGATCTGGGTTCGTTCCAGAGTTACAATATCGGAATGCAGGTATTTGACCTTCAACCCGAGCTCGGCATAATGTTCCGCCAGATCTTCAGAAAATCTTTTGGTCAACGTCGTGACCAAACAGCGCTGATTTTTTTCTGCCCGGGTACGAATCTGGTTGTATAAATCGTCCACTTGGCTGCCCACAGGTTTGATCTCAATTTCCGGGTCGACCAGACCCGTTGGTCTCGCGATCAGTTCCACCGGTTGATTTCCGGATTTTTCCAGTTCATAAGAACTCGGGGTGGCGGAAACGTAAATCACGTTGCGGACATGTTGGTCAAATTCCTCAAACCTCAGGGGCCGGTTGTCAAAGGCTGAGGGCAGGCGAAAGCCGTAGCGGATCAGAGTCTCTTTACGGGAGCGATCGCCCTTGTACATGCCTTGTAGTTGCGGCAGGCTAACGTGGCTCTCATCAATAATAAAAAGCGAATCTTCGGGAAAATAATCCAGCAAAGTTGGTGGCGGCTCGTCCGCAGGTCTGTCCATGAGGTGGCGCGAATAGTTTTCGATGCCCTGGCAGTAACCGACTTCCTTGATCATCTCCAGGTCAAACATGGTTCTCTGGTCAATTCTCTGCGCTTCGATAAGAAGATTCTGACTTTCAAAATAGGCCACCCGTTCAATCAATTCTTCGCGGATATTTCCCATGGCCTTTTCCAGCAGTTCTTTCGGTGTCGCATAATGGCTGGCTGGATAAATGGCGATGCGGTCCAACTCCCGGATTGTTTGCCGGGTGAGTGGATCAAAAGCGGAAATCCGATCTATCTGGTCGCCGAAAAATTCGACCCGCAGGGCTTCGTTTCTTTCGTAAACAGGCAGGATTTCCAGAACATCTCCCCGCACCCGAAAGGTGCCGCGCTGAAAATCCACATCGTTTCTTTTATATTGGATTTCTACGAGTTTCTGCAGGGCCTGATCCCTCTCGAGGGTTTTGCCTTTTTCCAAAAACAGCAGCATGCCGTGGTAGGCTTCCGGCGAACCTAGACCATAAATGCAGGAAACACTGGCAACGATGATGACATCCCGCCGTTCAAACAAGGCATGGGTAGCTGCGTGCCGCATTTTATCAATCTCGTCATTGATGGAGGCGTCTTTTTCAATGTAGGTATCGGTTTGAGCGAGATAGGCTTCGGGCTGATAATAATCGTAATAGCTGACAAAATATCCCACCGCGTTATCCGGGAAAAATGTTTTGAACTCATTGTAAAGTTGAGCCGCAAGGGTTTTATTATGGGCGAGCACCAGAGTCGGTTTTTGCACCCGTTCGATGACATTGGCAATGGTGTAGGTTTTTCCAGATCCTGTTACCCCGAGAAGGGTCTGCGAGCTTGGGTTGGAATCCAGACCCTGCACCAGTTTTTCTATAGCCTGGGGCTGGTCGCCGGCGGGCTTGTAGTGGGATTGAAGTTTAAAAGGCTGCATGGAAAAGACCGATTCAATACTAAAGGGGTTTATGTTAAATTAGGGGTCTCGTGATGGTTATCCTGTCGACGGATGCAATCCTCCTCATTTTAACTCAATTATTTTATTTCCGCTTGTTTGGCGGTTTGATTTTTAGACCCTCTGCTGTTCAGGAAAGGATACTGTGGAAGAAGATATCATTAAAATTGTTCGTCTCGGTGAATCGGAAGTGACCTTGATGGGCACGGCCCATGTTTCCCAGCTGAGCGTGGATATGGTCGAGGAACATATTCAGAACGGCGACTACGACTGTGTCGCGGTAGAATTGTGTCCTCCGCGTCTGGAAAACCTCACCAACCAGACCTGGTGGAAGAATCTCGACATCTATCAGGTTTTCCGCAAAAAGAAAGCCGGACTCCTGCTTATAAACCTTGCTTTGACCGCCTATCAAAAACGTCTGGCCGAACGGATTGGCGTTGAAGCTGGTCAGGAAATGATTCGAGCCGTTCAACTGGCGCATGAGAAAAATATCAGGCTGGAAGTCATCGACCGCAATATATCGACCACGCTGCACCGGTTGGTCACTGAAGTGTCGTTCTGGCAAAAACTTAAAATCATAGGGGGAATGATTGCGGGAGTGTTTGTCGGGGAAGAGATTAGCGAAGAGCAGATTGAAGATCTCAAGCAGGGAGATTTATTGCATTCGGTGGTGAGCGAATTTGGTGAAGAGTTGCCGGAGATCAAGAGGGTTCTGATCGATGAGAGGGATCAGTATATGGTAGGGCGCTTGGCGCAGATTGCTCATGAGCCGGATGCCCCCAAAAGAATTCTGGCACTGGTCGGTGCCGGACATTTAATCGGCATGCTCCCAGCCATGGAGTCTCCGCCTGATTTAGCTCATCTGGAAATGCTGGATCAAAAACCGCCTCCAAGCCGGGTCGGCTATTTTATAGGTTGGGGCATCTGCGTGTTTATCCTGGCAATGTTTGCGGTTGGTTTTCGTCAGTCTCCCGAACTGGGAGAGCAATTGGTGATGACCTGGATTTTATTCAACGGGGGTTTCTGCGCGCTTGGAACCTTGATCGCCCTAGGGCATCCTGTCTCTATCATCGCCGGTTTTTTTGCCGCACCTCTGACATCCTTGAACCCTACTATTGGTGCGGGAATGGTTGTGGGACTGGTGGAATCGTATATGCGTAAACCTAAAGTGAGTGACTTTGAAACCCTGCGCGAAGATATTGCCATTTATTCCATGTGGTGGAAAAACCGCGTTGCCCGGCTATTTCTGATTTTCTTTTTTTCCAGTCTGGGTTCCATGATAGGCACCTATACCGCCGGCGCTTCCATTGTGACCCAGATTCTCGGTTGAACAATGAATGCTCCAAGAGTAGCGGTCACCCCTCCGGCCTTTTGCAAATCCCCTGCACTGCGAACCGAATTATCGCGGCACTTTCCTAATGCTGTCTTTAACGAAAAAGACAGATACCTTTCAACACCTGAACTGATCGATTTTCTGGCGGATGCCGATGTCGCTTTAATAGGAAGAGATATCGTCAATGCCGAACTGATTCGTTCCCTGCCTAAACTGAGAATGATTGCGAAATATGGAGTGGGACTGGACAACCTGGATCAGGAGGCGTTGAGCCGTGCCAACATCGAATTCCGCGCGACCTCCGGCACCAACAGGAGGTCTGTGGCAGAGCTGACATTGGGGTTCATGATCGGGCTCTGTCATAATATGTCAGTCGGTTCAGAAGAATTAAAAAGAGGAATCTGGCAACGGGATGGCGGACAGGAACTCAGCGGAAAAACAGTAGGCGTTATTGGCTGTGGCAAAGTCGGGCAGGAACTGATCCGTCTGCTACAGCCGTTTCAATGCCAGGTCAAGGTGCGGGATATTGCAGACCGTAGTGAATTTTGTCGCCAGGTCGGCGCTGTGGAAACGGGGTTCGATGAACTTATTAGAGAGGCTGATATAGTGAGCCTGCATGTACCATTGACCGGGGACACTGAAAACCTGATCGACAAAGCGGTGTTCGCAAAAATGAAGTCCTCGGCGTTTCTGGTCAATACCAGTAGAGGTCGGGTGGTTCATCAGGGGGACCTGCATAAGGCCTTGGTATCTGGAGAAATTGCCGGTGCGGGATTGGATGTGTTTTACGAAGAACCCCCAGCAGATACCGAATTCCTTCAGCTTGCCAATTTGATGGTGACTCCACATATTGGTGGCAACGCCAAAGAAGCGGTTGCGGCGATGGGTAAGGCGGCCATTCAGAACCTTGTTGAATATTTTGCTTTGAAATGAGTGAGAAAGAATACAGCCAGGAAGACTGGCAAGGCCACTATGACTCCAATGATATGGGCTGGGATCTGGGCGAGGTGGCTCCTCCTTTCGTCAAGTTGTGGCAAGAAGAAAAACTACCTGTGGGCAAAGTGCTGGTTCCTGGATGTGGAAGAGGGTATGAAGTGGTTTTCCTGGCGGAAAATGGATTTGAAGTGACGGCCATTGATTTTTCTGAGGGAGCCATCACTCATTTAGAAAACGCCCTGAAAGAGCGCAACCTGAAGGGCCGGGTTTTGCATCAGGATTTTTTCAGTATGGATGATTCTCATGACGGCGTTTATGACCTGGTGCTTGAGCAAACATTTTTTTGCGCCATTGCTCCCCGCCAACGGCAGGATTATGTCCTCAACGTTGCAAGAATATTAAAGCCAGGGGGAATGCTGGTGGGATTGTTTTATCACACGGATAAGGAAGGCGGCCCTCCCTACAACACCACCCGTCAAGATATTGAAAGTAACTTTTCAAAAAATTTTGAGATTCAGCAACTCGATAAAACATCCTTGTCTGCCGAACAGAGAAAAGACAAAGAATGGCTGGGTATTTTGAAAAAGAAAGATTAAATGTTTTGCAAGATTTCGGGGTGGTTGTTTTTCGGTGAATTGACTTCTTTCGATACCGGGTGAAAGTCGAATTCCTCAGAGGGGAAGGTGGTCAAAAAGTTCCGCACGGCAGCAAAGTCGGAGTCGGGTGCAAGCCATGTTTTGTATTGCTCGGGAGGTAAGATGACCGGCATGCGCGCGTGAATCGGACTTAGCTTTTGGTTGGCCTCGGTGGTCAGAATGGTATAGGTGTGCAAATTCTTTCCTTCAGGACTGTTCCAGGTGGACCAAAGTCCGGCAAAGGCGAAGAGAGCTTGATCTCGTAAAAATATATAGCAAGGCTGTTTTTCAGTTCCCTGCCACTCCAGAAAACCATCCGCAGGAATCAGGCAGCGTTGACTTTTTAGCGAATTTTTAAAACTGGATTTTTCGTGTGCGGTTTCTGATCGGGCGTTGATGAACTTCTTTTTTTCATCCTTTGCCCAGGGTGGCACCAGACCCCATTTCATCGTGCCCAATTTTCTTTGCCCCGAATGCTCGATGACGACAGGAGACATCTGGCTGGGGGCGATATTGTAGCTCGGACGATATTCCAATTTGGTATGGAGAGGGCCAAAATGCGACTCGATAGCCTTCAAGGGTTTTGCCAGAGTGTATCGTCCGCACATAAGGGGTTTGATCTTTAATGGGTTTGGGCCATGATCAGGCTTATAGTATTATTATACTTTGAAATACAAAACAGGATTTAAAAAATAAAACCTATGAAGACCTTGAAAAAAGTTCATACAGGAATATTTAGGGATGGCGGAGCAGGAGCCTTTGCCAAACGGAGATTTCGTGACAGAAGAAAAAAATTAATGGCGGCGGAAGGCCAACTCATGGCCATTACGGGAGTCCCTTATGGTCCGGGTGGAAAGACGACATGGTCCTATGCTCATAGTCCCACTTATCAAGAACCGGCAATGATGTATTTGACCGGCATCAATCAGAATAACGTCATCCTGCTATTGGACCCGAACTCAAAAGTATCGGATGAGATTTTATTTGTCGATAGCAAGGATCGTGTCATGGAGTTTTGGGAGGGTGTCCGTTTTGGAGTCGGGGACGACCAAAGCTTAAAAGAGGTGCGGTCGGTCACGGGAATCCAGGATGTTCGCGATATCAGCGAGTTTAAGGATGTCCTGAAAGAGCGGTTCATGAAGCAGAAGAAAAAAATGATGGGGACACTTTGGCTGGAAGGCATCAGAAAAGGCAAAGTTGTCAGCATCAAGACAGACCATAACTTTGACTTCAAAAAGAAACTCGAGGGGTGGTTGCGATCCTGGAAAGCGCCAAAAGCGGCCTTGAAAAATATTATGAAGAATCATTTTAAACTGCGTCTGCCGCTGGATAAATATGATATTGCCAACGCCCGCAAAGCCCAGGACATCACTAACGGCGGATACAAGGTGATGCTAAAAAATTTCCGGAACTTTAACAATGAGTGTCAGGTGCAGGGCTTTCTCGAAGGTCAAATGTTGATGAACACACCTTTTGGACTTAGCTATCCTTCCATCGTGGCATCAGGAGTCAACGCGACCATTCTCCATTACACAAAGAACGATGATGATTTTTCAAAAAATGAAATGATGCTGATTGATTTTGGGGTGCGTTGGATGACGATGCATGCTGATATCACCCGGACTTTCCCCGTGTCCGGGCGGTTTAATCCCATGCAGAAAATTCTTTATGAAATTGTTCTGAAAGCTCAGGTTGCGGTGGAGAAAACGGCGCGGGCCGGATTGACGATTGAAGAGTTGAATACGGTATGCTGGGATACGGTCAATCAAGGACTCGAGCGCGACTTCAAGGCGATCGGGGGAAAGCTTAAGCTGCAATATAAAGGGAGGCCGCACGGGGTGAGCCACTTGATGGGCGAGCAGGAGCATGACGGCGACCCTTTCCGCAATTACGCCCAGCAACCCATGAGGCCAGGCTGGATGATCAGCAATGAACCCGGATTGTATGGGGAGTTTCGCCTGCGCCTGAATGGAAAAAACTATGACGAAAAGATAGGCATTCGTATTGAAGACAACCTTGTGATGACAGCAACCGGTTGTCTGAACCTTTCGAGCAAGATTCCCAGGACGGTAAAACAGATTGAAAAGCTAATGGCCGTCAGCGCGATGCTGGACTAATAGGCCGGTACTTCGTAAAGCTAGCAAATGCAATTGAGCTTTTTTACCATAGGGCGCTAACTTTGCCTCAAGGCTTAGCCCTTGTCCGCTTAAACTTCTTTTAATGTGGCAAGCACTTCCTCGATGTGGGTTTTCACTTTGACCTTGGGGAATATTTTTTGGATCGTGCCCGTCTTGTCGACAATGAAAGTCGTTCGAACAATCCCCATAAAGGTTTTACCGTAGAGCTTCTTTTCCTGCCAGATCCCGTATTTCTGCACCACTTTTTTATCGGTGTCGGCAAGGAGAGTGAAGGGGAGGTCGTATTTTGCAATAAACTTCTGGTGTCTTTCGGCGGAGTCTATGCTGACACCGAGAATGACGGTGTTTTTGAAATTTTTATACTGGTCGCGGAAGTCGCAGGCCTGCGTGGTGCAGCCCGGAGTCATGTCTTTAGGGTAAAAATAAAGCACGACATTTTTCTTGCCTTTAAAAGAACTGAGTTTGACTTTTTTTCCGTCCTGATCAATCGCTGTAAAGTCTGGCGCCTTCTTTCCTTCTTTCAATTCAGCCATCGTCGTTTAACTCGGCAGTTGAGACAACAGTTCATCAATATTTTTGTTTAAGTTATTCAACGTTTCCAACATCTTTTCTTTGGGTTGCCGATCAGCATCACTGTTGAAAAGCATCCTTGCGTCTCCAAGGAGATTTAAAATTAAACCATGAAGCTTGGGAGTAGGGGTTTTGCCTTCTTCGCAAAGGCTTTCAAAGGAAACAATCAGGCGTTGCAGTTTGCCGTCAATTTGCAGTCCTAATATGGACTTGTCTTTCAGATTGGAAGATTGTTCAAGGTACCCCCAAACTCCTCCTTTAGTCTGAATAATTCCCTGGCTTCCGTTCAATTCTTTCAAGCCGTCGATGCAAATATCAGCGGCAAAAGTTTTTGGGGTTTGAATCAGGAAAACACCTAGAGAAATTATAAAAACTGAAAATAATTTCCAATTTCCAGGTGCATATTGGATTGTGGTCATGTGCGGGCTCCCCGTAGCTTGAGTTTATGGGGTCTCTATAAAAATATAAAGAACTGACATTGCAAAGTATTAGACAGGAACGGAAATTTAAAGTCAAACATAATTTTTCGTTTGGAAAAGGGCGCAAAATCGGACTATTGAACTAAAGTTCTGAAAGATTCGAGAGCCCTTAACTTCTCGAAAGTCGGGTCTTCGGTGATGATCTTTTTCATGCCAGGGTTCAGCTTCATGACAATTTCAAGGTTTTTGATCCCGTCTCCTAGATCCCCTTTCATGACATAAGACCGGGCCAGCAGTAACCGGTGGGCGATGATATGTTCGTGGTTGGGATGGACGACAAACAACCTTTCCAGAATAGAAATGGCTCGGCTGTATTTTTCATTTTTATAATTGGCGGCAGCGGTATTGAGCAGAGCTGTAAGATTGATAGGGTCCATTCTCAAAACCATGGAATAGATTCCCAGAGCTCGCTGATACATGCCAAAGTGAGCAAAAATCTCTCCCTTTCTGTTCAACGCTTCGGAAGGATCGATGAACAGAGTATTCGGGTTCAGAGGTTGTCGTTCTGTTGTGTCAACTTTCGCGGGAAATTCATCGAGAGAGGCTTTGGCGATTCCATTAGGATCTCCCAGGCCTTTGGCCTTTTCATAGAGTTCTTTGGCTTTGTTTAAATGGCCTCGCAGAACTTCTATATCTGCCAGTTCTTGGTATCCTCGACTCATGAGTTTGTCGTCGTCTTTGGCGTATTCAATGAACTGCCCGACAGATTTTTCCGCCATGTCCAACCGCAGAAACATACTGTGGAGCCCAACAAGAATCTCCTGAACTGTCAGGTCGCTGGGGCTCAGATTGGCGGCGGTTTCCGCCTCAATGAGGGCTAAGCCGAATTGTTTGGACTGGTAAAGGGATTTGGACCGACTCAAATGATATTTTCCCGGTATGACTTTTAAGGGCAGTTTGTTTGTGGCATTTTTATAAATATATTCTTGAAGTAGTTTGGCTGGCTCTGCCTTGGAATGATCCCGATGGTTGTCCAGAATGTGGTTGATATAGAATTCCGCTTGTTCCTTGTCATTCCGTGTGGCATAAAGATAAGCGAGTTGGTAAGCCGCTTCAACATTGCCCTTGTCGAGTGAAAATGCGTGTTTGAAAGATTTTTCGGCCTCATCATTCTGATTCAGATAATTGAAAACCATCCCCTGTTCATAGGGGTAGGTTGAATTTTTCGGGTCGAGTTTGGCGCTTTCCGCCAGCTCCTTATTTGCCTCTTTTGCTTTGCCGCGAGCCATCAGGGTCAACGCAAACTCGTAATGCGCCAGAGGATCTTGATGGTGCTGCTGGGAGGCGATAATGCAGGCTTTTTCCGAGGTCAGGCCGTTACCAAGTTTGCGGTGGATCTGGCAGAAGGCAAAATGCAGGGCCGGGTGCTGGCGTTCCTTTTTGAATCCAGTCAGCAGAGCTTCAAGGGCTTCTTTGGGCGCATCCTTTTCATTTAAAATAACTGCTTTGAGAATTTCAGGAGTTGCTTCCTTGGGTTTCTGGGTGATTTTCTCGGCAAGAATTGCAAGAGCTTCGTCAAATTGTTTTTGCGAAACCATATCCCGGATCTTTTGGTAGTCCGGGTCATTTTTTTCATCGGAGACAGAAAGGTCCCAGTGCGCGACATCCTGCGAAGGGTAGGTTGCGTGTGTGGGCGCAACGGTGGTGAAAAACAAAATCGTCACTAATACGGCCTTTTTAAAGGATGTCATTTTTTAATTCCCTGCCTCAAGAAAGTAGCGTTCGTATTGATTCGCACGGCCCGAGTGGCCTTTCGGGATTTGGATTTTTTGTTGCTGTTAAACACCGTGCCAGTATTGAAGACCACCCCAAATGCGTTGTAGTGTCCGTTTTCTTCCCCTGACCACAGGGTGCCACTCCCGTTTTTTTCAAATATGGGGTCGGCGTGTATTTTCATCTCTTTGCCAGCTTGAGAACTGTTGACCTTTTCCGGTTCGTAAAGGGTTTTCAGTTCATCAGTGGAAGGTAATTGCCAGTCATTATATTGAGCAAACCCCTCATCGTTGAGTTTCTTGATATAATCATGAATCTCAAACCAACTGAGCCAGTGGCCGGAATGGAGATAGGAATCTTTTTTCATCCACATTAGTCCGGTTTTTGTGTCGGTGATCGTGCCATCGCCATGATCCAGATAACGTTTGTCACCAGATTTTACCGGTATTGCAAAAACGCTCGAACTCAGAATTCCCAGCAAAAGGAATAAGGCGATACAGGCAACGGATTTCAAATTTATAATTTTGGATGTGTAGAAGGTGGTCATTGTTTAATTTTTTCTTTCAATAATTTGTTGACCATACCCGGGTTGGCTTTGCCTTTGCTGGCCTTCATGATTAGGCCGACCAGAAAACCAAGCACCTTGTCTTTGCCGCCTTTGAGTTCTTCAACCTGGCTGGGATTGGCCTGAATTACCTCGTCGACAATTTTTTCTATGGCAGAACTATCGGTGATTTGTGTCAGTCCTTTTTCCTCAACGATTTGGTTGGCAGGTTTTTGCGTTTGATACATTTCCTCAAAAACCCCTTTAGCGATATTGCCGCTGATCGTTCCCGAATCGATGAGTTTAAGAAGGTCTACCAGAGCGGAGGGCGAAACCGGGCATTCTGTAATGTCCTTTCCATCCTTTTTCAGTTCCCGCAACAGGTCTCCCATTATCCAGTTGCTGATGATTTTAGGCTGTGGTAACAGGGCGGCACACTGCTCGAAATAATCTGCCAGAGGCTTCGAGGAAGTCAAAACCCCTGCATCATATTCGGGGATTTCATAACTGCTGGCAAAACGCTCGCGTTTTTGTTCAGGAAGTTCGGGAATTGTTTTGCGTATTTCTTCCACCCACGCATCATCGATCACTATAGGAACCAAATCCGGGTCGGGGAAATAACGGTAATCGTGCGCTTCTTCTTTGCTCCGCATGGGGAATGTCTCGCCTCGATCCGAATCATATAGCCGTGTTTCCTGTTTTACACTTTCTCCCTGATCCAGAATCTTTGTTTGTCGTTCCACTTCATACTCAATAGCTTTCTGCACGAATTTGAAGGAATTGAGATTTTTCAATTCTGTGCGGGTTCCCAACTCTTTTTGCCCGACGGGACGAATGGAAACGTTGGCATCACAACGCAGGCTCCCTTCTTCCATATTACAATCGCTGACTTCGGTGTATTCAAGAATGGCCTTCAACTCGCCCAGGTAGGCTCGGGCTTCTTCCGGCGAGCGCATATCGGGCTCGCTGACCACTTCGCACAATGGCACACCGGTTCGGTTGAAGTCGACATAGCTTTTTCCCGGACTCCCCAGATTTTCTCCGTGAATCAGTTTTCCTGCATCTTCTTCCATATGTATGCGGGTCAATCCGATTCTTTTTCGGGTACCGTCCAGATTGATGTTGATGTATCCTTTGACTCCTAAAGGAAGCGCCATTTGAGAAATTTGGTAACCCTTGGGCAGGTCGGGATAAAAATAGTTTTTTCTGGCGAAACGGTTCATAGGTTCAATGGTGCAGTGGGTCGCCAGACAGGCCTTCATGGAGGATTCAAGAAAACGTTTGTTTAAAACGGGAAGAACTCCAGGCATCCCCAGACAAATCGGACAAGTATTCTCGTTCGGGGGTTTACCGAATTCAGTGGAGCAGGAGCAGAATATTTTTGTTTTGGTTTTAATTTGGACGTGAACTTCCAGTCCAATGACAGTCTCGTACTTCATAAGTGAATTCGTATCCTCAAACCCTTTGCGTGACAGGGTTGGTGGTTGTTGAGATTTTTCAAGTAGCTCTGATTCTAATCATCTGGGCGGGTTCCGTCAAGCACTGTCCGTGGCGAGCCGCCACAGGTTATGAGTGATGGTTTAATGAGCCGAGATAACCCATTGCTAGCTAAAAGAGAGAGTCATTGCGATTTGCCACAGGCGGTTTGCCGGTTAGTGGGCTGTGAAGCCGCCATCTACAGGGAGCACTGTGCCCGTGACAAAAGAGGACTCATCGCTGGCTAAAAAGAGGCAGGCGCTGGCCACATCTTCCGGTTTGCCGAACCGGCCTATCGGGTAGTCCCGGCTCCATTCCTG
Source organism: uncultured Nitrospina sp. (assembly GCA_937891765.1). GTDB lineage: Bacteria > Nitrospinota > Nitrospinia > Nitrospinales > VA-1 > LS-NOB. The sequence goes on from CALAGQ010000030.1 coordinate 43,895, forward strand.
CATCAGTGCCTCATCTTTCATCAGGTCGGCGGTCATATCGGTTTCTATCAGGCCGGGACAAACGGCGTTGGAGCGGATGCCATAACTGCCGTATTCCACAGCGATGGATCGGTTGAGCTGATTCAGGGCTCCTTTGGAGACGTTATAAGCTGCCACCCCAGGCACGGCGATCATGCCGAGTATGGAACTGATATGGACGATGCTTCCACCTTTTTGTTCCATCATCAAGGGGAGCACCCTGCGGCTCAACTGGAACACTGCCTTCATATTGATGTCCATCATTTCATCGTACTGCTCATCAGAAATTTCGTGTAGGGGGGCGCCTTTGAAAAGGCCGGCATTGTTGACCAGCACGTCGATGCGTTGGAACTTGTTGCGGGTTTCCTGAACCAGTCGGTCCAGGTCGTCACTTTGGGTCATATCGCCCTGAATCGTCAGGACGCGAGAACCCAGCTTCTGGGAACCCAGTTCCTGGGCTGTTTCCTCCAGTTTATGTTTTCTTCGACCGAATAAAACCACATTGGCGCCTTCCCGATGGAAAGCTCTGGCACAGGCTTGACCTATTCCTGATCCGCCGCCGGTGATGATCGCTGTTTTGTTTGCGAGTCGCATTTCATTTCCTAATGATTATAAAATGGTAACAAGGTATGTATAATAAGCATGGTGTTTGTATCATCATAATCCAAGTCTTGCAGACTTTTCCAGTTGAATCGATGCGTTCCATCGGTGGAAATTAATCATGAAATACACATATTATGGTTTTGGGGCTTTTATTGGGTTTGTCTGCGGGATGGGCATCAACCTCATTTTTTACTGGCTGGACCAGTCTGGGGTAAAGTTTGCCCAGTATTTGATCGAAAACTTTGGGTTCTTGGGGAAATATATGCTCGAATTGATCAACGCCCTGCCTGTTATCGGGGCGGCGTTGGGAATTATTTTGGTCAAACTCCTCTTCGAGCGGGAGCTCACTGAAAGAAGCGAGTGAACTCTTGCCAAGGGATGGAAGGGGGTTTTAGCCCTTTAACAACAGAGAATTAATGATAGAATGGAAACCGGAATAATTAAGGGTCGAAAATGAGTAAAAAGTTCAACGACAATATTTTGAAGGCTCTGGAAGCCACCCATGAGGCGGTGAAAATATGCAAGCAGGCCATGATTGATGCCAATGATGAAAGTTGCAGGGCCATGTATTCCGCGATCCAAAAAGATTGTGAAAAGCATGTTGAAATGTTGAAAGGTGAGATAGAGCTTCATAAGGTGCAAAAAAAATGGGATGGATAAATGCGTATATTGATTGTAGAAGATGAAAAAAAGGTTTCCGGCTTCATTAAAAAAGGTCTTGAAGAGGAAACATACGCAGTAGATATCGCACCCGATGGGGAAGAGGGACTGCTTCTTGGAGAGCAGAATCAGTATGACCTGATTATTCTGGACCTCATGCTCCCAAAAATTGACGGGCTGGAAGTTTTGTCCACTCTGAGGGCCCGGAAGATCGAAACCCCCATTCTTCTCCTCACTGCCAAAGATTCCGTAGAAGACAAGGTGACTGGCCTTAATCAAGGAGCCGATGATTACCTGACCAAGCCTTTTGCGTTTTCGGAACTTTTGGCGAGGATACGCGTCCTGCTCCGAAGAGGAAAAGCCGAAGTTCAGACGACACTGGAAATCGCCGACTTGACTCTGGATCTGGTCAGCCACAAAGTGAAACGCGAAGACCAGGAAATTGAACTCACCGGAAAAGAATACAGCCTGTTGGAATATTTCTTGCGGAATCAAGGCAAGGTGCTGACGAGAACGATGATCGCCGAGCATGTCTGGGATTATAATTTTGATACCTTCACCAATGTGATCGATGTTTACGTCAACCATTTAAGAAAGAAAATCGATAAAAATTACTCCCGAAAGCTTTTGCATACCCTCCGGGGCGTTGGATACATTATGAAAGAATAGCTATGGCTTTCAAATCCATTCGGTCCAGGTTGACTGCCTGGTACATCCTGTTACTAGGCCTCATCCTCATCCTATTCAGCGTTTTTCTTAATTATTTCCTTTCCAAGCGCCTTTATGAAAGTGTCGATAACTCCCTGACGGTTTCGGCCACCGTTGTTGCCACCTCGGCAGTGATGAAATTCAACCGTTCGACCTTGTCCGGACTCGACCAGATTTTCGAGCAGTTCACGGGAGCCGGTAACCTCAACAAGTTTTACAGAATCTATGATGGCTCTGGCAATGTTGGGTCCCGCTCCAACAATATTGATGCCTCCAAGTTCCCGTTATCTCAAATTGCTTATGCTGATGCCCTTAAGGGGGCAAATTCCTATGAAACATTTCTTGTGGATGGCAAGTTCCCTATTCGGGTTATCACCATGCCAATTTTGCGGGAAAAAAAGCTGGTCAATCTGGTTCAGGTAGGGACTTCATTGGAGGCTGTGCAGGAGACTCTGAGTAACCTGAGGATATTTTTGTTCACCGCTGTTCCCTCGGTGCTCGTTTTCGCTACACTGTTCGCACGATTTCTGGCCCGGCGAGCTTTGAAGCCTATATCAAAAATCATTCAAACCGCCCGGGATATCGGGCAGGGGCAGGAGTTGAGCCAGCGAATTCCCGTGTTCAAAGTTCAGGATGAATTGGGCCAACTGGCCCTTACTTTTAATGAAATGATGGATCGACTGGAAAACTCCTTCGCCCAGATGCGTCAATTCAGCAGTGACGCTTCGCATGAGTTGCGGACTCCGTTAACGGTTTTGCAAGGGCAAAACGAATTGGTATTGAGTAAACCGCGTGACCCGAAAGAGTATCAGGAGGTGATCATCAGCAACCTCGAAGAGATCAGCTATATGTCCAAAGTACTGGAAGACTTGTTTGTCCTCTCCCGGTCCGATGAAAATCAGATTCTTCTCAACTGCAAGCCGATGGACTTGAGAGACCTAGTGGAAGAAGTGTGCAAACATGCCGAAGTGTTGGCCGGCGATAAAGATATCTCAATCGTCATAGCATTTCTGGAGTCGGTGACAATCAACGGAGATGAGGTGCGGCTGCGGCAAATGGTCTGGAATATTCTGCACAACGGGATTAAATATACGCAACCGGGCGGTGAGCTGAAAGTTTCTCTGCTGGAAGAAGCAGGGTTCGCTCTGTTGTCGATACAGGATACCGGCATCGGAATACCAGAAAAAGACCTGCCATCCATCTTTGACAGGTTCTACCGGGTGGATAAAGCCCGGTCACGCGATGAAGGAGGCAGCGGATTGGGACTCAGCATCTGCAAACACATTGCCGAAGCGCATAAAGGTAAAATCGAAGTCGAAAGCAAACTGGGCATCGGTACCCGTTTTAAAATCCGCATCCCCAGCACCACTAGCCGTGGAACCAACGAGCACCACTAGCCGTGGAGGCGACGGAGCAAAGACTCGTTGAGCCGAGATAAGTTTTTGTTCACCAGAGAAAGTTATTGCCCATTGGGTCCAGCGTTACGCTGATTAGTTACCGCCATGGCGAGTGCGTCTGAGTCTGGAACCAACTAACAATGTGTTTATTTTGCGGGCAACGAGCTATGACAGCTTGACGGGCTATTGCTCATTGGCCCCACGCCAAGTGGTGGCTGCACGCCTAGTGGAGTTGGAGGATTATGTTTTTGACCTGGGTGTAGTTTTCCAGGGCGTGGATGCCCATTTCTCTTCCGAACCCACTTTGCTTATAGCCGCCGAAAGGCGCCGCCGCGTCGAAAATGTTGTGGCAGTTCACCCACACCGTGCCAGCCTTAAGACCCTTTGCGACTTTATGAGCCTTGTTGATGTCGTTGGTCCAGACGCTTGCTGCCAGACCGTACACCGTATCGTTGCCAAGGGCGATGACCGCATCGAGGTCTTCAAAAGGTGCGGCCACCACGACCGGACCGAAAATTTCTTCCGCCACAATTTTCATATCAGGATTAACATTGTCAAAAACGGTGGGTTGAACATAGCATCCTGATTCAAGCTCCTTGCCGGGGGCGTTGCCGCCAGCACGGGTTTTGGCGCCTTGCTGTTCTCCCGAGCGGATATAATTCAATACCCGTTCCTGTTGTTCCCGTGAAACCAGCGGGCCCATATCGGTGTCGGTGCACATGCCCGGCCCGATTTTGATATTTTTTGCAAGTTCGGCAACGCGTCCGATCAGATCTTCATAAATATTTTCGTGAATTAGTAGACGGGACCCCGCCGCGCAACATTGTCCGTGGTTGAAAAAGATGGCGCCTGCAACTCCCTGAGCGGCCATATCGAGATCGGCATCGGGGAACACGATACTGGGCGACTTACCTCCCAGTTCCAGCGAAACCCGTTTTAAATTTCCAGCAGAAGATTTGACGATTTCATGTCCCACTTCGGTGCTTCCAGTGAAGGCAACTTTGTCGACATTTTCATGACGGGCAAGTGCTTCGCCCGCATCGCCGAATCCGCTGATGATATTGACGACTCCATCAGGAAATCCCGCTTCGGCAAACAGGCCAGCGAGATACAAGGCCGATAGAGGTGTCTGCTCCGCTGGTTTCAAGACCACACAATTGCCTGCAGCCAAGGCTACGCCCAGTTTCCAGGTGGCCATGAGCAGGGGGAAGTTCCAGGGAATGATCTGGCCCACCACGCCCATCGGTTCGCGCAAAGTGAAATCGAGAAACTCAGCACCCGGTGCATAGGGAACGGAGATGTCAATCGTTTCGCCATGAATTTTGGTTGTCATCCCGGCGTAATAGCGGAAGTGGTCTACGGTCAAAGGCACATCGGCGGCGCGGGCGATGGAGAGCGGTTTTCCGTTATCCAGGGTTTCCAGTTGTGCGAACTCTTCGGTACGTTGTTCGATCAGGTCGGCCAGTTTCCAGAGCAGCTTACCCCGTTCCGAGACGGTTATTTTTCTCCAGGGTCCGTTTTCGAAAGCGTTTCGTGCCGCTTTGACGGCGCGGTCGATATCTTCCTTGTTACCTTTGGGAACATGGGTCAGGACGCTGTTGTCAGAAGGGTCTAGAACCTCAAAAGTTTCTCCACTGGCAGCATCGACACGCTTGCCATCGATCAATAGTTTTTGTGGGGAGGCGAGAAATTCTTTTATCGCTGAAAGCGGTGTGATTGCGGTGGTCATGGCTAACTCCAATCAGACTTGAGAATCAAAAATAGGCAGTTCCCATTCAATAAGTTTGAACCTGATTATTATATTGATTGCGACTGAAATAAAGTTTTTTTTGCAGTTAAATTAAAGGGAGTGGCTCAGGATGAGGGAGTGCGGGGGACTCTTCTAAATGTGGGAGGTTACTGAATCCACACTAGAGGGCGGTAGATCCAGGCTTTGTCGCCTGCCGCGTCTTCGATGTGTGCCCAGTCGTTCTCGATTTTGAGGACTTTCATGGAAAAATATTTGTCCACCGGAGCCCATTTTACTTTTGGGTGTTCGGTGCCTGGCCCTTCTCTGAGATTGGTCTGATTGTTTTTGATGGCGGCGCATTTATATTTCTGGGTGGTGAGTGGTGCGTAAACCCAATAACGGTCTCCGTCCAAATCCTCCACCTGTTTCCAGTTACCTTTGGTCGATAAAAGTTTGAAGGGCATGTATTGGAATACCTCCCAGAGTTTTTCGTATTTGGTGCCGGGGCCTTTTCTTAAATTGGCTTTCTCATTTTTGATGCAAAGAGCCTGCGCCGGATCGGCCCCAACAAGAAAAAAGATCAAAGTAAATATCAGAATAGACATGCGAGTTTTAGTCATGGTGTTCTGTTGAGAGGTTCTGGTGAGTGGAGCAACGGGTAATATGCTAAACTTCGTTAAATCTGCAGATGAAGGCCTTTCTTCAACTATCTTTCTTAAAGCATAGCAAATTTTTCGGCCTTCACCCGATTTTTATTTCTTTTTAAGAAAGAAGCGCTCTTGCTACAAATATTGACAGCCCTGCAACTGGTTTTAATTGTGACGGTGATTGTTTACCTGACGGTGAACATAATTTATCTGGTTCGCCTTGAACCGGTTGCGCATCAAATAGATCGCCCGCCGCTGGTGTCTGTCTGTGTTCCTGCCAGAGATGAGGAGCGGGGAATTCGGGCTTGTCTGGAGTCCCTTTTGAAACAGGACTACCCGCAGTTTGAAGTGATCGTGGTGAACGACCATTCCACCGACCATACCGGCGAGTTGATTCGGGAACTGGCGCGAAACAATTCCCGTTTGATCGCGCTGAACGGAGAAGACCTGCCCGAAGGCTGGCTGGGAAAACCTTTCGCTCTGCATCAGGCTTTCCAAAAAGCCAAAGGAGAGATTCTGTTGTTCACCGATGCTGATCCTGTTTTTGAACCTGATGCGTTACGCACCGCTGTTTTTACTATGCGGGAACGCAATCTCGACGCTCTGACTTTGATGCCTCGAGCAGAGTTTGGTTCGTTCTGGGAAAGGGCGGTGCAACCGACCATCTTCGGCTTTATCGCATCCCTGACACGGTTTAGAAAAGTGAACAGCCCAGGTCACAAAAGCGCGATGGGATTCGGCGCGTTCCTCATGTTCAAGCGTGCAGCTTATGAAAGCATCGGCGGGCACGAAGGCGGCAAGGCCGATGTATTGGAAGATGTGTTGATCGCCAAGCGGTTGAAGAGGGCCGGATTCAATCTTCTCGTCGCCGATGCCAAGCGTCTGTTTTCCATTCGCATGTATTTTGGCTTCCGTGAAATCTGGACCGGCTGGCGCAAGAATATGTTCCTGGCTATGAAGCGCTCGGTCGTCCGCGCGCTTTATTATGTATTCATGGTGCTGGCATTTTTGCTGACGCCTTATCTGGTGCTGGGATGGAATGTGGTGGTAGGGTCCGGCCTACTCTGGGTAGGACTCTCCCTGCTCGGCGTCATCATGGTTTCCGCCGCAACGATTAAAATCTGTGATGAGTTGGGGCTGAACCGCATCAACGCCTGCCTGTTTCCGATAGGCGCTGTTGTGATGGCGGCCATCATGATAAACTCCATGATTGAGACTCTGGTTTTTTCCCGCACCGAGTGGCGGGGTAGAGTTTATTTGGTGGAATAATTTAACGCTTTGATACCTCTTACCTGCTATGGATAACAGCCCACGACTATTTATTAAAGCAGGCCTCATTTATGCGGTGATCGGCGCTCTACTTGGCATCACCATGGCCATCAACCCTTCGCTTTCAAATCCGCTAAGATTCATCCATATCCACCTGAACCTGCTCGGGTTCATGACCATGATGGTATCGGGCGTGGCCTACCATGTGCTGCCCCGGTTCAGCGCACGCACACTGCCCTGGCCCGGCGGAATGAAAGTTCAGTTTATTCTGCAAAATGCGGGTCTCTTGGGAATGGTGGCTGTGCAGAGTTTCAACGACTGGCGAGGAGGAGGGGCGACTCAGGCTCTCTTCATCTTTTTTGCCGTTCTTGCCGGAATATCGTTCGTGATCATGTTTTACAATCTCTATTTTGTCCTCTCCCCCGAAAAGGAAGGACTGCCCCCGACAAAAATTACCGGAGATATGAAAGTGGGACCAGTGATCGACCAGTTTCCACAAGCTCTGGAGGTTTTTGTCGCAAATGGATTCCAGGCCTTGGCTAATCCGACTGCACGGCAAACCTTCGCCAAAGTGATCAGCATCGACAAGGCCTGCGAAAAACACGGCGTGTCGCCAGCAGAGTTTCTGGGAAAACTCAATCAGGTAATTTTTGCTGAAGAAGCATCTTCGGCTTCTCAACCTCATCCGGAGGGATCTCCGGCAGCGGGACAGGAAATTGAGTGCGGGCAAATGTGCGAGGCTGACACACGGGTCGGTAGTTTGATCGTGACTTACCCGACCACCAAAAAAGTATTCGAAGCGCATTACGGCGAAAGTTGTTTCACCTGCCCGGGTCAGGTTTTTGAAACCGTGGAGCAAACCGCCAGCATGCATAATGTTGACTTGAAAATGATTCTGTCTGAAATTAACAGTGTAATAGAT